>CATLFX010000028.1 GCA_949935795.1 uncultured Oscillospiraceae bacterium
GCACCCAAAGGGCAGCCTCCGATTCTGCCGGTGGAGACGAAAAGAGAGGGGCTGAATATGTTTTCCGCCCTGAGCAGGCAGGGGGACATTCGCTTTATGCTGTACGAAGATTCCATGAACCAGCAGCGCCTGATCCAATTTGTGGAGCGGCTGGTTCGAACCTCCAACCGAAAAGTTTTCCTGATTCTGGACAACTTAAAGGTGCACCATGGGAAGAAAGCCACCGCCTGGCTGGACAGGCATCGGGATAAAATCGAGCTGTTCTGCCACCCTATGCCTCCGAGAGCAATCCAGACGAATATCTCAATCACGCGCTGAAACTCTCGGTCCATTCTGGCGACTTACCTCGAACCAAATGCGATATCCGCCATAAAACAGCTTCCTTCATGCGTACCTTACAATATTCTCCTGATAAAGTCTCCGCTTTCTTTCAACATAACCAGATTTCCTATTTCCGGGCGCCTCGCCTGTCATTCTCGCTCAAACACTTTTCCCGCAGCGGGCAGCTTTGGCAGTCCTGCTTAGTGGCTGGCGCAAGAGGCATAAGGCGACGCAGCCCGGCCCATGGAGGGCCTGCAGGAATGACAGCAAAAAAGAAGCGCCCCGCCAGGTGACCGCCTAACGGGGCAGAGGCCAGAACCACAAACCAGCCCCTTCCCCTGAATTGTACCACGGGAACCGGACGTAATCAAGAGAAAGGAAAGATTTCATGGACAAGTGCATTATCAGGTGTTCGGACAAGCCGGTCGGAAACACCCAAGTCCGCGTTTACCCGGTTACCTATCGGAAGTTAGACACCCTGACCAGCAAGGCCAACCGCTGTCAACGCCAAGCAGAAAATGTCGATTTTCGCCGAAATGGAATGTCGTTTTTCGGCGGTCAGCATAGCGGTGTATACAGCCCTTATACACCACTTCACTTGCCGGCATGAAGCCCGTCAAGCTCTGATTTATCAGCCTGTTTCAGGCTTGACGGATGAAAACGGCAAGTATAATTATTCAAGAGCTGTACACCTTTACCCGCTATTTTTCGACATTTCCTGTTCGGCGAAAAACTACAAAATCGCTCCGGCATTGACAGAATAGAACACAAACAATAGAACCGGCCCCGGGGTTTCCCCCGGGGCCGGCTGAGTTAGGTGCGCTGTTTTGCTGAGCGGAGGCTTAGCCGGCAGCCCACTCTTTTTCCAGAGCGGACCAGTCGGGATCTTCGTCCAGCTCGGTCCAGTCGTGGGTCTCCTCGAGGCTCTCGTACTGGTGGCTGTTGGTGGCCTCCTGCACGGCCTCGTAGTACCACGCGGTCTCGGGGTTGTCCGGCCAGACCTTCATGTCGTCCAGCATATGCTCCTTATCCGCCAGCCGGTTGAGCATGCGGTTGACGATGGTCATGACCTCCGCGCGGGTGATGTAGTTGTCGGGACGGAACCGGCCGTTGTCGCCGTTCACCCAGCCCGCCTCGGCGGCGCGCAGGATGTTGGCCTTGGCCCAGTGTCCGTCGATGTCGCTGAAGCCCTCCGCGTTCTCGCCGGTGATCTCCTCGTCGAGGAAGCGGGCGGCGATGGTGGCGAACTCAGCGCGGGTGATCGCCTGGTTGGGGGCGAAGGTGCCGTTGGAGTAGCCGCTGACGATCCCGGCCTTGGCGCAGGTGGAAACCGCGTTGTTAAACCAGTCGCCGGCATTCACGTCGCTGAAATCGTTGGTGTCGGACCAGTTGGCGGCGCGGTACACGTCGGTCATCAGCCGGTAGAAAATGGTGGCCACTTCCGCGCGGGTGATGTTGCTCTCCGGCCGCACGGTGCCGTCCGTATAGCCCGCGATGTAGGCGAAGTGGTCGACGCTGTTCAGGCCGTTGGCGGAAGCCAGAGGAGTCCGCTCGTCGTCGATCTCCACCTCAGGCGGGGTGACGGGGGTGGGGTTCAGGGGGGTGGGATCGTCGGGAATGTAGATGTCGTCGGGATCGTTACCACCGCCCTGGTTGCCGCCTTCGTTGCCGCCCTGGTTGCCACCTTCGTTGCCGCCCTGGTTGCCGCCGCTGTCGGGAAGCAGGGTCCCACCTGTGCCGGTGTCACCACCAGAGGGAGGGGTAACAGGATCAGGATCAGAATCGGGAATGTTGCCGGCGCCAGTGTTGGTTTCTTCAGTCTCGAACTTCTCGAAATACACGGGGGCCTGATAGCTGGCCATAGCCACCTCCGGCGCAGGCTTATATTCCGTATCAGTCACACCCTTGGCGGTGTTATTGAAGCGATAGTCCACACCCACATTACCGGTGAGACGGATGGTGACGTTGTAGGTGAGGGTCACCACAGCGTCGTCCGCAAACGTTTCATTGCCCTTGAGCACAGTCCACTGGAGATTGGTCGTGGCATTGGCGGAAACGGTCCGCTCGCCGCCCAGGTCGACCTTATCCTTGATAGAAGTCCCATTCAGCGTTACATCAACGGGAATGACCTTGATCTCCACCGCGTCAGTGGGTGTGGTGGTGCCGTGCTGGTACACGGTGGTGGTCAGTTTGTCCTTGATATCCAAGCTGTAGAGGGGATAACCGCTCTCGTTTTTCACGGTCACAGTATAGGGAGCGGTGGCCACGCCGTTATTGACGGTAATGGGAGCATAGCGGTTGCTGATGGTTACCTGGGGAGCTTTTTTCTTCGTACAGCACTGGCTGTGGTCGCCGGTGCCGGTGCAGTCGGGATCGACACAGTAGCCATCCTCGTGCTCGTGCATGCACGCGCCGCAGTCGTCACACTTGCCGTCCTTGGGCTCTTCGTCCTTGTGCTGGTGCTTGCCGGGGTCCTTCACACAGCAGCCGGTGTGGTCGCAGCCTTCCACGGTGCAGTAGCCGGTGGCGGGATCCTTCTCGTGCATGCATGCGCCGCACTCGTCACACTTGCCGTCCTTGGGCTCTTCGTCCTTGTGCTGGTGGTCGCCGGGTTTCTTCACACAGCAGTCGGTGCCGTGCTGGCAGTTTTCTTCAGTGCAGTAGCCCTGGTCATCCTTATTGTGCAGGCACACGCCGCAGTCATCGCACTTGCCGTCTGGGGGATTCTCGTCCTTATGAGTGTGTTTGCACTGGCAAGCAGCGTCGTGGTCGCACTCATCGCCGCAACTGTTGGGGGTGTGCAGGCAGTCACCGCAGTCATCGCACTCGCCGTCTGCGGGACTCTCGTCCTTGTGTACGTGCTTCTTGCACTGACAATCAGCGGGGTGCTTGCACTCATCGCCGCACTGGCCGGCGGGATGGAAGCATACGGTGGGCTCACCGCAGATGTCGCACTTCAGATCGTCATCATTATCCGCATGGAAATGCGTCGGGCAGCAGTCGTGACTGTCAGCAGCATGTGTGCAGTTGGGGGTCTTGCAGGAACCATCGCTGTAATGCTCGTGATTACAGGTCCAACCATTGTTCTTGCCGCCGCAGGTGCAGTTGCTGTCGTGGGTGCAGTTGGGGTCAGTGCAGTAGCCGTCAGACCCCTTAGTGTGGGTACACGCGCCGCACTTGTCGCAGTAGCCGTCGGTGTTGCCGTCCGCGTGGTTCTCGTTGTCCACAACAGTCTGCTGGCAATCGTCACACACGCCGTCGTGGGTGCGGCCATCCTGGTTGTCGTTGTAGCTCACGTTGGTGTGGGGGCAAATGTTCTTCCCGCACTCGTCGCACTTGCCGTCGCCGCTGTTATCCACATGGTTGTGCACATAGTTCAAGGTAATGACGTTGGCTGTGGCATCGGTTCCGAGGGTAAGAATGTCGGGGTCGCAACTATCATACTGGAAAGTGAGACGGTTGCTATCCACTGTTCTTACCTTAGTCGGCTCCGCCGCGCCCAAAGTCGCGCCGACAATCTGGTCGCCCACCTTGCCGTCTTTGTTGCCACTCGTCACAGTAGCAACTACATCGCCGTCAATCCAATACTTGGTGAAGGTCTTGTAGGTGGTGTCCTGCTGGGGGTTGTCCTCTTCCCACACGGCGGTCAGGGTCTTGGTAACGGGGTTGTTCTTTGAACCGAGTCCCTCGCTCCAATACAGGGTGACACTGCTGACAATACTGCCAGTTTCATCCTTCCAGCCCTTGAACGTGTAGCCCTGCTTAGTGGGAGCTCCCGCAACGCTCAGCGTGGCGCTCTCGGATGGCACATCCTGAGTGGTCGGTGCCACATGGGAGCCGCCATCAGAGTTGTAGGTCAGCTGGTAGCGGGCGTAGACGGGGATACTCACCGTATCACGCAGAAGATACCAACTAAAGTCGCTGGGGACGCTAACTCCGCCACCGCAGAATTTGCAGTACCCGCTTGAATAGCTCCGCTCGTAGTTGGCCTCATACGTGAGCGCAGAGGAAGTGGTGCCGGGCCTCGTTCCCTGGAAAAATACTTCCATGCAGGGAACGCTAGAGTAGCCGCCATAGGGTCTATAGCCGATGTTCCACTCGGTGAAATGTGCACAAGTTGTATCGGCTATATTTACATTCCGAAATTTCTCTGCTGCGGACTCGTCAACATCTCCCCCACAATAAGGACAAGATGCTACCAGCGTTTTCAGACTCTTGACACTACCGGTTTCACCCACAAATACGGGGCTATCTGGAGTGATCGTAGCTGCAAACGCGCTCATGGGCAGCAGGCTGAGGCACAGGACCAGAGCGAGCAGGACAGACAGCCCGCGCTTGCCAAAATGTTTCAAATTCTTCATTTTTTACTTCCTTTCTTTGCAATTTCGGACGCAAAGGGTCCGGTAACCGAACGAGCATAGGGCGTTCCGCCGGGTCTGCCCCTTTCGGGGACCAGAAGGCCAGCGCGCCCCTTAGCCTCTGGTTTTGCGTTCCCTTGGTTTCCCGAGGGTTGCCATTGCAACCGGTCGAGCGTGGGGCGGGGCCCCGACGCACCTGGCTTTGCGTCCCACAGTTTCCCATGGTTTGCCCAAAATTGCAGCCGGTCGAGCGTGGCGCGACGCGCCGACGCACCTGGCTTTGCGTCCCATAGTTTCCTATGGTTTGCCTATACCGTTTACGGTTCACCCCGCCGCCGCCGGCGACTCGGCGGCGGGCATTCCCCAAGGTGTGACCGCCTTGTTCATAGAGCTCCCTCCCTTCCGTGGAGCGGACGGTTCCGCGGGAACGCCCGCTGATATATTCAAGGTAAGTTTATCAAAAGCAATACAAAATTTCAAGCCTTTTTCCGGAAAAATATTTCATCAAAATTGTCAGCAAAATTATGAGGATTTCCGCTGGATTTTTCCCCTTTTTCAGGCCGATTCCGTTCGGAACGGGCAGAAAGACGGCGCGTCCGCTGCGGCCGCGCCGTCTTGCCCGTGAATTTTTTGTCTATTTTTCCATTTATTGGTGCGGACGGGTTACACCCCGGAATAGGCGGCGAAGCCCGCGTCGATGGGCAGTACCACCCCTGTGATGGCGGAGGCGGCTTTGTCGTCGCACAGGAAGAACACGCCGCCCAACAGTTCCTCGCTCTCCACGTAGCGGCCCATGGGGGTGCCGTTCAAAATCTTGGCGGAGCGGGCGGTGGGGGTGCCGTCCTCGTTGAACAGCAGCTTCCGGTTCTGGTTGGACACCAGGAAGCCCGGGGCGATGGCGTTGCAGCGGATGCCGGACCCCGCGAAGTGGGTCGCCAGCCACTGGGTGAAGTTGGACACCGCCGCCTTGGCCCCGGAGTAGGCGGGGATTTTGGTCAGCGGGATATAGGCGTTCATAGAGCTGACGTTGAGGATCACGCCGCTCTTGCGCTCCACCATGTCCTTGGCGAAGGCCTGGGTGGGCAGCAGGGTGCCCTGGAAGTTCAGCTTGAACACGAAGTCCACGCCGCCGGCGTCCAGGTCGAAGAAACCTTTCTGGCCCTCCTGGTGCTCGTGCTGGTACTCGTTGTCGGTGGTGGCCCGGGGATTGTTGCCGCCCGCCCCGTTGATGAGGATGTCACAGGGGCCCAAGTCCTTCAAAACCTGCTGATGGACGGCCTCCAAAGCCTCCGGCTCCAGCACGTTGGCTTTGTAGCCCTCGCAGATAAAGCCCTCGGCCCTGCACTCATCGGCCAGCTTTTTGACGGCCTCCTCGTTCAGGTCCAGAGCGGCCACTTTGGCCCCCGCCTGGGCAAAGGCCTTGGCCATGGTGCCGCACAGTACGCCGCCCGCGCCGGTCACAACAGCTACTTTTCCAGTAAAATCAACATTCAAGGGTAAATCCATCATATTTTCGTCCTCCTGTCAATTATTTATGGTCAAATTTGTCGAGGGAGTCCCAGACGCCCAGCATATACATCACGCCCAAAGCCCGGTCGTACAGGCCGTAGCCCGGCCGCACAGTGCCGGGGCCCTCGGTCCACAGGTGGCGGCCGTGGTCGGGACGGATGTAGCCGTCAAAGCCGCAGTCGTGGTAGGCTTTCAGAATGTCCAGAATCCCGGTGTCGCCGTCGCAGTCCCGGTGGCTGGCCTCGGAGAAGTCCCCGTTGGGGAAGTGCTTCACGTTGCGGATGTGGGCGAAGGCAATGCGGTCGCAGTGCTTGCGCACGATGTCCGCCACGTTGTTGTCCGGGTCCGCGTTCAGCGAGCCGGAGCACAGGGTCAGGCAGTTGTAGGGATCGTCCACCATCTTGAGGAACTTGTCGATGGCCGCGCCGCTGGTGAGCAGACGGGGCAGGCCGAAGATGTCCCAGGGGGGATCGTCCATGTGGACCGCCATCTTGATGTCACACTCGTGGCAGGTGGGCATAATGGCCTCCAGGAAATACTTGAAGTTGTCCCACAGCTTCTCTTTGGTGACGGGACGGTACTTCTCAAACAGCTCGTCCAGCTTGGCCATCCGCTCCGGCTCCCAGCCGGGGAAGGTCATGTGGTACTTCTCGGTGAAGGACATGACGTAGTCCGCCATCTCCTTGGGGTCCTGCTTGATCTTGGCCGCCTCGTAGTACAAAGCGGTAGAGCCGTCCCCCACAGGGTGGAACAGGTCCGTCCGGGTCCAGTCGAACACCGGCATGAAGTTGTAGCAGATCACCTTCACCCCAAAAGGAGCTAGATTCTTGATGGTTTGCTTGTAGTTTTCAATATACTGGTCCCGGGTGGGCAGGCCGATTTTGATGTCGTCGTGGACGTTGACGGACTCCACCACGTCCATGTTGAAGCCGTACTCGTCCAGCTGTGCCTTGACCTTCGCGATCTCCTCGGGCTGCCACACCTCGCCGGGCATCTTGTCGTGGAGCGCCCACACGATGCCCTCCACGCCAGGGATCTGTTTAATGTCGCTGAGCTTGATCTGGTCGTTGCCCTCGCCGTACCAGCGCCATGTCATTTGCATTTGCGGTTCCCCCTTTTGCAGCAAAATTTGAAATATCCTGGTCTAAAAGTTTCTTTTCGCTTCCTTTTCTTTTCAAAGAAAAGGAAGCAGCCCTCGCGAACTTACGCCGTTTTCACCGTATCGTCGGTAATTTCCTTCATAGCCTGCTCCAGGCTCATGCCGCCCGCCACCGCCTCCTTCCGGGCGGCGTTCACCGCCTGGATGGTCTTCATTTTCTCCCCCGTCAGGGCGTAGCCCTTCATGGCGATGAGGGTGGCTGCCCAGGCCAGCATGGGAATGACGCAGAACATGATGATGACGCCCACCTTGATGCCGGTAGAGTAGGGCGTGGCGTCGTTGGGCAGCTCGTTCACCCCGGTACAGATCCAGAAGATGACGGCAACCAGCGTCTGGGCCAGGGAGGACACCAGTTTATCCACCAGAGAGAACAGGGTGCCCATAATGCCGGGGATATATTTGCCGGAACGGTAGGTCTCGTAGTCGGAGCAGTCGGCCACCATGGGGATGGGCATGTCGGCGGTGGCGTAGTAGGCCCCGTAGCCGACGCCGAAGCACACGATGAACAGGACGGTGTACAGGTTGATGGAGCTGCCGCCGTTGTAGGGGAAGGCCAGCATACGGGCTGGATTGCCGTGGCTGCTGAACAGCAGCAGGGCCAGTACGCCTACATAGCACGCCAGAGCCACGGACACGTACCGCACCAGGGACGCCTTCTGCCCCAGCTTCTGGGATGTGCGCATACTGATGAGGAAGAAGGGCACCGCGCATACATAGCCCAGCACCATCATGGGCAGATACAGAGAGTTATAATTGCCCATCAAGATTCCGTAGAGCGCCAGCAAAACGGTGGTATTGGTGGCGATGGCCAGGGCCAGCTTGCACCCCGCGCCCGCCACCATAAGGCGCTGCATGGGCTTGTTGTCCTTGATGATCTCCACATACTCGGACATCTTCACCTTTTCCTGCTTGTCGCCGCCGATGCCGTAATACTTGGGGTTGTCCTTCTCAGCGATGCCGATGATGGCCAGGATGGTGAGGAACACGGAGATGGCGATGCCGATGGGGGTGATAATGCGGAACACCATGGGGTTGGCGTAGCCGGAGACAATGACATTGCCCGCATCATCTTTCACGTCGTACATACTCTTGATGATGGGGATCATAAACTGCATGACGCCCATGCCCAGCAGGGAGCCCACCGTGTTGAAGATGGTGAACATAGGCCGCTGGTTGGGGTCGTTGGTGAGCACCGTCTGGCCCGCCCGGGTGCAGGAGGTCTGGAAGGTGTAGCCGATGACCCAGACAAAATAGATCACCACAAAGGCCACATAGCGCAGCCACATCATGGTCTCGGGGATAAAGGGGGTGAGGACATACAGGCAGACGACGGACACCGCCATGACCCCGCTGCCCAAAATCATGAAGGGCCGGAATTTGCCGATACGGGTGCTGGTGCGGTCCATAGCCGCACCGATGATGGGGTCGGTGATGGCGTCGGCCACCCGCATCACCGTCACCATCAGGGAGGCAAAGAAGCCCAGCTTCAGGATATTGTCACCGAATTGGGCCACATAGGACAGGATCAGGACGAAGTACACATTGGTGGCGCCGTTGTTCATGGGAAACAGCACCAGTTGATATGGCTTTGCCCGGTTCAGGGTGGTATTGGGCTCTTGACTCATGGACTCTCCTCCTCAAAACGTTGTCACGCTTCCTTGTCACGCTCGCGTTGGGCGCATGGCCGGGTCGCTTTCCCTACGACTCGAACAAAACCCGCCGCCCTCCGGCGGCTGGGCTTTTGTTCTCGCTTCGGTCCAAGCTCCCCTATGCGCCTACGCTCGCGCTTCTTTACACCCAGTTCGCGCTATTGGAGCTCTTGCCCTGGAGCTTGTAGGCCGGATTTGGTGAGTCCACATGCCGGATGACGCAGGAATCCGCGCACTCCCCGGACATGGCCTTCAGCTCCACTTCGCCGTTGAGCGGGACCTTGAATTCAAACACCTTGTCCCCGGCTTTCTCCTCCAGCAGCTTGCCGTTGGCGTACAGCGCCACTTTCTTCTGGTTGGAATACACTTTCACTGTGGTGACGGCCTCGGGCCGGTCTGCGTACCGCCGCCCGCAGATGTGGACGAAGGGCTCATCGCTCCACCAGGCTTTATAAATATAAAAGCTGTCCTTTTTCGTCTTGCGGTCGAAGGTGACGATGCCCTTGTGGTTCATGCCGGGTTCGCCCCCCTGGTCCCGGGCGTCGGCGGCAAAGTCGAACATGTTCCACAGGTGGGTGGCCCACAGGTAGGGATGCTTGGCGAAGCACTCCAGCATATACTCGTTGTACACGCACTGGTATTCCTCGGTGTGGTCCCCCCGGCGGGGCTTGGAGGAGTGCAGGTTGGGCATGGCCTCACAGCCGTACTCCGAATAGCCCAGGGGGCGCTTGGGATAGCGCAGGTGGAAGAAGCCCATCCACAGATCGTTGAGGAACAGACCCGGCACGTACCAGCCCAGGTACAAATTCCAGCTCACCAGGTCGGTGATGTGGGCCGATTTGTTGAAGGGCCCGCACATGGCGTAACAGGCCAGGGTGGTCAGCCGGGTGGGGTCCAGCTCATGGTACAGGTCGTTGAGGACCCGGTGGTTGTCCAGCATGTCCGCCTTGTCCTTGGTGGAGATGGTGATCTCGTTGGACACCCCCCACACCACGATGGAGGGGTGGTTGTAGTTCTGGATGACCAGCTCCTTGGCCTGGGAGATGGTGTTGTCCCGGCCGTTGGGCATGTGCTCGGAGATATAGGGGATTTCCGCCCACACCACCATGCCGTACTGGTCGCACAGGTCGTAGAAATACTGGTCGTGCTGGTAGTGGGCCAGACGGATGGTGTTGGCCCCCACCTCCCGGATCATGGCCATGTCCGTGTCATGATGTTCCTTTGTGATGGCGTTGCCGATGCCCTTCCAGTCCTGGTGGCGGCTCACCCCGTGGAGAGGGTAGGACCGTCCGTTGAGGAAGAAGCCCTTTTCCGGGTCCACAGAGAAGGTGCGCACGCCGAACCGGGCGGACACCTGGTCCACCGCTCTGCCGTCCACCAGCAGCGTGGCCTCACAGGTGTAGAGGTAGGGGTCCTTCACGCCGTCCCACAGCCGCACCTTGGAGATGGCCAGCGTGCAGTCCGTCCCCGTGCCCTCGGCCACAGCCTTGCCGTCCCCGTCCAGCAGCCGGACGGCCACCGCGGCGCGCTCCGCCTTGTGGAAGGTCTCCACCCGGACCTGGCCGTTGGAGCCGTTGACGGCGGAGGTGACCTTGAGGCCGGGCCCTCCGTAGTAATCCATGTCAAAGTGGTCCTTATTCACCAGAATCAGGTTCACATCCCGGTAGATGCCGCCGTAGAAGGTGAAGTCCGCCTTCTGGGGGTACACCCGGTCGTTGCGGCTGTTGTCCACATGGACGGTGAGCCGGTTTTCATCCTTTAACAGGTCCGTCACGTCCCAGCGGAAGGTGGAGTAGCCGCCGTCGTGGGTTCCGACGGCCTGCCCGTTCAGCTCCACCCGCGCCGAGGCGTTCACCCCCTGGAACTCCAGGTACACCCGCTGGTCCGGTTTAAGGTCTGGCCTGGGGAAGGTCTTCTCATAGACGCAGGTCCCCCGCCAGTAGTCGTTGCCGCCGTCCTGGCCGTCGATATTGTTCCAGGTGTGGGGCAGGTCCACTGGGCGCGGCGAACCGTCCGGGCCCGTGAAGGTCCAGCCTTGGTTCAATTTGATTGTTGTTCTCAAATTCATCCTCCCGCGCCCCCGTTTGCGCCAGGAAGAATCAAATGATTCTTTACCATTATAATGTGCCTCCTGTCAGTTGTCAACATGAACGGCCCCGCTTTTCCGGGCAGTTTGGAGCTTTTTCACAAATAATCCGCCGCCCATGCCCAGGGGCGGGGAGAGGGCGCTGCGGTCCTCATATCCCTTGATTCGACGGTATCCGATCTTCCAGCCAGGGAGGGCCCTCCTGGGGATGGGTCCTGAGAATGTCCAGATAGGCCCGGAGACTGAGCAGGATATAGCTCTTGACCTGGTATTTGACCTGGGCCTGGGATTGGAGAAGCTTGAAATTGGCCGCTTCCGGCTGGGTGTCCCGATGGCTTGTCTGGGTCATGCCCATCATGGTGGCGGAGAGCGTGCGCCCCAGCAGATGGGCCCAATCCCCGTCCTCCGCCCCCACGTACCGCAGGCAGAGCTGCTGGATGGCGTCAAGGATGGCCTCGATCTTCTCCTCCGGCAGGTCCTGGACAGGGGAGCCGTCCAGCATCTCCCGGCCGACCAGGATGATGGCATGCAGGTTCCTGGCATCAAAGCACCACTCCGCGTACTTGGACAAGAGCTCATGCAGCAGGTTCCAGGCCGTCTCCCCGTACAGCAGCCCCTGGCTGTTCATATACTCTACCTCCTCTATGCTGGGCCGCATGAACTGGTAGAGCTCCTCGATGGCTCTGCACCTAACCTGAAAATAGACGTTGTCCTTTCCCTGAAAGTGGGCCTGGAGGGAGGACAGGCTTGCGCCCGCCTCCCGCACGATCTCCCGGGTGGTGGTTTCTTTGTACCCTTTTTCCGCGAACAGCTTTTCTGCCGCGGACAGAATGCGTTCCCGAGTCGACTGATTTCGATACTGCATAGCCGTTTGCCTCCTGTCATGCAAATTGACTATAATTCATCTTACTAGCCTTGGGGCATTTTGTCAATGGGATCGTGGCTTTTTACAAGATTACCGGGGCAGAGCTCAAAGAAGATGTTGACAATCGACATAATCCCGTCTATAATAGCGGAAGAATCAGTTGATTCCTGTGGCCGGTATGCGGCCTCTCCCGGCGGCGCCCGCGATTCCGAGAAAGGAGGAAACCGCGCCCCCGTACCACGATTTGGACAAGCCATAATCAAAAAACAATCGGTAAACAATCGGTGATTTTGGCTGTGGCAAAGCCGCGCGGCGGCCGGAGAGGATGCCTGCCGGTACGATTTTGTGAGGAGGAGAAGTGAAAAAATGCTTGCAAGAACAAAGCGCGGCCTGTGGCGCGGCTTGACCGCCCTGCTGGTCTTTGTGCTGTGCGTGTCCCTGCTGCTGGGCAACATCCTGGAGGCCAACGCCGGCAGCATTGATACCGCTCTGAGCACGATCAGCTCCGGGTTTGTCTCTGAGCAGAACGCGAACAACCCGCTCTATGACAAGTATACCCCCCCGGAGGAGTTTTTAAATGCGGATGGATCGGGCAATTCCAACGCCCTCATCGCGGCGGCCATCGACCTGGGCCGCCGGGAGGCGGCGGAGGGCAGCGTTCTGCTGAAAAATGAGAACAACGTGCTGCCCCTGGGCTCCGGGTCCAACGTGACCCTGTTCGGCATCCGCTCCCACAGCAACCTGCTGGGTTCCAGCTTCGGCGTGAAGGCCTTCGGCTCCTATATCAGCCTGGAACAGGCGCTGAGCCAGAGCAAGACCGACTTCGCCAACACCGTGGCCTGGACCGTGGGCTCCCGGGGCGCGGCCAACGCTCCCACCGTGTCCACTCCCTGGACCGGCGACGAGTTCGAGTTTGACGGCGCGGGCTACAACCTGAACCAGACCATGATCGACATTTACGACAAGCTGGGCGAGACCTATGTGCACTATGAGAACGAGCCCGCCGCCGAGGTCTACGACCCCGGCGAGCCCTCGATCAGTGAGATCGAGGGCGTGAACTCCGGCTACAAGTCCAGCTTCGCCCAGTACGGAGACGCGGCCATTGTGGTCATCGTCCGGCCCAGCTGCGAGCAGCTGGACTACCTGCCCGGCGGCGTGGCCGACGGCCTGGACTTCGAGAGCGGCGAGCCCTTCTCCCTGACCAGGAACGAGCGGGACATGATCGAGCTGGCCAAGGAGTGCTCTGATAAGGTGATCGTCCTGGTCCAGAGCTCCGCCTCCGTGGAGATCGGCTCCCTGAAGGACGATCCCGACGTGGACGCCATCCTGTGGATCGGCGCTCCCGGCTGCTACGGCATGCTGGGCGTGGCCGACGTGCTCAGCGGCAAGGTGAGCCCCTCCGGCGGCCTGTTTGACATCTTCACCGCGCGGAATATGTCCGCCCCCGCCATGCAGAACATGGGCAAGATGTACTACACCAACACCGAGGGCACCATTACCCGCACCGGCGGCGTACTGGGCTTCAACCCCGGCGCCTACGCCATCGAGGCCGAGGGCATCTACGTGGGATACCGCTACTATGAGACCCGCTATTACGACTGCGTGGCCGGCGCGGGCAATGCCGACTCTCCCGCCGGGGCCTACGCCTCCAGCGGCAATTGGAATTACGGCGACGAGGTGACCTACGGCTTCGGTTACGGCCTGAGCTACACCACCTTCGACTACGCCATCGAGGGCGAGCCCAAGTTTGAGATCGGCACCAACGACAACGGCTCCCCCAGCGCCTTCGCCACCTTCTCCGTGAAGGTGACCAACACCGGCTCCGCCGCGGGCAAGACCCCGGTGCAGATCTACGGCCAGGCCCCCTACACCCAGGGCGGCGTGGAGAAGCCCGCCATCCAGCTGCTGAACTTTGAGAAGACCGATGTGCTGGCCCCCGGCGACTCCCAGACCGTGGAGGTGAAGGTGGACCTGCAGTATATCGCCAGCTATGACGAGAGCTATGACAACGGCGACGGCACCAAGGGCACCTATATCATGGACCCGGGCGACTACTATTTCGCCGTGGGCAACGGCGCTCACGACGCGCTGAACGCCATCATGGCCATGCAGGGCATGGACAAGTCCAAGATGGTGGGCGAGGGCAACCCCGCCCAGGCATACAGGAGGAACGTCACGGAGAGCTTTATCTCCAAGACCCTGTTCTCCGTGTCCAAGACGGGCCACAAGATTTCCAACCAGCTGCCCTACTCCGACTGGAACTACTACCAGCCCGGCGAGGTCACCTATCTGACCCGCTCCGACTGGGCGGGCACCTTCCCCAAGACCTATGACAGCATGACCCTGACCAACCCAGAGCTCATCGACGCCCTCAACGGCAAGATCTACGAGCTCAAGACCAACGACGACACCTCCGATATCAAGTGGGGGGTGGACAACGGCATCAAGCTTTACGAGATGTACGGCGTGCCCTACGACGATCCCAAGTGGGACCAGCTGCTGGACCAGCTCACCCTGGAGGAGGCCATGTATATCTTCTCCTTCGGCGGTCCGTCCATCCCCGGCGCGGACTCCATCGGCGCCATTGAGACCTATATGACCGAGAACGCGGGCAACGGCATTGCCGTCAACCTGAGCGCCTCCAAGGACCCGGACGCCCCCTGGGCCATTCCCAAGAGCGACCCCAACGGCAACTGGCACCCCGAGGTGTTTGCCAACGCCCCCATGGGCGCGTCCACCTTCAACCCCGAGCTCATGTATGAGCTGGGCCAGTTCGAGGGCATCGAGTCCCTGTTCACCGGCATCAACATCCTGTGGGGCCCCGGCCTGAACACCCACCGCCATGCCTACAACGGCCGCAACGGCGAGTACTATTCCGAGGACCCGGTGCTGTCCGGTGTGGCGGCCATGGAGTTCGCCATCGGCGCGCTGGAGTACGGCCTGGTGGCCGCCCCCAAGCACTTCGCCTTCAACGACCAGGAGTCCGAGCGGGGCGGCGTGTCCCCCTGGATGACCGAGCAGCGGGCCCGTGAGGTGGAGCTGCGGGCCTATCAGATCGCCTTTGAGGCCACCAAGTACGACACCGCCGACTACGACGCGGGCATGCGGGGCCTGATGACCTCCTTCTCCAAGATCGGCGCCATCGAGTGCACCTCCAGCTATGGCCTGATGACCGAGATCCTGGCCAACGAGTGGGGCTTCATCGGCTACGCCGTCACCGACATCTACGACGACGTGGACCTGTGGACCGCCGTGCTCAACTCCGGCACCACCTGCTTCGACACCCGCGGCCAGAGCGGCTTCTACGACACCACCACCCTGGAGAACTGCTTCCTGTTCACGAACCAGATGTACAGCGAGCCTCTGAACGCCCACCTCATCGACGGGGACGCCAACCTACAGCTGAAGCTGAAGGACGCCGTCCACAAGAACATCTTCGCCTGGAGCGAGAGCCACCTGATGAACCGCTACAACGCCACCACCCACTTTGGTTCCCGGATGACCTGGTGGCGGGCCACCTACATGGGCCTGGAGATCGGCTCCGGTGTGCTGGCCGCGGCCTGCGCCGTCATGTATGTGCTGTCCTCCACCAAGAAAAAGGAGGGGAACTGATATGTTGAAGAAACTGAGCATTGGCGGCTATCTCAACGCCCTGGCCGCTGTCCTGGGCCTGGCGGGCACCATCCTCACCATCGTCAGCGGTATGGTCAATGTGGATAACCCCCTGACCAACACGGCGCTGATCGCGGCGGCGGGCTGCGCGGGCGTGGTGCTGTGCCTCCTGGCCATCTTCGCCCCCAGCCGCTGGGGCAACTTCGACATACTGGGCAGCGTGTCCATCCTGGGCGCCATCGCCCTGTACTGCTACACCTTCGGCGCGGCCGTGGGACAGCGGGTCATGCTCATCGCCGGCCTGTTCTCCTTCAACGCCGCCAACGAGGCGGGCTGGAGCGTGTTCTACGTCTCCGTAGCCGCCTGGGTCTGCCTGCTGCTGGGCTGTGTGCTGCTCGTGGTCAGCGGGTTTGTGAAATCCGTCAAGGAAGGGTAAGAGACGGAACGTCCTGAAAAAGCGCCGCCGGGCCAAAGCCCGGCGGCGCTGTGTTTTTTTGCGCCCGCGCCTCCTGGACATTTGTGAGGAAAGGCGCGGGGCGCGGCTGTAAAAAGAAAGGCAGGACCGCCGCTGCGGGCGGTCCTGCCGCAAATGGGTTACTCAGCTTGATCCGGCTGCTCTTCCCCGGCGGGGGCGGCCTCCCCCTGGGCCGCGGGAGGCGGGGCCTGGATGACGATGGCCGGGTCCTCCCGGCTTGCCAGCTTGCCGCCCAGCATGCCGGCCACCAGGGATTTCACGTCGATGCCCATGCTCTGGGTGATGCCCTCGGTGACCTGGGAGGTGCCGGTGATGATGTCCTCCAGCAGCTTGGCGCTGTTCCCCTCGCCGTACATGGTGATCTTGTCCACCTTGGACAGGGGCTCGGCCACGTGGCGTGCGATTTCGGGCAGGGCCTGCATGACCATCTCGATGACGGCGGCCTCGCCGTACTTTTTCATGGCCTCCGCTTTCTTGTCGATGCCCTCGGCCTCGGCCAGGGCCTTGGCCCGGATGGCCTCGGCTTCAGCTTTGCCCACCGCGGCGATACCCTCGGCCTCCTGCTCTTTGGCGTACTTCTGGGCCTCGGCGATTTTGCGCTCGGCCTCGGCCTTCTGCTCCTGCTCGTAGCGGGCGGCCTCGGCGTCCTTCTGGCGCTTGAACAGGTCGGCCTCCGCCTCCTGCTGCTGGCGGTAGCGCTCCGCGTCCGCCTTGGCGCGGATCTCCGCCTCCAGCGTCTGCTTCTGCACCTCAACCTCAGCCTGCTTCAGCTCGGCCTGGCGCTGGGTCTTGGCGATCTCCGCGTTGACGGTGGCCGTCTCGATGCTCTTGCGCTGCTCCTGACTCTGGATCTCGTAGGCGGCGTCGGCCTCCGCCTTCTTGCCGTCGGCCATGATCTTCAGCTCCGCCCGGCGTATCTCCAATTCGTTCTGCTTCTGGGCAATCTGGGTGTCGGCCTGGACACGGGCCTCGTTGGACTCCCGCTCGGCCTCCGCCTGTGCGATGGCGATATCCCGGTCGGCCTGGGCCTTGGCGATGGCGGCGTTCTTCTTGATGAGGCTGGTGTTGTCCGCGCCCAGGTCCTTGATGAGCCCGTTCTCGTCGGTGACGTTTTGGATGTTGCAGGACAAAATCTCAATGCCCAGCTTATCCATGTCCTTGCTGGCCTTGGACATCACCTGGTCGGAGAAGGAATCCCGGTCGGTGTTGATCTCCTTGAGGGACAGGGTGCCGATGATCTCGCGCATATTGCCCTGGAGGGAGTCCTGCAAATCCCGGGTGATGTCTTCCGGGCGCTTGTTCAGGAAGTTTTTGGCCGCCAGCTTGATGCCCTCCGGCTGGGGGGAGATGCGCACCTTGGCCACGGCGTCCACGTTGACGTTGATGAAATCGCTGGTGGGGACGGACTGCTCCGTCTTGATGTCCACCGTCATCTGGCCCAGGTACAGCCGGTCCATCCGCTCCAGGAAGGGGACGCGGATGCCGGCCCGGCCGACGAGGACTTTGCTTTCCTTTTTCATGCCGGAGATGATGTAGGCCTGGTCGGGCGGGGCCTTGACGTAGCCAAGCATGATGACAACCAGGATGACGACGGCGATGGCGATAAAGGGAATGGCGTTGATGAGAAACTCAAGCATGGGGACTCCTCCTTTCAAATGTGACGGGTTGATATGTTCCTATCTGCGACAAGCCGGGAAGAAGTCTTCGGCGGCTTGAAATTTTTGAACCGGCATGTTGGGCCCCAAAGGGACGGCTCGGCTCAGCCCTCCGGCCTGGCGTTCCCCGCGATGTCCCCCCGCATGGCGGCCAGCCGCTCCAGGGCCTCCACCTCCGCCTCCAGGCTGCGGCGGCTCCACTCCTGCCGGGCCCGGCTGCTGTCGGAGATCACCTGGGTCAGCACGTTGATTGCGCGCAGGCAGAGGGCGGCTTTCCCGTCCGCATCCGTCCCCTCCCGCTCGGCCTGGGCCAGCTCCCCCAGGGTGAGCTCCAGCGTCTGGAGGTAGCTGGACTCCAGGCGGGTTCTGGTCTGTTCCTCCAGGCCGTCGTAGTGCCGGAGGACCAGCGCTTCCAGATTGTCCAGCGCCGTCAGGACGTAGGGCGTCTCCACAGGGGCTCCGGCCTGCCGGATGCGCGCTTTGACCGCGCGTGCGCCGCTGCGGCAGGCGGCGGAGCACAAAAAGCGGTTCAGCAGCGGCGCGAGCCCGTCAAACCGCTGGGACAGGGCGGCCAGGCGGCGCTCATAGGGGGCGAACACATCCGTATCCCCGCCCTGCCAGGATTTCATGGCGGGGATCAGGGTGCGCTCAAGGTCCAGAAGCTCCGCTTCGATGGCGGAGAGGGCGTCCGCATACTCATCCAGGATGTTCAGGTCCTTTTCCGCCAGCGAGCCGGCGGTTTTGCCGGAGAACAGCGCCCTGGAGGCTTTGGCGGCGGCTGCGGCCTTGTCCTTGAGCTCGTCGCCGCACAGCAGCCGGATGCGCTCCATGGACAGCCCGGTAATGGAGGAGGGAATTGCCACAGAGATGGCGGTCAGGGACCGGCGGACCGACCCGCACAGCTGCTCCAGCCGCTCCTGTTTTTTTGTGAGCATAAGCGGTTCCTCCTCATAGTCCGTCCGGGCCGCCGCGGGGCGGCGCTGTGCCTGGGCGGGATAGGGCTCCGCCGTGACCTCAAAGGGAATCCGTTTCTCCCGGCCCACTTTTTTGGCGAAGATGGTGAAGGCGGTGGTCATGGTCAACCCCATCTCCCGGCAGGCCTGCTCCATGCTTTTTTTGGTCTCCTCGTCCAATCGGAAATTGATCATAACCTGCGCCATGGAAATCGCTCCCTTCCGCATAATTATATTATATCATATGTAAAGCAATTTGCAACATATTTCTTTACAAGCACTGGATAAATTTGGGGAGAGCGGCGGCGGACGCTCCGGCGGACGGGCGGAATTTTCTCTTTACAGCCGCTGTGATCTATGCTATCATGATGAGCGAAAGCACAGTCGCTGTTTGCGGCAGGACGCGTCTCAAAGGGCCGGAATCCGTTCCGGCACGGCTGTGGGGGCGCGTCTCTTTTTCGGCATATGACAGCGGGAAACAGGACTGCCGCGGGCAGTCCTGTTTTTTTACGTGGGAAAGGAGGGCGGCATGGACCACCTGCGCAGAAGGATTCTCTACCATTACACCGACTTTCAGGCGCTGGACGGCATCCTGCGTCAGGCCCAGCTGCGGGTGAACAATGTGCTGCGGATGAACGACTCGGCGGAGATGCGCCATTTTATGGGCCGTCTGTGCGCCGCCGCCTCGGACCGGCTGGAGGGAGAGGGCAGGCCGGACCAGGCCGGGCAGGTCCGGGCCCTGTTCCAGGAGGAGCTGAAAAAGGAGTACTCCGCCTTTGCCGCCTGCTTTTCCTTCCACCGGGACGACGCCGCCCAGTGGGAGCGGTACGGCAATCGGGGCAGGGGGGTGTGCATCGCCTTCCGCCGGGACTATTTGGAGCGGGTGGCCAAGGGGGCGCTGTCCCTCCAGCTGGTGTTCTACCGGGACGACATGACGGACCACCCCATGGTGGAGACCTTCTGCGCCCTGGCCCGGGGCGGCGGACCGCTGAGCCCGGATGACCCCGGCGTGAAGGAGGCCATGCGGGAGGCCTGGGCCTGTTCGGTGTCCTACAAGCACCCCTCCTTCTCCTCGGAGTATGAGATGCGGCTGGTGGTGTCCCCCTTTGAAAAGGCGGAGTTCGACGTGCGGCCCTGCTATCATGTCTCCAAGGAGCGGATCAAGAAATACTACCCGCTGGACCTGCGGGCCATGTGCCGGGAGATCGGCGTGGACCTGGAGGACCTGGTGGAGGAGATCATCATCGGGCCGGATTCCACCCAGTCCGCCGCCATTTTGCAGGACTACCCCCGGGACAACGGGTTGTCCGCCCTGGCGGAGCGGGTGTCCCTGTCGGAATGCCCCCTGCGGGGGCTTGCTACATAAAAAACCTGCCAGTCCCGCCGGAAAACGGCGGGACTGGCGGGTTTAGGGGGCAATGTACAAGCGGGTCAGAGGTGCGCGGCGGACCAGGCCAGCAGAGCGGCGTGGGCCAGGAGGCACGCGGGGACCAGATGGCGGAACAGGGGCTTGCGGGTCTTGTGATGGAAGACCGCCATGCCCAGCATTCCCCCGGCGGAGCCGCCTAGGAGGGCACAGCCCAGCAGGGCCGCCTCGGGGACGCGGCGGCGGCGGAGCTTGGCCATCAGCTTGTCCCAGCCGAAGAGGACGAAGGCCAGTGCGCTGGTAACGCCCAGCCAGATGAGCAAATAATAAACAGTTTCCCCCATGGGCAGTTCCTTTCTATAACTGTAAGGTTGGCGCAAAAAATCGCCCCGCCGCCAAAATTTCTCTTGACGCGGGACGGCAGTTGTGGTATCATAAACTGCTTTTATGCACAGATGGTCGTAAAAAGCCCTTCCCAACTGGTACGGTAAGTATAGCAGATTTGCACAAAGAACGCAAGAGGAAATTTTAAGAACCTAACAACCGCCCCGGGCGTATCAAATTGCGCCGCCGCCCAGGGCCCGGAAATTTTGACGAAGTGGAGCGTGAACAGCATATGGCCAGAGCGGTCAAAGACGTCTGGTACGGCAAGACCCACCGCAAGAGCTTCGCCCGCACCGAGGAGATCCTGGAGATGCCCTACCTCCTGGAGATCCAGAAGAAGTCCTACAAGTGGTTCCTGGAGACGGGGCTCCAGGAGGTGTTCAACGATGTGGACTCCATCACCGACTACGCGGGCAACCTGGAGCTGTCCTTCATCAGCTTCTCCATGGACGATCCCCCTAAGTACACCATCGAGGAGTGCAAGGCCCAGGACATGACCTACGCCGCCCC
The DNA here is from genome assembly GCA_949935795.1 of uncultured Oscillospiraceae bacterium. Taxonomy (GTDB): domain Bacteria; phylum Bacillota; class Clostridia; order Oscillospirales; family Oscillospiraceae; genus Enterenecus. Next base: position 20,903 of record CATLFX010000028.1, read on the forward strand.
CATGAAGGTGCAGGTCCATCTCCGCAACAAGGCCACCAACGAGATCAAGGAGCAGTCCATCTTTATGGGCGACTTCCCCATCATGACCGACGCGGGCACCTTCGTCATCAACGGGGCGGAGCGCGTCATCGTGTCCCAGCTGGTGCGCTCCCCCGGCGTGTATTTCTCCAAAAATGCGGACAAGGCGGACAACATCACCTATGCCGCCACCGTCATCCCCTACCGGGGCGCCTGGCTGGAGTATGAGACCGACCTCAGCGACGTGTTCTACGTCCGCATCGACAAGAACCGCAAGCTGCCGGTGACCTGCCTCATCCGGGCCATCGGCCCCCGCACCGACGCGGGCATCATCGACATGTTCGGCGAGGACCCCCGCATCCTGGCCACCCTGGAGAAGGACGCCTGCAAGAGCTACGAGGAGTCCATGCTGGAGATCTACCGCAAGCTGCGCCCCGGCGAGCCCCCCACGGTGGACTCCTCCGAGAGCCTGCTCAACTCTCTGTTCTTCGACCCCCGGCGGTACGACCTGTCCGGCGTGGGCCGGTACAAGTTCAACAAGAAGCTGGCCATCTGGACCCGCCTGTCCGGCCAGAAGCTGGGGGCCCCCGTGGCCGACCCCGCCACCGGCGAGATCGTGGCCGAGGCCGGCGAGGTGCTGACCCGGGAGCGGGCCCGCCAGCTGGACGACCTGGGCGTCAACGAGGCCGTGGTGGAGGTGGACGACCTCCACACCGGCGTGCATATGGTGAAGGTGTTCTCCAACGGTATGGTGGACATGTCCAAGTTCGTGGACTTCGACCCGGCCCAGGCGGGCGTCACCGAGAAGGTGTGCGGCAAGGTGCTCCAGGAGCTGCTGGAGCGCCGCGAGGCGGAGAAGCTCTCCCAGGAGGACTTTTTCGACATCCTCCACGACAACATGGACCGGCTCATCCCCAAGCACATCACCGTGGACGACATCATGGCGTCCATCAACTACCTCAACTGCCTGGCCTTCGGCGTGGGTGCGCCCGACGACATTGACCACCTGGGCAACCGCCGCCTGCGCTGTGTGGGCGAGCTGCTGCAAAACCAGTTCCGCATCGGCTTCACCCGCATGGAGCGGGTGATCCGGGAGCGGATGACCATCCAGGACCTGGACATCGTGACGCCCCAGTCCCTCATCAACATCCGGCCCGTCACCGCCGCCATCAAGGAGTTCTTCGGGTCCAGCCCCCTGTCCCAGTTCATGGATCAGACCAACCCCCTGGCGGAGCTGACCCACAAGCGCCGCCTGTCCGCCCTGGGCCCCGGCGGCCTGTCCCGTGACCGGGCCTCCTTCGACGTGCGGGATATCCACTACTCCCACTACGGCCGCCTGTGCCCCATCGAGACCCCCGAAGGCCCCAACATCGGCCTGATCTCCTACCTGGCCTCTTACGCCCGGGTGAACCGCTACGGCTTTATCGAGACCCCCTACCGCAAAACCGAGAAGATTTTGGACGAGCGGGGCAGGTGCGTGGCCGTCCGGGTCACCAACGACGTGGAGTATATGACCGCCGACGTGGAGGACGAGTTCAACGTAGCCCAGGCCACCGAGCCGGTGGACGAGGACGGCTTCCTGGCCAACCGCCGCGTGGCCTGCCGCCACCGCAATGAGATCATCGAGGTGGACCGGGACCGGGTGGACTACGTGGACGTGTCCCCCAAGATGATGGTGTCCGTGGCCTCCGCCCAGATCCCCTTCCTCCAGAACGACGACGCCAACCGGGCCCTGATGGGCGCCAACATGCAGCGTCAGGCCGTGCCTCTGCTGACCACCGAGGCCCCCATCGTGGCGACGGGCCAGGAGTACAAGAACTGCCAGGACTCCGAGGTGGCCGTGCTGGCCGAGGGGGACGGCGTGGTCACCTCCGTGGACGCCACCCACATCACCGTGCGCTACGACGGCATGGGCGAGAAGGACTACAAGCTGACCAAGTACCAGCGCTCCAACCACGGCACCTGCATCCACCAGCGGCCCATCGTGTCTGTGGGCGACCGGGTTCAGGTCCGGGACACCCTGGCCGACGGCCAGTCCACCTCCAACGGCGAGATCGCCCTGGGCAAAAACATCCTCATGGGCTTCATGACCTGGGAGGGATACAACTACGAGGACGCCATCCTGCTCAACGAGCGGATGGTGAAGGAGGACGTGTTTACCTCCATCCACATCGAGGAGTACGAGACCGAGGCCCGTGACACCAAGCTGGGCCCCGAGGAGATCACCCGGGACATCACCAACGTGGGCGAGGACGCCCTGAAAGATCTGGACGAGCGGGGCATCATCCGGGTGGGCGCGGAGGTCCGCGCCGGCGATTACCTGGTCGGTAAAGTCACCCCCAAGGGCGAGACCGAGATGACCGCCGAGGAGCGCCTGCTCCGGGCCATCTTCGGCGAGAAAGCCCACGAGACCCGCGACACCTCCCTGAAGGTGCCACACGGCGAGTACGGCATCGTGGTGGACGTGAAGGTGTTCTCCCGGGAGGAGGGCGCGGAGCTGTCCCCCGGCGTCAACCAGGTGGTCCGGGTGTATATCGCCCAGAAGCGTAAAATCTCTGTGGGCGACAAGATGGCCGGCCGCCACGGCAATAAGGGCGTGGTGTCCCGCATCCTGCCCCAGGAGGATATGCCCTTCCTGCCCGACGGCACCCCCCTGGACATCGTGCTGAACCCCCTGGGCGTGCCTTCCCGTATGAACATCGGCCAGGTGCTGGAGGTCCACTTGGGCTACGCCGCCAAGGCCCTGGGCTGGAAGGTGGCCACCCCCATCTTCAACGGCGCGGACGAACAGGACATCGCCGACACCCTCAAGCTGGCGGGCCTCCGGGAGGACGGCAAGAGCTGGCTGTACGACGGCCGCACCGGCGAGCGCTTTGACAACCCCGTCACCGTAGGCTACGTCTACTTCCTTAAACTCCACCACCTGGTGGACGACAAGATTCACGCCCGCTCCACCGGCCCCTACTCCCTGGTCACCCAGCAGCCCTTGGGCGGCAAGGCCCAGTTCGGCGGCCAGCGCTTCGGCGAGATGGAGGTGTGGGCCCTGGAGGCCTACGGCGCGGCGTATACCCTGCAAGAGATTTTGACGGTGAAGTCCGACGACGTGACGGGCCGTGTGCGCACCTACGAGTCCATCGTCAAGGGCTACAACGTGCCCAAGCCCGGCGTACCCGAGTCCTTCAAGGTGCTGGTGAAGGAGCTCCAGGCCCTGTGTCTGGACATCCAGGTGCTGGATGAGAACGGCAACGAGATCGAGCTCAAGGACGATGACGACGACACCGGCTACCAGCCCGGCCGCTTCCGCGACGACGACTACGAGCGTTACCAGGACGTGGGCACCGAGAGCGAGTTTGCCGACGCGGGCTTCACCATGAAGGAGACCAGCGACGACGACGACCTGGGCGTGTCCGCCGACAACGCCGGCGATGAGGACGACCTCTTCGGCGGCGATGAGTGAGAAGGGAGGGTGAGACAATGAGCTACGCTGAATTCAACGCCATCCGCATCGGCATCGCCTCCCCGGAGCAGATCCGCAAGTGGTCCTTCGGCGAGGTGAAGAAGCCGGAGACCATCAACTACCGCACCCTCAAGCCCGAGCGGGACGGACTGTTCTGTGAGCGCATCTTCGGCCCCACCAAGGACTGGGAGTGCCACTGCGGCAAGTATAAGAAGATCCGCTTCAAGGGCAAGATCTGCGACCGCTGCGGTGTGGAGGTCACCCGGGCCAAGGTCCGCCGTGAGCGCATGGGCCACATCGAGCTGGCCGCCCCCGTGTCCCACATCTGGTATTTTAAAGGCATCCCCTCCCGGATGGGCCTGCTGCTGGACATCAGCCCCCGCATCCTGGAAAAGGTGCTGTACTTCGCCGCCTATATCGTCACCGATCCCGGCCCCGAGTACACTCACCTGACCAAGAACCAGATTCTGACCGACGCGGAGTACAAGAAGCTGCGCGAGTACTACGAGGACGACTTCGACGCCGGGATGGGCGCGGAGGCCGTCAAGAAGCTGCTGTCCGACCTGGACCTGGAGGAGCTTTCCGCCTCCCTGCGGGCCCAGATGAAGGACGCCAGCGGCCAGAAAAAGGCCAAGATCGTCAAGCGGCTGGAGGTGGTGGACGCCTTCCGCATCTCCGGCAACAAGCCGGAGTGGATGGTCATCGACGTGCTGCCTGTCATCCCGCCTGAGCTGCGGCCCATGGTCCAGCTGGACGGCGGACGGTTCGCCACCTCCGACCTGAACGACCTGTACCGCCGGGTCATCAACCGCAACAACCGCCTGAAGCGCCTCATCCAGCTCAACGCGCCCGACATCATCGTGCGCAACGAGAAGCGGATGCTCCAGGAGGCGGTGGACGCCCTCATCGACAACGGCCGCCGGGGCCGCGCCGTCACCGGGGCCAACAACCGGGCCCTCAAGTCCCTGTCCGATTTGCTCAAGGGCAAGCAGGGCCGCTTCCGCCAGAACCTGCTGGGCAAGCGCGTGGACTATTCCGGCCGTTCCGTCATCGTGGTGGGCCCCGAGCTGAAAATCTACCAGTGCGGCGTGCCCAAGGAGATGGCCATCGAGCTGTTCCGGCCCTTCGTCATGAAGAAGCTGGTGGAGAGCGGCATCAGCAACATCAAGGCCGCCAAGAAGGAAGTGGACAAGGGCACCCCCGCCGTGTGGGACGCCCTGGAGTCTGTCATCAAGGAGCACCCCGTCATGCTCAACCGCGCGCCGACGCTCCATCGCCTGGGCATACAGGCCTTTGAGCCGGTGCTGGTGGAGGGCCGGGCCATGAAGCTCCACCCCCTGGTGTGCACCGCCTTCAACGCCGACTTCGACGGCGACCAGATGGCCATCCACGTCCCCCTGTCCGCCGAGGCCCAGGCCGAGGCCCGCATTCTGATGCTGGCCGCCAACAACCTGCTCAAGCCGTCGGACGGCGGGCCGGTGACCGTGCCCACCCAGGACATGGTGCTGGGCTCCTATTACCTGACCTACGAGCGGGACCCGGAGCCCGACCCCGATTTCTCTTACAAAACCCCTGCCGAGGCCGCCAAGGCCCTGGCCGGCGGGGAGCTGATGGAAAACGACCGCGTGTGGGTCCGGGACGAGGAAGCCAACCGCTGGTACCGCACCACGCCCTCCCTGTGCGCCGAGGTCAAGGAGGGCGAGCTGCCCCGGGAGGTCTACAGCGTCTTCTCCGACGACAACGAGGCCCAGCTGGCCTACGCCGAGGGCATTCTGGAGCTCCATGAGCCCATCCTGGTCCGGCGCTCCGCCGAGATCAACGGGGAGCTGCGCCACAAGCTGGTGCGCACCACCGTGGGCCGCCTGCTGTTCAACGAGGGCATCCCCCAGGACCTGGAGTTCGTGGACCGGAACGACCCCGAGCAGGTCTTTGAGCCCGAGATCAACTTCATGTGCGGCAAGAAGCAGCTGGGCCAGATCGTGGACCGCTGCATCTCCAAGCACGGCTTCACCCGGTCCGCCGAGGTGCTGGACACCATCAAGGCCCGGGGCTACAAGTTCTCCACCCGGGGCGCGCTGACGGTGGCCATCGCGGACATGACCGTCCCCGATGAGAAGCGCACCCTCATCGCGGAGACCGAGCAGGACATCGTGAAAATTGAGAACCAGTACAAGCGGGGCTTCCTCACCAACGACGAGCGCTACCGCCTGGTGGTGTCCGCCTGGGAAAAGACCACCAACGACGTGTCCGACGCCCTGCAAAAGAGCATGGACAAGTTCAACCCCATCTTCATGATGGCCGACTCCGGCGCCCGCGGCTCCATGAAGCAGATCCGCCAGCTGGCCGGTATGCGCGGCCTGATGGCCGACACCGCCGGGCGCACCATCGAGATCCCCATCAAGGCCAACTTCCGCGAGGGCCTGTCCGTACTGGAGTACTTCATCTCCTCCAGGGGCGCCCGGAAGGGCATGGCCGACACCGCCCTGCGCACCGCCGACTCCGGCTACCTGACCCGCCGCCTGGTGGACGTGTCCCAGGAGGTCATCATCCGGGAGGAGGACTGCGGCACCCGGGACGGCATCACCGTGTCCGAGATCGGCGAGAACGGCCAGGTCATCGAGCCGCTGGTGGAGCGCCTGCGGGGCCGCTACCTGGCGGACGACCTGGTGGATCCCAAGACCGGCGAGGTGCTGGTGAGCCGGGACACCCTGGTGGACGGCGATTTGGCCAGCTTCATTGAGAAGAAGCTGACCGAGCAGACCCCGGAGGGCCAGAAGCCCTCCATCAAGGTGCGCTCCGTGCTCACCTGCGAGGCCCACTCCGGCGTGTGCGCCAAGTGCTACGGCATGAACCTGGCCTTCAGCGAGCCTGTGGGCATGGGCGAGGCCGTGGGCATCATCGCCGCACAGTCCATCGGTGAGCCGGGCACCCAGCTGACCATGCGTACCTTCCACACCGGCGGCGTGGCCGGCGGCGACATCACCCAGGGCCTTCCCCGCGTGGAGGAGCTGCTGGAGGCCCGCAAGCCCAAGAAGATGGCCCAGCTGGCCGAGATCTCCGGCGTGGTCACCGTGGAGGAGACCAAGCGGGCCACCCTGTGCAATCTGACCGTCACCGCCGACGACGGCGAGGTGGTCACCTACGCCGTGCCCTACAGCGCCGGCATCCGGGTCAAGACCGGCGACCGGGTCACCAAGGGCCAGCGGCTCACCGACGGCGCCCTGTCCCCCCACGAGGTGCTGCGCATCCGGGGCGTGGACGCGGTGCACAACTATCTGATTCAAGAGGTCCAGAAGCCCTACCGCCAGCAGGGCGTGGACATCAACGACAAGCACATCGAGGTCATTGTCCGCCAGATGATGCGCAAGGTGCGGGTGGAGGAGTCCGGCGATTCCGCTCTGCTGTCTGGCTCCACCATCGACATCATCGAGTTCCGGGACGCCTGCGCGGCGGTCCGTGAGCGCATGGACGCCGGGGAGACCCGGGAGGACGGCTCTGAGCTGGTCCTGCCCACCTGCACCCGGCTGCTGCTGGGCATCACCAAGGCGTCGCTGGCCACCGAGTCCTTCCTGTCCGCCGCCTCCTTCCAGGAGACCACCAAGGTGCTCACCGAGGCCGCCATCAAGGGCAAGGTGGACCACCTGCTGGGACTGAAGGAAAACGTCATCATCGGCAAGCTGATCCCGGCGGGCTCCGGCCTGGCCGCCTACCGCAAGCTGGACGAGATCGAGGACGAGGTCCACGACGAGGGCCGCTTCCGTGAGGTGGCGGTGCTGGCCGATGACCTGAAGGAGGACGAGGACGAGGCGGTCCTCACCGAGGAGGAGGCCTATGCCGAGCCCGAGGAGGACGAGGAGGACGAGGTGCTGTCCATCACCCTGGATGAGGACGGGACGGAGGAATAAGCATTTATACGGTTGAAGCGGCTGTGCCACCGGCACGCCGTGATCTCCTGACCCTGACTTCCCAGGGGCGCTTTGACGCCCCTGGGAAGCCTTTTCTTCTGACAATCTTTTGAATTTAGCCGCTTGGCAGGGGAAATCGGGAACTTTTCAGCGCCGCTGGCAGACGGCTTGAGGATTTCCGCGTTTTTCTCGTAAAACGACATAAACATTCCGGATTTTCAATTCTTTTTTGTGCACCTTGACTTTGAGGCCGCATAGGATTATAATAATGGCATCAACGCGAACCCCCAGCGCATGAGACTCAATTCTCAGAATTTTCCGCCCCGTGCGGCGGAGGTTTGGAGGGCACTTATGATAAAAAAAGCAGACCAACTCAGCGAAGCCATCAAGCGGTTTTCCGATGGGACCAGTACGGACGCCTACCAGTTCATGGGCTGCCACCCCGCCGTGGTGGACGGCCAGGACGGCTACGTGTTCCGTGTCTGGGCCCCCCACGCCAAGAGCGTGCGGGTGCTGGGCCGCTTCAACGACTGGGACAAGGCGTCCCCCGCCATGGAGCGCATCGCCCCCGCCATCTGGGAGCGGTTCATCCCCGGCGTACAGACCTACGATGAGTATAAGTACTACATCGAGCGGCCTGACGGCACCTTTGTGTTCCGGGCTGACCCCTACGCCACCCACTCCGCCACCCGGCCGGACAACGCCAGCAAGGTGTTCAATCTGGACGGCTTTGAGTGGACCGACGGGGCCTACTGCCGGGCCAGGAGCAAAAAGGACGTGCTGCGCAGTCCGATGAACATCTATGAGATGCACATGGGCTCCTGGCGGCGGCACGAGGACGGCAATTTCCTGTCCTACGTGGACTGCGCCCGGCAGCTTATCCCCTACCTGAAAGACATGGGGTACACCCATGTGGAGCTGCTCCCCATCAGCGAGTACCCCTACGACCCCTCCTGGGGCTATCAGGTCACCGGGTATTACGCCCCCACCTCCCGGTACGGCACCCCCCACGACTTCATGAGGTTTGTGGACATGTGCCACGAGGCGGGTATCGGCGTCATCATTGACTGGGTGGGAGCCCACTTCCCCCGGGACGAGTGCGGCCTGTTTGAGTTTGACGGCGGCTACTGCTACGAGCCCGCCGATCCCCTTCGCCGGGAGCACCCAGACTGGGGCACCCGCATCTTCGACTACGGGCGCTACGAGGTGCGCTCCTTCCTGATCTCCAACGTGGTCTACTGGCTGGACAAGTTCCACATCGACGGCATCCGGGTGGACGCGGTGGCCTCCATGCTCTACCTGGACTACGGCCGCCAGGGCGGCGAGTGGCGGCCCAACAAGGACGGCGGCAACATCAACCTGGAGGCGGTGCAGTTCCTGCGGGACATGAACGCCGCCGCCCTCACCTGCGAGCCCGCCGCCATCATGGCGGCCGAGGAGTCCACCGCCTTCCCCATGGTCACCAAGCCGGGGTATGACGGCGGGCTGGGCTTCAACTTCAAATGGAACATGGGCTGGATGCACGACATGGTAGACTATATGTCCACCGACCCCCTGTTCCGCAAGGGCAAGCACAACAACCTGACCTTCTCCCTGACCTACGCCTTCTCGGAGAATTTCGTCCTCCCCCTGTCCCACGATGAGGTGGTCCACGGCAAGTGCTCCCTGGTGAACAAAATGCCCGGGGAATATCCGGACAAGTTCCAGAACCTGCGGGCTTTCTACGGCTATATGATGACCCACCCGGGCAAAAAGCTGCTGTTCATGGGCGGCGAGTTCGCCCAGTTCATCGAGTGGGATGAGAAAAAGCAGCTTGACTGGATGCTGCTGGAGTACGACAAGCACCAGCAGATGCAGTCCTATGTCCGGGACCTGAACCACTTCTATCTGGACCACCCCGCCCTGTGGCACAACGACGTGGACTGGCAGGGGTTCCAGTGGATCTCCTGCGACGACTGGCAGCAGAGCGTCATCTCCTTCCGCCGCATCGACGACAAGGGGAAAGAGGTCATCGTGGTGTGCAACTTCTGCCCCGTGGAGCGCACCGGCTACAAGATCGGCGTGCCCAAGGCGGGCACCTACGTTCCTGTGCTGTCCAGCGACGACGCCAAGTACGGCGGCGCGGGTACGCCCCTGGCCCCTGTCAAGGCCAAGAAGGAGGAGCTGCACGGGCTGAAGTACGCCGTGGAGCTCACCCTGCCCGCCATGGCCACCGTGTTCTATGAGCGCAAGGCCGCGGCCCGGGGCGCTAAGAGCGAGGCCGATGGGGAAGAAGAGCCCAAGACCGTCAGGGCCAAGACGGCCAAAGCCGCCAAGACCGTGACGGCCAAAGCGGAGAAGGCGGCGGAGGAAGCCGCCAAGGCCGTG
>CATLFX010000029.1 GCA_949935795.1 uncultured Oscillospiraceae bacterium
ACTTGCCCGTGCCGCCGAACAGCAGCTTGGCGGCGGCGCAGCTCTCCAGGCCCTTGTAGTCCATCTTCACGGAGGTGGCCTCACAGGTGCCGGAGCAGCGCACCTCGGCCACCTGCTTGGCCACGTCCCCCGCCTCGCGGCCCAGCACCTTGCCGATATTTTCCGCGGCGGTGGCCCCGCCGGGGACGCACAGGCTGACGGCCAGGTCGGGGTCCTCCACCAGGGCGGCGGCGTACCCGTCGCACCCGGCGAAGCCGCAGGCGCCGCAGTTGGCGCCGGGCAGGCACTCGCGGACCTGAGGGATGCGCTCATCCACCTCCACGGCCATGAACTTGGAGGCCACGGACAGCATCACCGCGCATAAAAGGCCGATGACGCCGACAACAGCGACAGCAATTACGATTTCCATAGTCGCACCCTCCTTAACCCAGCAGGTTTTCCACGATGCCCGCGAAGCCCATGAAGGACACGGACACGATGGCGGCGGAGATCAGGGTGATGGGCATGCCCTTGAAGCACTCGGGGCACTTGCACTTGTCCACCCGGCTGCGCACGCCGGAGAACAGCACCATGGCCAGCATGAAGCCCAGGCCGGAGCCCAGGGAGTTGAACATGGCCTGGACGAAGCCGCCGCCGAAGCCGCCGGTGGCGGTCATGTAGTTGTCCACGTTGCTGATGCACACGCCCAGCACCGCGCAGTTGGTGGTGATGAGGGGCAGGTACACGCCCAGGGAGGCGTGGAGGGCGGGGATGTACTTTTTCAGGATGATTTCCACCAGCTGCACCAGGGCGGCGATGACCAGAATGAACACGATGGTCTGGAGGTAGCCCAGGCCGTTGGGGTTTAGGACGAAGTACTGGATGGGGTAGGTGACGGCGGTGGCCAGAAGCATCACGAAGATGACGGCCACGCTCATCCCGGCGGCCTGGTCCAGCTTCTTGGACACGCCCAGGAAGGGGCAGATGCCCAGGAACTGGCTCAGCACGTAGTTGTTCACCAGGATGGCCGCCATGACGATGGCAATGAGTTCTTTCATTTCGCGGCAGCCTCCCTCTTCTCAGCGCAGTTCTGCCCGTTGCACGCGGCGGCGCTGGGACAGCCCTCACAGCTGAAATCCTTTTTCTTGATGGCCTTGCCGTTGCTGGCCTTGTTGATGATGGCGATCAGAATGCCGAAGATGGCGAAGCCGCCGGGGGCCATGGTCATGATGGAGATGTTGTTGTCCTTGAGCACGGGGACGGCCATGCCGAACCAGGTGCCCGCGCCGAAGATCTCCCGGATGGAGGCCATCGCCAGCATGGCCAGGGTGTAGCCCACGCCCATGCCGATGGCGTCCAGGGCGGAGTCCAGCGCGCCGTTTTTGTTGGCGAACATCTCGGCCCGGCCCAGGATGATGCAGTTCACCACGATCAGGGGCAGGTAGAGGCCCAGGGCCACGTCCAGGGCGGGCAGGTAGGCCTTGACGATCATCTGCACCAGGGTGACGAAGGAGGCGATGACCACGATGTAGCAGGGTATGCGCACCTTGTCGGAGATCACCTTGCGCAGCAGGGAGATCATCACATTGGAGCACAGCAGCACGAAGGTGACCGCCGCGCCCATACCGATGGCGTTGGACGCCTGGGTGGTGACCGCCAGGAAGGGGCAGGTGCCCAGAATCAGCACCAGGATGGGGTTTTCTTTGATGATGCCGTTGGTCAGGATTTTCAGCTTATTGTTTTTCATATCCATGTGCCTCCCTTCCTCAGCCCTTCACCAGGTCGAACGCGGCGAACGCGTCGGCGATGGCGGCCTTGTAGTAGTTGGAGGAGAAGGTCGCGCCGGAGATAGTGTCGGCGGCGGCGGCCCCGGCGGCGTCCAGTCCGGGGAACTGGCCGTAGAAGTTCTCATCGGCGGTGATCTTGGAGCCCAGACCGGCGGTCTCCTTGTGGCTGAGCACCTTCACGCCGGTGATTTTGCCGTCCATGTCGATGCCCACGGCCATTTTCAGGGTGTTCTTGCCGCCGTAGCCCTGGGTGGTGAGGGAGAAGGTGTAGCCCGCGCCGTTTTCGGCCTGGTAGACCTCCTTCACCGCGTCGGGCAGACCGGCCTGCTCCACCTGGAGGAAGCTGTCGGCGTCGGGCAGGACCTCCAGCCGGGCCTCCTCGTTGGCCTTGCGCTCGGCCTCGGCGATGATGGGGGCGGTGGCGCTGTTGGTGAGGGCCAGCAGGCCGCTCATAATGACGCAGATCAGGACCAGCACGATGATGGGGGCCCCGAAATCGGTCATCACATTGGATTTTGCTTTCGTCATGCCTGCACACCTCCAAACGGCTTGGTCTTGGTCCACTCACAGATGTAGGGGTTGAGGATGTTCATCAGCAGGATGGAGAAGGACACGCCCTCGGGGTAGTTGCCCCACACCCGGATGAGCACGGTGATGAGGCCGCAGCCCACGCCGAAGATGAGCTTTCCGGCGGGGGTGGGGGGAGAGGTGGTGTAGTCGGTGGCCATGAAGAACGCGCCGATGAACAGTCCGCCCGCCATGACCTGGTACAGGGGCTGCTGGCCCAGCAAGGCGGTGAGCACCAGCACGGTGCCGAGGAAGGCCGCGGGGGTGTGCCAGGTGATGACCCGGCGGCAGATGAGGTACAGCCCGCCGATGAGCAGGGCCAGGCAGCTGGTCTCGCCCATGGAGCCGCCCCGTGCGCCCAGGAACATCTGGGCCAGGGTGGGCAGTGTGCCCGCCGCGCCCTCGGAGCTCAGGATGGCCAGGGGGGTGGCGGTGGAGGTGGCGTCGGTAAAGGCGGGGACGGTCCAGTTGGTCATGGCCCCGGAGAAGGCCACCAGCATGATGACGCGGGCGGTGATGGCGGGGTTGGCGAAGTTCTGGCCGATGCCGCCGAAGAACTGCTTCACCACCACGATGGCCACGAAGGAGCCGAACATGGCCTGCCAGATGGGGATGGACGCCGGCAGGTTCAGGGCCAGCAGCAGGCCGGTGACGGCGGCGGACAGGTCCATGACGGTGATAGGCCGGTTGGTGATCTTCTCAAAGGCCCACTCGCAGGCCATGGCCACCGCCACGCACACCACTTCCACCAGCAGGGCCCGGACGCCGAAGAACACGATGGACGCGATGACGGCGGGGAACAGGGCGATGAGTACGTCCCGCATGATGGTCTGGGTGGTGTCTTTGGCGTAGATGTGGGGGTTGACGGAAACGATCATGTTGTTCATTTAGACCGCCTCCTTTTCTTTTTCCTTGGCCGCTTTCTTCTCGGCGGCGGCCTTCTGCTCGGCGTTGTACTGGTTCAGCATGGCCTTGGCCAGCTTGTTCACCTGGACCAGGGGCCGGCGGGCGGGACAGCTGAAGGAGCAGCAGCCGCACTCCATGCACAGGTTCACCTTCAGGGCCTTGAGCTTCTCGGGCTCCTTGTTGTTGTAGGCGCTCTCGATGGCGGCGGGCATCAGGTTGAAGGGGCAGTGGGCCACGCAGCGCCCGCAGCGGATGCAGGAGGAGGGCACCGGGTCCTCGGCGTCCTTGGCGTCGAAGGCCAGGATGGCGTTGGTGTTTTTCATCACCGGGGCCTCCAGGCTGGGGACGGAGGTGCCCATCATGGGGCCGCCGTAGAGCACCTTTTTGGGCTCGCACTTGAGGCCGGCGAAGTCCAGCACGTTCTGGATGGGGGTGCCCACGGGGACGATGACGTTCTGGGGGTTGGCGATGGCGGAGCCGTCCACGGTGACCACCTTTTCCACCAGGGGCATGCCGGTCTTGATGTACTTGGCAATGACGGCCAGGGTGGTGCAGTTGATGACGATGGCCCCCACGTCGATGGGCAGCTTGCCCTCGGGGACGATCTCGCCGGTGGTGTTGTAGATCAGCACCTTCTCGCCGCCCTGGGGGTACAGCGCGGGCAGGGAGGCCACCTCGAAGCCGGGTACGCCCTTGCCCGCCTCCTGCATGATCTTCACGCACTGGGGCTTGTTGTCCTCAATGCCGATGACGATGCGGTCGGCGGTGTAGTACTTCTGGAGCAGCTGAGCGCCGTAGATCACGTCGTCCGCGCTGTCGATCATGGTGCGGGTATCCGAGGTGATGTAGGGTTCGCACTCCGCGCCGTTGATGATGATGGCGTGCACCCGGTCCGGGTCCACGTTGAGCTTGACGGACGTGGGGAAGCCCGCGCCGCCCAGGCCCACGCAGCCGCACTGGCGCACCGCCTCTACAAAACTGTCCTTGTCGGTGACCACGGGGGGCTTGACGCCCTCCCACACGGTCTGCTGGCCGTCAGTCTCAATGACGACGACGGTGTCGAACCGGCCGTTGGCGCTGACGATCTCGTCCAGCCGCTTCACCTTGCCGGACACGCCGGAGTAGATGGGGGCGGACATAAAGCCCCCCGCCTCCGCGATCATCTGGCCCACCTTCACCTCGTCCCCCGGCTTGACCACGGGCTTGGCCGGGGCGCCGATGTTCATGGACATGGGCACCGTGATCACCGGAGGCACCGGCAGGCGCACGGGGACCCGGTCCACCGTGTTTTTCCTGTGGGGCGCATGGATTCCATGCAATTTGCCACTGAACACAATGTCTCCTCCTCTGGGTTATTTCTAGTTTCTCCCTCCTCCGCCGGGACGGCCCGGGCGGGGGCGGACAGACGGCGGCCCCTCCCGGACTGGGGAAGGGCGGGGGGCCGCCAGGTCATGTAGAAACATTATACCACGTCCACATTCAAACGCAAGGGAAAATGTGCTGAAATCTTCACAAATATTGCCAAAATCTTAACAAACGCCTTTTGGCCTTGAATTCCTACGGGAATCGTGGTATATTAAAATCGGACGAATGGGGGGAACTTTTCATGAAAATTTCCACAAAGGGGCGCTACGCCCTCCGGCTGATGGTGGACATCGCCCAGCACGTCCAGGACGGCCCGGTGTCCCTGCGGGACGCCGCCCGGCGGCAGCAGCTCAGCGACAAATACCTGGAGCAGATCGTCACCCCCCTGGCAAGGGCGGGGCTGGTGCGCTCGGTGCGGGGGGCCGGAGGGGGCTACCTCCTCACCCGGAAGCCGGAGGAGTACTCTGTGGGCGACATTCTGCGCCCCCTGGAGGGTGACCTGGCCCCGGTGGAGTGCGCCACCGACGGCGGCTACTGTGAGCACAGCTGCGACTGCGTCACGGTGGAGCTGTGGCAGGACATACACAGGGCGGTATCGGCGGTGGTGGACGGCACCACCCTGGCCGACCTGGTGGAGCGGCAGCGGAACCACCAGTGCAAGGGGGAGCCAAGCCCCTGCCCGTAAAGGTCAAGGGCCTTCCTTTTTTCTTTGAAAAGAAAAAAGGAAGCGAAAAAAGAAACTTTTGGACATTGTTATTGTAGCAGCTCATCATTCATCCCAATTGCTGATTACGAAATGTCCAAATATAGTTCATGATAATAAAATTTTTTATCTTTGTGTCCGTTCGTGGCCGAGCGTGTGCGGACCGATCTCAAACCGGGCTCGTAACGGTCTAAAAGTTCTTTTTGGTTCTTTTTCTTTCAAGAAAAAGAACAATATTTCAGCACGAGAGGAACGACCTTATGGAAATCAACGGCGCGCAGGTGCAGGAAACCTATTATTATAAGGATATGGGACTTTCCGAAGCCACCATGAAGGCCCTGGACAAGAAGGGCTTTACCCAGGCCACCCCCATCCAGGGCGGGGCCATCCCCTATTTCATGGACTGGAAGGACGTGGTGGCCAAGGCTCCCACCGGGACCGGCAAGACCTTTGCCTTCGGTATCCCCATGGTGGAGCACGTGGACCCGGACTCCAGCGACGTCCAGGCCCTGATTCTGGCCCCCACCCGGGAGCTGGCCATCCAGATCCGGGACGAGCTGCGGGACCTGTGCGCGTTCCGGGAGGGGGTGCGCACGGTGTGCCTCTACGGGGGCCAGCCCATCGAGAAGCAGCTCACCCAGCTCAAGGCCAAGCCCCAGATCGTGGTGGCCACGCCGGGACGGCTGATGGACCACATGAAGCGGCGCACGGTAAAATTGGACAAGGTGCAGACGGTGGTGCTGGACGAGGCGGACCGTATGCTGGACATGGGCTTCATCCAGGACGTGACCCGCATCCTGGACAAAATGCCCCACCGCCGCAACTTAGGGTTATTTTCCGCCACGATATCACGAGAAGTTATGGATATCTCCTGGGTGTACCAGCGGGACCCGGCGGAGATCACCGTCCGCCCGGTGGAGGAGAACCGCCCGGACATCCAGCAGTACGCCATCGAGCTGATGGGCCGGGAGCAGAAGCTGGATACCATGGTGGCCCTGGTACAGAACGGGGGCTACGACCGGGCCATCGCCTTCTGCAACACCAAGAACATGACCGACCGCCTGGCGGGACTGCTGAAAATGCGGGGCATCTCCTGCGAGGCCATCCACGGGGACATTCCCCAGCGGGAGCGGGAGCGCACCCTGCAAAAATTCAAGGACGGCAAGCTGAGGGTGCTGGTGGCCACCGACGTGGCCGCCCGGGGGCTGGACATCGATGATGTGGACGCGGTGTTCAACTACGACGTGCCCGACGAGCAGGAGTATTATATCCACCGCATCGGCCGCACGGGGCGGGCGAAAAAGCACGGCGTGTCCTACACGCTGATGGCCTCGGTGACGGAGTCGGTGAAAATGCGGGACATCGCCCGGAACACCAGGGCGGAGATCCAGCTGTTAAAGTACGACAAGGACGGCTGCCTCATGCTGGTGGAGGGAACGGCCTGACGGAATGAAAATAGGGCGGACGGCGGACCGTCCGCCCCTTTTGTTTGGAGGAATCTTGATGAACATCCATGTATTGGCCGTGGGCGACGTGGTGGGGGACGCCGGGGTGGAGTTTCTCTCCCGGCACCTGCCCGCCCTGCGCAAGCTCCATGACGTCCACTTCACTGTGGTGTGCGGGGAGAACGCCGCCTGCAACGGCCTGCTCCCGGCCCAGGCGGACGCCATCTTTGCCGCCGGGGCGGATGTGATAACAATGGGCAATCACACCTGGGATAAACAACAGATCGTCAAGTATATGGAGGGCAACCCCTACATCATCCGGCCCGCCAACTACACCCGCCGTGCCCCAGGCCGGGGCTGGGGGGTGTTCGACGGCCCCCGGGGGCTGCGCATCCGGGTGGTGGACCTCATTGGGCGGGTGGCCATGGACACCAATTTTGACAACCCCTTCACCAAGATCGACGAGATTTTGAAGCGGGACCAGGCCGACCTGACCCTGGTGGACTTTCACGCCGAGGCCACCAGCGAGAAGGGGGCCATGGCCTGGTATCTGGACGGCCGGGCCCAGGCCCTGTGGGGCACCCACACCCATGTGCCCACCGCCGACTGCCAGGTACTGCCCCAGGGGCTGGGGTTCTGCACCGACCTGGGCATGACCGGCCCCAGCCAGTCCGTCATCGGCATACGCCCCGACCAGGCCATCAACCGCTTCCTTGGGGGGCTGCCCCGCCGGTTCCAGCCCGCCGAGGGGCCCTGCAAGCTGGACGCGGTGCTGTTTGAGATTGACGCCGGGACCAAGCGGTGCCTGTCCGTTCAGCGGCTGGATGTTACGTAGGCTGTTGTTCATTCCTTTTTCTTAACCTACTTTTTCTTTGAAAAGAAAAAGTAGGCAAAAAGAAACTTTTAGTTCGCTTTCACCATAGGCGATATCTGCCCGTTTCCGCCCGATAACAAATTGTTTTGATAGAAACAGTTCAAAAGTCTTTCTTTTTGGGTCTTTTTCTTTCTTCAGAAAGAAAAAGAGGGCCCTTGACCTTGTGATTTAGGACGGTGAGAACGACATGAAGCTGCTCCACGCCGCAGATTTTCACCTGGACTCCCCTCTGTCCGGCCTCTCCCCGGAAAAGAGCGCCCAGCGCCGCCGGGAGCTGCGGGAGATTCCCGCCCGGCTGGCCAAGCTGGCCGGGGAGGAGGACGTTGACTTGGTTCTCCTCCCCGGCGATCTCTTTGACGGCGGGCGGGTGTACCCGGAGACGGTGCGGGCCCTGGCCCGGGCCCTGGAGGAGATGGCGGTCCCGGTGTTCATCGCCCCGGGCAACCACGACTATTTCCACGCAAAATCGCCCTACGCCGCCGCCCTCTGGCCTGACAACGTACATATCTTTACACAGCCTGATTTGCAGGTGGTTGAGCTTCCTCAGCTCAATTGCGCTGTACACGGCTGTGCCTTTACAGCCCCCCACCGGGAGGACGACCCGCTTCAGGGCTTCACCGCCCCGGACGACGGGTGGCTTCACCTGCTGTGCGTCCACGGAGAGGTGGGGGTCTCGGGGAGCTACGCTCCCATCGACCCCAAATCCCTGGAAAAGTCCAGGGCGGACTACGCCGCCCTGGGCCACATCCACGCCGCCGGGAGCGGAAAGGCGGGAAAAACCCTGTGGGCCTACCCTGGCTGTCCCGAGGGGCGGGGTTTTGACGAGCTGGGACCCAAGGGGGCGCTCATCGTGACCTTCCACGAGCCCGCCCAGTTGTCCGTTACTTCCCCGGACGGCCCCGCCATGGCCCCCGTGGAGCTGGGGACGGTCCCCGCGGCGGCAAAATTCGTCCCCGTCTGCCGGCGGCAGTACCGCGTCCAGTCTGTGGAGGCGTCGGCGTTTACAGACAGCCTCCCCCAGGGGGAGAGCTCCGATCTGGTCCGCTTTCTCCTCACCGGGGAGAGCCGTTTTGCCCCTGATCTGGCGGCGCTGGCCGCCCAGGCCGCGCCCCATTTCTTCCATGTGGAGCTCCGGGACCAGACCACCCTGCCCCAGGACCTGTGGGCCCGGGCGGGGGAGGACTCGCTGACCGGCCTGTTCCTCCGGGAGATGCGGTCCCGGCTGGACAGCGGGCCGGAGAGCGAGAGAGAGAAACTCCTGCTGGCGGCCCGGTTTGGGCTGGCGGCGCTGGAGGGAGGGGAGGATATCCGGCCATGAGGATCAAAAAGCTCACCGCCACCTTCGGGGCGCTGGAGAACGCGGTGCTGGAGCCGGGACCGGGCCTCACGGTGATTACCGCCCCCAACGAGGCGGGCAAATCCACCTGGGCGGCCTTCTGGCGGGCCATGCTCTACGGCGTCTCCACCAGGGAGCAGAACAAGGCCGGGTTTTTGGCGGACAAGACCCGCTATCTCCCCTGGTCCGGGGCCCCCATGTCCGGGGAGGCCCAGCTGGAGTGGCAGGGAAAGGAGATCACCCTGCGCCGCGCCCCCACAAAGACCAACCCCTTTGGGGGATTCCAGGCGGTGTACACCGCTTCCGGCGACCCGGCGCCCGGCCTCACCGCCGCCAATGCCGGGGAGCAGCTGGCCGGGGTGGGGAAGGAGGTATACCTGCGCTCCGCCTTTGTGGGCCAGGGCGGCGCGGCCATCGGGGCCAGCCAGGAGCTGGAGGCCCGCATTGCGGCCCTGGCCACCTCCGGGGAGGAGGACGTGGCCTATTCCGCCGTGGAGCGCACGTTGAAGGACTGGCGCAACCGCCGCCGCCTGAACCGCTCCAACGGGCTGATTCCCCAGATGGAAGAGGAGCGGTCCCGGCTGGAGGCCTCCCTCCGGGAGATGTCCGACGCCCGCCGCCGGAAAGGGTCGGCGGAACAGGAACTGGAGCGCCTGGAGGCAAAGCGGGAGGAGCTTCAATCCGACCTGGAAATTTGGGCCCGGATCGAGAAGCATGAGCTGAACCGCCGTTACGGCGAGGCGTATTTGGAGTGGGAGAAGGCCAAAGAGGCCGTCCCGGAGGAGGTCTCCCACCCGGTGTTTGGGACCATGACCGGGGAAGAGGCCTGGGCCCTGGCCCAGGAGAAGCAGAAAGAGCGGGAGGCGGCAGAGGAAGAAAACCGCCGTTTGGCCGCCCAGCGGGAGAGGCTGGAAGAAAAGCGCTGGGGCAGCCGGGGATGGATGCTGCGGTTTGCGGCGTTTTCCGTCATATGGCTGGTGGGTATGCTGGTCAATTTTATTGTGAATACCCCCACTCCGGGGCCCCTTGCCGCTTTGCTGCTGACGCTGATCTGCACAGCAGTTTTCTGGATGCGGTGGAAACGCGCCCTCCGGCAGCTGGATGAGCTTCCCCTGGTTTCCCAGCCGGACGAGACGGACTGGCTGGGCCAAGCCGCCGAATACCGGGAAACCCTGGCCAAAGCGGCCCAGGCCAAGGCGGCGGAGGCCGCCGCCCGCCGCCGGGTGGACGACCTGGCCGCCCAGGGGGGCCGGCTCTTTGACACGCTGGAAATGCTCTACCCGCCCGCCCAGTCCAAAGCGGCCACTGCCGCCCAGCTGGCCGCAGTGGAGCGGGAGCTGGCCTGGGTCCGGGGCGAGCTGGCCCGGGCGGACGGCGCACTGTCCCAGATGGGGGACCCCGAAGGAGCCGAGGACCGCAAAAGCGAGCTGGACAAGCAGCTTGCCCAGCGCCTGGAGGAATACGACGCCCTGTCCACCGCCCTGGAGGCCCTGTCCGCCGCCAACGACCAGCTGCGCCAGCGGTTCTCCCCGGCGCTGAACCAGAAGGCCGGGGAGCTGTTCGCCGCCCTCACCGGAGGGCGGTGGGACAGGCTGGCCCTGGCCCGGGACTTCTCCGCCCAGGCGGCCCGGGAGGGGGAGGCTCTGCCCCGGTCCGCCCTGGCCCTGTCGGCAGGGACCATCGACCAGCTCTACCTGGCCGTCCGGCTGGCGGTGTGTGCCCTCACGGCGCCGGACGCGCCCATCCTGCTGGACGACGCCCTGTCCGCCTTCGACGACGGCCGGATGGAACGGGCCCTGACCCTTTTGAAAGAAATGGGGGAGGAGCGGCAGATTCTGCTGTTCTCCTGCCACAGCCGGGAGGCGGCGTGGGCCAGGGCGCAGGGTGTTCCGGTCATTGAATTATAAAGAAGGGTCCTCCCCAATTTTTTGGGGAGGACCCTAATAAGTGCCGTTTTATTGGACTCCATTTCAGGTATAATGGCCTCAGAAAACAGGGGAGGCAAATCCCCAGCCTGAAAGGAGTGTCCCAATATGTACGAGATGGAATTTGTGAGAGGCCATGTGGAGGTCTATCTGGACGGGGTGTTCTGCTTTTCCGCGGACACCCGGGGAGAGGCGGAGCGGGAGATCAGAAGCGCGGAGGCGTCGTGAGCAGCGCGGATAGACCGAAGTGAGGGCAAAAGCCCAGCCGCCGCGCAGCGGGGGCGGGTTTTGCCCGAGGCGGAGGGAAGCCGCGCGTTGCGAACAGCCGCAGCGTGACAACACAGAAGCGCGGAGGCATCGTGAGCAGCGCGGTGATAAAAAGCAGCCCATGGGTATTGCCCACGGGCTGCTTTTATTCAATATATGAACGGCGTTACCTGCCAAAGAAGTAGCTCCAGGGGAAGCTGTTGAAGAAATCGTCCTCGTAGTTACCGTAGGGGTTCTGGCCCCGGTAGGAGCCGCTGGAGGTCTGCTGAGGAGCGGGGTCCTGGGCCTGACCCTGATTGCCGGACTCCTGGGTGCTGTTCTCCTGCTCGTCAAAGGTGATGGTCAGGGTGAGGTTTTCGCCGAAGCGGTACACTTCCAGGGACACGGTCTCCCCCGCCTTGTAGCGGTTTTTCACGGCGATCATCTGATTCATGCCGGTGATTTCCATATCGCCCATCTTGGTGATCACATCGCCCTGTTTCAGCCCCGCTGTCTCGGCGCAGGAGCCCTCTTCCACACTGGTCACCACAGCGCCCTGGGGAAAGCCGAACCGTTGCTGGTCGCTCTCGGTCACATCGCCCACCGTGATGCCCATGTAGGGCCGTCCGGTGACATAGCCGTACTGCATGAAATCGGTGACGATGCCGATCACGTCGTTGATGGGGATGGCGAAGCCGATGCCCTCAATGGCGGCCTGGCTGGAGCCGTTGTTGGACAGCTTGGCGGAGGTGATGCCCACCACCCGGCCGTAGCTGTCAAAGAGGGGGCCGCCGGAGTTGCCGGAGTTGATGGTGCAGTTGGTCTGGATCATGTTGTTCATCACGGTGCCGTCGCTCATGGTGATCTCCCGCCCGGTGGAGGACACAAAGCCGGAGGTCTGGGAGAAGGACAGGGTGCCCAGGGCGTTGCCGATGGTGCACACCTGCTCGCCCACCACCAGGTCGTCGGAGTCGCCCAGCACCACGGGCTTGAGGCCGGACACGCCGTCGATTTTCAGCACCGCCACGTCGTTGAGCTCCTCGCCGCCCACCAGCTTGGCGTCATAGGTGTCGCCGTTGTTCAGCGTCACCTTGATGGTGTTGGCTCCGTCGATCACGTGGTAGTTGGTGACGATGTAGCCGTCCTCGCTGATGATGAAGCCGGAGCCCGCCCCGGCGGTGGGTTGCTGATACCAGCCGTTGGTGGCCATGCCGGTCACCGAGATGCACACGCTGGAGTCGGCGTAGGCGGCGTAGATTTCACTGAGGCTCATGGGGGTGAGGCCGTCGGCCTGCTTCACCGTGACGGCGGTGGGGTCCACCTCGCTGCGGTAGATGGTGGTCTCCCCCTGGGGCCCGGCGGTGAGGGCGCTGTAGGCCGCCGCGCCGCCTACGCCTGCGCCGCCGCCCACCAGGGCGCAGCACAGCACTAGAGCGACCACCTTACCCGCGCCGCTCTTTTTCTTTTTGGGGGGCTGGGGCGGGGCGGGAGGGGTCTGACGGTCCCAGGGGTCGGAGTGCTGGGAGGCGTAGTTATAGTGGTACATGCCGTTGCTGTCAAAACCATTTTGATCGTTCATGGAACGTTCTCCTTTCCAATTCCGCGTTTTCAGTCAATATTTGGGCCGGGGCGGCTGTTTTGCGCCGCTCCCCCTGCCGTTGAGCATAAGATACTACGCAATTATGTCAAAAGTATGTCATAGGGTCGAAATGATTTTGAACTTACGCTGAAAAGAAGCTGAAAATTCCGACGCTGGAGCGCTGAGAATGAAAAAGATACGGTGCAGACGGTGCGCCTGCGCAGGCGCGGGTTCATGGACCGCAGCTCTTTTCTGTGTTTAGAGACAAGCGGCAGCACCAATAGGGGCTCCTGCGTCGAAAGCCGTATGCGCCGGAAGGGTATCCGTTCATTTCCCGTATAGGCCGTCCCCATGGGGTACATAGGGGCCGCGGCCCCTATGCGCGCTCTTTGCCTACTTTCTCTCGCGTGAGAGAAAGTAGGCCCCCGGAGGGGTCCTCCAGAAAAGAGGAGGTCACTTCTCTGCTTTTCTCCCGGAGCGGAGGATGGCGTTGATGTCCCCCGCCGCCAATGCCAAATCGTCCAGCACCGGGCGGAAAATGCCCAGTTTGGCCAGGTTGATGCACACCAGCAGCAGCAGGGGGCCCACCACCATGCCCAGCACGCCCCCGATCTTCATGCCCACGTAAATGCCCACCAGGGACAAAATGGGGGACAGTCCGGTCTGGTCGCCCAGAATTTTGGGCTCGGCAAACCGCCGGAACAGTACGATGACCCCCCAGACCGCCATCAGCGCCGCCGCCTCGCCGTAATTGGCCAGCACCATGTCGATGACCGCCCAGGGCACCATCACCGTGCCCGCGCCGATGATGGGGATGAAGTCCAGCACCGCCAGCCCGAAGGCCAGCAGCAGGCCGTAGGGCTGTTTCATCAAAAGGAAGCCGATGGTCAGGATCATAAACACCCCGGCGGACAAAATCAGCTGGCTTTTCACGTAGCCGCCGAAGGCGCTCATGAAAATGTTTTTCACCGAGCGGCAGAAGTCCCTGGCCACCATGGGCACCCGGTCGGTGAGTTCAAACCGCAGCCGGGGATAGTCCCCCGTGATAAAGTAGCTGGCCATCATGAACACCACCAGGGCCACGGCGAAGCCGGACACGTTGGTCACCATGGAGGGAGCCCGCCCCGCCATCTGGGCGAACCAGCCGGAAAAGTCCAGCCCCTGCACCCAGCCCGACAGGGTGTCGATGAGGTCCTCGCCGGTGGTGATTACCTCGTCGGGCACCACGCCGCTGAGCCCGGCGATCCAGCGCTGGACGCTGTTCACCACGTCCAGCAGGCCGTTGAGGAGGTCGTCCAGCACCGACTGCCGGTTGTCAAACAGGGAGCGCACCTGGTCCACCGCCGCCCAGCCCAGCCCGAACAGGACGCCAACCATGACGGCGAACACCAGAATGACCAAAATCATGGAGATGACCTTCCGGGACCCGTTGGTTTTTCTCTGGAGCCAGCGCACTGCCGGGTTGAGCAGCCAGGCCAGCACCAGCGAGAACAAGAATGGGCTCAGCAGGGAGGCCAGGGGCAGGCCCACCCAGATGACCAGGGCCGCCGCTCCCAGGGTCAGGGCTCCCCGCAGGCCCAGCCGGAGCCAAAGCTGGCCCCGCTGCTGCCAGGAGAGCTGCGTATATTCCATGCGCCCGCCTTCTTTCTTCAATGAAAATGCAGAGATTATTATAAGTCATCCGTTAAGCCTTGACAAGCTGAAATCTTTCGGCTAAACTGATTATTTATTAAAGTTTAAGCCAAGTGTAAAAATTTTGGCAAAGGAGAGTGTCCTCATATGGCTAATGACCGCTTCCGCCGGGGCTACGTCCCCATCTTCCTGTCCTATTATAAGCCCCACCTCAAGCTGTTTATTCTGGATATGGCCTGCGCCCTGGGCATCGCCCTGGTGGACCTGGCCTTTCCCGCCGCCTCCCGGGAGGCGATGAACACCCTGCTGCCCCAGAACCTGTACGCCGCGTTTTTCACCGTCATGGCCATCCTGCTGGGGGCTTACGCCCTGCGCTCGGTAATGTACTTCATCGTCACCTACTGGGGCCACATGATGGGCGTGCGCATCGAGGCGGACATACGCCGGGACCTGTTCGGCCACATGCAGGACCTGTCCTTCTCTTTCTATGACAAGAACCGCACCGGCCAGCTCATGAGCCGGGCCACCAACGACCTGTTTGAGATCACCGAGCTGGCCCACCACGGCCCGGAGGACCTGTTTATCTCCACCGTGACCCTCATCGGCGCGTTCTGCGTCATGCTGACCATCCAGTGGAAGCTGGCCCTCATCGTGTTCGCCATCGTGCCCATTTTCGTGGTGTTCACCATCATCCAGCGCAGGCGGATGATGGCGGCCTCCGTGCGGCAGAAGCAGACCATGGCGGGCATCAACGGCCAGCTGGAATCGTCCATCTCCGGTATGCGCACCGCCAAGGCCTTTGCCAGCGAGGACCAGGAGGACCGGAAGTTCCAGGCCGCCAACGAGCAGTTCAAGGGGGCCAAGCGGGACTACTACAAGGCCATGGCCATCTACCACGGCGGGCTGGAGTTTGCCCTGCCCGTTATGAATGTGCTGACGGTGGCGGTGGGCGGCTTCTTCATCATGCGGGGCGAGATGGACTTCGTGGACCTGAGCACCTTTATCCTCTACATCTCCACCTTCCTGACCCCGGTGCGCAAGCTGGCCGCCTTTGTGGAGCAGTTCCTCAACGGCATGGCGGGCTTCAAGCGGTTTGTGGAGCTGATGCGGGTGGAGCCCGCCGTCCAGGACGCCCCGGACGCCCGGGAGATGGAGGCGGCCAAGGGGGACATTCTGGTGGACGACGTGTCCTTCCATTACGAGGACGGCCCGGCGGTGCTGGACCACGTGTCCATCCACATCCCCCAGGGGGAGACGGTGGCGGTGGTGGGCCCCTCCGGGGGCGGGAAGTCCACCCTGTGCCAGCTGATTCCCCGGTTCTACGACGTGACGGGGGGCCGCATCCTGGTGGACGGCCAGGACGTGCGGGAGGTGACCCAGCGGTCCCTGCGCCACAACATCGGCATTGTCCAGCAGGACGTGTTCCTGTTCGCGGGCACAATTTTGGAAAACATTCGGTACGGAAAGCCCGACGCCAGCGAGGCGGAGGTTGTGGAGGCCGCCCGACGGGCGGAGATCTACGACGACATCATGTCCATGCCCGACGGCTTTCAGACCTACGTGGGGGAGCGGGGCGTGATGCTGTCCGGCGGTCAGAAGCAGCGGGTGTCCATCGCCCGTATCTTTTTGAAAAACCCGCCCATCCTGATCTTGGACGAGGCCACCTCCGCCCTGGACTCCGTGACAGAAGCCCGGATTCAGTCCGCCTTTGACGAGCTGGCAAAGGGCCGCACCACCTTAATTATTGCCCACCGGCTGTCCACCATTCGCTCCGCCCACCGCATCATCGTGGTGGACGACAACCACATTCTGGAGGAGGGCACCCACGAGGAGCTGCTGGCCAAGGGCGGGGAGTACGCCCAGCTCTACAACGCCCAAAAGCGGGTGGTATGATATGAACAAGACCGAGCTGCTGAACAAATTCTCCAAGGACCCGGAGGAGCGTATCGTCCTGGCCCGGGCCCTGGACCAGATGGACCGGGCGGCCAACCGCTCCATCCCCTGCGCCACCCAGTTTCTCTCCCCCGCCCAGCGGGCGGCGCTGGAGCTCGTCCTCGCAAGCTCCACATCCCTCACCCATGTGCAGGCACATGGGCTCGCTCGTTCCGCCGCTCGTCCTCTCCCCACGCGGCCCGCTTCGCTGGGCCCGCGCGGGGGCCCTAGTTATCTTTTTTGCGGCGGATACGAAAATGCGGAGCGCACGGTGTGTGTGTTCCTCCCCGACTGGCAGGAGCCCGAGGACTGGTCCCCGGAGGAGGAGCTGGCCGCTGTGGAGGCGGCGTATCCGCCCACCGGGGCGGAGCTGACCCACCGGGACCTGCTGGGGGGCCTTATGGGCATCGGCCTCACCCGGGAGCGGGTGGGGGACATCCTGGTGGGAGAGGATTCCGCCCAGATCGTCTGCCTCAAGGAGGCCGCCCCCATCATTTTGTCCCAGTTTGACCAGGCGGGGCGTTACCGGCTGAAGCTGAGAGAAATCCCCCTCACGGACCTGGCCCCCGCCCCCGCAGAGGTGAAGCTCATCCACGACACCGTGGCGGCGCTCCGCCTGGACGCGGTGCTGGCCTCCGGCTTCTCCCTGGCGAGGGGAAAGGCGGCGGACGCGGTTACCGGGGGCCGGGTGTCCCTCAACCACCGGGAGTGCCTCAAGCCGGACCGCCCGGTGGCCCAGGGGGACGTAATCACCTGCCGGGGCCTGGGCAAGTGCGTGGTGAAAACCGTGGGGGGCCAGTCCCGGAAGGGCCGGACCATCATTGAAATCGAGAGGTATCTGTAAATGGATCAAAAAAAGATCGACCGCATCAACGAGCTGGCCCGCCGGGTGAAGGCGGGGGAGACTCTCACCCCCGAGGAGCTGGCCGAGCGGGCCGCCCTGCGCCGGGAGTATATCGACAGCGTGAAGGCCAGCCTCACGGGGCAGCTGGACCGCACCTATTTCGTGGACCCGGACGGGACCAGGCATAGGCTGAAAAAGAAATCGTGAAAAACAAAAAAGAGCCCGCCGCGTCTTTGCGGCAGGCTCTTTTTCGCGAAATGTTTAGGCCTCGGTCTGGGCGACCACGTTGGTGGCGCGCACGCCCTTGGCGCCCCGGGGATCAGGCTCGGTCTCGAAGGTGACCTTCTGGCCCTCCAGCAGCTTCTTGTAGCCCTCGGCCACGATGGCGGAGAAGTGCACGAACACGTCCTCGGTGCCGTCGTCGGGAGTGATGAAGCCGTAGCCCTTTTCAGCGTTGAACCATTTCACAGTACCGTTCATTTCCTATATCCTCCTTATTTGTAAAAAATTCGTTTTGAAAGTAGAAGAAAAAAGTCCGCCCTTTCATGTACGAAAGAGCGGGCACAAATCAGTTCATACATCAAAACCATTGTCAGTATAACACCACCTGAAAAGGCTGTCAAGCGGTGATTGAAAAAAAACCGAAAAAGCGGGCACTTTGGAACAAATTTTCATCTGCTTCCACAAAAAACTGCTTTTTCCTGATTATTCCAGTCTATCCCGGAATCTGGAAAAATCTGCGCCCATTTTCCAGGGTGAGTCTGGAACATTCATCCGGACTGACGCCCTTCAGCCCGGCCAGCCGCTCACAGATGAGGCCCACATAGCCGGAGTGGTTCCGTTTCCCACGATGGGGGACGGGAGCCATGTAGGGGCTGTCCGTCTCGATCATGATGCGGTCCAGGGGGATGGCCTGGGCGGCCTCCACCGCCTTGCGGGCGTTTTTGTAGGTGAGCACCCCGGTGAAGGAGATCATCCAGCCCAGCTTCACCAGCTCCTTCGCCATCTCCGCGCTGCCGGAGAAGCAGTGGAACACCCCCCGCGCCGCCGGGAACTCCCGGACGATGTCCAGGCAGTCCCCGTGGGCTTCCCGGTCGTGGACGATGACGGGCAGGTCCAGCTCCGCGGCCAGGGCCAGCTGGGCCCGGAACACCCGCTTCTGGAGCTCCCTGGAGGGGTTCTCGGGCCAGTAGTAGTCCAGCCCGATCTCTCCCACGGCCACCACCTTGGGCTGGGCGGCCAGCTCCCGCAGCCGCTCTATGTGCCCATCCTCCCAGTCTCCGCAGTCCTCCGGGTGGACCCCCACGGCGGCGTAGACAAAGGGGTACCGCCCGGCCAGCTCCACGGCCGTCCGGGAGCTGGCCAGGTCGCAGCCGGGGTTGACCACCAGCTCCACCCCCTGGCCGGGCAGGGAGGAGAGCAACTGGTCCCGGTCGGAGTCAAACTGGCGGGAATCGTAGTGGGCGTGGGTGTCAAACAGTGTCATGCTCATGCGCTGAACCTCACGAAAAAGGAGCTGCCGTACACAGGGTCGCCGCCCTCTTCCTCGGGCTCGTAGACCTCGTAGTAGGCAATGTAAAAATCCTTGCAGTCCTCGGGCACCTGGTAGAGCAGCACAGCGGTCATGCTCTTGTGGATGCCCAGGTCGGACTCCACCGGGAGCTGGGTATCCGACCGCACGGAATACTCCGGCTCGCCGCCGGGGCCGGTGGCCTCATTGCACTCGGGCCAGGCCCAGGCGTCGTCGTTGTCCATATCCCAGATCACCTCAAAGTCGGTGTCATAGATGGGCTGTGTGTTGTCGGTGTGATTGTACAGGGTCAGGTCCGCCGCCAGGAACTGGTAGCCCTCGCTGGGGGTGAGCCCGTCGTATTCGCCGCAGGTTTTGGGGTTTTGGATGGTCATATCGAAAAACGCCGTGCGCAGGGTGTCCCCCTCGTAGCCCAGGGCGAAGCCGTCCTCGTCCGGTTCGATCAGCTTGCGGTCCCCGATCGGAAAGTTGAGGTTCAGGGAGCAGGCGCTCAGCGACAGCAGGGCGGCGGCCGACAGGAGAAAAGATACCAACCGTTTCATGGGAGCTCACGTCCTTCTCTTGTCCTCAAACAGTTATCCGCCGGGAGGTGAGTCACGGCGGATAACTGTTTAACAGATTCCGGCGGGATTGTCCGCCGTCTCAGCACAGCTTGGCCCCGGCGGGGATGGCGTCGTCCACCATCAGCAGGTGGAGGCATTCCTCCCCCTTCTCGGTGTGGACGGCGGAGATGAGCATGCCCTGGCTTTCCTGGCCCATCATCTTCCGGGGGGGCAGGTTGACGATGGCCACCAGGGTCTTGCCGATGAGCTCCTCCGGCTTGTACCACTTGGCGATGCCGGACAGGATCTGGCGGTCGGCGCCCGTGCCGTCGTCCAGGGTGAACTTCAGCAGCTTGTCCGACTTCTTCACATTTTCACACGCCTTCACCTTGACCGCCCGGAAGTCGGACTTGCAGAAGGTGTCGAAGTCCACCTTCTCCTCCAGCTGGGGCTCGATCTCGATGGCGGGCAGGGCCGCTTTGCGGGCCTCCTCCTGGATGGCCTCCAGCTCGGCCAGCTCCTTTGCCATGTCGATGCGGGGAAACAGGTTCTCCCCCTTGGCGACGGACGCCGCGGCGGGCAGGGAGCCCCACTGCGCGGCGCTGCCCCAGGTGCGGGCGCTCTCGTCCGCGCCGATCTGGGCGAAAATCCTGCCGCAGCTCTCGGGCATAAAGGGGGTCAGCAGCACTGTGCACACCCGGACCGTCTCCAGCAGGTTGTAGAGCACCGTGGCCAGCCGGACGCCGTTGGCGTCCATGTCCTTGGCCAGGGCCCAGGGGGCGTTCTCGTCGATATACTTGTTGGCCCGCTGAATGACCTTGAATACCTCCTCCAGGGCGTTCTGGAACTGGAATTTCTCCATCTGCTCCTCATAGCGCCCCCGCAGGCCGGATGCCAGGGAGATGAGCTCGTCGTCCAGGGGCGCGCTCTGCCGGGCCTCGGGAAGCGTGCCGCCGAAATACTTCTCCGCCATGGCGGTGGTGCGGCTCACCAGGTTGCCCAGGTCGTTGGCAAGGTCGTTGTTGATGGTCTGGATCAGCAGCTCGTTGGAGAAATTGCCGTCGGACCCGAAGGGGAAGGACCGCAGCAGGAAGAACCGCAGGGCGTCCACCCCGTAGCGCTCGCTGAGCAGGTAGGGGTCCACCACGTTGCCCTTGGACTTGGACATCTTGCCGCCGTCCAGCAGCAGCCAGCCGTGTCCGTACACCTTTTTGGGCAGGGGCAGCTCCATGCTCATGAGGAAGGCGGGCCAGTAGATGGAGTGGAAACGGACGATCTCCTTGCCGATGAAGTGGACGTCGGCGGGCCAGAACTTTTCCAGATCGTGATATTTGTCGTTCTGATAACCCAGAGCGGTCATATAGTTGAACAGCGCGTCCAGCCACACGTAGACCACGTGGCCCGGGTCGAAGTCCACGGGCACCCCCCAGGTGAAGGAGGTGCGGGACACGCACAGGTCCTGGAGGCCCCCCTCGCAGTCGATGAAATTGTTCACCATCTCGTTCACGCGGGAACGGGGCTCCAGGAAGTCGGTGTTCAGCAGCAGGTCCCGGACCCGGTCCGCATACTTGGACGCCCGGAAGAAATAGGCCTCCTCCTCCGCGTCGTGGACCTCCCGCCCGCAGTCGGGGCACTTGCCGTCCACCAGCTGGCTCTCCGTCCAGAAGGCCTCGCAGTCCTTGCAGTACTTGCCCTTGTAGGCCCCCTTGTAAATGTCGCCCTTGTCGTGCATCTTGCGGAAAATCCTCTGAATGGCCTCCACGTGGTAGTCGTCGGTGGTGCGGATGAAGCGGTCATAGGACACGTTCATCAGCTTCCACAGGTCCAGCACCCCGCCGGGGGCGGCCACGATATTGTCCACAAACTCCTGGGGGGTGACCCCGGCCTCCTTGGCCTTGCCCTCGATCTTCTGGCCGTGCTCGTCGGTGCCGGTGAGGAACATCACGTCATAGCCGCACAGCCGCTTGTACCGGGCCATGGCGTCGGTGGCCACAGTGCAGTAGGCGTGGCCGATGTGCAGCTTGCCGGATGGGTAGTAGATGGGTGTGGTGATATAAAACTTCTTGTCATTCATGAGTAATCTCCTCCTATAAGGTCAAGTCCCCGTGGGGCATGGGGAAGGGCAGCCCGTTGATCGTGGGCGGTTTTTCCAGATTGGGGGGCAGCCGCCACAGCACCGCCGCCGCCGTCAGCGTTTGGGCGAACAGCAGCAACAGGTCGGCCAGGGTGTGCTCCGCCAGGGCGGAGACGATGGCGGCGGCGGACAGCACCAGGGTCATGGCCGCCATCCACAACAGCCGCCGGGGCCGGGCCGCGCTGGTGGACATGCCGGCGAAATCCATGTAGAACAGCATCCCGCACACGATGGCCAGCAGCAGCGGGGCGTAGTCCCACTGCACCGGGTTGGCGGCGTGGCCCCGGAAGCTTTCCATCAACCAGACGCACCCGGCGGTGCCGGGCAGGGCGGCGGAAAAGCCTCCCCTGCCCCGCCGTCCGGGGCGCAGGCCGTCCCGGCCCATCTGGAGCAGGCCCAGGAAGGACAGAAGGGACCCTGCCGCCGTGGCCATGGCCAGCATGCCGTTGTTGGTGGGCAGCTGGGCGTCAAAGCCCTGCTCCAGCGCCGCCTTGGCCTCCCGGTAGACCTGCCACTGGGCCAGGCCGGTGCGCAGCAGGAAGGGGACCGCCCCCAGGGCCAGAAAGGCCGCCAGCACCACCAGGATGGGGTACACCGGGTCGCCGGCGTCCAGAAATATCAGGTCCCAGCGGTGGGCCTGGCTGGGGGTCCAGGGCCGGTTGGACAGGGGCTGGTGGACCGCCAGGATGAGGAACCAGGCCGCCGCCATCATCAACACGCAGGTGAGGATGACGCTGGCCGGGGCGCCCGGTATGGGCAGGCCGGTGGCCTCCTCAAAGGCGGAGGCCAGCTGCCACCGCCGCAGGGCGGCGCACACAAAGGCCGCCGCCAGGGCAAAGAGCAGCCAGGAATACCGCCCGGAAAGCCTTTTAACAATGGAATCCATGGTAAATCTCCCCTTTGCCCAACGCGAAATAAACCCTCATGGCAGTCACAGCCCCTTCCAGCGGTGGAAGGGGAACATCACCGCAATGCCTTTGCCGATGACACACCGGGTGTCCACGATGCCGATGCCGGGGAACCGGCTGTCGGCGGAGTGGTTGCGGTTGTCCCCCATGACAAAGATGCACCCCTCGGGGACGGTGACGTGGTTGAGCCCCTCGCCATAGGTGGGGATCTGCATCCTCTCCTTGGTGTAATCCTCCTTGAGAGGCGTCCCGTCCACGTACACGGTGTCCGTGTCGTAGTTGATGTCCACCGTCTGGCCCTCGGTGGCGATGACCCGCTTGACGATGGAGTCCTCCTGATAGCTCTCCTGGGTGACCACCACGATGTCCCCCTGCTTAGGGCTGTAGCCCAGGGACCACACCAGGATCAGATCCCCGTTGTGGAGTGTGTCCAGCATGGACGGGCCGCTGACCACGATGATCCGGGCCACAAAGGTGAACATCAGCACGAAGGCGGTCATCATGATGACCAGCACCCGGATGTTCAGGTACAGGTCCCGCCCGTCGGAGGCCTCCTTCCGGGCCTTGCCGCCGCCGGGGTCCGGCTGGTCCGCTTCAGGGCCGGGGTCCGGAGCGGGGGTGTTCTCCCAATTCCGTTCCACTTCTGATTCCCAGTTTTCCATGTGTCAGCCCGACCTCCCGTCTCCGGCGGGCATCAGGGCCGCCGGGTCGTCATATACCAGCTGGAACTGCGCGGCGTCCATGGTCTCGTGCTCCAGCAGGAACCGGGCCACCAGCTCCAGCTTGTCCCGGTCCCGTTCCAAAATCTCCCTGCATGTCTCGTAGGCCTGGTCCAGCAGAGCCTTCACCTCCTGGTCGATGAGGGCGGCGGTCTGCTCGGAGTAGGGCTTGGCCTGGGCCATGGACCGGCCGATGAACACCTCGTCGTGGCCGGAGGTGAAGGTGACGTGGCCCAGGGTCCGGCTCATGCCGTACTTGGTCACCATGTCCCGGGCGATCTGGGTGGCCCGCTGGAGGTCGCTCACCGCCCCGGTGCACACGAAGCCCAGGGCGGTCTCCTCGGCGCACCGGCCCCCCAGCAGGGTGGACAGGGTCTCCACCAGCCGCTGGCGGCTGACGTGGTCCCGGTCCTCCTGGGGGCGGTTGATGGTCATGCCCGCCGCGTCTCCCCGGGGGACGATGGTGATCTGATGCACCGGGTCCTGGGTGGGCAGGGCGTG
The DNA here is from genome assembly GCA_949935795.1 of uncultured Oscillospiraceae bacterium. GTDB lineage: Bacteria > Bacillota > Clostridia > Oscillospirales > Oscillospiraceae > Enterenecus. The sequence continues at coordinate 23,456 of CATLFX010000029.1, forward strand.
GCTCACCACCGCGTGGCCCGCCTCGTGGTAGGCGGTGATGCGTTTGTCCTCCTCGATCTTCACCCGGCTGCGCTTCTCCGGCCCGGCGATGACCTTGATGACAGACTCCTGGATGTCCGCCAGGGTGATATAGGGCTGGTTTTTCCTCGCCGCCAGCAGGGCGGACTCGTTCATCAGGTTCTCCAGGTCCGCGCCGGTAAATCCGGTGGTCTCCCGGGCGATCTCCTTCAGATCCACGTCGTCGGCCAGGGGCTTCTTCCGGGTGTGCACCCGCAGGATCTCCTCCCGGCCCTTCATGTCCGGCCTGCCCACGTACACCTGCCGGTCAAACCGGCCCGGGCGCAGCAGGGCGGGGTCCAGGATGTCCTGCCGGTTGGTGGCGGCCAGCACAATGACTCCCTCGTTGGCGGCGAAGCCGTCCATCTCCACCAGCAGTTGGTTCAGGGTCTGCTCCCGCTCGTCGTGACCGCCCCCCAGGCCCGCGCCCCGCTGCCGGCCCACCGCGTCGATCTCGTCGATGAACACGATGGCCGGGGACTCCCGCTTGGCCTGGTCGAACAGGTCCCTCACACGGGACGCGCCCACGCCCACGTACAGCTCCACAAAGTCGGAGCCGGAGATGGACAGGAAGCGGACCCCCGCCTCCCCGGCCACCGCCCGGGCCAGCAGGGTCTTGCCGGTGCCCGGCGGGCCCACCAGCAGCACCCCCTTGGGGATGCGGGCTCCCAGGTCGATGAACTTCTGGGGCTCCTTGAGGAAGTCCACCAGCTCCTGGAGCTCCTGTTTCTCCTCGTCCGCCCCGGCCACGTCGGCGAAGGTGACGGCGGTGTCCCCCGCCTCCACCGTGCGGGCCCGGCCAAAGCGGCTCATGCCCGGACTGCCGCCGCCCCCGCCGCCGCTCTGCATGGACTGCTGGTGGGCGCCCAGCACCATCCACAGCGCCAGGGCCAGCGCCGCGCAGGCCAGACAGGGGATGAGCGCCACCAGCCACTGGGGGAGCTCAAAGCTCTGCTCGAAGTCGTAGTTTTTGATGATCCCCCGCTGGCGCTGTTCCTCAATGAGGGGGCCCAGCTCCTGGCGGAAGGCGTCCACGTCCGCCAGGTCGTGGCGGCGGATGGTGCCGTCCTTCAGCTCCATGGACAGGGTCCCGCCGCCGTCCACCACAAAGCGGACCACCTGCTCCTGCTGGAAGCAGGACAGGGCGGCGGAGTAGGATATCTGGTCCCGTTTCCCGCCGGTGAACAGGGCCAGCCCCCACAGCAGGGCCAGCACCACCGCCGTATACAGGGCGATTGTCCTGATTTTGTACTGATTCAAGATGGGTGTTCTCCTTCGGCGCGGCCGGGCCGCTTATTTTCGTGGAAGCGGGGTCCGTCCCCCGCTTCTCCCCTTGGCGCGAACGCTGAGGCGCGCTTTTTCGGGGGTTTCTTTATTTTTCGTATACGGAGGGCTTGAGCACGCCCACATAGGGCAGGTTGCGGTAGCGCTCGGCGTAGTCCAGCCCGTAGCCCACGATGAAGGCGTCGGGGATGGTGAAGCCCACGTAGTCCGCCGTGATGGGCTTGGTGCGCCGCTCCGGCTTATCCATCAGGGCGCAGATGCGGATGGAGGCGGGCCGCCGGGCCCGGAGCACGTCCATCAGGTAGTACAGGGTGTTGCCAGAGTCCAGAATGTCCTCCACGATGATGAGGTCCCGGCCCTCGATGGTGTCGGACAGGTCCTTTTTGATCTCCACCTGGCCCGAGCTGACGGTGCCCGCCCCGTAGGAGGACACGGCCATGAAGTCCACCGTCACGTCCAGGTCGATGGCCCGGGTGAGGTCGGCCATGAAAATGTAGGACCCCCGGAGGACGGACGCCAAAATGGGCCTGCGCCCGGCGTAATCGGTGGTGATCTGAGCGCCCAGCTCCTTCACCCGCCGGCGCAGCTCCTCCTCGGTGTACAGAATACGCTCCACGTCTTTGTGCATTACCCATTCTCCTCTGTTTTTAAAATGATATGCAGGGCGGGCTCTCCCGGCGCGGCCAGACAGGCCCGGTCCGGGCCGAAGCCCCCCAGGGCGGCGGCCCGCTCCCCGGTGGCCAGCACAGGGACCAGTTCCCTCCGATGGGCCGGGACCCGGCCCTCGATCATCAGCTTTTTTACCGTTTTCTCGGGACGCTTCCCCAGGGTGAGTTTATCCCCCTCCCGCCGGGGGCGGATCAGATACGCGCCCGGCCTCAGGTAGAACTCCCAGGGGCTGATATACGGCTTTTCCGGACACACCGCCTGACAACAGGTGATCGACCAGCTCCCCCAGCGGGTTTCCCCGTCTCTCAGCTCCGCCGGGGCGGGCGGCTCCGGGTCCGGGCCGGGGGAAAACACCATCAGCTCGTACTGCCGCCGGACGCTGCCGCCGGGGATGTGGAGCCGGGCGGAGGGATCATCCCCCAGGGCCAGCTCCAGGATGCGCTCCAGATGGACCGCCCCGCCCTCCAGGCCAGCGCGGTCCAGCGCCCCGGCGCAGCAGCGCAGGGCCAGGGGCCGGGGGGAGTCCCGCAGCACCCGGACCGGGAGGGCCAGCCCATCGGGTGTGTCCAGGGCCTCCTCCAGCAGGGGGGCGGCCTGGGCGGCCAGCAGGGCCTCGTCCTCCCGCAGGCGGCGGGCGGCGGCGGCGATGTGGGCGGCGGCCTGGGGGTTGAGCTCCTCCAGCAGGGGCAGAAGCCGGTGCCTTACCTTATTTCTGGTGTATGTCGGGTCGGCATTGGTCTCGTCCTCCACGTGGGGGACGCCGTGGGCCGTCAGATACCCCTCGATCTCCTGCCGGGACACCTCCAGCATGGGCCGGACGATGTTTCCCCGGCGCGGCTGGATGCCCGTCAGGCCGTTGAGCCCGCAGCCCCGGATCAGGTTCATCAGCACCGTCTCCGCGTTGTCCCCGGCGTGGTGGCCGGTGGCGATCAGCTCCAGCCCCTCCCGCCGGGCGGCGTCCTCCAGAAAGCGGTAGCGGAGAATCCGGCCTGCCTCCTCAAGGGACATGCCCTCCTCCCGGGCGAAGGCGGACACGTCCTCACGGCCCACGGCCAGGGGGACGCCCCGGGCCCCGCACCAGCTTCGGACAAATTCTTCGTCCCGCCGGGCGGCGTCCCGCAGGCCGTGGTTGAGATGGGCGGCCCCCACCCTCCAGCCGTATTTCTCCCGGCCCTCCAGCAGGCGGCACAGCAGATACATGGAGTCCGCCCCGCCGGACAGGGCGCACAGTACCCCGCTCCCAGGCGGGATCAGGCCGAACCGAAAGCAGTCCCCCATCAGTACTCGTCCTCGTCGGCGTATTGGGACAGGTTGCGGAAGGTGGTGAACTCCGGCCTCCACTCCAGCTGGACGGTGCCCGTCTCGCCGTGGCGGTTTTTGGCCACGATGCACTCGGCCAGGTTGGGGGAGTCGCTGTCCTCGTCGTAGTAGCTGTCCCGGTAGAGAAAGAGGACGATGTCCGCGTCCTGCTCGATGGCGCCGGAGTCCCGCAGGTCGGACAGCATGGGCCGGCGCTGGGAGGCGCCCCGGCTCTCGTTGGCCCGGGACAGCTGGGACAGGCAGATCACCGGCACGTTCAGCTCCTTGGCCATCAGCTTCAGGGAGCGGGACATGTCGGACACGATCTGCTGGCGGTTCTCGTTGTTTTTTGGCGGGCCGCCGGCGGAGGTCATCAGCTGGAGATAGTCGATGATGACCAGCCCCAGGTCGTCCACCCGGCGGCACTTGGCGTTGATGTCCGCCACCGACAGGGAGGCGTCGTCGTCGATATACATCTTGGCCTGGCTGAGGGAGGCCACCGCCATGGCCACCCGGGCCCACTCCTCCTCCCCCACGATGCGGCCGGTGGACAGCTTTTTGTTGTCCATCAGGCACTCGGTGGACACCAGGCGCATGCCCAGCTGCTCCTTGCTCATCTCCAGGGAGAACACCGCCACGCTCTTCCCCGAGTGCTTGGCGGCCTCCACCCCGATGTTCATGGCCAGGGAGGACTTGCCCACGCCGGGCCGGGCGGCCAGAATGATGAGGTCGGAGTTGCTCAGCCCCGAGATGCGCCGGTCCAGGTCGATGAGGCCGGTGGAGATGCCGGGGAACTGCCCGCCCTGGGCCTGGAGCTCCTTGACGGTGTTCCACACATTGCCCATGACGGCGGAGATGTGGCTCATGCCCTGGGTTTTGCCCTGGCGGATGGCGTAAATGCGCTGTTCCGCCGCCTCCAGGATCTGGTCGGCGGTGCCGCTCTCGGTCCGGACCATCCCGGCCAGCTCGCCAAAGGCCTCCCCCACCCGGCGCAGCCGGGCCTTGTCCGCCACGATGGCGGCGTAGTCCAGCACGTTGGCGGCGGTGGGGGTGACCTCCATGAGCTGGCGCAGGTAGGGCACGGTGGTGTTCTCGTCGTATACCCCGTCCACCTTCATCTGGTCGATCACCGTCACCGGGTCAATCTTCTTGAACTGGTTGAACATGGTGAAGACGGCCTGGTACAGCGCCTGGTTCTGGCGCATATAGAAGTCGTCGGGCCGCAGCACCTCGACCACCGCGCTGACGCACCGGGGGTCGATGAGGATGGAGCCCAGCACCGACTGCTCCGCCATGACGGAGTGGGGCACCTGCAATTCGTTCAGCTCTTCGCCGGTCATATTGGGCATGTGGTGTTCAGCTCCTTCCGCGGCGGACGTTTAAACGGCTCTCTTACTTTTCTTCGATGACCAGCACATTAATGACCCCGGATACCTCGCTGCCCAGCTTGCACTTCACCTCAAAGGCCCCAAAGGACTTGATGGGGTCGCTGAGCACGATCTTGCTCTTGTTCACGTCCATGCCGAACTGCTTTTTCAGCTCCTCGGAGATCTCCTTATTCGTGATGGACCCGAACAGCTTGCCCCCCTGGCCGGCGCGGGCCTTGATCTTCACCTGCACCCCCTTGAGGCGCTCGGCCAGCGCCTGGGCCTGGGCCTTCTCCTCGGCCAGCCGGGCCTGCTTGGCCTTGTCCTGCATCTTCATGGTGTTCACGTTCTCGGCGGTGGCCTCCACCGCCAGCTTCCGGGGCAGGAGGAAGTTGCGGCCGTAGCCGTCGGAGACCTCCACCATCTGGCCCTTCTTGCCCTGGCCCTTCACGTCCTGCTGTAAAATGACTTTCATGATCTTGTTACCTCCTATGGATTTCGGGCAAAAGCCCGCCGTAAATGCTCAGTTTTCCTCCGTTTTTTTCTTGCCGCCGTCAAAATATTGATCTAAAGCGGCGTGGAGCTCGTCCAGCACCTGGTTCACCGTCTTGTCCGGGATCTGCGCCCCGGCGGCCCCGGCGTTGCCGCCGCCCCCCAGGGCCTCCAAAATCACCTGGACGTTGGTGGCGCTGAGGCTGCGCCCGGACACCACCACCCGCCCCTCCTCGGGGTAGAGCACAAAGGACGCGCCGATGCCCGCGATGTTCAGCAGCTCGTCCGCCGCCTGAGCCGCCGTCACCCGGCCCACGGGCCGGTCGGACACGGCGATGGCGATATCCCCGCGGTACATTTTGGCGTTCTGGATGATGCCGTATTTGGCCACCGCGTCACTCAGGCCGGTCTGGAACAGCCGGCGGACCTCGCCGGTGTCCCCGCCCGCCCGGCGGAGCATGGCCGCCGCCTCGAAGGTGCGGCCTCCGGTGCGCATGGTG
>CATLFX010000030.1 GCA_949935795.1 uncultured Oscillospiraceae bacterium
GAACAGCTTTTTCACCTCGGCGGTGTCCGCCCCGGAGCGGCGGAGGAAGGCCGCGGCCTCAAAGGTACGGCCACCGGTGCGCATGGTGAAGTTTTTGGTGTCCAGCATCAATCCCGACATCAGCGCCTCCGCCTCCCCGGGCAGCAGGTCGGCGGGCTCCATCAGGTAGGAGATCAGCTCGCTGACCAGCTCGCAGGTGGAGGAGGCGTAGGGTTCGTGGAAGTTCAGGTCGGCCCCCTCAATATAGGTGGCCGCCCGCCGGTGGTGGTCGATGACCGCCACCTTGTTGCAGGAGTCCAGCAGCTCCCGGTACTGCACCTGCTCGGGCCGGTTGGTGTCCACCACCACCAGCAGGGACCGGGAGTCCGCCCGGAGCATGGCCTCCTGGGGGTCCAGCAGCACGCCCTGGTACTGGGGCATTCTGCCCAGCCGCTCGTACAGGCCGTCGGCGGGAGTGGAGGCGTGGTCCCGGACGATATAGTGGGGGACGTTTTTCACCCGGGCGATGGCGCACACCCCCACCGCCGCCCCCACCGCGTCGAAGTCCGGGGTCTTGTGGCCCATCACCAGGACGCAGGAGGCGTCCGCCACCAGCTCGCCCATGGCGGAGGCCATCACCCGGCTCTTCACCTTGCCCCGGCGCTCCGTCTCCTTGCTGCGTCCGCCGAAGAACTCGAAGGTGAAGCGGTTTTTGATCACCGCCTGGTCGCCCCCCCGGCTCAGCGCCATCTCCACGGAGAGGTTGGCGAAGCGGTACAGCTCCTCGAAGGTGTCCCCGTCCACTCCGATGCCGATGGTGAGGGTGGCGGGGATGCCCGCGGGGTTGACCACCTCCCGCACGCTGTCCAGCAGGGAGAACTTCTCCTCCTTATATCCATCCAGATACTGTTCCTCAAACAAAAACAGGTACCGGTCCCGGTCCAGCCGGAGAAAGGCGCCGCGGGCCCGCTCCGCCCAGGCGGTAAGCCGCTGGACGATGTCGCTGAGCATGGTCGAACGGATGTTTTCGTCCTGGTTCTTGATGGCGTCCTCGTAGTTGTCCAGCAGCAGCAGGGCCATCACCGGCTTGGTGGCGTTGTAGACGTCCCGGGTGTCGGCCAGATCGGTGACGTCCAGCCAGTAGGTGGTGGCCAGCAGCCCCTCCTCCTTTTCCGTGGTGGGCCGGGCCATGTCGCCGAACACCTGGTAGCGCCGCCCGCCCAGCTCCACCTCCTCGGGGCACTCGCTTTTGCCCTCCAGCAGCCAGCGGGAGTCGAAGGCGGGGGCCAGGTCGGCCAGCTTGGTGTCGAACAGCCGCTCCTGGTCGCCGGTGAGCCGCAGAAACCGTTCGTTGGACCACACCACCTCGTCGGTGTCCGGCCGGAACATCACCAGGGGCAGGGGGCAGTTGAGGGTGCTGTCCCGGGTGGCCTGGTCCATGCTGTCCAGGATCTCTTTTAAAAAGCGGTCGGCCTCCCGCCTGCGCCGGAGGGCGGAGGCGGCGAAGGCGGCCAGCAGCGCCGCCACCACGATGAGCTCCGCCACGGCCGCGTCCCGATGGCCCAGCAGGGCGGTGACGCCCGCGAAGGAGAGCATCACGGCAAAGTACAGCCCAATGCGGGGGGCCAGCATCCGCGCCAGCTTTTGATACACCTCGACCACCTCTTTCATCCGCCGCCCGGGGAGGAGCGCGTTTCCATAGATAATAGATTATACCAAAAGGAAACGATAAAAACAAGAGCGGGTGACAAATCCGTGAATTTGTTATTTTATTTAAAAACAAGGCTTGCTAAGTTGGCTGGGGGATGATAAAATCGTGGTTGAAAATGGGGGCAATTACTGTCTTGCCGCCCCCGTGAAAGTAAGAGAGGTGAAGTGTTATGTCTTTAGAGGCCATCCAAAAGGTCACTGAGGCGGAGCAGGCCGCGAGAGAGCGGCGGGCCGAGGCGGCGGAGGAGGCCAAGCGCATCGCGGCAGAAGCGGAGCGGGCGGGCAGGCAGCTCGTCCAGGACGCACGGGCCAAGGCGGAGCAGGAGGCGAAAGCCATGCTGGCCGACGCCGAGGTCCAGGCGGAGAAAAAGGCGGAGCAGACCAGAGCGGACAACGACGCCGCCTGTGAGGCGCTGAAGCAGGACGCCCGCAAGCGTCTGGACAAGGCGGCCGCCCTCATTGTCGGAAGGGTAGGGAACAGCTGATGGCCATTGTCAAAATGAAACGGCTGCGGCTGCTGGCCATGCGCCCACAGCGGGAGGAGCTGCTGCGCTCCCTCCAGCACCTGGGCTGCGTGGAGATCCGGGAGCCCGCCATCGACCTCAGCGACCCCGAGTGGGAGGGCCTGGGCAAGCCGGACGCCTCCGGGCTGGAGAAGGCCCGGGAGCAGAGCCTGACCCTGAACAGCGCCCTGGACGTGCTGCGCCGGTACGCCCCCGCCAAGGACGGCCTGTTCACCCCCCTGCCCCAGGCCACCGAGGCACAGCTCTTTGACGACGGCGCCTACAACCAGGGCCTGGAGGCCGCAAAGCAGGTGCTGGAGGCGGAGCAGGCCCTGGCCGCCAAGGGGGCGGAGCGCTCCAAGCTGCTGACCCAGAGGGCCTCCCTGGCCCCCTGGTCCTCCCTGGACGTGCCCTTGGAGGAGGAGGGATCGGCCACCGTGCCCGTCCACTTCTGCTCGGTCCCCGTCAAGACCAGCTTCGCCGCCCTGGAGGCGGCGGTGGACGAGAATGTTGGGCTGGCCCAGCTCGTCCGGGCGGGCAGCGACAGGGAGCTGCAATACTTCCTGCTCATCTGCCACCACTCCGCCCTCAGCGCCTGCTATGAGGCCATGCGGCCCTTCGGGGCCTCCCGGGTCACCCTGCGGGGCTGGGAGGGAACCGCGGCGGCCAACATCGCCCTGCTGGACAACCGCATCTCCGCCCTGGAGCGGGAGGAGGAGCGGTGCCGGGCCGGGCTGTCCGCCCTGGGGGAGGAGCGGGACGCGCTGCGCCGCTGTGCGGACCGGGCCTCCCAGGAGATCAGCCGGGAGGAAAACAAGCTCCGGCTCATCGACACCGACGCCGCTTTTGTGCTGGACGGCTGGCTCCCCGCCGAAAACGAGGAGGAGCTCCAGAAGGTGCTGGGCGGCTTCCAGTGCGCCTGGGAGATCAGTGAGCCCACCCCCGACGAGTACCCCGAGGTGCCCATCAAGCTGAAAAACAACCCCGTCACCGCGCCCTTTACCGCCATCACCGAGATGTACGCCATGCCCGCCTACGACACGGTGGACCCCAACCCGCTGATGGCCCCGTTCTTCATCCTGTTCTTCGGCTTCATGATGAACGACATCGGCTACGGCGTCCTCATGGTGCTGGGCACCGCCCTCTTCCTGGCCAAGGCCAGGCCCAGGGGCAATATGCGCAACATGATGTCCATGTTCTTCATGTGCGGCATCAGCTCCATCTTCTGGGGCTGTCTCACCGGAAGCTTCTTCGGCGACTTCCTGTCCAAGCTCTTTGACCTGACGGGGGCCGCTGCCGCCGTGCCGGGCTACCATGACGCCGCCGGGTCCTTCATCTGGTTCTGGAAACCCCTGTTCACCCCCATCAACGACACCATCACCGTCATGATCGGCTCCATGATCCTGGGTGTCATCCAGGTGTTCGTGGGCATGGCCGTCAGCGTGGAGGAGAAGTTCCGCCACGGTCAGGCCCTGGACGCCGTCACCCAGGAGATCGCCTGGTACGCCATCCTCACCGGCGCGGCCCTGGCCATCGGCGGGCCCATGATCCCGGGCGCCCCCGCCGTGCTGGGTACGGTGGGGCTCGTGGTGCTGGTGGTGGGCGTGGTGCTGCTGCCGACGGGCAGCATCCTCCGTTCCAAGAGCGCCCTGGGCGCCGTCACCTGGATCTGGGACGCCTACCAGGGCATCTCCGGCTATTTCAGCGACATCCTGTCCTACCTGCGCCTCATGGCCCTGATGATGGCCGGCTCCATCATCGCCTCGGTGTTCAACACCCTGGGCTCGGTGTTCGGGCTGGTCCCCTTCATCATCGTGGCCATCATCGGCAACACCCTGAACCTGGTGCTCAATCTGCTGGGCTGTTATGTCCACACCATGCGCCTGCAATGCCTGGAATTCTTCGGGCGTTTTTATCAGGACGGCGGCAAAGCCTTCCGTCCCCTTGCAGTAGAAACCAAATATGTAGACATTCTGAAGGAGGAAATGTAAAATGGTTGCTTTTTTTGAAATGGTAGGCGGTCAGGCTCTGGCCTTCATCGGCTTCGCGCTGGCAGTCGGTCTGTGCTGTATCGGCTCCGCCAAGGGCACCGGCATGGTGGGTGAGGCCGCCACCGGCGTGCTGTCTGAGACCCCTGAGCACTTCACCAAGTGCATGATCCTGCAAGCCCTCCCCGGCACCCAGGGCCTGTACGGCCTGGCCGCCGGCTTCTTCGGCCTCTTCACCCTGGGCTTCTTCTCCGGCAGCCCCGCCCAGCTCACCGTGGGCGACGGCATGGCCGTCCTGTTCGCCTGCCTGCCCATCATGCTGGGCGGCCTGCTCTCCGCCATCGCTCAGGGCCGTGTGGCCGCCGCCTCCGTCAGCGCCATCGTAGCCAAGAAGCCCGACGACTACATGAAGGGCGTTATCATGTGCGGTATCGTGGAGTTCTACGCCATCCTGTCCCTGGTGGGCACCATCCTCATGCTGATGTACGCGCTGTAATTGCGGCACGATTTGATTTCTTGATTTCAGAAAGGCGGTAAGCCAAATAAATGAACGGAATTGAAAAGATTACCGCGCGCATCGCAGAGGACGGCAAGGCGGAAAACGACGCCCTGCTGGCCGAGGCCCGCTCACAGGCGGCGGAGATCACCGCCAAGTATCAGGCGCAGGCCAAGGCCGAGGCGGAGGAGATCCTGGACCAGGGCCGGAAGAACGCCGAGGAGCGCGCCCGCCACCTGGACTCTATGGCCCAGATGGAGTGCCGCAAGGCGGTGCTGGCCGCCAAGCAGGACGTGATCGGGGAGGCCTTCGACCTGGCGCTGAAAAAGCTCCAGGCCCTGCCCACCGACCAGTACGTGGAGCTGCTGGCCAATCTGGCTGTCCAGGCGTCCACCACCGGGAGGGAGAAGCTCATCTTCTCTCCCAGCCTCCGGGCCCAGGTGGGCAAGGCGGTGGTGACGGCGGCCAACAAGAAGCTGGCCGAGGCCGTTTCCCCCAAGCTGCCCGAGGAGGTCGCCGATTCCAAGGCCGGGGCCATCCTGGACAAGGTGGTAACCGGCGCGTCCGCCATCCTCAACGGCACGGGTATGCTCACCCTGTCCGAGGAGACCCGCCCCATGGACGGCGGCTTTATCCTCAGCGACGGCGCGGTGGAGGTCAACTGTACCTTTGACACCCTCATCCGGCTCCAGCGCGGCGCGCTGGCGGGCGAGGTGGCCAAAGTGCTGTTTGACTGACCGAACCCTTTCAATTGCATGTGAAAGGGGGAGAAAACTTGTCAAAAAAGGTTAAGAAGCTGAAAGAAAACGACTTTTTGTCCATCTCCGCCCGGGTGCGGGTGCTGGAGACCAAACTGCTCACAGCCGAGCGGATGGAGCGGATGATCGACGCCAAGGACGTGAACGACGCGGCCAAGGTGCTGGGCGAGTGCGGCTATCCGGACCTGCCCGAGGTCACCAACTCCGCCCTGGACGCCATGCTGGCCCAGGCCCAGGCGGCACTGTTCGCCGACATGGGCAAGGCCGTGGGCAACGAGGCGCTGATGGACGTGTTCCGGGTAAAGTACGACTACCACAACGCCAAGACTCTGGTGAAGGCTGAGGCGTTGAAGCTGGATCAGGACAGACTTTTGCTGGGCGGCGGGCGGTACGACCCCGCTGAGCTGGCCGAAAACTACCGGCAGGAGGACCTGCGGGCCTGTTCGGAGACCTTCCAGGAGGCCATCGGCCACGCCCGGGAGGTGCTGGGCTCCTCCGGCGACCCCCAGCAGGCCGACATCATCCTGGACCGGGCCTACTTCCAGGAGCTGGCCGCGCTGGCGGACCAGTCCGGCAGCAAGTTCCTGGAGGGCTATGTGTCCGCCCTCATCGATGGGGCCAACCTGCGGGCGGCGGTCCGGTCCGCCCGGCTGGACAAGGCGGGCGAGTTCCTGCGCTCCGTGCTGGTGGAGGGGGGCAGCGTACCCCCCGAGGAGATTGCCAAGGTCCGGGGCCCTGAGCTGGGCAAGGTGTTCAAGAACACTAATTTCGAGGCCGCCGCTGAGGCGGGGGCCTCTGTGGCCGTCCCCAACGGCGGGCCCCTCACCGAGTTCGAGCGCATGTGCGACGACGCGGTGATGGCCTATCTGGCAAAGGCCCGGATGATCCCCTTCGGGGAGCAGCCCGTGGTGGCCTATCTCTACGCCCGGGAGGCGGAGGCCACCGCCATCCGCATCATCCTCACCGGGCGGATGGCGGGCATCGACGGAACCACCATCCGGCAGCGCCTGCGCCGGGCCTACTGTTAAGGGGGGAGACTTTATGGCAAACAGCTATCAGATCGCCGTGCTGGGCGACAAGGACAGCGTCATGGGCTTCAAGGCCCTGGGGCTGACGGTCTTCCCCGTGGACAACGTGGACCAGGCCCGCCACACCCTCCACCGCATCGCCAAGGAGGATTTCGCGGTGGTCTACCTCACCGAGCAGTTCGCCGCCCAGATGGAGGCGGACATCGCCCGGTACAAGGACGAGCTCACCCCGGCGGTCATTTTGATCCCCGGCAAGGAGGGCAGCTTGGGCATGGGTATGGCCAACATCAAGAAGTCGGTGGAGCGGGCGGTCGGCGCGGATATCCTGTGAGGGTCCGGCCATGTTCTATCTCATCGCTGGGTTGGCCTTGATCGCTTTGGGTATCACAATGCTGGTGAACCCGCGGCTTATTTTCGAGCTGACGGAGAGCTGGAAGCACAGCGGCGGCACTGAGCCGTCTGAGATGTTTCTGCGCTCCACAAGATTTGGCGGCGTGATGTGTACGTTGGCCGGTATCTGCGGCCTGATCGTCTCATTTATTCCGCAAGTATGACAACAAGTGAGTTTAAACGATAGACCTTTATGAAAGAAGGTATGCAGACCTATGGGAAAAGTAGTTAAGGTCTCCGGCCCCCTGGTGGTGGCCACCGGCATGGCGGACGCCAATATGTCCGACGTGGTCCGTGTGGGTCCCGAGCGCCTCATCGGTGAAATCCTCACCATGAACGGCGACTCCGCCTCCATCCAGGTCTACGAGGAGACCTCCGGCCTGGGCCCGGGCACCGAGGTGGTGACCACCGGCTCCCCCATGAGCGTGGAGCTTGGCCCCGGCATGATCGAGAACATCTATGACGGCATCCAGCGCCCGCTGGAGAAGATCATGGAGAAGGTCCACGGCAACAACCTGCCCCGCGGCGTGGAGGTGCCCCCCATCGACCCCGACAAGCTGTGGGAGTTCACCCCCGTGGCCAAGGCGGGCGACAAGGTTGTCGGCGGCGACATCATCGGCACCGTCCCCGAGACCCCGGTGGTGCTCCACAAGATCATGGTGCCCCCCACCCTGAAGGGCACGCTGAAGAGCGTGGTCCCCGCCGGGCAGTACAACGTCCACCAGACGGTGGCGGTGCTGACAAAAGAGGACGGTACCGACGTGGAGCTGTCCATGAGCCAGAAGTGGCCCGTCCGTGTGGGCCGCCCCTACAAGCACAAATATCCCCCCATCAAGCCGCTGTCCTCCGGCCAGCGTATCGTGGATACGTTCTTCCCCGTGGCCAAGGGCGGCACCGCCGCCATCCCCGGCCCCTTCGGCTCCGGCAAGACCGTCATGCAGCACGCCCTGGCCAAGTGGTCCGACGTGGACATCGTGGTCTACATCGGCTGCGGCGAGCGCGGCAACGAGATGACCGACGTGCTGCGGGAGTTCCCCGAGCTGGTGGACCCCCGCACCGGCGAGACGCTGATGAAGCGCACGGTGCTGATCGCCAACACCTCCGATATGCCGGTGGCCGCCCGTGAGGCCTCCATCTACACCGGCATCACCATCGCCGAGTATTTCCGCGACATGGGTTACGACGTGGCCGTCATCGCCGACTCCACCTCCCGCTGGGCCGAGGCCCTGCGCGAGATGTCCGGCCGTCTGGAGGAAATGCCCGGCGAGGAGGGCTACCCCGCCTACCTGGCCTCCCGCCTGGCCCAGTTCTACGAGCGCGCCGGCAGCGTGTCCTGCCTGGGGTCCGAGGAGGACCGCCGGGGCTCCCTGACCGCCGTGGGCGCCGTGTCCCCTCCGGGCGGCGACCTGGCCGAGCCCGTGAGCCAGGGCACCATGCGCATCGTCAAGGTGTTCTGGGCCCTGGACGCGTCTCTCGCCTACAAGCGCCACTTCCCCGCCATCAACTGGCTGACCTCCCACTCCCTGTACCTGGACTCCCTCAAGCCCTGGTTTGACGAGAATCTGGGCAAGGAGTTCCTCCAGAACCGGGAGCAGGCCATGGGCGTCCTCCAGCAGGAGTCCAGCCTGAACGAGATCGTGCAGCTGGTGGGCAAGGACTCCCTGTCCCCGGCGGACCAGCTCACCCTGGAGACCGCCCGTATGATCCGCGAGGACTTCCTCCAGCAAAACTCCTTCGTGGACATCGACTCCTTCTCCACCTACGACCGGCAGGAAAAGCTGCTGGCCATGATCCTGGACTACGACAAGCTGTGCCGGACCGCCATCGGCAAGGGCGCCTCCACCGCCAGGCTGTTCGAGATCCCCGCCCGTGAGCGCATCGGCCGCGCCAAGAGCGTGCCCGCCGACCAGTACGCCCAGGTATACGCCGATATTTCCGCCTCCATGGAGAAGGAGATCGACGAGGTCGTCAGAAAGGCAGGTGAGGAACTGTGATCCGAGAGTATAAAACCATCCAGGAGATCGCGTCCCCGCTGATGATGGTCAAAATGGTGGACAACGTCACCTATGACGAGCTGGCGGAAGTGGAGCTGCCCGACGGCTCCATCCGCCGCGGCCAGGTGCTGGAGGTCAACGGCGACACCGCCGTGGTCCAGCTCTTCGAGTCCGCCGCCGGCATCAACCTGGCCCAGTCCAAGGTCCGCTTCCTGGGGCATCCGCTCCAGCTGGGCGTGTCCGGCGATATGCTGGGCCGGGTGTTCAACGGCATGGGCGTGCCCATCGACGGCGGCCCGGCCATCCTGGCGGAGGAGTACCGGGACATCAACGGCCTACCCATGAACCCCGCCGCCCGGGACTACCCCAACGAGTTCATCCAGACGGGCATCTCCACCATCGACGGCCTGAACACCCTGGTCCGCGGCCAGAAGCTGCCCATCTTCTCCGGCTCCGGCCTGCCCCACGCCAACCTGGCCGCCCAGATCGCCCGTCAGGCCAAGGTGTTGGGCGACGAGAGCGCCAACTTCGCCGTGGTGTTCGCCGCCATCGGCATCACCTTCGAGGAGTCCGAGTTCTTCGTCCAGGAGTTCAAGCGCACCGGGGCCATCGACCGCACCGTGCTGTTCACCAACCTGGCCGACGACCCCGCCGTGGAGCGTATCGCCACCCCGCGTATGGCCCTGACCGCCGCCGAGTATCTGGCCTTTGAGAAGGATATGCACGTGCTGGTCATTTTGACCGATATCACCAACTACGCCGAGGCCCTGCGCGAGGTGTCCGCCGCCAAGAAGGAGGTCCCCGGCCGCCGCGGCTTCCCCGGCTACCTGTACACCAACCTGGCTACCATCTACGAGCGCGCCGGGCGCCAGCTGGGCAAGTCCGGCTCCATCACCATGATCCCCATTCTGACCATGCCCGAGGACGACAAGACCCACCCCATTCCCGACCTGACCGGATATATCACCGAGGGCCAGATCATCCTGTCCCGGGCCCTGTACCGCCAGGGCATCAATCCCCCCGTGGACGTGCTGCCCTCCCTGTCCCGTCTGAAGGACAAGGGCATCGGCGAGGGCAAGACCCGCGAGGACCACGCCAACACCATGAACCAGCTCTTCGCGGCCTACTCCACCGGTAAGGACAACAAGGAGCTGATGTCCATCCTGGGCGAGGCGGCCCTGACCCCCACGGACCTGCTGTATGCCAAGTTCGCCGACGAGTTTGAGCGGCGCTACGTCAACCAGGGCTATGAGGAGAACCGCTCCATCGAGGAGACGCTGAACCTGGGCTGGGAGTTGCTTTCCATCCTGCCCACCGCCGAGCTGAAGCGTATCAAGCAGGAGTATATCGACAAGTATCTGCCCAAGAAAGACCAGGAGTAAGGAGGGGTATTCATGGCAAACACCGTGGTAAACCCCACCCGAATGGAGCTCACCCGGCTCAAGGGCAAGCTGAAAACCGCCCAGCGGGGCCACAAGCTGCTCAAGGACAAGCGGGACGAGCTGATGAAGCAGTTCCTGGACACCGTGAGGGAGCTTCGCGCCCTCCGCTCCCAGGTGGAGCAGGATCTGATGCGGGTCCACAGCTCCTTCACCGTGGCCTCCGCGCTGATGAGCGCCCAGGCCATGGAACAGGCGCTGATGTACCCCAAGCAGTCCGTCGAGCTGACCATGACCTTCAAAAACGTCATGTCGGTGAACGTGCCCGAGTACCACTACCAGACCCGCACTGAGGACATCAGCGACATCTATCCCTACGGCTTCGCGGCCACCAGCGGCGAGCTGGACGGGGCGGTGGCCGCCCTGGGCGAGGTGTTCCAGAACATGCTCAAGCTGGCCCAGACCGAGAAGGCCGCGCAGCTCATGGCGGAGGAGATTGAAAAGACCCGCCGCCGCGTCAACGCGCTGGAGTACGTGGTCATCCCGGAGACCCAGGAGAACATCCGCTATATCACCATGAAGCTGGACGAAAACGACCGCTCCACCACCACCCGGCTGATGAAGGTGAAGGATATGCTGTTAGCGGAGGCTCTGGAGGAAAAGAGAGCCGAAACCGCTAGAGCGATCAGGACGTTCGGGAAATCGGACGAGGGCACGGCAGAGGTTTAAGAGGCAGCCGCACCGTGGTTTTACCGCTTCTGCGAAGGGACGAAAAAGGAAAAGATGGTACTGCCCGGGAGAAATCCTGGGCAGTACCATTTTTTCGTGCGTTTGTTTCAAATGTTCCAACTTATATATGGGACGTGCTTTATTGCTCTGAAAAGAAAATTAAGATACAAATGAAACGCACCAAAAAGGTGTTTCATAAATCAAAATCGGGTTTATGGGACACGTTCCGAGGGGGAAGCCTGGGACGCTCTATCAAGGTATACTTTTGGAGCACAACACTTTTGGGATGGTTTGGTGTTCGGATTCATTTGAAATACTAATTAGAAGGAGCGGTAACAATGAAAGTAGGTTATATTCGCATTAGCACCAAGGAGCAGAACACAGCACGTCAGGATGAACTTATGAAGAAGTTAGGAGTTGAGAAAGTTTATACTGACAAAATGAGCGGAATCCTCAGCACTATCGGCGGCTTTATAGCTTGCTGTAACGAATTCACGGTAAAAAAGCATCGCGGCGCAATGGGCTCCGCCTGCCAGCATATCTGATTCCGCGTCCAGGCACCAGCGGGCTTCATGCAGCGCATATTTCAGCACTGAAGTATGGAACACTGCCGTTCCCGCCAGTTCTAATGACGGGAGGCACATCAGCCTGAAATCCGGCCCTGATATTTCGCCGCTGAGATGCCTGCGGCCGTCCGGCTTTGGGCTCAGCCGAGCGTCGCATGGTCCAAAGCGGCCACCAGCTGCTCCGCGTCAAAAGGCTTGCTGAGGAATGCCTTAGCGCCGATGGACTTGGCCTCCTCAAAGGTGTCGTCGTAGGCCAGGGAGGACACCATGATGATCTTTGCATCTGAATATTCCTCTAAAATGGCCTGGGCGGTTTCCAGGCCGTCCATTCCCGGCATGATGATGTCCATGGTCACCACGTCCGGCTTCACGCCGTCGTACTGGGCCAGGGCGTCTTCTCCGCTGCGGCAGTAGCAGACCACCTCATAGCCGCTCCCTTCCAGCATTTTGCGGATCTGGACCTCTTGGATTCGAGAGTCGTCTACCACCATTACTCGCTTTGCCATGACTATCGTTCCTTCTTTCCGTTAAAAATTGAGTTGATTAGGTCCTGCCCGCCTCATGCCCCGCTTGGGGAACGGGGACGTGGTGGACCAGCTCGGCAGCCTCGTCTTGGCCGCTGGAATAGCGGATCACAAACTGTTCTCTATGATCCTTGGGGCTGTAATTCCCCCAGTGAAAGGAGGGCACGCTGAACCGGGCGGAGATATGGGTGCTATTGTACAGCGCGGCGGCGATATGCCCGCACAGAACGTTGAAATACTCTTTGGCCACATCCTCCAGGTCCTGGGCCGTGATATGCTCCTCTCTCAGTATAGACTGGGCCAGCCGGGCAAACAGAGCGGCGTCTGCCCGCAGGGACAGGCTGGAGTGAAATCCCTTGCGAAAGCCGATATGTACTGTACAGATATGTTTCCCTGGCGCCGCCGCCCCCCGGGTCAGCGCAATGCCCGCCGAGGACTCTGTCACTTCCCGGATGATCCGATCAAGTTCCTCCCTCAGCTTTTCCTCCGGTATGGTTTTGTCCACAGCTTCACCCCCTTCCAGCAGTCAAACGATGCAGATCTCCTCATCCAGCAGTGTGGCGATGACGGGGCGGGTTTCCCGCTGGAACCGGTAGAAGGCCGGACCGATGGACACCGACGCGCCGGGGTAGGCCACCGAACAGGTCAGGCGGCGGACGCCGGGATCGTCCGGGTTTTCGCTGAGTTCCTTCAGATCCTGGTCGAACTGCTCCAGCTTGCTTTTATTTAAGGACAGCTGCATACGCAGTTTGCTCATACGGGTGAATTTTGTGGGACTCTCCGGCTGGCACTCCGTCTTCTCCAGCTCCTCCGTCAAATCCGCGATCTCCCGCATCAGCACCTCGTGGTCAAACTCCTGGCAGGGCAGCCCTCCCAGCACCACGTCGGTGCGGCACTCGGACCGGGAGCCGATCACCTCGGCGCTGACCTCATGGGCGGCCCGAATGCTGCCTCCAATGATGGTGCCCCGGCCGGAACGCACCTCTACCAGGCCGTCGCAGTACACGTCGCAGTTGATGATACAGTCGGCGTGGAGGCCCTCCATGGCGTAGATGCAGCAGTTTTCCAGATATTTGGCAAAGATGCTGTGGCTGGCCCGGAGCACCGCCCGGTTGTCTCCCTGGGCGCCCTTGACCATAATGAGGTCGCCGCCGGCCTCCACCTCGGCCGCCTCCACGACGCCGTCCACCGTGATGTTCCCCATGGCCCGGACGGTAAAGCCGGTGCAGATATCCCCGTGGACGTGGACATCCCCCAGAAAATTGATGTGGCCGGTGGAATAGTCCACGTTGCCGTCAATGTCCATCACAGGCTTCACCTGGAAGGTGCGCCCATTGAACTCCACGTGCCCGGTTTTCGCGGCGACCAGGGCGTCCCCCTGGTCGTTGAGCGCGGTGTTGCGGCCCTTGGGAACCGCGGCGGGCTTGCCGTCCCGGGCGGGCAGGTCCTGGCCCAGCACCGTTTTGCCCTCTTCGCCCTTGGTGGGGGCGACGATACGGCAGATGGTGTCTCCCTCCTCCGCGTTCTGGATGAAGCTGATGGAGGCGTAGTCCACACGGTTGAATTCATCCACCACCAGTTTCCGCTCCGGCCTGCGGGAGAACATATCAATGACGCGTCCGTCCTTGCCCTGGACGGCGGCCCTGCCCCGGGCGGCCATGTACAACCGAAAATACCGGTCCGGCCGGCCGGGCAGGGCGTCCAGAAGGGCGCCGTCGATGCCATATGTCACTTGCTTTTCCCCCAGGGCCTTTGCCAGCATATCCCGGTCCAGCTCTTTCCCATCTCCCACCGGCGGATAGGCGAATACCCAGGCCGTCAGCCGGTCGCTGGTCACGAAGACCACCGCCTGGGCGTCTAAGGCCGGGGGAGGCGGTGGTCCCTTCCCCTCCGGCGCTTTGTCCGTTTTCTTAGGCTGGACCTTTCCCAGCCGCTGGTTGGCGGAGGCGTTCACCGCCAGCAGCAGCCGCGCCTGCTCCTGCTTGGCCTGGGCGGCGGGGATGGGGTCCTTTTTCTCCCCCGGGTCTTCAAAGCGGAAGGACGGCGGGTACTGCCGCCCCGCCTGTTCCGCCCACAGACGCCACAGCTTGTTCACTGCGTGGTCCGAAGACAGCGTCAGCCGGAAAGGGTCTGCCGCGTTGTCTCTGGCGGGCGGAGTCTCGGGCAGAACAGGCGCCTCAGCCTGCTTGGCGAGAGTTTCGGCTTCCTCTTTCGGATTTGCTCCAAACAGCCAGGACAGCAGCGGATTTTTGCTTGCCATGCCGGAGACCTCCTCGTCAGGATTCTGTCAATTATTGTGGTTGCCCTGTTATTATAGCCCATCAAAGACGGCGGTTTCAAGAGACAGCAAGCACATTTTTTATATTTCTTATGGGCTTTTCCCGAATCGCGCCCCACAAACCGCGAATTTAAGGAACCTCTGAATAAATCCGCAAAGCGCCGCAGACGCATTTGTTCAGAGGTTCCTTAAAACCAAAGGGCCTGTCCGTCCCGGAATTGAGGCTCAGGGCCCCTCTCATAGGGGTCGTAGCGGTCCTGATTGCACCCAAATTCCTGGAGAAAACAAATCTTTCCCTCCGCCGTCCAGCGCACCAGAGTCATCCCCTCGAAAGCCTCCGCCTTTCCGTTGCCCATCCGGTTCTCAAAGACCCACTCCGCCACGGTCTGGTTGCCTTTGTGGAAAAACTGCCGGATGTCCCACCGCAGGACCACGCCCCGGGTGTTCCATTCCCGGAACCAGTGCCGTATCTTCTCCAGCCCGCGGTACTCCGGCCCCCAGCTCTCGATGTATACCGCGTCCCGGTCGAACAGCGCCTCCGCGCCCTCGTCCGATTGACGAAGCCACATCTCAAACCAGGTCCGCAGCTTCTGTTCCCGCTCCTCCATGTTGTCAAGCCTCCTGTCCTGTCTCCCGCAGCAGGCGGGTGCGCAGGGCGGAGTACCGCCGCGCCTGCCTGTCGTTTGCCACCATCTGGGCCATCAGCTCCCCGCTGCCCACCAGGATGAACAGCTCCCGGGCCCGGGTAATGGCGGTATACAGCACGCCCCGGGCCAGCAGCGACGGCGGCACGTCGCTCAAGGCCAGGATCACCGCCCGGTACTCGCTGCCCTGGGCTTTGTGGACGGTGACGGCGTAGGCGGGCTCCAGCTCCCCCAGCATCTCCGGCGGGTAGGACACCAGCCGCCCGTCAAAGGACACGGTAATCCCCCCGGCGGTCACCTCCTGAATGACGCCGATGTCCCCATTGAATACCCCCAGGTCCTTGGCCCCGGTGGCCGGGTCCTCCCAGAACAGGTCGTAGTTGTTTTTCACCTGCATCACCCGGTCTCCCTCCCGGAAGATGTAGGGACCGAAGGCCCGCTCGCTCCTGCCCTCTGCGGCGGGGTTCAGCGCCTCCTGGAGGGCCCGGTTCAGCGCCGCCGTCCCCGCCCCCCGCTTCCGGGTGGGGGTGAGCACCTGAATCTGCTCGGCGGGAATGCCCATGTTCTGGGGCAGCCGGGTCTTGCACAGCTCCACAATGGTGTCCACCGTGCGGGCTGCGTCCCGCCGGCCCAGGTAGAAAAAGTCCTTTGTTTTGTTTTTCAGCTCAGGGACGCTCCCCCGGTTGACCCCGTGGGCGTTCATGACAATGGCGCTCTCCTGGGCCTGGCGGAAAATCTCGGTGAGGGAGACGGCGGGCACCACCCCGGACCGGATCAGGTGGTCCAGCACATTGCCCGGCCCCACGGAGGGCAGCTGGTCCGGGTCCCCGACGAGCACCAGGCGGCAGTCTCCCCGCAGGGCGGCCAGCAGCGCCGCCATGAGGGACACATCCACCATGGAGGTTTCGTCCACAATGACCGCGTCCACCTCCAGGGGGTCGTCCTGGTTCTTGGTAAAGGCCAGCTGCCCGGTAAATGGGTCCAGCTTGGTCTCCAGCAGGCGGTGGATGGTCAGCGCCTCCGCCCCGCAGGTCTCCCCCAGACGCTTGGCCGCCCGGCCCGTGGGGGCCGCCAGGGCGGTCTCCAGCCCCAAGGTCTCAAACAGGGCCAGCACCCCCCGCAGGGAGGTGGTCTTGCCGGTGCCCGGTCCGCCCGTCAGCAGCATCACCTGCCGGGAGGCGGCCAGCTCCACGGCAGTCCTCTGCTGCCGGGCGTATTGAATGCCCTGTTCCTTCTGAATGGCGTCGATAAGCCGCCCCAGCCCTTTCGGGGGGGTGATCTCCGTGCGGCACATCTCCCCCAGGCGCATGGCCACGTAGCACTCCGCCCCGTACAGCCCGGCAGGGTAGCAGGCCGTCACCCCGGCGATGTCCTCCTTCACCACCTCGCCCCGCTCGACGAGGGCGTTCAGGCCGTCTGTGAGGCAGTCCCCCTCCACCCCGATGAGGGCGGCGGTGGCGTTCAAAAGCTTGCTCTCCGGCAGAAAGACGTGGCCGTTGTCCGCGTTGTGGTCCAGCTCGAAGACGAGGGCGGATTCCACCCGCTGGGGGTCGTCCCCCGCCACCCCCAGCTCAATGGCCAGGGCGTCCACCTGGGCAAAGGGGATTTCCAAAGAGCGGTCGGCCAGCAGGTAGGGGTTGTCCCGCACCACGTCCACCGCCAGGTCGCCGAACCGCTGGTACAGCGGCATGGCGGCGGACAGGGGCAGGCGGTGTTCGGACAAAAACTCCGCCAGGCGGCGCATGCCCATCTTCTGCCGGAAGTCCTCGCCGATGGACCGGGCCCGTTTGGGGGACACCCCTCGGATTTCACACAGCTTTTCCGGCTCGTTCTCAATGATGGACAGGGCATCCTCCCCGAAGCGATCCACGATCTGGCGGGCCAGCCCCATGCGGATTCCCTTCACCGCCCCGGAGGCCAGATACTCAAAGATGGCCTTCTCCCCCACGGGCATGCGCCGGGTGACCACCTCCGCCTTGAACTGCTCCCCGTAGCTGGGATGGCAGCCCCAGGTCCCCTCCAGCTCCAGCACCTCGCCGGGGGCCGCGCCGGGCATGCAGCCCACCGCCGTGATCTCCCCCCGCTCGCCGCAGTCCAGCTTGAGCACTGTGTAGCCGTTTTCGTCGTTGCGGAACAGCACCGCTGTCACCGTGCCCTCCACCTGGTTCCGCTCCGTCAGCGCGGTCAGCTCCTCCGTCATGGCCAGCCCTCCAAATCCAAACAAACGTTTTAGGCAATTATACCAGAGTCCGCCCTGGTTTTCAAGTGCAAAAGGGAGCCCCCGGCGCGCATACCGCGCCGGGGACTGTGTCATTCCAAATAGGCGGCGTACACCTGCCGCCGGGTGAAGTCCTCCGCCGGGCCGAAGAGCCCGCCGGGCAAAACGGCGACAGGTCCGTCCGCTTTCGTCTCCTTGGGCAGCAGACCCTGCTCCACGCACCACTCCAGGGCCCCGCAATAGGGGTGCTCGCGCTTTCCCGTGCGGCGGACCCGGGCCCAGCGGCGGCCCATGGCCTCCTTTTTAGGCGCCAGCAGCATGGCCAGCTCCCCCCAGGTCATGGGCTGGTCCAGCCGCACCCGGTTGTCCGAGTAGGCCACCGCCCGGTCATTTTGCAGGCGGCACAGCTTGCCGAACAGGGGGTCCTCCCGGTCCAGGTCGGCAAAGGGACTCTCCTCCATCAGCTCCGCCACCGTCACCACCTGGTAGCCGTATTGCTTCAGAAGCTCCAGCTGCTTCCTCAACCCGAAGGCCACCGGGGTCCGCTTGGCCATATTGTAACCGTCCTTCTGGAAGATGATCTGGCCGCAGAAGAAGTCCGGGTCCTGCTCCAGGGCCTTTCTCATGGGCTCCACCATGGCGCTGACCTCCGCCTCCAGGGCGGCGTCCGGGCTGGACTGGGTGGAGGGAAGCCACCCTGCCCCGTCGAAGGAGGCGGCCATATACTGGTAGCCCAGCCGGTCGCACACGTCGTAACTGGTGAAGCCGTCCTGCATGATGTCCACATAGTGGGGCGGCCGGGTCATGGTGATTTGATAGCCGTACCGCTCCTCCATCAGCTGGTGGAGGCGGCTCAGGTCGTCCACCGCCTTGTCCACGCTGCCCAAGTACTCCCGGGCCCCGTAGACGAAGGGCTTTTTCCCAAAGATGATATGGCGGTAGCCGTGGTTGGTGATCTGGTGGCCCTCGTCCAGCATGCGGCGGATGAGCCGGTCACAGTGGGCCGCGCCCCCCCGGTCGTCCTTTCCAATGTCGGGGTAGTGGTCGAATTTGATCCCGCCCCAGGCGGCGCTGCCCGCCTTGCCCGCCGTGTCCGGGTAGTTTTCGCTGGTGCCGCCGATGACGTCGAAGGTGCCCCGGGCCCCGAACTCCGCCAGAGTGTCCAGCAGCACGTCGGTGAGGGACCGGCCCTCAAAGCGGTCCGGGGCGGCGGGCAGATCCATGGGGCCGTCGTCAAAGGTCATGGCGCAGATGCGTTTTGCCGTTTTGACGCGTTCAACGCGGCGGGTATAGCTCAGGTGGTGCTTCTCCTCCGGCAGCAGCTTTTTCACCAGCCGCTTCCCCTTTTTCCCGATTTTTACCACGAGCGACATGGCTCAATCCCCTCTCCAAAAGATATCCTGGGCGCAGCACTTGGCGGCGAAGGCCGCCCACTTCACGTAGCTCAGGGGCTTGGCTCCAGTTTTGATCCGCTTGGTGAGCTGGCTCCGGGCGGCGTACCAGGCCCGGCTCCGGCGGCCCTCCGCCCGGGCGGTCCCCTCCAAAAGCGCGGCCTTTGCCGCCTCCAGGGTGAGCGCCTCCGCCTCCACGGTGACAAACCCATTGCCCACCTCCTGGGGGCAGTGGGCGTCGCTCCCCCCGAAGGGCCGCAGGCGGCACACCTGGGCGAAGCTGACGGCCAGGGCGTTGGCGTCATGTATTTTGCGGTCCGCCCGGCTGTTCCAAACCTCAATGCCGTCCAGCATGGGAACGGCGCGGGCCAGCCGGGACCCGTCCCGGGAGTGCTCAAAGGGGTGGGCCAGCACCGCCAGCCCGCCCTGGCTGTGGATGATCTCCACCGCCTGTAAGAAATCCCTGGTCTCCACCGGGCCGATGATAAACAGCCCCAGCAGGTGGCCCAGCTGGGTGGACACCTCGATACCCGGGATGATGAGGAAATCTTCAAATTCGGGCGGGTCCAGCAGGGCCAAATCGTGGTCGCAGACAGCCGCGCCGTTCAGGCCCTTGGCTTTCGCCAGGGACACGATCTCCTCCAGGGTCATAATCCCGTCCGGGGACCGCTCCGAATGAACGTGCAGATCTAATTTCAGTTCCATAGTCACCTTTTCAGCAGCGTATTGCGCAGGTAGCGGCGGAAGGGGGCGGGGTCGTCCTTGGCGGACAGGGCCTCCTGGGCCCGGAACCAGTCTCCCATTCCCTGGAAAAAGGGGCCGGGCCTCCCGTGGCGCAGATAGTCCAGCATGGCCGCGCCGTCGTTGAGGGTGAAGCGCATCCGCAGCCCGGTCTGATAGTCGTGCGGCTCATAGTCCAGCCGCTCCCCCCTGGCCGCCCGGGCGTAGCGGACGGCAAAGGGGCTGTTTGCCCGCTCGGTCATGGGGAAGCTGCCCCACACCCGGGGGTTGACTTCTAAGACACAGTTCCCCTTGAACTCTACCATGGCCATCCCCACAAAGCGGAAGGAGGCTAGCAGGCGGTAGGCCCGGTCGATCAGCTTTTCATCGTAAAAGCTCTCGCAGCAGGTGGACGGCCCGCCGGAGGCGGGGTACTCCCGAATGCGGCGGTGGCACAGCGCGGCGATGAGCCGGGACTCCCGGTCCAGCAGCAGGCTGGCCCCCGCGCCGGCCCCTTCCACCTTCTCCTGGACGATGGGGGCGGGGTCGCAGCGGGACATGGCTTTCAGCTTGACGGCGTACTCCTCAGAATTCCGCGCCACGGCGTAGCGGTCCTTGGCTTTCAACCCAAATTTTTCCCCGCAGTGGGGCTTGATAATCACAGGAAAATGGTCCGGCATCCCGTCAAATTCTCTGGGGACGGGAATGCCCAGTTCCCCGCAGCGGCGGTGGACCGCCTCCTTGTCATTGAGGGCGTCCAGCACTTCGGGAGGGGCAATGAGGAAGTCGCACACCTGAGCGAACCGCTCCCGCTGCTTTGCCATGGCATTAAGGGTGGCCGCTCCCGCGCAGAACAGCACCGGGTGCTCATAGGACTCCAGCAGGGCGAACAATTTATTGGGGTAGTCCGGGTCTGCCGCCGCGCCCTCCAGCCAGCGGCCCTCGCGGACATAGCGGGAAGAGAAAACCGGCGGCTCCAGCATCTGGTCATCCCTAGTCTGGGTGACGGCCACCTGATACCCGCCCCGGCCCAGCATCCGGGCGGCGGCGATGGAGGAGCGGTATTTTCCGTCTGTAATTACGACAGTGTCCATAGCCGGTCCCCCTTATATCTATATTGCAAAGAATTATATCAAACCGGGCGGCGGATTGCAAGCCCAGGCAGTGGGCAGGATCAAGCGGGCCAACAGCGAAAAATTTACGCGAAAAAAGTGTTGACAACTGCTCCGCGGTGTGGTATCATCTGTCTCGTGCTGAACGACAAGTTGGCACTTTCCCCATAAGCGCGAGTGGTGGAATTGGTAGACTCGCTGGCTTCAGGTGCCAGTGCTCGCAAGGGCGTGCGGGTTCGACTCCCGCCTCGCGCACCAAATAAGCCCCAGCCTTCAAAAGAGGCTGGGGCTTTGTTTTGCCCGAAACCATTGCAATACAACGGCTTGAGGGGTAACTTCCCTCCCTTGCTCTTTTTCAGCATTGTACACTATACTGCGCTTAAATGCAAGAAAATATCACATGGGAGAACCGGATATCACACGAGAAATCACACGATTTTCTAGGAACCAGTTTGGGTGCCCGACTCCATGAGATCATAGAAGTATGCATCTATGGCTTCATCCACTGTGCGCTGCTTACTCTGCATGGTGTGGGTGTAGACCTGCCGCATGACGGACGGAGAACTCCAACCGCCGCGCTTCATCATATACTTCTCAGGGATATTGAGAGACGCCATGACGGAACAGCAGGTGTGCCTTAAATCATGAAAGCGGATGTCCGGGAGGTCATTCTTCCTCAAAATCACTTTCAGACGCTGATACAGACAATTCCCGGCAATTTTCACCACATGATCTTCCGGCCCATCTTCTCCCTGCGCGGCCCGCAACAGTTCCATGATGTACTCTGGTGTGTTGATGGTCCGGGTGGAGCTGGTGGTCTTGGTCGAAGCCTTTTCTATCCAGCGGTTGTTTTTATCCCTCACCCTGGCCTGCCGGACGGTGATGGTGGACCGCTCAAAATCCACACAGTCCCAGGTCAAGCCGGTGACCTCCGACGAGCGCAGGCTGAGCCACAGGGCCAAGAGCACCGGGATCTCCAGCTCGTTGCCCCGGACGGCACGCAGCAGTACGCCGATCTGTTCCGGCTCCAGGTATGCTTGTTCTGTCAGCTGCTTTTGCGGAAGCGTAGTATTGAGCTGCAACGCGGGGTAGTATTCTCGGAGAACGGCGGACAGCAGCCCGTGGATGTTGCGGACAGATTTCGGCGTCGGCGTGTGCGTCCTGCCCTTGTCATCTATGTAGGGCTTTGCCTCCTGGTTGATTGCCTCCTGAACCATAGCGGCAGTGATCCGGTTGAGGCGGACCGCCATTAGCCCTTGCAGGTGGTTGCGCAGGATGATGTCATATCCCCGGATGGTGGAGGGGGATAGGATGCCATCCTTGCTCTGGATGTACTTTTCCATAGCTTCCTGGAGGGTCATGGCGGTGCTGTCACGGCTGATCTCCCTATAGTGGAGCTGCCACTGAAGAGCTTGGTATTCTGCCTCTTTTTTTGTGTGGGCGGTAAAGGAGAGATACTGCCTCTTCCCTGCCGCGTCTTTCCCGGCATAGACCTGAACCCGCCAGGAGCCGCTGGGAAGCTGTTTCGCTTTTGCCATCTTGAAATCCTCCTATTTTCATGATAAAATGGAGGAGCAACGAGCCCTCGAAAGTTTGTTGCTCCTCTTTAGCCGTCCCTGGTATTGCGAGTACCGGGGGCGGTTCTTTTATTGCGCCTTTTCCAGATTTTCAATCCGTTGGGACATGGCCTTTATGACGGTTTTCAGCAGAGCCACATCGTCCTCCAGCGCTTTCACGCGCTCCTTGCGGGCCAGCTTCTGCAAGAGCAGGTCATGGCCCTCAGCCAACAGTTTGATTTGAGGGATCACCACGTTTTCTTGCGTAACGGCCACACGGGTGGCAGTCTGGCGCAGATCCGAGATGTCGTCTTTCATCTTGGCCTGATCCGTCTGGATTTGCGTAAGCATTTCTAAAATCTTCTCTTCGTTGTTCATAGGGGGCTCCTCCCTTCAAAAATGTTATTTCACCGAGCTTAAAAATGCAACAGCTAGGCCGACAACCTCAAAATTGTCATCTTCCAAATCTTCGCCTCGAAGCACGATAGCTTTATGGATCGGGTTCTCTGGCCTTAGCTCCACATAGTCCTCGTGAACATAGACACGCTTTAAGGTGTATTCATCGCCGACGCGCACAACGGCGATTTGCCCGTTTTCTACCTCTGGTTGTGTGCGGATGAATACAGCGTCGCCGTCAAAAATGCGGGCATTTATCATACTGTCACCCACACAGCGAAATACTACGTCGGCCTTGATATCATCCGGGGCCATAACGGTCTCTTCCAGCAGTTCGCGGTGGAGGGGTTTGCCGCAAGCCGTAGCACCCAGGACGGGCCACTTACGCATTTTGGGGAGAGGCTCGATATTGGAGGGGAGGGGGGGGCTGTCAGCTATGCCCATTAGATAAGCAGGGGTGACCCCCAATGCCTCGGCAAAGGCAGCAATTTTAGACTGAGAAAGGTCAACTAATCCAGCTTCAATTTTAGCGATAGAGGATCTGTCTTTATATCCGATTTTCTCTGCAAGAGTTTCCTGAGACAGCCCTTGTTTTTCTCGCAATGCCTTTATATTTTCATGGGTATCCATGAATCTCACCTCCTTATTAATGCTACAATAGCACAGGCGTGAATGGCTGTCAACAAAAATTTAGATTTCTCTAAAAAAGTGTTGACAACTATTCACGCCTGTGCTATGCTACGTTCGTGAACTAAATTCACTAAAAGGAGGTGAACAATCTTGAATTACCCCGAGTTACGGGCTTCGATTGCTCGTGCAGGTGTATCAAACCGCAAGATATCTGAGTTTTTGGGCATCTCTGAACAGGCGCTCTATAACAAAATGCAGGGAGAAACAGAATTCAAGGGGAGTGAAATCAAGGGATTGGCTAACATTCTGTGCCTCTCCATGGAAGATGTCAATAATATTTTTTTTGACGCGTGCGTGAATTAAATTCATCATCGTTGACACCAAGAGGAGGTAAAACGTGGAAGCAGTCCTAAAAATTGTAGTCAGAAATGCTGAACAGCGCTACATTGACTCAGTGTTGAGGTTAGTGGAGGAGATAAAGGGCAACCACCCCGACCTGTTCCAGCAAGTCGAGGTGGCAATTGAGTGTTAGTTTGTGCTGGGCATGATGCTGATTTTTAGTAAACCATCATGGGAGATTGAATAATTTCGGTCTGTTCCTTTGAGCTGTAAATCAAGGTTGACGGGGAATTTGTGGGTAAGAATCTCTTGACCCTGTACAACTGCGTCAAAGCCAGCCGCATGGTAGACCACTTCGTTAACGCCAGTTATAGAGATAGAACGACGGTCTTTGTATTCAAACTCAAAATCAAACATAAGCTCACCCCCTTTCTCCGCCAAAATTCTACCACATCGGCGGGGAGGGGGCAAGCATATAAGCGCGTCATCGTGGAATTGATGGCGGAGTCGTTCATCAACGGCATGTTCGCTCAGGAGCGGATCATGGCGGAGCAAGGGAGGTGAGCAGGGTGTATATCCATGAGGCAATCGCAGCGACAAGCGAGGTTCATCCGTACATCACGAGAGAGAGTTGGGCGGACAAATGGTATAGGCTCCACGTACGGCTTCTGCCCACGAATACGCCGGACGGTATGGTGTATCTCAGCGAAACACATGAAGCCCCCCGCCGCGGGTGGCAGCCCACGG
This sequence comes from uncultured Oscillospiraceae bacterium, assembly GCA_949935795.1. GTDB lineage: Bacteria > Bacillota > Clostridia > Oscillospirales > Oscillospiraceae > Enterenecus. The sequence goes on from CATLFX010000030.1 coordinate 24,076, forward strand.
CAGAGGATCTCCTCGCCTCGGATTGGACCGCTACGAATTAACCAAGCAGTACAGTGCGTAACGTGGCGAGGCGCTGCAAGAGCGTATCGAGCTTGCGTCCGAACCGACGCTCCATGTACGCGATGCCGTCATCGGTAAGAGCAGACTGGCAGACGGCATCATCTCCTGATTGCGTTGCCAGCAACCCTTTGCGCGAGAGCTCCCATGCGGCGTTATCAATTTTGTCGGTGGACCAGTTTGTGATGTAGTCCTGCTGAATATCCTCGCTACCGCCAAAATACGCCGCTATATCGGCGAACTCAGCGCTCTCGCTGCGCTCCACGTACGCCTTGTACAGCACGCAGAGCAGGTATTCTGCATTTTGTGTTAATTCAATATCCATGATCTCACCTCCCTTTCCCCGCCAAAATTCTACCACATCGGCGGGGAGGGGGCAAGCATATAAGCGCACTATCGTGGAATTGATGGCGGAGGCGTTCATTAACGGCATGTTTACTCAGGAGCGGATCATGGCAGAGCAAAGGAGGTGAACAGGATGAATGTCATTATTGCGACCTGAGCCGGAAGCTGGGCAAAGAGCGGCTGGAGAAGGTCGACGAAACCGCCGCGCTGGTGGACTTTTACCTGCATCTACAAAGGGGCCTTGCGGTCCGGAAATATGATGTCAAAAAAATCTTGAAAATTGAGGGGAATTTCGTAGGTCTGCACGAACCTCAAAAAATTTTCTGCATGGAGTTTCCAGAATAAGATACCGTGTTCCAACAATTCACACGTCAGTGCAGACACCGGCGCGGGCTTTTTACATCGCTTAATTTTTTATGGCGATTGTGCCCAATTTGATGCTCTCAGAACAATTTTACTTTCCCAAAAGTTTGCCATATTATAGGCACATCACAAGAAAGGAGCCCCCATGAAGAACCCCGAAACCTTTGAGGATTACAAAGCCGCCCTGTGGGACACCCCAAACCAGCATGCCCGGGAGAAGCTGCTGGCCGAGGCGGACGCCCGCGGCTTCCCTGCCTGGCAAATGGCGGAGCTGTGCATGGTCCGCGAGGAGCCCTGGGCATAAAAAAGCCCCGCTGGGTGGTGGCACACCCGGCGGAGCAGACAAGACCAAAACACTAAAACCAGCCTCGTGCCTTGATTATACCACAGGTGCAGGCGGAAATCAAGGAGGATTTGCTTATGAAGATCGAACTTACACAAGACCAACTGGATGCCACCATTTCCGCGCTGGAATTTGCCATGGTCCGTTATGAGCAGGAGGCCGCCGCGTTGCTCGACACAGCTAGACATGGACAGGATGAAGCCTTCGTCAAGCTGAGCCGGAAGTTGGGTCAGACGCGGCTGAAGCAGGCTGATGCCGTCACCGCACTGGTAGACTTCTACCTGCATCTGTAAGGAGGGACGGATCACCATGCCGAAGCTCAAAGAATCTCCCACCCAGCGGATGAACCGTGCGTTTCTCGCGGCAGTCCGGGCGGGGCAGATCATGAAAGGCGACACCAATGCTGACACGCTCCAGCTTGTTTCCGTGAAGTACTCCGCCTTCTACCGTAAGCTGAAGGCTCCCGAGACCTTCTCCGTGTTTGATGCCCGTATCCTGGCCCAGCGCTACTTCAGCGACCGCCAGCTCTGCGAGGCGTTCGGAGTGGAGTACCACGGGACCACGGCCAACTGAGGGGTGATCAAATGACCCCATTGACCCAGATTCACGCGGATGGCCGCGTGGCGGAGCGGTACGGCCTGGAGGAGGCCATTTTTCTCCATGCGCTCATGTTCTGGTACCGAACCAACCGAGGCAACAACCAGAACTTCCACGATGGGCGCTGGTGGACCTACAACAGCGTCAAGGCGTTTGAGGAGATCTTCCCCTGGTGGACTGCCGGGCAGATCCGCCGGGTCATCGCCCGGTGCAAGGGAAAGGGCGCCATGCTGACGGGCAGTTTTGCCGAGGACCGGCGGGACCGCACCGCCTGGTACACCCCCAGCGATGAGCTGCTTTTGCTGTATGGCGAAAACGTAAATTGCATTTGCACAAATCAGCAAATGCAAGAGCAGGAACCGGCAAGCTCAGATGCTGAAATCGACAAATGTAATATAAGGAATACATGGGGTAACCATGGGGAAACAGACATGACCCCCTATAGTCCCCCATCGGGGGACGGCGTTCCCGCCTGGTCTGAGCCGGAGGGGAAGCCAGCGCCGGAGGACAAGCCCTCCTCCAGGCCCCACCGCTCCCGACAGAGAAAGTCCGTGCCCACCCACGCCCCGGAGCGGTTCGAGCAGTTCTGGCAGGCGTACCCCGGGGGCGGGTCCCGGCTGAAGGCGGTGGAGGAGTGGGACAAGCTGGCCGCTTCGCCTGAGCTGCTGACCGAGATGGCCAGGGCGCTCAAGCACCAAAAGGCCAGCCGCATGTGGCAGGATGGAGTCGGCATTCCCCATGCCTTTCGATGGCTCAGGGACCGGCGCTGGACGGACAAGCTCCCGGAGACGCCTGCACCCCGGGACGATTCCGGCGGCTGGGCGGACTACCCGGAGGTGATCGTATGAGACGATGTAAGATACCCACCGGCTGCAAACGCCTGGACACACCCTGCTGTGTGGACTGCAAAGACAAAACCTGCTTGGCCCGTTGTCAGAATCAGCCCCAGTGGTGCAACTGCTGGGAGGAGGCTCTGCCGCCCCGGCGGGGAGCGCCGCGCAGGCTTGACTGGGACAAGGTCCGTCAGCTCCACGAGGAGGGGCTGTCTCAGCTCCAGATTGCAGCCCAATTGGACACCTGTCCGCAGACCGTGAACAAAATTTTGCGGAGATTGGAGGCTGATCAGCATGGTAACCCTTGACCAAGCCTATCAGGCCCAGATATCGGTGATCGGTTCCATGCTCATTGACGCCCGGTGCATCCCTCTGGTTCTGTCCAAGCTGGCCCCGGAGGACTTCATCGACGGCACCTGCCGGTCCACCTTCACCGCCATCCGCAAGCTGACCCGGGAAGGACGGCCGGTGGACCCGGTGCTGGTGGTGGACGCCATGCAGGGCGGGGACCGGTACATAGGCTGGGTTCGGGAGGCCATGGAGGTCACCCCCACCGCCGCCAACGTGGGGGAGTATATCCCCATGGTGCGGGATTATGCCGCTGTATACCGCTTTCGTGAGCTGTGCCAACAGGGTCTGGATTGCACAGACATAGCGCAGGCGCAGGAGATAGCCCGGAAAATGCCTTTGGTGGTATCTACTGCCGAGCGTATGCCTATGATGACTGGGCCTGAGCGAATGCTTGATTTTCATCAGCGAATGAAGTGCACGGAGAAGCCTAAGTACCTGCCCTGGGGCATACCTGCAGCAGACCGCTGCGTGTATGCCGAACTGGGGGACATGATCCTGTTGGGCGGCTATGCCTCATCGGGCAAGACCCTGCTGTCCATCACTATGGCCATGGCCCAGGCCAAGGCGGGGTACAAAGTGGGCTATTACTCCTTGGAAACCGGCATTGACAAAATGACCAACCGGCAGGTGTCCAGTTTGTCAGGGATCCCTCTGGTCAAGATCAAGGCGCTGGATTTTACTGAGGATGATTGGAGCCGACTGGCCCAAGCAGAGTGCTTTGGGTCTACGGAGGGCAGCTTTGCTATCATGGATGCATCCGGATTTACCGTCGAGGATATTACTTCCCATGCTATCGGCCATGGATTTCAAGTTATTTACATAGATTACGTTCAAAATATCCATATGCCAGGCGTTCGAGTCACAGAAAACTATGCCAAAGTTACCTTCATCAGCCAAACACTAAAAACCTTTTCCCGGCGGACGAAAACGACTGTGGTGGCGCTGGCCCAGCTGTCCCGACCTCAAAAAGATAATGGAAAGCCTGTGCCTCCCACCATGCACTCCTTCAAGGAGTCCGGTCAGTTGGAGCAGGACGCGGACGCGGCGTTTTTGATTTGGCCAAAGGACCTTAAAGACAACAGATCCAACCGAATGTTCATGATCGGCAAGAACAAGGAAGGCCCTCGGGATATGGTGGAGCTGGTATTTCACGGCGACACCCAGACCATGGTGGAGCTGGTCCCCTCGGTGGCCGCCGAGCTGTCCGCCCAGGGCCGGGCCATCAAGCAGGCAAACCGAAACCGCGCCCAACAGGTGGAGTTCCGGGAGTTGCGGGGCGGGGATGAGGACAATCCATTTGCGGATGATTAGGAGGAGGTACATACCGTGGGAACAAAAAACAGCATCAAGACCGCCGCTGTGATGGGGCTGCTTGGCCGGGGTCCGGTGGCGGAGGCCGCGCCGCCTGTGTCCGTGGAGCGGCCCCGGGACATCGAGACTATCACCGGCGAGATTTTGGACGCCAAGCGGGCCGGGGGCGAGGCCATCCTGACCATTGGCAAAGGGCTCATAGAGGCCAAGGCGCTGCTCTCTCATGGGGAGTGGCTGCCCTGGCTGGAGGAAAAAGTTGAGTTTTCTGTCAGTGCCGCAAATCGTTTTATGCGGCTGGCGCGGGAATGGACAAATTCGTCAGCGCTGACGAATTTGGGCGCCACCAAAGCGTTGCAGCTCCTGGCTTTGCCGGAATCTGAGCGCGAGGAATTTTTGGGCGAAACTCATGAGGTGAACGGCGAGGAGAAATCGGTCATCGATATGTCTGCTCGGGAGCTGGCCCAGGCCATCAAGGAGCGGGATGAGGCGTTGAAAGCCGCCGCCCAAGCCCAGGCGGGGCAGACCGCTGCCGAGCAGGCCCGGAAGAAGATGGCGGAGGATATGGCGCTGTCTAATGAGCGCGTCGAGGGCTTGAACGCCGAGCTTCGGGACCGGCAAAAAACGTTGGACCTGCTTACTGCCGAGCTGAAGAAGCTGAGGGAGCGCCCGGTGGAGGTGGCGGTGGAGTCGGACCCC
>CATLFX010000031.1 GCA_949935795.1 uncultured Oscillospiraceae bacterium
ATCCCGCCTTCGTCGGCACAAGCTTCGCTCAGTCGCTTCCTCCTGCGGAGAAAGCTCCTCCGCTCCGCTGTGCCTCCTCTCCCCACAGAGCCTGAAGGTCGGCTTTGTGGGGACCCCGATGGCGGAACATCTCTCGCAAATCGCTCTTGCCGATTTATTCAGAGGTTCCTTTATGGGATAGGGGCGCGGGGAACCCTGTGCGTTCCTCACGCCCCTCGTGTCTCTCTATACGCAAATGATATGTGGCCGGACAGGCCGCTTAGAACCTGTATCCACAGCCAGGGGCCTCAGGGCAGCAGACCGGCCAAAAACTGCTCCGCCCGCTGGATGAGGCCGGACAGGCCCTCCCCCGCGCCGTCGTAGTACACCACGTTGTCCCCGCCGGACAGGTCCAGATACACCGTCTGGCCCGCGCCGGGCCGGACCATGGTGCCGTCGGACACAAACTGCTTCTCGATGGCCTCCAGGTCGAACACCAGCTCGTACTTGGCCTGGAGGGTGCGGCCCTCGTCCTGGAGGTCGGCCAGCTGGCCCCGCAGCTCCACGATGTCGTTGTTGGCCACCGCCAGCCGTGCGCTGCTCACCACCAGCAGCAGCGTGCACGCCAGCACCACAAACAGCCCCACCACGGTGAAGGGGGCCACGGCGCTCTGAGGCCGTACCTCGATGTTGGGCCGTACCGCCGGGCGGCGGCGGGGACGCGGCTGAGGCCGGCGGGCAGGCTCCGGCCGCCGGACGGTGTTGCCCCGTATCTGCTCCCTGCGGGAGGGCTTCTGTACGGGCTCCTGCTCGAACTCGGGCTGGTAGGCCACATTGCCGTTGGTGCGGTATCTCCTTGTGTCGCTCCTGCGCTGAGTCGCCATAGGGCATTCTCCTTTGTGTTGGTCCATGCCCCACTGTGAGATCCGCAGGGTCAGGGGTTACAATTTTTCCGCGAGGCGCAGCTTGGCGCTCCGGGCGCGGGGGTTTTCCGCAAGCTCCTTGTCGTCCGCCACAATGGGCCGCTTCCCGATCAGTTTCACTTTTGGGGATTTTCCGCATACGCACACGGGAAAGTCCGGCGGACAAGTACATCCCTTGGCCCATTCCCCATAGGCGGTTTTGACCAGCCGGTCCTCCAGCGAGTGAAAGGAGATGACGGCCAGCCGCCCGCCGGGGTTTAAGGCATCCAGGGCGCTGTCCAGCAAGCGCTCCACCTCGCCCAGCTCGTCGTTGACGGCAATGCGGACGGCCTGGAAGGACCGTTTGGCGGGGTGCTGCTTCTCCCTTCTCGCCTTGGCGGGCATGGCCGAACGAATGAGCTCCGCCAGCTGTCCGGTGGTCTCAATGGGGGCCTGCTCCCGGGCCCGGACGATGGCGGCGGCGATGGGGCCGGAGTACCGCTCCTCGCCGTACTGCCACAAAATCCGTTTCAGCTCCTCCTGGCTCCAGCCGTTCACCACCTCCCGGGCGGTCAGGGGGGCGGACTGGTCCATGCGCATGTCCAGCGGGGCGTCCTGGAGGTAGGAAAAGCCCCGGCTGCCGTCGTCCAGTTGGGGGGAGGACACCCCCAGGTCGAACAGCATGCCGTCCACTCCGTCCACTCCCAGGGCGGCGAGGATATTGGTCAAATCGCCGAAGTTCCCCCGCACCAGGGTCACCCGGTCCATGAGGCCCTCCAGGCGGGCGGGGGCGGCGTCCAGCGCGGCCTGGTCCCGGTCGATGGCGATGAGCCGCCCGGTGGTGAGCCGTTTCGCGATCTCCCGCGAGTGGCCCGCCCGCCCCAGGGTGCCGTCCACGTAAATTCCGCCGGGGCGGATGTTCAATCCCTCCAGGCACTCCCGCAGGAGCACCGGCTTATGGGTGTATTCCATACTCATACTAATCTCAACTATAGATTTACCTTTGTTGTCGGGTGGAAACGGAGGGTATGCAGTCCTTTGGCAGCGAATTAAAGTTCTTTTTGGATACTTTTTCTTTCAAGAAAAAGTATCAGATCCCCAAGTTCTTCATCAGGTTGGCGATGGTCTCCGGGTTGAGCTGCTGCCGGGTCTTGGCCCTCCAGTTGTCCGCGCTCCAGATCTGGGCCCGGTCGTTGTTGCCGGTGACCACCACGTCACGGTCGATTTTGGCGTAGTCCTTCAGATAGGAGGGAATCTGAAACCGCCACTGCTTGTCCGCCTCGCACAGCTGGGCGGAGGCGAAGAACAGGTCCATGGAGGCCGCGTCTGTGGTGGACAGCTCGGACACCCGCTGGCGCAGCTTGTCCCAGGTCTCCATGGGATAGAGGGTCAGGTTTTCCTTCACCCCCACCGCCAGATAAAAGGTGGAGCCCAGCTTGTCCCGCAGCTTGGAGGGCACGATGAGGCGGCCGGCGTTGTCGATGCTGTGCTCGTAGGTGCCGGTCATCCCACTCCCTCCATTTCCCTCCTGATTATAGCAGATTTACTCCATTTCCCTCCACTACGTTTTTCAGTATACCCTAGCCTCCCATAAATTGCAAGAACTTTTTTTCGGTGAAATCGCCCATTTTGAGGAAGTTTCCTGTCGTTTTGTGTCGAACAGACATTCGTTTCTCATTTTAAAATCTCCCGTTTCACCCATGTTATAGGGCTGTTTCCCCGCCTCTTCCCCAAATCTGGTACACAAAAAAATCCCGCCGCATTGACCTGCGGCGGGATTTTTTTGGAAAATTTTTCTATTGATAGACGGTCCCCTATTCGTCCGCCTCGGCGTCGTACATACGGCCGCTTCCAGCGGTTCCGGAGCGCTCGCCCCCCCCGCTCCCCATGCCGGAGCGAAATTGGTTGTGCACCTGGCGCATCTCGGCGTGGGCCGCGGCCAGGGCGTCCTCCGTGCGGCGCAGCAGGTCCACACAGTACTCGTTGGTCTCCCGGCAGGTCTTCTTGGCCTCCTCGTCGGCGTGGGCCAGCACCTCCCGGGCCTTTTGCCGGGCCTGGGTCATCACCGGGGCCTCGCTCACCATCTGATTGGCCTCGATCTCCGCCCGCTTGCGGATCTCCTCCGCCTCCCGCTTGGCCGCCGCCAGATACTCGTTCCGGGCGTTGAGAATCTTCCGGGCCTCCGCCAGATCCACCGGGAGCTGCTTTTTCGCGTCCTCAATGAGGTCCAGCGCCTTATCCCGGTCGATCACGCACTTGTCACTGCTGAACGCGGCGTTCTTCGCCTCGTCCACCATGTCAAACAGCATATCCAGCAGCTCGTCCACCGCTGTCGCCATGGGCCATCACTCCTTTTCAGAATGTAAAAACCGTTCAGTCTGCCAATACGCCGCTCTGCCCCCCGTCCGCCACCTTGGCCCGGACCCGGTCAATGATCTGCCAGGGCACAAAGTCGGACAGGTCCGCCCCGTACCGGGCCAGCTCCTTCACCACGGTGGAGCTGAGGAACGCATACTTGGGCCGGGTGTAGAGGAACACCGTGTCCAGCCGGGCGTAGAGCTTGGCGTTGAGCATGGCCATCTGGATCTCCGACTCGTAGTCGGACACCGCCCGCAGCCCCTTCACCAGCACTCTGGCCCGGTTCCGCCGGGCATACTCCGCCACCAGCTCCTGGGAATAGTCCACCCGCACGTTGGGCAGGTCCTCCGTCACCGCCTGGATCAGCTCCACCCGCTCCTGGGGGGTGAACAGTCCGGCGGGCTTGGCGGAATTCACGCTGACACAGACGATCAGCTCGTCAAAAATGGCGGAGGCCCGCTTGATGATGTCCAGGTGGCCCAGGGTCACCGGGTCGAAGCTGCCTGGATAGATGGCGCATTTCATGGGTCATGCCCTCCTGCGGTAAAGGGTGAATTTGATCTTGCCGTAGCGGTATTCCCGCCCCTTCTTATAGGGGGCCGGAAGGTCCGGCAAATCATGGTCCGCCGGACTTTCGCAGACCATTATACCATTTTCCACCACAATGTCAATCGTGGTGATGCGTTCCAGCGCCCGCTCCAGGTTTCCCGAGGCGTAGGGCGGGTCCAGGAAGATGAGGCCGTACCGCTCCCGGCATCGGGTGAGGAAAGCGTTGAAATCCTTTCCGTGGCAGGCGGCCCGGTCCTCAAAACCGCAGGCCTTGATATTGCGCTGGACAATTTTCAGCGCGGCGGGGGCGCTGTCCACAAAGTCGCAGAAGGACGCCCCCCGGCTCAGGGCCTCGATACCCAATTGGCCTGTGCCCGCGAAGAGGTCCAGCACCCGCCGCCCCTCGATGTCGAACTGAATGGCGCTGAACAGCCCCTCCTTCACCCGGTCGGTGGTAGGCCGGGTGGCCAGTCCGGGCAGCTCCTCCAGCCGCCGCCCCTTGGCAAGGCCGGTAATCACTCTCATGGCGTCTCGTCCTTTCGCTCTTGATTTTCCGCCGGGTGGAAATGCCGGTACACCGACTGGGCGGTATTTTGGGGTACCACGGCGGCCAGCTCCTCCAGCGAGGCCCCGCGAACGGCTTTCACGCTCTTGAACGCCTTCAGCAGCTGGGCCTTCCGGGCGGGTCCCACCCCGGGGATGTCGTCTAAAGCCGAGCCCTTCAAGTGCCCCGCCTGCTGCTGGCGGTGGAACTCGATGGCAAAGCGGTGGGTCTCCTCCTGGATGCGGCCCACCATGGAAAACAGGGCCTGGTTGGCCTGTATGCCGATCTCCCGGCCGTCCCCGGCCACCAGGGCCCGGGTGCGGTGGCGGTCGTCCTTCACCATGCCGTACACCGGGATGTCCCCCAGCCCCAGCCGTGCCAGCGCCTCACAGGCCGCCTTCACCTGTCCCGCACCGCCGTCCATCAGCAGCAGGTCGGGCTTTTCCCCGAACTTCTCGTCCCCGTCCAGGTAGCGTCGGAACCGCCGCTCCACCACCTGCTCCATGGAGGCGTAGTCGTCGGCGTGGGGCATGTCCTTCAATTTGAAATGGCGGTAATCCCGCTTCAGCGGCCTGCCGTCGATGTGGACGGTCATGGAGGCCACGATGTCCGAGCTGCCCGTGTTGGAAATATCGAAAGCCTCGATGCGGTGGGGGAGCTCCTCCAGCCCCAGCAGGGCCCCCAGGGCCTCGGTGAGCTTGGAGCGGCGCTCCTCGGCGGTGGTGGCCCGCAGCACCTCCTCGGCGGCGTTTTCATTGGCAAGCTTGACCAGCTCCATCTTGGCCCCCCGCTGAGGGGTGAGCACCTCCACCTTGCGGCCCACCGCCTCGGTGAGCATACGGGCCAGCTCCACCTGCTCGTCGATGTCGCAGGGGAGCAGGATCTGCCGGGGGAGCTGGCCCCGCCCGCCGTAGTACTGGGCGGCCAGGGTGGACACGGTGGTCTGCTCGTCCTCCATGGGGACGGCCAGCAGCTCCCAGTCTTTCGCCGCCAGCTCGCCGCCGACATAGTGGAGCACCACAAAGCAGCTCTTGGCCTCTCCCCGGTGGTAGCCCACCACGTCCGTGTCCGCCAGCGACCCGGCCACCGCCTTCTGCCGCTTGGACAGCAGCTGGATGGACCGGATGCGGTCCCGGAGCTGGGCAGCCTTCTCAAAGCGCAGCTCTTCCGCAGCCAGCTCCATTTCCGCCGTCAGCTCGTCCACCACCTCGTCCAGGCGGCCCTCCAGCAGCCGCACCGCCTGGTCGGTGGAGCGCCTGTACTGGGTCTGGTCCATCTCCGGGCGGCAGTAGCCGTCACACACGCCCATGTGGAAGTTGAGGCAGGGGCGCTCTTTTCCGATGTCCTTGGGGAACTTCCGGCGGCAGGAGGGCAGGCGCAGGGCCTCCCGCAGGGCGTCGATGACGCCCTGGCTGGCCCCCCGGCTCCCGTAGGGCCCAAAGTACCGGGCCCCGTCGTCCTCCGCCTTGGAGGCCAGGGAGAACCGGGGGTAGTCTCCCGGGGACAGCCGGATGTAGGGAAAGCCCTTGCTGTCCTTGAGCAGGATATTGTACCGGGGCTGGTGGCGCTTGATGAGGGCGCACTCCAGCACCAGGGCCTCGAACTCCGACTGGACCACGATGACGTCGAAGTGGTCGATCTGGCTCACCATGGCCCGGGTCTTCTCGTTGTGCCGGGACTGGTCCTGGAAGTACTGGCTGACCCGGTTTTTCAAAGCCTTGGCCTTACCCACGTAGATGACCTCGCTGGCGGCGTTCTGCATGATGTAAACGCCGGGCTTCAAGGGCAAAGCATGGGCCTTGTCCCGCAGTTCGTCGAATGTCAAAGAGTGTCACCTCCTGCACTGGGGCCCCCGCAAAGCCGTCCTACAGGCTTTGTGGGGAAAGGAGCCTGCGGCGACGCTGTCACGCTCGGGCTGGGCGCATGGCCGGGTCGCTTTCGCTGCGACTCAGGCAAAACCCAGTCCCACTTTGTGGGCCTTGGGCTTTTGCCTTCGCTCCGCTCCAAGCTCCCCTATGCGCCTGCCCTCGCGCTTCTTACAAAAAAAGCGCCGCATCCGCGGCGCTTTTTCGTGGTCAGCGTAGGATTACTCGGTGAACTCAGAGTCGATGAGCTCCACCAGAGCCTTGATGGCAGCTTCCTCGTCAGGGCCGTCGGCAATGAGGTTGATCGTCGTGCCCTTCACGATCCCCAGGGACAGGACACCCAGCAGGCTCTTGGCGTTCACACGGCGGTCATCCTTCTCCACCCAGATGGAGCTCTTGAACTCGTTGGCCTTCTGGATAAAAAACGTGGCCGGGCGGGCATGCAGGCCGACCTGGTTGTTTACCGTAGTCTCTTTCATGAACATGAACGATTCCCTCCATCACAAAATCAGCTTCGGTCATATTGGGGGCGCGCACCGAACCTGCTCCGATTCTTTGTACTTTGATAGAATACCAAATTTAGCCCCCATCGTCAAGAGCATTTTCACCAAAAATCACGACGCTCATTCATGAAAACCGCCCATAAATCACGATTACAGGCCATCTATCTCAAGGTTGCCACCGTAACGCCGTCCTCGCCCTCTCCATAGACCCCGGGGCGGTACTCCTTCACATAACGGCTCTTTTTCAGGTGCTCCCGCACCGCCTTGCGCAGGGCCCCGGTGCCCTTGCCGTGGATGATGGTCACCGTCTCCAGCTTGCCCATGAGGGCGTTGTCCAAAAACAGGTCCACCGCCCCCAGGGCCTCGTCCACCATCATGCCCCGCAGGTCCAGCTCCGCCTTGGCGGCCGCCGCCCGGAAGGGCCGGGACACCGAAGCGGCCCGCTGTTTGTCCCGGGCGCTCTGCTTTTTCCGGGCGGTGACGTCCTCCAGCACCCGTACCTCCTCCTGCCTGGCCTTCAGCTTCAAAATGCCCGCCTGGAGCTGGAGGGTTCCATCCTTGTTCACCCCCACGACCTCCGCCTGAGTGCCCATTTTCACCAGCTCCACCGTGTCCCCCGGCGCTGCGTCCCGGGTGGGAGGCGGGGGCGGCAGGTCCTCCTTTTTGCCGCCCAGGGCGGCGTCCGCCTCGTTCAGCTTCCGGCGCAGCTCAGAGCGCTGTTCGTTGTCGTCCACCCACTCCCGGCTCTGCTCCTGACGGCGGCGCATCTCGTTGAGCTCCTTGAAGGTTTGGTCCGCGGCGTCCCTCGCCTGCTCAATGATGGCCCGGGCCTCCGCCTGAGCCTTCTCCGTGGCCTTTCTCCGCTCCTCCTCGATGTGGGCGCGGTATTCCTCCGCCTTGGCCCGGTCCTCCTCCATCTCCCGGCGCAGCCGGGCGGCCTTCTCCTTCTCCTTCTCCATGGCCTGGCGCTGGAGGTCCAGCTGGCTCAGCACGTCCTCAAAGCGCACGTTCTCCGCGTCGATGCGGTCCGCCGCCTTCTGGATGATATAGTCGGGCAGGCCCAGCCGCCGGGAGATGGCAAAGGCGTTGGACTTGCCGGGAATGCCGATGAGCACCCGGTAGGTGGGGGCCAGGGTCTCCACGTCGAACTCGCAGGAGGCGTTTTCCACCCCCTTGGTGGTCATGGCGTACACCTTCAGCTCGGCGTAGTGGGTGGTGGCGGCCACGGCGGCCCCCATGGCCCGGGCGGACTCGATGATGGCGGCGGCCAGGGCCGCGCCCTCCACCGGGTCGGTGCCCGCACCCAGCTCGTCGAACAAAATCAGCGTCTCGTCGTCCGCCTGCTCCAGAATGGCCACGATGTTGGTCATGTGGGAGGAGAAGGTGGACAGGGACTGGTCGATGGACTGCTCGTCGCCGATATCCGCCAGCACGGCGGAACACACCTTCACCGTGGAGCCGTCCGCCGCCGGGATATGCAGCCCGCACTGGGCCATCAGGGTGAGCAGGCCCAGGGTTTTCAGGGTGACGGTCTTGCCGCCCGTGTTGGGGCCGGTGATCACCAGGGTGTCGAAGCTCCCGCCCAGGGACAGGTCGTTGCGCACGGCGGTTTTCGGGTCCAGCAGGGGGTGCCGGGCACGCCTCAATTCAATGTGGCTGCCCAGGGCCGGCTCCATAGCTCCCATGGCGGAGGACAGCTTGGCACGGGCAAAAATGCAGTCCAGAGACACCAAGGTCTGATAGTCGTCCTCTATGTCCGTCTTGAACCCGGCGCAGTCGGCGGACAGCTCCGCCAAAATGCGCTCGATCTCCTTCTGCTCCTTGGCCTGGAGCTCCCGCAGCTCGTTGTTGGCGTTCACCACCCCCATGGGCTCGATGAAGAAGGTGCCGCCCGAGCCGGACACGTCGTGGACCAGGCCGGGGATGTCGTTCTTGTGCTCGCTCTTCACGGGCACCACATAGCGGCCCCCCCGCATGGTGATGATGGCGTCCTGCAAATACTTAGACTGGTTGGAGGAGATCAGCCGGTTGAGCACGTCCCGCACCTTCCCCGCCGCCGCCCGGATGTGCCGCCGGATGTCGGCCAGCTCCGGGGAGGCGGCGTCGGCAATCTCGTCCTCGCTGAGGATGGACCCGGTGATCTTGTCCTCCAGAAAGCGGTTGGCGGTGAGGCTGTCAAAGTAGCCGTCCAGCACCGTCTTGCCCTCGCTCCCGCCGCCGTACTCCCGGACGTTCCGGGCGCAGCGCAGCACCTGGGCGATGTCCAGCAGCTCTCTGGTGTTCAGCGCCCCGCCCCGGTCCGCCCTTTGCAGAGCCGCAGCCACCGGCTTCACCCCGGACAGGGAGGGCGTGCCGTGCTTCACCAGCAGGTCAAAGGCGGCGGAGGTCTGCTTTTGCAGACGGCTCACGTCGCTTGGGACGCTGACGGGCCGCAGGGCCAGGCACCGCTCCCGGCCCTCCTCGGTGGCCGCCTCGGCGGCCAGCAGGTCCAGTACCCGGGGCAGCTCCAGCGTCTCAATGGATTTTTCAAATAATGGCGTCATAGCTTGTTTTCCTCAATTTTCACAGTTTTTGTATGTTCCGCCGGGCTCACTTCCCCGGCCACAGCCGTTTGTAAAAGTCCAGCGTGCGGAAACCCCGCTCCAGCCGGGTCATGAGGTAGGCCTCCGACGCGCCGGACAGCCGCTCCAAACCCTCTTGGTCCAGCCGGAAGGCCAGCAGACGCTTCCGGGGGCCCCAGACGATGTGCCGCAGGGCGGCCAGCGCCGCCGTGGTCAGCGGCATGGACACCCCCTCCGGCAGCTTGTCCCGGCAGGCGGCGCAGTGGACCACCCCCTCCCCCAGGTGGATGGCGGGGTTCTGGGGCTCAGGCCGGGCGCACACGCCGCACTGCTCCAGCTGGGGCTCGTATCCCGCCAGGGATATGGAGCGCCACTCAAACGCGGTTTTCACCTGAATCAGGGGCACGTTCAGCTTGTCCAGGGCGTGGAGGCAGTTCAGCGTCATCGTCAGCAGGCCCGGCTCCGGGCGGTCCTCCTCCGCCAGCGCCTCGGTGACCTCCATAAAGTAGCTGGCCAGGGCCACCTTCTCCAAATCCCCCCGCAGACCGTCAAACAGCCGCTCTGACGAGGTCTCCTTCACCGACCACAGTCCGTTGAACTCGTACAGGGTAAACTCCGCCCAGGCCAGCAGCTGGCAGGCGGCGGCGATGGGGCTCCCCTTTTTCCGGCACCCGCGGGCAGACACAGTGAGCTTGCCCTCCTTTTCGGTGAGCAGGGTGAGAATTTTATCCGACTCCTTGTAATTCACCTCGCGCAGTACGAGGGCGTTGGTGGTCAGGTGCATAAAACCGCTCCTATGTACGTCCCGGCGCGGGCCGGGACGCGTCAATTCAATAGAGATTGTTGGGATTTCCCGGTATGCCGCCCACCGGCGGATAGGGAGGGCCGTTCAACGGGTCGGGCAGCCTCCGCCCCAGTCCCGGCTCCGGCCCTGGAGAGTCCAGGCCCTCTCCGCCCCGGCTCATGAGCCAGGCCTCCGGCATCCCGGTGGTCCAAAACAGGTCCCAAAATCGTGCGTCCATTGCCATCCCTCCTGTCCATGCCGTTAGCATGGACAGGGCGGCGGCGAATATGTCAGGGAAATTTTGTGTCCTTGGCAGGCTCCGCCTCGGCCATGGCGGCGGCGCTCCAGCGCGCCAGCCGGGCAAAGACATCTTCCAACGGCTCGCCGCCGGGAGACAGGCTGTACGCCAAAATTTCCCGCTCATCTCCAGAAAGCAGCGGAAGCAGGTCCCGTTTGGCCCGTACGTTCTCCCCGGTGCGCAGCTCGTGGAGGGCGCGCAGGGTGAAAAACGCGCTCTTGTGGGCCTCTTTCAAAAAGCCGGGCCAGTCCTCCCGGTCCGCGTACAGGTAGGTGTGAACGGCGGCGTGGTACAGCCCCGACGCGCCGACGGCGGCGGCGTCCGCCAAATCATTCCTGCACATGGGCGGCAACAGCGGCTCCAATGCTCCATGGTATCCCCGCACATCCCGGCACAACTGGCACAAGTCATATTTGGGCCAGTTTTTCAGCTCCTGCGCCCCGCACAAAAAGCCGCAGGCTTTCTCCCCCTCGGTCATTTCCCTCACAATGGCCCGGTAGGCGTCCAGATCGGAGAGCTCCGCCCGGTCCAGCACCGCCACCACGTCGATGTCGCTGTCCTCGTTGGCCTCGCCCCGGCCATAGCTGCCCTGCAGCCCCAGGAACAGCAGCCGGGCGCCAAACTCGCTCACCATCTTCTCGGTGAGCTCGTTCATCCACATTTCGATATCAACCACGGCTCAGTCCTCCGTATAGCCGAAGTTCTGGATGGCCGCCGGGTTGTCCCGCCAGTTCTCCTTCACTTTCACCCAGGTCTCCAGGTACACCTTGGCCCCCATAAACGCCTCCATGTCCTGCCGGGCCTGGGTGCTGATCTTTTTCAGCATAGCCCCGCCCTTGCCGATGATGATGCCCTTGTGGGATGCCTTTTCACAGTATATGGTCACGTGGCAGTCGATGATGTCGTTGTCCCGCTGGGAAAATTTCGTCACCTCCACCGCCGTGCCATGGGGAATCTCCTGGTCCAGCTCCCGCAGCAGCTTCTCCCGGACGATCTCCGCCATGATCTGCCGCTCCGGCTGGTCGGTGACCGCCCCGTCGGGGAACAGCTGGGGCCCCTCGGGCAGCCAGCCGCCCAGCACCTCCAGCAGCTCATCCACGCCCTCGCCGGTCTTGGCCGAGATGGGCACCACCGCGTCCCAGTCGTGGGCCGCGCCGTACACCGCCATCACCGCCAGCAGCTTTTCCTTCTCCACCGTGTCGATCTTATTGATGACCAGGGCGGCGGGAGCGCCCAGCGCCTTGATGCGGGAGATCAGCTCCTCCTCCGGCCTGCCGATGTGGTCCACCGGCTCCACCAGCAGCATAACGCCGTCCACGTCCGCCACGCTCTGCCGCACCACCTTGACCATGTAGTCCCCCAGCCGGGTGCGGGCCTTGTGGAGGCCGGGGGTGTCCACAAACACAAACTGGCTGTCCCCCCGGTTGAGGACGGCGCAGATGCGGTTGCGGGTGGTCTGGGGCTTGGGGGAGACGATGGCGACCTTCTCCCCCGCCAGGGTGTTGGTCAGGGTGGACTTGCCCACGTTGGGCCGTCCGCAGATGGTGATAATACCGCTTTTCTTGACATTCATAGGTGATCCTCAACTTTCTTGAGCATTGTTTGTTTTCACAGGTGCCAGCCTCACCAGCGCCTCCGCCGCCCAGTCGATGGGCTGGGCCAGCAGCAGCGAGCACAGCACCGCTGCCGGTACCGCCACAGGCATGGCGAACAGCCTGTGATGGGCCTCCGGCACGGCCTGGGCCAGCACGGGATACACAATTTGGTCGGCGATGTACGACACCAGGTACATGGGCAGGGACAGCTTGGCCACCCGGACCACGCACCAGCGCAGCGGGCGCGGGACCCGTTCTCCCTTGGCCCGCCGCAGCAGTGAGAACAGGCACACCGACTCCAAGGTCAACGCCAGGCTCCCCCACTGGTCCTCCGGCAGCCAGACATACACCCCGCTCCCGGCGGTCCGGTAGCCCTTCACCCCCACAAGAACCGCCAGCCCCAGCCAGCAGGCCAGCAGCTGCCAGCCCTTGAACCGCAGGGGATGCTCCCGCAGCCACGCCCCCAGGGCGTAATAGGTCAGGGGGTAGACCCCCACCCACCAGGCGGGCAGGAGCTCCCGGTACTGGTTCACCGCCCCCGGCAGGGCCGTCAGCCCCATCAGAGTGAGCACCAGCGCCCCCTTGCCGCCGTCCTCCAGCGCGTGCCATGCGGCGTTGAAAAAGGGGCTGAGCAGGAACAGGCCGATGTACATCTCAATATACCAGCCGTAGGGCGCGGCGGAATAGACGGTGAACTGCCGCACAATCCCCCACAGGGTGAACCGCTCCCCCGCCCAGACCACCCGGAAGGCCAGGCACGCCGCCCCCGCCAGCACATAGACGGCCAGCACCGGCAAAAGCTTGCGGTAGTACCCCTTGGACCACCTGCGCCCCACACAAGTATACCCCGTCAGCAGCAAAAACAGGGGCACACAGGTCATGCACAGCATACGGACCATACAGGCCGCCAGCATAGTTTTTCCCGCCACAGGGGTTTCATAAAAGCCGCTGTTCAGAAAGAAGTGGACGCTGAGGGTGAGCACGCCCGCCGCCGCCCGGACCAAATCTAGGCCGAAATCCCGCTGTTTTGTCCGCGTCTCCATGGTCCTCACTTCTCTCTGGGCAGACCCAGGCCCTCCATAATGGCCTCCTCCCGCCCCCGCATCTGTTCTTTCATAGGCCCCTCGTCCAGATGGTCGTAGCCCAGCAGGTGGAGCACCGAGTGCACCGCCAGATAGGCCAGCTCCCGGCGGCTGGAGTGGCCGTACTCCCCGGCCTGAGCCCGGGCCCGTTCCAGGGACAGGCACATATCCCCCAGCGGGACCAGTCCCGTGGCCGGATCGGCGTCCTCCGAAGAGGGCTTGTCCCCCGGGGACAGGTCAAACATGGGGAAGGACAGCACGTCGGTAGGGGTGTCCACCCCCCGCATATCCAAATTCACCCGGCGGATGCCCGCGTCGTCCGTAACCAGCACGTCCACCTCGCAGGGCGTATCCACCCCCTCCGCGTCCAGCGCGGCGCGGATCACTTCGCCCAGAAAATCGCTCAGGCCGTCGTCCACGCCGGGGACGTCCGCTGAAATGATAATTTCATGCTTAGGCATGGAAATCCTCCTCTTCTTGCCTCCGGCGGCCTACTTTCTGCCCGTGCAGAAAGTAGGCAAAGACACGCTTAGGGGGCAATCCGCCGGTTCGGCTTCGAGCGCAAAGACCGCGCTCTCGCTCACAGGCGGCTTTCCCCCTAAGAACCCCCTGTTTTTACGGGGGTTACCGCCTCCCAATTGTGGTAGTATCCGGCTTTCAAGTCTGTCGAATCAAGCTCTCTTCGCCTTCCGGCCCACAGGGGCCTCCGCTAACACTGGACCGGCACAAATCCTTTCTCCTGAAAACGCCTTCCACCCTGCGGCGTACTCTCCCCGGCGCTTACCCTCACCGGTTGACCGCCCGCTTCTCTGTCCGGCCCATGAGCCAGTCTACAGACACATCAAAAAAATCGGCAATTTGAATCAGACTTTTATAATTTGGCAAATGCCCATCGGCTTCCAGCCGCTGGTAATGGCGGTAATTAAAATTGAGTGTACCAGCCGCTTCCTCCTGGGTCAAGCCTTTTTCATTTCGCAGTATTCTTAGCCGTTCATTAAAAATCATTTTTTCCACTTCCCACTTGACACGTACAACAATGCCGTGTATAATAACACGTACATAGAAGTACGTGTTAAGGAGTAATTGCCATGGACAAAGACATTCCCATCATCGTAGAAACGCTGTACCGCTATTTTGTGACCCAGCCTGATCCACATTTTTGGCCGGATTACTTAAAAAACGAACCCATCCAAGGTCACGGCCTCTGGGCCTTCTACCAGGGCCTGTGCCTGGGCATCCAGCTCACCGACGCCTGCCTGGAAAAGCTTTAGGGCTTGTCCAGCTAAGGGGCGGAACAAGGAGCGTAAGCCGAACGGTCCGGCATTCAGGCGCGGCCGGTGGGCCCTGGCCGTCTGGGGTGTCCGGACCTGAGCGGCAGCACAAATAGGGGGGATTCGGTCCCGGCCCCGCGCGCCGGAAAGCCAAATCCATCCATCGTATAGGGCGTCCCCCGTAAAGGGGGTCCTTAGGGGGACGCCCGCCTGTGGACGCGGCCCGCCCTTGGGGCCGTGTTCACCCGGCGGGATTCCCCCTAAGCGTCCTTTTGGTTACTTTTCCCACGTGGGAAAAGTAACCCGCCGGAGGCGGCCCTTCTCACCGGTGTTTTGAGGCGCGGCGCTTCTCGTCGTCCTCATACGCCTTAATAATGCGCTGGACGATGACGTGGCGCACCACGTCCGCCCCGGTGAGCTGGCAGATGGAGATGTCCTCCACGCCCTTGAGCACCCGCATGGCCTCTTTGAGGCCGGACACCTTGTCCACGGGCAGGTCGATCTGGGTGGCGTCGCCGGTGATGACGATTTTGGACCCGAACCCCAGCCGGGTGAGGAACATCTTCATCTGCTCCCGGCTGGTGTTCTGGGCCTCGTCCAGGATGATGAACGAGTCATCCAGCGTCCGGCCCCGCATATAGGCCAGGGGGGCCACCTCGACGTTCCCCCGCTCCAGGTACTTCTGATAGGTCTCCGCCCCCAGCATGTCGAACAGCGCGTCGTAAAGCGGGCGCAGGTAGGGGTCCACCTTGGATTGCAGGTCCCCGGGCAGGAAGCCCAGCCGCTCCCCGGCCTCCACGGCGGGGCGGGTCAGGATGATGCGGTTGATCTGCTTCTCCCGGAAGGCGGCCACCGCCGCCGCCACGGCAAGATATGTCTTACCCGTCCCGGCGGGGCCCACCCCGATGGTGACGGTGCTGTTTTTGATGGCGTCCACATACTTCTGCTGGCCGATGGTCTTGGCCTTGATGGGCTTGCCCTTGGCGGTGACGCACACCACGTCCCCCGCCAGCTGGGCGATTTTGCCCTCGTTGCCGGAGCGGACCAGCTCAATGATATAGCGCACGTTCTGCTGGCCGATGGCCTCCCCCTTGGCGGACAGGGTGAGCAGGCCCTGGATGGCCTTCACCGCCAGCATGACGTTTTCGCCCTCGCCGGAAATTTTCAGATTGGACTCCCGGTTCACCACCGACACGTCCAGCTCCTGCTCAATGAGGCGGATGTTCTCATCGAACAGGCCAAACAGGTTGACGGCCTCCTCCATCCGCTCAATGCTGATGCTCTGCTCTGTCATTGGTATTCTCCTTATGCGCGGCGTTCAGCCGTTATCGTTTGTATCCGTCTGAGGCGTCCCGTAGACGCGGCCCACCTCTCCGCCCCGCCTCAACGTCCGGCCGATCTCCTCCCGGCACTCCGCCAAAAGGGTGACAGTGAGCCGCCCGCCCTCCTCCTTGGTCACGAGGTCGGTATGGAGGACCTCTCCCCGGCTGGCCTCCATCTCCGCCTCCAGCCGGGCGGACAGCACCTGCTCCAGCCGCAGGGCGGCCTCCTCCTGGTCCAGGGGCCGCTCCTCCAGCTCGTAGGGCCGCAGGGTGACGGTGGTCAGCCAGACGGGCAGGGGGCGGTCAAACAGGGTCAGCTGGCGGGTCTCGGTTATTTTATCATATCTTCCACCAGAAATGCTACTGTTTTGTAAAAAATCCAGCTCCATCCACAAAAATTTTATGCTGTGTCCGGTGCGCTCCTCCCCGGTGTACGCCTTGCCCTGGGCCGTGAGGGGCACGGTCTCCTCCAAAACCCGCCAGGTCCGGGCGGTCACCGACCCCGAGGCGTGGACAATGAGATGCCCCAGGTCCACCGTGCCGTACTCCGGCTCCTTCAGGTCCAGGTCGCCGGTGATGAGCACCTCTCCCTTGGCCACCACGTCCCCGTCCTGGAACAGGGCGCGGCCCGACTCCGCGCTGATGTCCTCAATGATGCCGTCCGCCCTGGCCACCACGTCGGTGGGGACGCTCTCGTCCAGCAGCTCCGGCTTTTTCTCCGCCTCGTGGACCACCACCTCCGCCCGGGTGCCGTAGATGTTGACGGCCAGATAGCTCAGCTCGGGCAGGCCCAGCAGGGCCTCGTTGGCAGCCTCCTTCTCCAGGATGGAGGGGCCGTAAGCCCCCGGCCGCACCCCCACCCGCTGGAGCTGGGACAGGATGACGGCGGTGGACACCGTCTCATTGCCCGTCACGTCCACCACCAGCAGGAACTTGGACAGGAAGCTCACCGCCGCAAAGCACAGCGCCAGCCCGATCACAAAGCCCCAGCGGCGCGCCAAAATGCCCTCCGCCACCACCGCCGCCCCCCGGCGGCCCTTCTCCCTCAGCTCGCACATGGACCGCTGGGCCAGCCCGTCCAGCCGCTTCCGGTCCCGGAGGGCGATCCGGAAGGTGAAGCTGGTCTCGTCCAGCCACTCCAACCTCCAGAACTGGAGGCGGTTCTGGGCGCACAGGTTCAGCAGACGCTCGGGAAAGGCCCCGGTGACATGGAGCTCCACATAGCCCTGTATCAAATTGATGAGCTTTTTCATGATTCCAAACCCTTTTCAAGCATGATTGTCCTCCGCTGCCGACCGAAAGCCTGCCGTTCCCAGCCGCTTCGGTAACGGAGTAAAGCTCTTTTTGGTTCTTTTTCTCGCGAGGAAAAGAACTACCTCATAAATTCCACGGCGGTAATGGTCCCCGTGATGAGCAGCTCCTCCGGGGTCATGGCCCGCAGCTCCAGGCCGCTGCCCCGCACCAGCACCACCAGGCTGCCGCCGGAAATGTGGATCTCCTCGGGCCCGTAGGCCAGAATGCCCCGGTGGGGTCCCATGCGCAGCTCGCCGTCTCCGACGACCTCCACCCGGGGCTCCCCCGCCAGCGCGTCGGCGGGCAGGTCGAACAGCTTTGACGCCCGGAGCAGAATCCCCTCTTTTTCTCCCACGATGCATCACCTCTGGCAAGCTTATGAGCCGGACCGGCCCCACTTGCCTGTCCACCGGAATTTCATGGACTTTTTTCCCCGGCTGTGGTACAATGTCCGCAAATCAGGAAATCAGGTGACGAAGATGGACTATCAAAACAGGCGGCGGACGGCCCAGGCCCCCGTCTATACGGTGGACGAGCCCACCACCCTTCTCCCCTTCCTGCTCTCACAGGTGAAGGGCAAGAGCCGCAACAACGTGAAATCCCTGCTGTCCCGGCGGCTGGTGGCGGTGGACGGGGTCCCCGTCTCCCAATTCGACGCCCCCCTGGCCCCCGGCCAGCAGGTGAGCATACTCCCCTCCTCCGCGCCGAAGCCGGACGCACTGCCCTTTCCCATCCTCTATGAGGACCAGCACCTCATTGTGGTGAACAAACCCGCCAAGCTGCTCAGCGTGGCCAACGACAAGGAGAAGGTCCGCACCGCCTACCACATGGTCACCGACTACGTAAAGAGCAAACGGGTGGACGACCGGATTTTTGTGCTCCACCGGCTGGACCGGGATACCTCGGGGGTGCTGATGTTCGCCCGGGACCCTGAGACCAAGGAGCTGTTCCAGGCCCATTGGAACGACATGGTCACCCGCCGGGGCTATCTGGCGGTGGTGGAGGGGGTTCCCAAGCCGGACCGGGACACCATCCGCTCCTTCCTGGTGGAGACGGACACCCATTTGAGCTTTTCCGGCGCGCCGGGAAAAGGGGCCAAGGAGGCCGTCACCAGTTATCAGGTGGTGAAAGCCGGGGGCGGGTACGCTCTGCTGGATATCAACATCGAGACAGGGCGGAAGAACCAGATCCGGGTCCACATGAAGGAGATGGGCCACCCCGTGGCCGGGGACAAGCAGTACGGCGCCCGCACCAACCCCATCGGGCGCTTGTGCCTCCACGCCAACGAGCTTTCCTTCACCCACCCCGCCACCGGGGAGCAAATCACCTTCAAGGCCAAAATGCCAAGGGATTTTAATCGGGTGTTTCGGTAAACGCAGAAATCCCGCCCACAGCTGTGGGCGGGATTTCTTCAGCTCAAAAAGTCCTTCAATTTCTTGCTCCGGCTGGGGTGGCGCAGCTTTCTAAGGGCCTTGGCCTCGATCTGCCGGATGCGCTCCCGGGTGACGTTGAACTCCTTGCCCACTTCCTCCAGGGTACGGGTCCGGCCGTCCTCGATGCCGAAGCGCAGCCGCAGCACCTTCTCCTCCCGCGGGGTCAGGGTGGACAGCACATCCACCAGTTGCTCCTTCAGCAGAGTGAAGGAGGCCGCCTCGGAGGGCTCGGAGGCGTTGTCGTCCTCGATGAAATCGCCCAGATGGCTGTCCTCCTCCTCGCCGATGGGGGTCTCCAGGGACACCGGCTCCTGGGCGATTTTTAAAATCTCCCGCACCTTCTCCACCGGCATGCCCATCTCCTCGGCGGTCTCCTCCGGGGTGGGGTCGTGGCCCAGCTCCTGCAAAAGCTGGCGGTTCACCCGGATCACCTTGTTGATGGTCTCCACCATGTGCACCGGGATGCGGATGGTCCGGGCCTGGTCGGCGATGGCCCGGGTGATGGCCTGGCGGATCCACCAGGTGGCGTAGGTGGAGAACTTGTAGCCCTTGGTGTAGTCAAACTTCTCCACCGCCTTGATGAGCCCCAGGTTGCCCTCCTGGATCAGGTCCAGGAACAGCATCCCCCGGCCCACATACCGCTTGGCGATGGACACCACCAGCCGCAGGTTGGCCTCCGCCAGCGACTGCTTGGCCCGCTCGCCTCCCTTGACGGCCTTTTTCAGCTCCTTCAGCGTCTCCTCCGGGATGGGCTCGCCGGACTTCTCCAGCTCGGCCAGCTGCTCCTTGGCCGCCGCCCCAGCCCCCATGGCCTGGGCCAGCTCCACCTCCCGCTCGGGGGTGAGCAGGTCCACCTTGCCGATCTCCTTCAAATACATCCGCACCGGGTCGTCGATGGCGAAGGAGTCCACCAGGGTGTTGGGGTCCACGATCTCCTCCTCAGGGATCTCCTCCAGCTCCTCGGTAGGGGGCAGAATGTCGTCGTCCAGCTCGGGGGGAAAGTCGTCCCCGGTGGTGTCGATGCCCAGGTTCTCCAGCACGTCGTACACCTTGTCCATCTGGTCGCTCTCCAGGCTGATGGAGTCCAGCGTCTCCATCATCTCACCAGAGGACAGCTTGCCCTTTTTATAGCCGGTGTCAATGAGCTCCAGCAGCTTCTCGCCGTTCTGGACCCCCTGGATCATTTTGCTCAGCTCCGCCTTGGCCGCCTCCAGTTTCTCGGGGCTGGCCTGGGTGTGGGGGGCGGCGTCCGCCTTTTTTACGGTTTTTTTCTTTTCACTCATTGGTCTTTCATCCTCCATAGGCTTTTTTCTGTTGCTGCGCCTGTTGAAACTTGAGCAGTTCCTCTACGCTGTGTATATCTCCCTGGCGGTGCTCCGCCAGGATGACTCGCTTACAGTCCCTCAGGGCCTCCAGGGCGGTGTTCCGGGCCTGGGGCTGCTGGACGATGGCGGCGAGCTGGTCCATCTCCTCCGGGGTGAACCGGCCCTCCAGGGCGGGCAGGGACACTCTCCTGCCCTCTTTCCACCGCTGGCGCAGCAGGGCGTAGGCCCTGCCCATCAGCGGCGAGGAAAAATATGTCTCGGGCAGGTCCTCCAGCTCTCTGAAGTACTCCCCGTCCAGCAGCACCACCCGCAGAATGCCCTCCTCCGCCGCGGCGCACTGCATGTTGCCGTACCGCAGGTCCCGGCTTTTGGGCTGCCGCTGCCGGACCGGGGTCAGGTTCTCCCGCTCCTCCTGCCGCCGGGCCTGGCGGCCCCGCTTCCGGCGGAGGTTGTCCACCTCCTGGAGCACCGCGTCCTTGGACACCTTGGCCTCCCCGGCGCACCGTCCGGCGTAGACCTCCCGCTCCACCGGGCTGGGCAGGCCCGCGATCACCTCCGCCGCAGCCTGGAGATAGGCCGCCCGCTGGTCGTCCCGGTCCAGGTCAAACTGTGCGCGCACCACGTTCAGGCGGTACTCCGCCGAGTTGGCGCTCTGGTCCATCAAATCCTCGAAGGCCCCGGGGCCGAAGTTTTTGATGTAATCGTCCGCGTCCTGCTTGCCCATGGTGCCGTCGGGCAGCTGCCGCTTGGGCAGCCGCAGCACCCGCACGGACAGCTCCGATTTTTTCAGCAGGGCGATGGCCCGCTGGGTGGCGTCCTCCCCGGCGGCGTCGTTGTCGTAGCACAGCACCAGCTCCTTGGTGTACCGGCCCAGCATCCGGGCGTGCTCCTCGGTGAGGGCGGTGCCCATGGTTGCCACCGTGTTGTCAAATCCCGCCTGGTGCAGGGTGATGACGTCGATGTTGCCCTCCACCAGGATGAAGTTGGGCCGCTTGGTATTCTTGGCGTAATTCAGCCCGTAGAGAATGGACCGCTTCTTAAAAATGGCGGTCTCCGGGGTGTTCAGGTATTTGGGGGTGGAGTCGTCCATCACCCGGCTGGTGAAGCCGATCACGTCCCCCCGCACGTCGATGACAGGGAGCATCAGCCGGTTCCGGTACTTGTCGTACACGCCGCCGTTCTTTCCCGCCACCGCCAGCCCCGCGTCGATGAGGTCCGCCTTGTCGTACCCCTTGTCCCCCATGGCGGTGATGAGGCTGTCCCAGGCGTCGGGGGCGGCCCCCAGGCCGAACCGGGCGGAGAATTTGGGGCTGATGCGCCGCTTGTCCCGGATATAGGACGCCACCGCCGCCCCCCTTGGGTCGGACAGCATGGCGCGGTAAAACCGGGCGGCCTCTTTGTTGAGCTCCAGCACCCGCCTGCGCTTCTCCCGCCACCTGCCGTCGCCGGAGCTCTCCTCGGGCACCTGGAGCCCCTCCCGCTCCGCCAGCTTCCGCACCGCCTCCGGGAAAGGCAGGCCGTCCATCTCCATGACGAAGCGGATGGCGCCGCCCCCCTTGCCGCAGCCGAAGCAATGGAAAATCTGCTTGGACTCGTTGACGGAAAAGGAGGGGGTCTTCTCGTGGTGGAAGGGGCACAGCCCCCAGTAGTTGGCCCCCTTCTTGGTCAGGGGCAGGTAGGAGGAGACCACGTCCACAATATTCAGCCGTCCGTTGAGCTCGTCCAAAAAGGAATCTGGTATGGCCATAGTCCCACCTCCGCATCATAGCCAATTTTGCCCTGTTTTATCACTGTTTTGGGAATTTATCGGTCAACGGAGCGGCTTTAAAGACCTCGCCCAGCTCCACGGCGGAAAAATCTCCGGCGGACAGCTCGGTCATCTGGGCCTGAAACCCCTCCACACTCCCCTCGGGCAGCAGGGCGTGGACGGTGACGGCGGCGGCATATTCGATCTCACCCACCATCCCCCCCTGGGCGGCACAGGCCAGCTTCACCCGCTCCAGAAAGCTGTAGGGGCACTCCACCGCCAGCTCCACCCAGCGGCGGACAACCGAAATCCCGGCAGCATCCAGGGCGTCCTTGGCGCTCTGGGTATAGGCCCGCACCAGGCCCCCCGCCCCCAGCAGCACCCCCCCGAAGTACCGGGTCACCACACAGCACACGTTGGCGACCCCCTCCTTCTGGAACACCCCCAGCATGGGCTGGCCCGCCGTGCCCTGGGGCTCGCCGTCGTCGGAGTAGCGCACCGGGCCGTCCTTCAGCAGGTAGCACCAGCAGTTGTGCCGGGCGTCGTGGTATTTCTTTTTCATCTCCTCAATGCGGGCGCGGGCCTCCTCCTCCGTCTCCACCGGCCAGACGTGGCCGATGAAGGTGGAGCGCTTTTCGGTGAACTGCGTCTCCGAGGCTTGGGTAGGGACCAGATATTCTGTCATTTGACCACCCACCCTTTCGGAATAAACAGGTCGCTGAACTGCTCCACGGCGTAGGTGTCCGTCATGCCGGCGATGTAGTCCAGCACCGCCCGCTCCTTTCCCTCCCGCTCCAGGATGTCCTGGTACTCCGGGGGCAGCTTGTCCTCGTGTTTGCAATAGTATTCATACAGCAGGCAGATCATGTCCTCCGCCTTGCCCTCCTCCCCCTTGGCCAGAGGGTTGAAGTAGACGGACTGAAACATGAACTCCTTCAGCTCCGCCATAGCCTTGGCCACCGCCGGCGACTGGCGGATGAGCATCCCCTCCCCGCTGGAACGGATAACGTCCAGCGTCAGCGTCTCAATGCGCTCCCCGTGGGTAAAGCCCAGGGTCTGGGAGATATGGATAGGGATATCGGTGGGGAAGATGATGCCCCCCCGCATGGCGTCGTCGATGTCGTGGTTGATGTAGGCGATCTTGTCGGCAAACCGCACCAGCTGGCCCTCCAGGGTGTCCGCCACCGCCCCCCTGGTGTGGCACAGGATGCCGCTTCTCACCTCGTGGCACAGATTTAACCCCGCGCCTTCGTTCTCCAGCCGGTCCACCACCCGCAGGGACTGCTCGTAGTGGCGGAAGCCCCCCTCCACCATCCGGGACAGGGCCCGCTCCCCGGCGTGTCCGAAAGGGGTGTGGCCCAGGTCGTGGGCCAGGGCGGCGGCCTCGGTGAGGTCCTCGTTGAGCCCCAGCCCCCGGGCCATGGTCCGGGCGATGCGGGACACCTCCAGGGTGTGGGTCATCCGGGTGCGGTAGTGGTCCCCCTCGGGCTGGAGGAACACCTGGGTCTTGTGCTTCAGCCGCCGGAAGGACTTGCAGTGGACCACCCGGTCCACGTCACGCTGGAAGCAGGTGCGCATGGGGCAGGGCGGTATGTCTACCAGCCGCCCCTTGGACTGGGCGGACAGGCAGGCGCGGGGGGACAGGGTCTGGCGCTCCAGGGCCTCGGCCCGCTCCCGGATGGCGTGGTCCATTCCAATTTCCTCCTGTCTCTCGCCCGTGGGCATAAATACTGTCTATTCTTTTATACCTCATCCATGGCGAAAATCCTTTTTTATTTTGAAAATTTTTTGCATATTTTTTTCGCCGCTCCAATAATCTCCCTCCGGGGAGGGAGTGCCATGACCATGACCGTCCATCTGGCCCGCCTGCTGGTGCTGGCAGTAATTTTTGTAAATGGCTGGACAGATGCTCCGAATGCCATCGCCACCGCCGTGGGCTCGGGGGCCCTCACCTTCCGCCGGGGGGTATGGCTGGCGGCGGCCTGCAACTTCGCCGGGGCGGCCCTGGCCTGCCTGTGCTTCCCCGCCGTGGCGGACACCATGGGGGAGCTGGTGTCCTTCTCCGACCCCGGTTCGGCCGCGGCGGCGCTGAACGCCGCCCTGCTGGCCATCGTGCTGTGGGCGGTCTCGGCGTGGCGGTTCGGCCTGCCCACCAGCGAGAGCCACGCCCTGCTGGCCGGCCTGTCCGGCGGGGCCTTGGCTCTGGGCGCGGGAGCGGCCCAGCTCAGCGCCGGGGCCTGGCTGCGGGCGCTGGCGTGGCTGGCCCTGTCCCTGCCCGCGGGGGTGGCGGCGGGACGGCTGTTCCGGCGGGCCATAACGGGGCGGGTGCGCCGCGCCGCCGCCTGGCAGAGGTATGCCGCCGCCCTCACCGCCCTGCTCCACGGGGTGCAGGACGGCCAGAAATTCCTGGCCCTGCTCCTCCTCACCGACGGCCTGGACGGGGAACAGTCCTCCTCCCGGCTGGCGCTGGCCCTGCTCACCGCCGGCGTAATGGCCCTGGGCACCGCCCTGGGGGGCAGACCCATCGTGGAAAAGGTGGGGTCGGAGCTGGCCTCCCTCTCCCCCGCCGATGGGCTGGCGGCGGACCTGGGGGCGGGGGCCGTCCTGCTGGTATGCTCCGCCCTGGGCCTGCCCGCCTCCACCACCCATGCCAAGGTATCCGCCGTGTGCGGCGCGGGCCGGGGGGCGGATAAGCGGGTCATGGCCCAGATGGCGGGGGCCTGGGTGCTCACCTTCCCCGCCTGCGGGGGGATGGCCTTTCTGCTGACAAAAATCATGATAGGATAAGTCAAACCCCCGGAGCGCGCTCCGGGGGTTTGACGTCGACGATATTGGTATTGCTGGGCGGGGCGGTCACACCTCCCGCTTTTGCGCCCGCAGGACGATGTCCTCCCGCTCCACGGCCAGGCAGAGGGTATCCCCCGCCGTCAGCCCCTCAGACAGCAACAGGTCGGCGGCGGGCTCCTCCACCCTCCGGCGCACCGCCCGGCGGATGGGCCGCGCCCCCTGCTCCCGCTCGGCGCCGGGGTCGGCCAGCAGGGACACCGCCTCCCATTTGGCGTCCAGGTCCACCCCCAGCTGGTCCAGCCGCTCCCGCACGCCTCCCAGCATGCGCAGGGCGATGCGCTCCAGATCCCGGCGCTCCAGGCGCTCGAACAGGATCACCTCGTCCAGGCGGTTGAGGAACTCCGGCTTGAACCGGCCCTTCAGCTCCTCCATCACCGCCTCCTTCCGCTTGTCGTCGGAATTCCCCCCGGCGAATCCCAGGGGAGGCGACTTGCTCACCAGCTTCTGGGCCCCCACGTTGGAGGTCAGCACCACCACCGTGTTGCGGAAGTCCGCCTTGCGGCCCTGACCGTCGGTGAGCTGGCCGTCCTCCATCACCTGGAGCAGGATGTTCTGCAAATCGTCGTGGGCCTTTTCGATCTCGTCGAAGAGCACCACCGACCAGGGGCGGCGGCGGACCTGCTCGGTGAGCTGGCCCCCCTCCTCGTGGCCCACGTAGCCCGGGGGGGACCCCACCAGCCGGGAGGCGGCGTGCTTCTCCATATACTCCGACATGTCAAAGCGGATGAGGGCCTCCTCGCTGCCGAACAGAGCCGCCGCCAGGGCCCGGCACAGCTCCGTCTTGCCCACCCCGGTGGGCCCCAGGAACAGGAACACCCCCACGGGCCGGTTGGGCTCCTTCAGCCCCACCCGCCCCCGGCGGATGGCGGCGGCCACGGCGGACACCGCCCGGTCCTGCCCCACCACCCGGCGGTGGAGCTCCCCTTCCAGCTCCAGCAGGCGCTTGGCCTCCCCCTTGGTGATGGACTCCAGGGGAATGCCCGTCCACTGGGACAGCACCGCCGCGATCTCCTCCCGGCCCAGCTCGTGGACGGTCCCGCCCTTCTGGCGGGTCTGCTTCCGGTCCAGCTCCCGGCGGAAATCCGCCTCCGCGTCCCGGAGGATGGCCGCCCGCTCGAAGTCCTGCATGGCGATGGCCTGGGCCTTCTCCCTGGCCGCCCGCTCCGCCCGGTCGGACAGCGCCCGGAGAGAGATGGGGATCTCCTCCTCCACCCGCATCCGGGCCGCCCCCTCGTCGATGAGGTCGATGGCCTTGTCCGGCAGGAAGCGGTCGGGGAGGTAGCGCTGGCTCAATTCCACCGCCGCGTCGATGGCGGCGTCGGAGATGGTCAGGCCGTGGTGCTCCTCGTAGCGGCGGCGCAGGCCCCGCAGGATGGCCTTGGCCTGGTCCGGGGTGGGCTCCGCCACCTTCACCGGCTGAAAGCGGCGCTCCAGAGCCGCGTCCTTCTCGATATATTTGCGGTACTCCTCCAGGGTGGTGGCTCCCACCACCTGGATCTCCCCCCGGCTCAGGGCGGGCTTGAGGATGTTGGCCGCGTCGATGGCCCCCTCGGCGGACCCCGCCCCCACGATGTTGTGGAGCTCGTCCAGGAACAGGATGACGTTGCCCGCCCGGCGCACCTCGGCCAGCACCTGGTTCACCCGCTCCTCGAACTCGCCGCGGTACTTGGTCCCCGCCACCATGGACACCAGGTCCAGGCTCAGCAGGCGCTTGCCCCGCAGGGGCTCGGGCACCGCCCCGGAGGCCATCCGCAGGGCCAGCCCCTCCGCCACGGCGGTCTTGCCCACGCCGGGCTCGCCGATGAGGGCGGGGTTGTTCTTGGTCCGCCGGGCCAGGATCTGGATCACCCGGCCCACCTCCTGCTCCCGGCCCACCAGGGGGTCCAGCGCCCCCATGGCCGCCATCCGGGTCAGGTCCCGGGAAAAGCGGTCGGTGAGACGGGTCTCCGCGCCCTCCCGGGTCCTGGGCCGCTCGTTCTGGTACAGGGCCTGGGGGTCGCCCCCCGGCCTGCCCGCGGTATTTTGGGGCTGCTGCCGCCCTTTGTCCCGATCCATCATAAAAAAACCCCGCAATCTTTGAAAAATACTCAGCCGCTCCACGCGATCACTCCCATTGTCCCGGAGGAAAATCTCGTCACTTGGCAAGGATGGGAAATTTTAGCCGAAATTATACCTCCCCGCCCCTTAAAATTTCATGTTGCAATTTTCGCAGAATGTGGTACAATAGAACCCGGTTCAAAACACATCATTTGTTGGAGGTGTATTACATGGCACGTAAGATCACTGACGCATGCGTCTCCTGCGGCGCTTGCGAGTCCGCCTGCCCCGTGGGCGCGATTTCCATGGGCGACGACCACATGCAGATCGACGCCAGCGCCTGCATTGACTGCGGCGCTTGCGAGGGCACCTGCCCCACCGGCGCCATCGAGGCTGAGTAACCTGCCATCCAAAAAGTCCCCCGTCCTCCCCTGGGAGGGCGGGGGATTTGCTTTTTCCGGCAGGTTCTTCCAGTCTTTGGATAACCTCATTTTTCCCCTGAAATTCCCTTCGTCAAAGTGCTCTTTTTTCTCCCGCCCTCCCCCAAAACAGGTTGGTTAAAACGCTGATTTTGTGGAAAATTTAACAGGCAGAGGGAAATTGTCGTGGATTTAAAGGGGAAGCTATGCTATACTGTGTAGTTGGTGGGAGATGGTTTTCCCGCCGGTCCTATCAGCTCTCGTCCCTCCCCTTCCCGAGGGGCGGGCGATGCAATGATACACCATATATTTATGAGGAGGAACTATTTATGGACATCCGTGAACTGGAAGCACTCGGCATCACCGGCGTCAAGGAGCTTGTCTACAATCCCACCTATGAGCAGCTGTTCGAGGCGGAAATGGACCCCGCTCTGGAGGGCTACGAGAAGGGCCAGATGACCGAGCTGGGCGCCGTCAACGTGATGACCGGCATCTACACCGGCCGCTCCCCCAAGGACAAGTTCATCGTCATGGATGAGAACTCCAAGGACACCGTGTGGTGGACCTCCGACGAGTTCAAGAACGACAACAAGCCCGCCACCCAGGAGGCCTGGGAGGCCTGCAAGGCCCTGGCCGTCAAGGAGCTGTCCAACAAGAAGCTGTACGTCATGGACGTGTTCTGCGGCACCAACAAGGACACCCGCATGGCCATCCGCTTCATCATGGAGGTGGCTTGGCAGGCCCACTTCGTGAAGAATATGTTCATCGCCCCCACCGAGGAGGAGCTGAAGACCTTCAAGCCCGATTTCATCTCCTACAACGCCTCCAAGGCCAAGCTGACCAACTTCAAGGAGCTGGGCCTGAACTCCGAGACCGCCGCCATCTTCAACATCACCAGCCGTGAGCAGGTCATCCTCAACACCTGGTACGGCGGCGAGATGAAGAAGGGCATGTTCTCCATGATGAACTACTACCTGCCCCTGAAGGGCATCGCCTCCATGCACTGCTCCGCCAACACCGACATGAACGGCGAGAACACCGC
>CATLFX010000032.1 GCA_949935795.1 uncultured Oscillospiraceae bacterium
CCTGCGCAGCCACATGATCAAAATCCCCACCTGCATCTCCGAGTGCTCCGGCATCCGGGTGTTCGGGCGGCGGATCAAATCCCTGGCCTTCACCACCGACGTGGCCATCATCCGCAACATCAACGCCGACGCCATCATCGCCGTCTACCCCTTCACCCCCCAGCCCGCCATCCACCGGGCCGTCATGCAGGCGGCGGACATGCCTGTATTTGTGGGGTGCGGCGGGGGCGTCACCAAGGGTATGAGGGTGGTGAATCTGGCCAACGACGCCGAGCACGAGGGGGCCTTCGGCGTGGTGGTCAACGCCCCTACCTCCAATGAGGTGGTGGGTATGCTCAAACGGGTGCTGGACATCCCGGTGGTGGTCACCGTAGTGTCGGACAAGACCGACGTGTCCGCCCGCATAGAGGCCGGGGCGGATATCCTCAACGTGTCCGGGGCCCAGCACACCCCGGCCATCGTGGGGAGCATTCGGGAAAAATTCCCCGACGTGCCCATCATCGCCACGGGCGGGCCCACCGAGGAGACCATTTTGGAGACCATCCACGCCGGGGCCAACGCCATTACATACACGCCCCCCACCAACGGAGAGCTGTTTGCCCAGTCCATGGCCCGCTACCGCCGGGAGCTGGACGAGGGAGACCTGCGGGAAACCAAGGAGCAGTAAAAGATGCCGCGGACGCTCAGGTCCGCGGCGTTCTTTTGCCCGTCACAGATAAAACCGCCAGGGGAAATCGACGGCCTCCTCCGCGTAGTCGATGCCGATACGCTTGCCCACGTGGATATCCAGGGGTTCCAGATCCTCCGCCGGGGCGGGCAGGCCCAGCTCCTCCAGGCTTTCACACAAAAACAGCGCCTGGGACCCGTGGGGCAGGCCGTTGAGCCGCCGGTCGATGTTCATCCCGGCGCACAGCTTGCCGGGCCCGTTGAGAAAATTCTTTTTCTGGTAGGCGGTCATGTCCCCGTACTTGCAATGGAAGCGGTTTTCTGCTATGATATCCTGGCTGTGCCGGGGGGACAGCCCCCGGATGAGCACCGCCGCCGGTTCCCCCTCGGGCTCGGTGACGAAGTTGAGGCAGCAGTGCATCCCATAGATGAGGTACACATAGGCGGTGCCCGGCGGCGCGTACAGGGTCTTGGTGCGCTCCGTTTTCCGGTAGTTGTAGGCGTGGCAGGCCTTGTCCATCCGGCCGATATAGGCCTCCGTCTCAGTGACCCGGGCGGCCAGCGTGATCCCGTCGTACTGCCGCACCAGGTACTTGCCCACCAGGGACCGGGCGATATCCACCGTGTCCCCCTCAAAAAAGCGCTGTGGGAGCATGTTCCGCCCACCCCTTTCTTTTGGAACCTCTGAACAAATGCGTCTGCGGCGCTTTGCGGATCTTTTCCGCCACAACTTCGTTGTGATTTCTTGAAATAAACACAATTATTCCTGCGAAATCCCGCCTCGTTGTGGCGAAAAATCTCTCGCAAATCGCTCTTGCCGATTTATTCAGAGGTTCCTTTTTTCACAGTATACCATGTTTTGATATTTTTGAAAACCCGGAGTTGAATGTACATGAGTGAAAACACCCTGAAAAAACTGGCAAAGCCCATGATCGTGCTGGCCACCCTCATCTGGGGGTCCACGTTCTTTATTTTAAAGGACACCCTGGACGATGTGGACCTGATGTTCCTGCTGGCCTTCCGCTTTACCCTGGCGGCGGCCATTCTGGCCCTTGCGTTCTGGAAGCACTGGAAAGCCATGGACCTGGGATATCTCTGGCGGGGCGGGGTGATGGGCGCGCTGATGTTCGCCGCCTACGCCGTCCAAAACTACGGCCTCATGGACACCACCCCCGGAAAAAATGCCTTTTTCACCGCCGTGTACTGCGTCATCGTCCCCTTCCTGTACTGGGCGGTGGACCGGCTGCGCCCCAGCCGCTGGAACGTGCTGGCGGCGGTGCTGTGCGTGGCGGGCATCGGCTTTGTGTCCTGGGACGGGGGCTTTGCCCTCACCGGGGGCGACCTGCTCACCCTGCTGTCCGGCTTCCTCTACGCCTGCCACATCACGGCGGTGTCCAAGTTCTCCCAGGGCCGGGACATCTTCATCCTCACCGTGCTCCAATTCGCCGCCACCGCCCTGTGCTGCTGGGCAGGGGCCCTGTTCACCCACGGCATCCCCCTGGACGGCCTGCCCCCCAGGGCCTGGTGGGTGCTGCTCTATCTGGCCATCGCCGCCACCACCGTGGCCCTGCTGTTCCAGAACGTGGGGCAGAAGTACACAGACCCCTCCTCCGCCGCCCTGCTGCTCAGCCTGGAGGCCCCCTTCGGGGTGGCCTTCTCGGTGGCCTTCGGGGCGGAGAGCCCCGCCCCGCTGATGTACCTGGGCTTTGCCCTCATCTTCCTGGCTGTGGTGTGCTCCGAGACCCAGTTCAAATTCCTGCGCCGGGCGCGGCAGATGCCGCGGCGTTCAGCATAACGGGACCTTCTCAGACAAAGGGAGCGCCGCCCGGGTGGGCGGCGCTCCTTTGCGGTTTAGTTGGTGGAAATGTACTCGCCCATAACGTAGCCCCGCATGGTAGAGCCGCCACTGCCGATGAAGGTGATCTCATACCAGCCGCCGCCCGCGTCGGACACTACCTGGACGTGGTCCCCGTTGACCAGGCTGGCAATCGCGGGGTTGGACCTGCTGGGATCGGGGCGCACATTCAGGCCGCCGTCGGCGTTGACGATGATTCCCGCACGGCCCACGGTGGGACCGCCGCCGGTGCTGGGGGCCTGAGTGGCGATCACCGGGGGATTGGTGGCCGGCGGGTTGGTGGCCGGGGGCTGCGTGGTGGTGCCGCCGGCGATGGTGGAGATATAGTCCCCCATGATGAAGCCGGTGACGGTGGTGCCGTCGTTCTTGGTGTAGCTGATATTATACCAGCCGTTTTCCGCCGGAGCCAGCACATTGATGGCCTTGCCGTTGTACACGCTGTCCAGCACCTGGTAGGAGGTGCCTGGGCCGGAGCGCACCCGCAGCCCTACGCTGGCGTTGACCACAGTGGCCCTGGTGGGAGGCTCGGTGACGGGGGCGGTGGGAGGCGGGGTCACCGGGTCCGCCGGCTGAGTGGGCTGGTCGGTGACGGGGAGATCAGGCGTGGGATTGACCGGGGCGCTGGGAGCCGCGGACACCCCCGCCGACTCGCCCGGTTTGCCGCCCGTCCCGTGAAGCTTGGGGTAGATGAAGGTGAACACGATGATGAGCGCCGCCACAATGATGACCAGGGAGCACAGGAAGGTGATGAGCCTGGGCCAGTTGATGGGGGGCAGCTCCACGCCGCCCTGCTTGGGGGCCAGCCGCTTGCCGCCCTTGGGCCGGGGGGTGTAATACTCCTCCTCCGATTCCTCGTCAAAGGCCTCCTGCCCGTCGAAGATATAGGTGTCGTCCAGCTCCTCCTCCCGGCTCCGATTGTCGGAGGACTTGGCCGGAGGGGGCATGGGGATGTAGCGGGAGCTGGAGGCCGGGTCGTTGCGGGGGGTGACCCGGCGGGGGTCGTTGCGGGCCCCGCAGAAGGGACAGCGCCGGTAGGTGGAGCTGTAGTCCTCGCCGCAGGCTTCGCAGTGGATCAGCGTATCATGGGAAGGCTTGGCAGCCATGTTGGAATTCCTCCTTGGCAAAAAGGCTCGAAGCTTGTCGTACACCCCTTATCTTAACACGGCCTGCCGCCATTCGTCAATCCTTATTTACTATATCCTGCCCTTCCGCCCGGGTTTCCCCCAATTTTTCCAGCCGCTCCCGCTCCGCCTGGCTGAGCCGGTGGTAGCTGGGCGCCATGGCGGCGGCGGATACCAGCTCCCCCGCCTTGGCCATGCGCAGGGCGCACCGGGCCACCCCCCAGGCGGTCTGGTACAGCAGGTGGGGGGGCATGAGGGCGCAGGGCAGCCCCCGCTCTTCCAGCGCCCGCTGGACCAGCCGGGCCCCGTCCCCCACCAGGGTCTGGGGTTTCCCCGAGGCCCGGACCTCCTCCGACAGCTGGTCCAGGCCCAGGGCCCGGTCGGGGGTGAGCCGGATCAGCGCCCCGTCCTTGGCCCAAAACCGGGCGCAGTACACCTGATTCCGGCGGGCGTCCATGGCGGCGCAGATCTCGCCCTCCACATGGGCGCACTGCCAGGCCATGGACTCCAGGGTGGAGCAGGGGGCGCAGGGCTTGTCCCCCGGCCAGGCCAGCCCCTTGGCGGCGGCCACGCCGATGCGCACCCCGGTAAAGGACCCCGGCCCCGCCGCCACCGCCACCACATCCATTTCATCCAGCGTCAGCCCGGTGTTTTTCAGCAGGTCCGCCGCCATGGGCATGAGGGTGGCGGAGTGGGTCAGCCCGCTGTTCTGGAAGGACTGGGCCAGCAGCCTGTCGTCCTCCGTCACCGCCACGGAGGCGGTAATGGCCGAGCTCTCCAGCGCGATGATTTTCACAGCTCCACCCCCTCGATGGTGATGATCCGGTCGCCGTCCCCGTCCCCCCGAACCATGGACACCCGGACGGCGCCGTCCTCAATGGCCTCGGCCACGTTCTCGCTCCACTCCACGGCGCACACGCCGCCCCGGGCCAGGTAGTCCTCCCAGCCGATGTGGAACAGCTCGTCGGCGCTGTCCAGCCGGTACATATCAAAGTGGAACAGGGGCAGGCGGCCCCCCTCGTATTCGTTGACAATGGTGAAGGTTGGGCTGGTCACCCGCTCCTCCACCCCCAGCGCACGGGCCATGCCGGACACAAAGGCGGTCTTGCCCGCCCCCAGGTCCCCGGTGAAGGCCACCACCCGGCCCCGGTCCAGGGCGTCCGCCAGCCGCCCTCCCAGGGCCTCGGTCTCCTCCCGGCTGTGGGTGACAAATTCCATTGGCTATCGCTTCCCAACATCATAAGTTAAGATTTCAAAAACTCTCGCAAATGAGTATAGCATATTTTTCCCCGATGTGCTATACTGATTTACAGTTTTCCGAAGAGAGGGGGCCCCGCCTTGCAGCCGGTGCGCACACTCAAAGAATTTTTCAAAAAGGGCGACATGGTCCTGCTGGGCCTGTGCATCCTGGCAAGCCTCATGGGGCTGGTGCTCATCTACTCCGCCACCCGCTATATGGATTCCCTGCACGACTTCCCCCAAAAACAGGCCATGTTCATCTGTATGGGCGTCGTGGCCTACGTGTGGGTCACCTTCATCGACATCGAGTACCTGATGGAAAAGTGGTGGTGGGTGTTCCTGCTGCTGGGGCTGTTCGTCATCGCCCTGATCAAGCCCTTTGGCCGGGAGGCCGGCGGCAACAGAAGCTGGGTCTACCTGCCCATCCCCCATTTTCCCGGCTTTCAGCCGGGGGAGATCGCCAAGCTGTCCTTCATTGTGGTGCTGGCCTGGATGATTAACAAAGAGCGGCCAAGGGGCCTGGGCCGCTTTTCCGCCTTGGTGAAGTACGTGGTGCTCACCGGGGTGTTTGCCGGACCGCTGGCGGTGCTGTCCAGCGACTGGGGCATGGTCATCGTCTACCTGTTCATTTTCGTGGTCATGGCCTGGGTGGCCGGGGTGAGCAAGTGGTGGTTCATTGGCGTGGGTACGCCTCTGGTGGGTGCGGTGGTGTTTTTATGGCACTTCATCCTGCCCCGCACCAAATACTGGACCGACTATCGCATCATGCGCTTCCGGGTGGTGGTGGAGCACCTCAAGGGCAACAATCTGGACCCTCTGGGGCAGGGCTGGCAGCAGGAGCACTCCCTGCTGGCCATTGGCTCGGGCCAGCTCACCGGCACGGGCT
Organism: uncultured Oscillospiraceae bacterium; assembly: GCA_949935795.1. GTDB lineage: Bacteria > Bacillota > Clostridia > Oscillospirales > Oscillospiraceae > Enterenecus. The sequence goes on from CATLFX010000032.1 coordinate 5,768, forward strand.
ATCTGAAAGGCACCCAGACCCAGTCTCTCCGGACAGACACCCTGCCCGCCCGGCACACCGACAACATCTTCGCCGTGTGCGGGGAGGAGTTCGGCATGATCGGCTGCTGCGCGGTGCTGCTGGTGCTGCTGCTCATCATCCTGCGCTGCGTGTGGGTGTCCCGGAGGGCCAAAAGCCACATGTCCGCCTATATCGCCATGGGCATCGCCGGGATGCTGATGATCCAGACCATCATCAACGTGGCCATGACGCTGTATATCGGCCCGGTGATCGGCCTGACCCTGCCCTTCATCAGCTACGGCGGCTCGTCCACCCTCACCCTGTTCATCGCCATGGGCATTGTGTCCGGCATCAAAATGCGGCCCCTGCCCAGCTGGCTCAAGGACCGAAGTCAACTATAGGAGATTTGCGCCCCGCCCCCTTCGGGGGCGGGGCGGTATCGCTGCTCAGCCGGTTCAAGGACCGAAAGTCAACTTTAAAAAACGCGGGCCCGTCCTCACCTGGACAGGCCCGCATATTTTTTGCCTTTTTGGTATATGCTAGTCCCACAACCATACAAAGGAGGAGTTCCCTTTGAAAAAGCGAATCATGATACTATCTCTCTGCCTGGCCGGGGCCCTCACCGTCCCCGCCCTGGCCCTGACCACCTCCACCGCCGACGTGGAAAACGCCGCCCCCATCGCCGAGGACCTGGTCCTCAAGACCTACAAAGGGGTGGCCATCTCCAGCCGCTTTGCCGCCGTGGACCCGGAGGGGGACCTGGTCACCTTCCAGATCATGGACAGCCCCGCCCGGGGCCAGGTGGCCATGGACGAGACCGACCCCGCCGCCTTCACCTACACCCCCTATGAGGGCAAGAAGGGCAAGGACACCTTCACCTATGTGGCCATCGACGCCAAGGGCAATACCTCCAAGCCCGCCACGGTGAAGGTGGTCATCCAGAAGCAGACCACCGCCGTCAGCTACTCCGACCTGGTCGGCGACCCCGCCCACTACGCCGCCCTGCGGCTGGCGGAGGCCGGGGTGTATACCGGGCGGAAGGTGGGGGACCTGTACTGCTTCGACCCGGACAGCACCTTCACCCGGGAGGAGTTCCTGGCTATGGCCATGACCGCCGCGGGCAAGGCCCCCCTGAGCGACGTGACCCTCACCGGGTTCTATGACGACGACGACATCTCCGCCTGGGCCAAGGGCTACGTGTCCGCCGCCCTGGTGGTGGGCACGGTGGAGGGCTCCCGCAACAACCTGGGCCAGACGGTGTTCGCCCCCAACAGCCCCGTCACCCAGGCCGAGGCCGCCGTCATCATCGACCGCCTGCTGGCCACCGGGGACGTGTCCGGGTTCACCTCCACCTTCTCCGCCGAGACCGCCCCCGCCTGGGCCTACCAGTCGGTGGTGAACATGGAGGCGGTGTCGGTGCTCAGCAGCAGCACCGACCTGTCCAAGCCCCTCACCCGGGCGGAGTCCGCCCAGATGCTGTCGGCCATGCTGGACGTGCTGGAGGCCAGGGACGCCGGGGGCTGGCCCTGGTAAGGCTTTGCGTCAAAACACCGCCTGGACCAGCACCATGTAGAGGATGGTCCCCCCCACGATGGACAGCATGTTGTTTTTCTTCCACACGTGGAGGCCCACCACCGCCAGCCCAGCGATAAAGCCGGGGGCCCAGCCGCCGGGGTCGGCAAAGCTGGTATTGCGGTAGCAGTAGACGATGAGCATGGCGATCACCGCCGGGGGGAGCAGCCGCCCCAGGTAGAGCACCACCTTGGGGGGCTCCCCGCCCCGGCCGAAGAGCAGGAAGGGCAGGGCCCGGGTGAGGAAGGTCACGACGGCCATCACCGCCACCAGGGCGGCGATCTGCGCGTTGGTCATTGTCCCTTCCCTCCTTCCAGCCGGGGCCGCATCAGCAGCAGCCCCGCCACCAGAATCACCAGCGCCGGGATGAGAAACCGCCCGTTGTCCGGCCCGAAGATCAGCAGACAGGCCAGGGTGCCCGCCGCCCCCAGGAACACAGGGGCGTGGCGGGCATTGGACTGCCACTGCTCCACGGCGATGACCAGGAACAGGGCGGTCATGGCGAAGTCGATGCCCTCGGTGTTGATGGTGATGAGGGCCCCCGCCACCGCGCCGACGACGGACCCGGCGATCCAGTACAGGTGGTCCAGCAGGGCGATGGTAAAGTAAAAGTCCTTTTCATCCACCCCCTCCGGGGCCCGGACCCCGGCCAGCAGGGCGTAGGTCTCGTCGGTGAGGGAAAAGATCATGTACAGCTTCCGCCAGCCCATGCCCTGGAACTTCTCCAGCATGGACAGGCCGTACACCAGGTGCCGGAAGTTGAGCACCAGGGTGAGAAACGCGGCGTCCGCCAGCGGGGCGGCGTCGGACAGCAGCTGCACCCCAAGGTACTGGCCGCTGCCGGCGTAGATGGTGGCGGACATGAGGGCCGCCCAGGTGGGGGCGAAGCCCGCCGCCGACAGCATCCAGCCGAATACGATGCCGATGGACAGATAGCCCATGAGCACCGGCACGGTGTGGGGGAAGGCGGCGGCCAAGGTTTTTCGGTTCATTGACGTCACTTCCTTGGAAGAAGCGCGGAGCCGTCGTGAGCAGCGCAGTATTTTTATGGGGCCCCCGCAAAGCCGACCTTTGGCTTTGTGGGGAGAGGAGAAGCAAGGGAGCGAACGTAGTTTTCGCCAAAGGCGGAAACGAAGTTGAGCGGACTTTGCTTCGACGAAAGCCGCGCGTCGCGAACAGGCGCAGCGTGACAATAGAGTAAACACACAGATATTGACACAATGATTATACCGTCAACCCTTCCCTCTGACAAGGGCAGGGTTTTACAGATTGTTCATTGTATTCCAGGCGGGATTTGGCTATAATACTCTTCAATATCAGCCCGGCCTGTCCGGACCGGGCGTATATGGAGTGTGACCCGCCATGAAAAAACTACTGTACATCTACAACCCCGCCGCCGGGAGGAAAACGGCCAAAATCAACCTGTCCGACGTGTTGGAAGTGTTCGCCCGCCAGGGCTACGAGATCACCGTCCACCCCACCCTGGCCCGGGGAGACGCCTCCGCCGCCGCCCGGGACCTGGGGCCCCAGTATGACCGGGTGGTGTGCTGCGGCGGGGACGGCACGCTGAACGAGACCGTCCGGGGGGTTCTGGAGCTGCCCCCGGAGCGCAGGCCGGTGCTGGGCTATATTCCGGCGGGCACCACAAACGACTTCTCCCGCACCCTGGAGCTGCCCAAGACGCCGCTGGAGCTGGCCGAGGTGGCGGGAGCCGGGGCGCCCCGGGCCATCGACGTGGGGGTGGCGGAGGGGAACCCCTTCACCTACGTGGCCGCCTTCGGGCTGTTCACCGACGTGTCCTACTCCACCCCCCAGGCCAGCAAAAACCTGCTGGGCCACTTCGCCTACGTGCTGGAGGGGATGGGCAAGCTGTCCAATATCCCCAGCTTTCATATGAAGGTGTCCACCGGGGACGGCCGGGAGACAGAGGGGGACTACATCTACGGCATGGTGGGCAACACGGTGTCGGTTGGGGGGCTGGTGAACCTGCCCCGGGACAAGGTGCTGCTGGACGACGGGCGGTTTGAGGTGATCCTCATCCGGCGGCCTGAGAATGGGAAGGACTGGCAGTCCATTTTGACCGCCCTCACCAACCTGGAGCTGGTGGAGGAGGGGGCGGTGACCGGCTTTTCCGCCGGGAACGTCACTTTTGCCTGCGATTGTCCCGTGGCCTGGACGGTGGACGGCGAGTTTGGCGGGGAGCAGGTGGTGACCCGCGTGAAAAACCTGCCCCAGGCCATCACCATCGCTTGCGGCGCGGAGCCGTCGTAGGGGCGTTCCTTTTTCTTGAAAGAAAAAGGAACCGAAAAAGAACTTTTAGTTCGCTGACGGACAGGATTGTATGGAGATAGATTTCCACCCGGCAACAGACAGGGGTGCGCTCTTTTTAATGAAGAAAAAGAGTTTGGTTTGCTGACAGGCCAACGCGGGAACCTTGAAACCTCCGCCCGGCAACGGCACTGGATGTGGCCTGTGGTTTGATATGAATAAAAAATCCTTGGGGGCGTTCAACGCTTCCAGGGATTTTTTTGCGCCTCCCCCTTGACATTCTCGATATTCGAGGATATACTGTGGTCAGATGCTCGATATTCGAGATTGTTTTCCGCGGCGCAATCTCGATATTCGAGAAAGGAGGCGCGCCAAATGCCCAGAGCGAAATTTCAGACCCTCACCGAGCAGATGTTTTACATCCTTCTGTGCCTGCGGGAGGAGTGCTGCGGCATGGACATCCTGGACAAGGTGCCGGACATGACCCAGGGCCGGGTGAGCGTGGGCTCGGGGACGCTGTACAATCTGCTGGAGCAGTTCTGCGGGGAGGGCATGATCCGGGAGACCAAGGTGGAGGGCCGGAGGCGCAGCTACATCCTCACGCCCAAGGGGGAGCGGCTGCTGGAGCGGGAGTATGAGCGCATCCGGGCTCAGGCGGAGGACTACCGCCGCTGGATGGGAAAGGAGTGACACTGATGAGAGAGACCAAACGCAGAATGGAGACGTTTTCCTTTTACGACCGCACCGGGACCGAGCGGCATTTGGAGCGGATGGCGGAAAAGGGCTGGCTGCTGGACCGGATCGGCCAGTTTTTCTGGACCTATCGGAGGATTGAGCCCAGAAAGCTGTCCTTTTCCGTGTGCTACTTCCCCAAAGCCTCCCAGTTCGACCCGGAGCCCTCGGAGGAACAGCAGACCTTCTATGATTTTTGCGAGCACTCCGGCTGGGTGCTGGCGGCGTCCAACGCCCAGCTCCAGGTGTTCTGCAATGAGCGGGAAAACCCCGTCCCCATCGAGACCGACCCGGTGCTGGAGGTGGAGTCCATCCACCGCACCATGAAGAAAAGCCTGATCCCCTCCCAGCTGGGGCTGCTGGCGGTGGCCGTCCTCAACGCCGGGCTGACGGTCTGGCGGCTGTCCGGCGACCCCATCGGGGTGCTGTCCAGCCCCGCCGGCCTGTTCCCCTCGCTGTGCTGGGTGCTGCTGCTTGTGCTGATCGGGGTGGAGCTGGGCAGCTACTTCCGCTGGCACAGAAGGGCGGTGCTGGCGGCGGAGCGGGGGGAGTTTTTGGAGACGGGGAGCCATCGGAAGCTCCAGATCGGCGCGCTGGTGCTCATAGCGGCGGGGACGGTCTGGTTCATCCTGTCCGTCGCCCTTTCCGGCAGCCGGGTGATGACCGTCATGACCGTCATCCTGTTCTTCGTGTACGTCCCAATGTTATTTTTGCTGATCTGGGGGCTCAGGAAATGGCTCAAGCACAGGAAGGCGCCCGCCAAGATCAATATGATCATCACCCTTGTCGCCGCCCTGGTGACGGCCTATGCCTTTGTGGGGGTCATGACCTTCGGCCTGATCTTTGGGGCGGGCCGGGGCTGGTGGCGGGAGGACGGCGGGCGGAACCGCCCCCCGCTGACGGTGGAGGACCTGCTGGACCCGGGGTATGACGGCTATGACCTGCGCTGTACGCGGGAGGGGACCCCTCTGCTGGGCCGGATCTATGTCCAGCAGGACCCGCCTATCTCCCTGGCCAAAGAGGACCTGGCCCGCTACCAGGCGCTTCCCTCCATAAAATACACCTGGGTCCAGGTGAGGGCCCCCTTCCTGTATGAGCTGTGCCTGGACAGCCTGCGGTACGATGACGACGACCGGGAGGACGGCCAGGTGCCGGAGGGCCACAAGCGGTACTATGAGCCGGACGACCCCGCCCCCTGGAGCGCGGACCGGGCCTTCCGCTGGGTCATCCAGGACATAGGGCCCAGGGACATCTACCTGCTGTGCTACCCGGACCGCATCCTGGAGGTTGGCTTCAGCTGGGCGCCCACTCCGGAGCAGATGGCCGTGGTGGCGGAAACGCTGGGGCGCGGAAAATTTTAAATGGACTTTTTCACGCAAAAAAATTTTTTCTGAATATTTCGGGAAAAAGGGGGACATACTGTCCTGCGTGAGGTGATAATCATGGATAACCGCAATTTCAACAACTCTGAAAACAAGAACCAGCAGAACAGCCAGAATAAGAATCAGCAGAACGGCCAGAACAAGAACCAGCAGAACGGCCAGAACAAGAAGGACTCCAACAACCCCGAGAACCGGAACAACAACCGGGGCTACTGAGCGGACAGGGCGGAGGGCGGCCAGCCCTCCGCCTCCGCTTTCAAGGAGGAAGCGCCATGAAGCACGAGAAGCCTGACGAGCGGGAGCTGGCGGCCCGGGAGCCCCGCTACCGCACGCCCCCCTATGAGGACCTGTCCAGTCTGGTGGCAGGGCGGATCCAGGCGGGGCCTCAGTCCACGCCCCCCAGGGCGGGGGTTGATCTAGACTACTGGCAGGACCCGGACCTGTTCCACTCCCCTGAGCTGTGACAAAAAGGAGCGCCCCCGCAATCGCGGGGGCGCTCCGCCTGTTCAGTCCGTCTCCAGCTCCAGCCGGGGACACTCCGCCGCCGCGTCCCGCAGTACCCGCAGCAGGTTCCGGCCAAAGGGGGTGGCCTCCAGCTCCGTCCGGCCCCGCAGCACCAGCTTCACAGGCCGGTCCAGGTCGGTGAGGCAGTCGTGGAGGGCGTCCAGGTTCCGGCCCCACCACTCGGGCAGGTACAGGGCGCGCCCCAGGAACTCCATGGCCTCGTCCCGGCTGTTCAAGAGACTGCCCTCCAGATAGATGGCGTCCACAGTCATTCCTCCCCGTAGAGCAGCTCAAAGCTCTGGTAGTGGTCTTCGGTGTAGTAGATCAGCCCGTCGTTGGAGAATACGATCCGCTTCGGGCCCCGCGAGGAGCTGCCCACGGTGTCGATGTCGCACTCGGTATAGGTCCGCCCCTCCCTGTCCGGGAGCAGGCCCTCGTAGTTGCCGAAGCGGCTGCCGCCGATGGCCGCGCCCTCCCCGGCGTACCGCTCCACGCTGCCGCCGGACCAGCCCAGGGCCTCCGCCTCCCGCTTGGTGAGGTAGTTGCCGGGCAGATGGCCGTAGAGATGGATGTACAGCGCCACCTCCTCCTTGGAGCTGTACCGGCCGTCCTCGGACACAGAGGGGGCCTCGCTTTCGGGAGACTGGGTTTCCGATGCCTGCTCCGCATCTTCCGGCGGCTCAGACTCCGGCCCCGGCGTATCGGTTTCATGAAAAGATGCCTCGGGCAGGGAAGCCGTCCCGTACGTGAACACAGAATCCGCCGGTATATCCGCATAACCGCAGGCGGACAGCATCAGGGCCCAGGACAGGGCCAGCACAAAGGCGGAAAGCCGTTTTAACATAAATCATCACCCATTTTGAGGAATTGCCGCCCCTGGGCAGGGATAGCGGCTGTCAATATGATACGATATGCCGTCCCGGCTGTCAACCGGTTTTCACGCCGCAGCGGGGGTGAAAATATTTCAAAAAAAGCAGTACCCTTTTGTGATACTATGTGTTATAATATGTCAAAACCGTGATTTCAAAATGGAGAGGATGGAAGCCGTTATGAAATGCCCGTACTGCGCCCATTTGGAGAGCAAGGTTGTGGACTCCCGCCCCGCGGACGAGGGGAGCAGCATCCGCCGCCGCCGGGAGTGCCTGTCCTGCCGCAAGCGGTTTACCACCTACGAGATCATGGAGAGCCTGCCCCTGATGGTCATCAAGCGGGACGGGAGCCGTCAGGCCTTCGACCGGAACAAGCTGCTGGGCAGCATGCTCAAGGCCTGTGAGAAGCGGTCGGTGTCCATGGACACCCTGGAGCGGCTGGCGGGGGAGATCGAGCAGTCCCTGCAAAACGAGATGGAGCGGGAGGTGCCCAGCACCGAGATCGGCGAGCTGGTGATGGAAAAGCTGAAGGACGTGGACGAGGTGTCCTATGTCCGCTTCGCCTCGGTCTACCGCCAGTTCAAGGACCTGAACACCTTCATGGCGGAGCTCACCAAGCTGCTGGAGGAAAAATAATCGGTATGCAATGGGGCCCGCCGCCGGCCCATGACAGGCGGCGGGCCCTTAAACTCTGCGTTTCCACCGTCAGCCCTCCGGCAGGTACTCCCGCAGCCGCCCCAGGGTTTTGGGGGTGCACACGGCGGTGACGATGATGGTCTCGCCGTAGTCCACCTTTTCCACCCTGGCCTCCCGGTAGAGCTGGTCTAAAAGGCCGCTCTTGTCGTAGGGCAGGCGCAGCTCCACCCGGCGGGCCCCGGCGTCCAGCCGTTTTTCAATGGCGGACAGCAGATCGTTCAGCCCGGCCCCGGTCTTGGCGGAGATGGACACCATGTCCTCCCCGTGGGGCAGGATGTCCCCCACAAACTTGTCGCACTTGTTGAACACCTCCAAGCGCGGGGTTGCCCCCGCCCCCAGCTCCTGAATGAGCTTGTCCACCACCTGGGCCTGCTCCCGCCAATCGGGCTGGGAGGCGTCGATGACGTGGAGCAGCAGGTCGGCGAAGGTGAGCTCCTCCAGGGTGGCCTTGAAGGCGTCCACCAGCTGGTGGGGCAGCTTGGAGATGAAGCCCACGGTGTCCGAGATGAGCACCGTGCAGGTGTCGGAGATGGCCAGCGTCCGGGTGGTGGTATCCAGGGTGTCGAAGAGCCGGTCGTTGGCGGGGATGCCGGCCCCGGTGAGGGCGTTGAGCAGGGTGGACTTGCCCGCGTTGGTGTAGCCCACGATGGCCACCACGGGGACCTCGTTTTTCTCCCGGCGCTCCCGCTGGGTGGCCCGGACCCGGCGCACGTCCTTCAGATCCTCCTCCAGCTTGGCGATCTTGCGGTGGATGTGCCGCCGGTCGGACTCCAGCTGGGTCTCGCCGGGCCCCCGGGTGCCGATGGCGCCCTCCTGGCGCTCCAGGTGCTTCCACATGCCCGTCAGCCGGGGCAGCAGGTACTTGTACTGGGCCAGGGCCACCTGCAAGCGCCCCTCGCTGGTGCGGGCCCGCTTGGCGAAGATGTCCAAAATCAGGGCGGAGCGGTCCATCACCGTCACGCCCAGCTCCTCGGTGAGCACTCGCTGCTGGGAGGGGGACAGGGGGTTGTCAAAGATGACGATGTCCGCCCCCAGGCTCTGGACCAGCTCTTTGATCTCCGCCGCCTTGCCCTCGCCCACGAAGGTGCGGGGGTCGGGGGCGGATTTGTTTTGCAGCACCGTGGCCAGGCAGGTCCCGCCCGCCGTGTCCAGCAGGGCGGCCAGCTCCTCCAGGGACTGGTCCGTGGCGTTCTCCTCCCGGGTGAGGCAGGGGGCGCTGAGACCGGCCAGAATGGCCCGGTTGATCTCTTTTACTTGGGTTTTGTCAAACATATAGGGTGTAATTTCCTCATTTCTTTGGTTTTATTTCATTTTAAGCCGTAAAGTCTGACTTTGGCAATTTGACGCCTGTATTTTTCCAGGTCATGGGGATCAAACGGGCTTCCATGGGCGGGATAAATCGACTTTGCGTGTTCCGCGATCAGAATATCCCACGAGCTTTGAAACTGCGCTTTGTCCTCGACCCATATTGTGATCCGGCGGAAGCTTGGTATGCCGTTCATGGCGGCGTCCCCGCAAAAAATGATATCATCTATTTTCAGGGAAATGGAGTCCGCCGTGTGCCCCGGCGTAAACAGAATTTTCCCTTCCAGCAGGGCTTCTGTGTCCTTTGCGGTTTGGGGAGACACCTCAATGAAGCGGTCCAAATACCGCCGCTCAACCGGGGGGAACAGATGGCGGCCCTTGCCCAGCAGCCCCATAAATTTGCAAAAGGCGAACGCGCCGATGCCGCTGCATCCGCCGGCAAAGGAATTTTGCCCCCGTAACAGTGTGGGTATGGCTCTGCCGCTGGCAATTACTTTAATTTGAGGGCACTTCTCCAGCAGCTCATTCAAAAATCCTGCGTGATCGTCATGGGCGTGGGTCAAAAAGACGTGCATAATGTCAGACAATGCGACGCCTTGCTTTTTCAAGCTTTGCGCCACGGCGCTGAAACTGTGTGCATACCCGGTATCCACCATCACATAGCCCGCCTGGGCACGGTACACGTAGGTATTTACCACTCTGTTTCCAACATTGTAAATTTTCATTGTGTCAGGCCTTCACCAATGCTTCCACGATCTCCCCCCAGTACATGGTGTGGTAGTCGTCCTTGTACCACTTCTCCTTCACGTCCTCCGGCATGAGGGCGGGGTCCATGGGCACGGCCATCCGCTTGCGGCACACCAGCACCAGGTCGGCCTGTTCAAAATAGGGGGCGTTTCCCGCCCCGGTAGCCACGGTAAAGCCGCACGCCTTCACCTTGTCCACGTCCCGGCCGCTCTTGGCGCCGCACAGGTTCAGCTGGGGGCGGCAGTCCTCGGGGAAGAAGGACAGGGTGAAATACTCGCTCTCATCCACAAACTGCTTGGTGTACCGCTGGGGGCGGATATAGCAGAGGGCCATAGGCGCGCCCCACAGCACCCCCAGCCCGCCCCAGGAGGCGGTCATGGTGTTGCACCGCTCCGGCGTTCCGGCGGTGATGAGCATCCACTGGGAGCCGATGGCGGCAAAGGGGTTCAGGTCCAGGGTCTTGGGGTCAACTTTCTGAAACATGGCGGATACCTCCTTTTTTCATGAACTAGTATATGCGCTTTGGGGGCAAAAGAGAAAGACCCGCCGCAATTGCTTGCAACGGGTCTCTGAGGCGACTGGTTGTTGTGGCTCAGCCCAAACCGAACTTCTTATTGAAGCGGCTGACGCGTCCGCCGGTATCCACCATCTTCTGCTTGCCGGTGTAGAAGGGGTGACACTTGGAGCAGACTTCCACCTTGATGTCCTTCTTCGTCGAGCCAGTCTCGATCACGTTGCCGCAGGCGCACGTAATGGTGGTCTGCTGATACTTGGGATGGATGCCTTCCTTCATGGGGGTTCACCTCTTTCTGTCGTTGCCAAAAGTCCAGGAGCGCAAAGTCTCCATGTAAACGCAAGGTGTATGATATCACGGCCAGCGGAAAAATGCAAGGACTTTTTTCAAATTCTCCGATTTTTTATATTTGCCGCAGCTCCCCATAAAAGCTGAGGGCCGCTTTTGCGGGGACCCCTACACTTCTACCGCCCGGCCCGCATGAAAGAACCACAGATACCGCCGTTTGACCGCCACCCCCGCCGCCTGGGACAGCGCCCGGCTGTAGGCGTCCAGCTGGGGCCGGTAGTCCAGGGCCCGGCGGTCCACGCTGTCCTGGGTTACCCGGTCCGTCTTGAAATCCACCACCGTCACAGAGCCGTCCTCCTCCACGAACCAGCAGTCCACCACCCCCTGGAGAAGCACCTCCTCGCCGGGCTCCGCCTCGGGGTAGTAGTCCGCCGCGGGGGCAAGCAGGGAGAATTTAAACTCCCGCTCCACCCGCGCCGACCGGCGCAGGCGCAGGCCCAGCTCCGAGCGGAAAAAGGCCAGGATGTCCGCTGGGTTGACGGCGTTTCCCTGCTGGGGGGTGATGTACCGGCCCTCCACCAGCCGGGTGACCTCGCCGGCGATCTCTTCAAAACTGCCGGTGCGGTCATAGTTCAGGTATTGCATCACCATGTGCAGGGCGGTGCCCCGCTGGGCGGCGGTGAGGGGCCGCTCCCCCTCGAACACCGGACGGCGCAGGGTGGTCTGGGGGGCGGCGGGACGCAGTTCCACGGCGTATTCCGACACCTCCGCGTCCTTCTCCCGCCCCTTGAGCTGGGTGGCGGTGAGCTTGGAGGCGATGGCGGCGGAGGCCATGTGGGGATACCGCCAGCTCAGCCGCTGGACCAGCCCGTCAGGCAGGGCGGCGGCGGGGGCGGCCCCGCCGCCTGTCCTCCGCCCCAGGGGGGCCTGGAAGTCCGCCCCGGACAGCAGCCGGATATCCCAGGGCAGGCCCTCCTCCGCCGGGGGGGCGGGCCGGGGCGCGTCCAGGTCCGCCCACAGGGGGCCGCTGTCCCGGCGGCACAGCGCGGGGGTGAGCACCCACTCCGACATGGACCGGGCCGCGGCCATCTGCCGGGGCGGCGGGGGGCACTGGGCCTGCCCCGCCAGGGAGGCCAGCGCCCCGCCCCGGCCATTGACGGCGGTGAACAGGATCAGCTTGTGCTCGGCCCGGGTCATGGCCACGTAGAGCAGCCGCATCTCCTCCGCCCGCAGCTGCTTCCGGATGCACAGCGCCGCCGCGTCCCGTGCGATGGTGGTGTACCGCAGCCCCCGCTCCCGGTCCACCCGCTTGGGGCCCAGCCCCAGCGCCGGGTGGAACAGGATGGTGGATTTGGTATCCGCCTCGTTGAACTGCCGGTCCAGCCCGCACACCAGCGCCACCGGGAACTCCAGTCCCTTGGAGTGGTGGATGGACAAGATCCGCACCCCTCCGGTCTCGCCCCCCGGCACGGGGACGGGGACCTCGTTTTCCATCATCCGGCTCAGGTGGAGCAGAAAGGCCATCAGCCCCCGGTGCCCACCGCTCTCAAAGCGGGCCGCCTCGTCGTACAGCGCCATCAGGTTGGCCCGCCGCCGCTGGCCGTCGGGCATGGCGGCGAATACGGCGGGCACGTCCAGCTTTCCGTAGATGTACCACAGCAGCCGGTGGCTGCTCTCCTCCGCCGCCAGCTCCCGCAGGCCGGACAGGAGGGCCAGAAAGGCCGCGCAGTCCGCCTCCCCCCGTGCGGCCCCGGCGGACAGGCAGTCGTACACCGTCCCCTTGGCCTGGGCCCGCAGCCGGGCCAGCCGGTCCGGGGTGAAGCCGAACAGAGGGGAGCGCAGGGCGGCCAGCAGGGCCACGTCCTGCCGGGGGTTGTCCACCACCTGGAGGAGGGCCGTGGTGGCGGAAATTTCGGTGGTGCCGAAGAACTCCCGCCCCCCGTCGGCGGACCAGGGCAGGCCCTGTTCCTCCAGGGCGGCGGCATAGTACCGCAGGACGGGGTTGGGGGAGCGCAGAAGAATAACAATGTCCTCCGCCCGGACGGGACGGTCCCCCACGGGCAGACCGCTGCCCAGCAGCTCACGGACCCGGCGGGCGGCGGCCCGGGCGGTGACCAGGTCCTTGTCCGTCCGCTCCTCCTCCCCATCACCGGTGAGGGTGGACAGGTCCACACAGTCCAGCTCTACGCAGCAGCGCCCATCAGGGGGCAGGTCCGTCCGACCGGGCCGCAGGGCGGCCTCCTCGGTGTAATCCAGCTCTCCGGCGGGACGGGTCATCACATTGCGGAAGATGAAATTCACCCCGTCCAGCACCTCGGGCCGGGAGCGGAAGTTTTGGGACAACAGCACCTTCCGGCCCTCGCCCGGCTGTGCCCGGTCCGCCGGGACGAATCGGTCCAGCTTGTCCAGAAAGATGCCCGGCTCCGCCAGCCGGAAGCGGTAGATGGACTGCTTCACATCCCCCACCATGAACAGCCGCCCGCCGCCGGACAGCGTCCCGAAGATGGCGTTCTGCACCTGGTTGGTGTCCTGGTACTCGTCCACCATCACCTCCCGGAACTGCCTGCCCACGTCCAGCGCCAGCTGGGAGGGGGAGCCGTCCTCCTCCCGCAGGAGGCGGGCCGCCAGGTGCTCCCCGTCGGCGAAGTCGATGAGGCGGCGCCGCCGCTTGAGCCGGGTGAAGGCGGCGCCGAACTGGGCCGTCGCCTCCAGCAGGGCGGTCATGGCGGGGCCCACCGCCCGCAGGTCCTCCATGGCCTGGTCCGCCCCCACGCCGAACCGCTCCCCCAGCTTTTTCATCTGGTCTTTGCACTGGTCCCGCAGGGCGGTCACGCGCTCTTTCAAGGCCGGGTCGGTGTCTCCCTTCCGCTTCCCTCCGGGGCGCGGGAAGGGAACCGGGAAGCAGTCCGCCGCGGCGTCCCAGCCCCGGCCGAGGGCGTCCCGCAGCCGCTCCAGCCCGCCGATGGTCTCCCCCAGGGTGGGGGTGTAATTTTGGTTCAGCAGCTCGTCGAAGTAGATCTCGTCCCGCAGGGCTTTTATGGCCTCCAGCCAGTAATCCGTCAGCTCCAGGGCGTCGGCCAGCAGCACCTTCCCCCAGGGGGTGTCCTCCGGGCCCATGCCCTGGGGCAGGACAAAGTCCCGCCTGCGGTCCATCAGCCAGCCCTCCGGGTCCGCCTGGGCCTGGACCTGCTTGTGGACAAACAAAACCACTTCTTCCAAGGTCTGGTCGTCCCGCTCCCCCGCCAGGGCGTCCACCAGGGCGGCAAAGGGGGCGTCGTTCTGGATGTTGGCGTAGCGCTCCTCCAGCACCTCCTCCAGGGCCCGGGCGCGCAGCTCCTCCGCCTCCGCGTCGTCGCACAGGCGGAAATCCGGGTCCAGGTCCGCCAGATGCCCCCACTGGCGCAGAAGGTCCAGGCAGAAGGCGTCGATGGTGCAGATGGGGGCCTTGTACACCAGGATGGCGTTGCGCCGCAGGTGCCGGTCCCCGGGGTTTTGGGCCAGCCGGGCGTGGATGGCCCCGGCGATGCGGTCCCGCAGCTCGGCGGCGGCGGCGTTGGTGAAGGTGATGACCAGAAAATGGTCGATGTCCTCCCCCTGGGCCACCCAGCCCATCAGCCGCTCCACCAGCACCCGGGTCTTGCCCGACCCGGCGGCGGCGGACACCAGCAGGTCGCCCCCGCGGTTTTCCGCCGCGGCCCGCTGTTCCCTGGTCAGCTCAATTGCCATGGTCCTCGTCCTCCTCCCGCCGGCTCATCCACTGCCAGAACTCCTTGGAATTGACCCCCCGCCGGAACCGCCGGGCGTCCCCGCAGCCCTCCTCGAAATGGCAGGCCGCCCGGTAGTCGCACCAGCGGCAGGGGTTGTGGTCCGCCCCCCGCCAGTAGGGGTCGGCGTCGATGTTGCCCGCCGCCAGCTCCCCGGCGGCGGAGCGCAGGGCGTCCATGATATACCGGTCCAGGGCGTCCATCTGGTCCGGGGTCACCAGGTAGTCCGAGCCGCCCCTCCCCGCGCTGACGGGCAGGAAGCGGTAGCTCCCGCCCCCGGTGCGCTCCATGGCCTCCAGCACGTCCGGGTCGTCCAGCACCAGCCCCTGCCGGCGCAGCAGCCGGTCCCGGGCCCGTTGGATCTCCTCGCCGGTCATGCCCCGCTCGCCGTCCACCAGGGGGGTGCGGGCGGGTACGTACAACACCCCGGCGGGGACGGTCTCCCCGGGGCCCAGCACCCGCTCCCCCTCCCGGCTGAGTGCGAAGAGGTAGAGGAGCATCTGCAGCCCCCGGCCGTCCTCCACGTCGGCGAAATCGAAGCTCTTTTTGCCGGTCTTGTAGTCCACCACCCGCAGATAGCGCTTCCCGTTGTGCATCCACTGGTCCACCCGGTCCACGTACCCGGTGAGCCGCAGGCGCACCCCCTGCTCCACCTCCACCGGGGGCAGGTCCTTGCCGGGGCCGAAGCCCAGCTCGAAGGCGGCGGGGGTGAAGTCGGAGGCCGCCAGCTCCGCGCACACGCTCCGGGCCACCGCCAGCGCCGCCCCCTTCATCCGCTGGAACAGATACCGGAACCGGGCGGGCTCCTCCTCCAGGCTGGACAGCGCCTCCCGCTCGTAGCGGTCCGCCGCCCCCTGGGACAGCCGGGCCACCTCTTCCCCGTCGCCCAGGGAGATCCCCGCCTCCTGGGCCCCCCGCAGGGTGTGCTCCAGCACGTGGTGGACGAAGGTGCCGTAGTCGGCGGCCCGGAAGGCCGCCCGCTGCCGGGGCCTGGCGTCCAGCCCGAAGCGGAGGAAGTAGCTGAAATGGCAGGAGTTCACCAGGTCCAGCTTGGTGGCGGACATGGGCACCACCGTGCCGAACAGGGCGTCCACCGCGGGGCGGGACAGCCGCCCCCGCCGCCAGAGTGCCGCGCTCCGGACGCGCTCCACCCGGTCCGACAGCCCGGGGACCTGCCCCAGGGCGTCCGCCACAGCGGGGTCCTGCCCCGCCAGCTCCAGCGCCGCGTCCGGGGCGGACAGCCGGGCCAGGGGGTCGCCGCCGTCCATGACGGGGGCGTCCGGGAACAGCGCCCCCAGCCGCTCCCAGAGGAAGCAGGGGGTCTTCTGCTCGTCTCCCGACCCGGCGGCAAAGCTGACGTACAGCCGCTCAGAGGGGCGGCAGCAGGTCTCGTAGGCGATGGTCATCTCCCGGCGGAGCTTGTCCTCCTGCTTGGGGGCCAGCTCCACCTCCATGGCGGCCAGCGCGTCCCGGTCCTGGTGGTCGAACAGCCCCGGGGATGGAGCGCAGTCTGGGATGGAATTGCCGTCCGCCCCCAGCAGGAACAGCACCTTGACCTCCTTGTGGGCCATGCGGGGGGCGTCCCCCACCGTCACCGCGTCCAGGGACACGGGGATGGCCCCCACGTCGTACTGGCTGAGCATCAGCGAGAACAGCTGGGAAAATTCCTCCAGCTCCAGCTCGGTATCCCCCAGCAGCAGGGCGCACTGCTCCAGCCCCCCCGCCAAAATGTCCCACAGCTGGCGGTACTGGGCGGCGGCGGTGCGGTCTCCCCGCTGGTCCAGGCTGTCCGCCCGCTGGGCCAGCCGGGTGGGCAGGTCGATGTCGTTCAGCAGCTGGTACAGGGCCAGGGCACGCCCCCGGCCCGTCTTGTCCGTCCCCTTCCGCAGGGCCTCCAGGGGGGCGATGACCCTGCGGCGCAGGCCGTCCAGCCGGGCCACAAGGGCGGTGTCCGACCGAGTGAACTGCCTGCCGTAGCCCTCCGGGTGCATATCCCAGGGCTTTTTGCGGGTCCAGGCGGACCCCTTCAAATCCCAGGTGAGGGCATAGTTCTCCAACAGGTCCCGCTCTTCGTCGGTGACCCCTGTCAGCCCGGTTTTCAGGTAGCGGAACAGCTCCTCGTAGGGATAATCCTCCGCCGCCGCGGCCAGGGCGGAGGTCACCAGGGCCAGCACCGGCTTTTCCAGGATGTCCTCCATGGCGGACAGGAACACCGGCACCCCGTAGCGCTCAAACACGCTCCCGATGAGCTCCCCGTAGCCCCCCAGCCGCCGGGCGCACACGGCGACGTCCCGGCAGCGGTAGTTTTCCTCCCGCAGCAGCCGCAGGATCTCGGCGGCGCACCACTCCACCTCCTGGCGGGGGGTGGCGGCCTGGACCCGGACAACGGAGCAGTTTCCATCCCAGGGCCGCGCCGGCCCGGAACCGAACAGGTTTTCCTCCAGAAAAGCCAGGGAGGGACGGCGGGGCAGGGGACGGTTCAGGGTCTCCTCCCGGACGGGGACGGCATTCCCCTTGGCCAGCCGGATCAGCCGCTTCGCGGCCCGGAGGGCGGGCTGGAAAATGCCCGAGGGGTCGTCCCCCGCGCCGCACACGAATGCCACCGTCAGCTCCCCCTGAGCCATGAGGGCGGACAGCACCCGCTCCTCCTGGGGGGTGAAGTCGGTAAAGCCGTAGACATAGAAAGCCATCCCCGCCCCCCAGCGGGTGTCCTCCAGCTGGCGGGCCAGCCGGTCCAGCCGCCCCCGGGGGTCGGCGGCCCCCTGGGCCTCCAGGGCCTGGTAGGCGGCGTAGATGAGGCCCAGATCCCTCAGCTTGTCCCCCTGGCGGCCCCCCAGCTCTTCCCCGGCGGAAATCAAAGTATCCGGCTCCACCCGGTAGGACCGGCACTCATCCACCGTGGCCAGCAGATCCGTCAGAAACGCGGGCTTCCGGGAGGGGGCGCGGTAGGTAGTCAGCGCGTCGGACACGCGGCGCAGGGCGGCGTACATCAGCAGCATCCGCCCCCCCGCGTCCAGCATGGGCGCGGCCCCGCCCCCGGCGGCGTCGGTGAGCCGCCCGGCCAGCCGGGTGAAGGACAGCACCTCGCAGTCCATCAGCGCCCCGCCGCTCAAAACGGCGCACATGGCCCGCTCGCTCTCGTGGGAGTACTGCTCGGGCACCATGAGCAGGCGGCGGCGGGCGGCGGACGCCCCCATCCGCTCCAGCAGCTCCCCCCGGATGTCCTGCCCCGCCCGGGCGTACAGCAGCGTCAGCATGACCCGGTCCCCCTTTCGCGGTTTTTCTACATTATAGCAGAAACAGGCGCGGGAAAAAAGCTGTTGACAAATCCGCCGCCATCTGGTATGATACTTGGGCAAAAGGAAGCAGGAATGGTGCCGCCGTCCTCACCCCCAGCCGCGGGCGAAGGGGTTAACATGGTGAACTCCGCACGGGAACTGTGCGGGCTTCGTTGTGGACGTGGGTGCCCTTGTGCATCCGCGTATTTTTATTTCTTATGACGGAGGTGCGTGACCATAGCTAACACGGCTCATCAGATCAACGAGGAAATCCGCGACCGGGAGGTGCGGCTCATCGGCGCCGACGGCGCCCAGCTGGGCGTCATGTCCGCCCGGGAGGCCCAGGTCCGCGCCGACGAGGCCGGGCTGGACCTGGTCAAGATCTCTCCCACCGCCACCCCCCCCGTGTGCAAGCTCATGGACTACGGCAAGTACCGCTTTGAGCAGGCCAAGCGGGAGAAGGAGGCCAAGAAGAACCAGCACGTGGTGGAGATCAAAGAGGTGCGGATGTCCCCCGGCATCGACATTGGCGACTTCAACACCAAGCTGCGCAACGCCCAGAAGTTTTTGGCGGAGGGCAACCGGGTGAAGGTCACCGTCCGTTTCCGGGGCCGGGAGATGGCCCACACCGACATCGGCCGGAAGCTGCTGCTGGACTTCGCCGGGCAGTGCGGCGAGCTGGCCGTGCTGGACAAGGAGCCCAAGCTGGAGGGCCGGCACATGAGCATCTTCTTGTCTGCAAAGAGCAATAAGCCCAATAAACAGTAAGTAACACCCCGCGGTGTTTACCGCACGATCAACTACGAAAAGGAGACAACCGCCATGCCTAAAGTGAAAACCCACAGCGGCGCTAAGAAGCGTTTCAATCTGACCAAGAATGGGAAGGTCAAGCGCGCCCACGCCAACAAGAGCCACCTGCTCAACGGCCACGGCAAGACCCGCAAGCTCAAGAGAAGCCTCCGCAAGGGCGGCTACGCCGACGTGACCAACGCGGCCACCATCAAGCGCATGGTCCCCTACAAATAAGGGATAACATCATAATTCACTCAACAATAGGAGGCTGAACGATAATGGCACGAGTCAAAGGCGCGATGATGACGCGCAAGAGAAGGAATAAGATCCTCAAGCTGGCCAAGGGCTACTGGGGCGCCAAGAGCAAGCACTACAAGATGGCCAACGAGCAGGTGATGAAGTCCCTGCAGTACGCCTATGTGGGCCGCCGGCTGAAAAAGCGCGATTTCCGCCAGCTGTGGATCGCCCGCATCAGCGCCGGGTGCAAGATGAACGGCATGAACTACTCCACCTTTATGCACGGCCTGAAGCTGGCCAACGTGGAGATCAACCGCAAGATGCTGGCCGAGATGGCCGTCAACGACAAGGCCGCCTTCACCCAGCTCACCGATCTGGCTAAGGCTAAACTTGCGTAATTTGCGATAAGTCAAGCGCCCGGTCCACTGGACCGGGCGCTGTTTTCTGCCAATGAAAATCCCCCGGAGCGCCGCTCCGGGGGATCTCTTTTTGACTGTTTAGTCGGTGACGTAGGGCAGCAGGGCCACGTGACGGGCGCGCTTGATGGCGTCGGTCAGCTGGCGCTGGTGCATGGCGCAGGTGCCGGTGGTGCGGCGGGGCAGAATCTTGGACCGCTCGGACAG
>CATLFX010000033.1 GCA_949935795.1 uncultured Oscillospiraceae bacterium
GCGGCCGCGGCAGGGGCCGCGGCGGGAGCGGGGGACGCGGTGCTGGGCCCAGGCGCGGCGGGAGCCGCCCGAGGAGGCGCGACCCCGTAAGTGGAGTAGTCGGGGCTGGAGCCCACGGTCTTGATCACGCTGATGGCGCTCTCCCGGCCGCCGAGGTCCTTGAACATCAGGTGGAAGCCGTTATTCATGATCTCCTCGGAGGTGGAGGGGTCGTTCTCCACGTTCTCAGGGGTGAAGGTGAAATCGGTGTCGTCCACCACGTCTTTCACGGCGGTGACCAGCATAAAGGCCCGCAGGCTCTCCATGCCGCAGCCCTCGTCGAAATTCACCCGCAGGGCGAAGGGAAATCCGTCCGGGGACGCCGCGGCGGCGGGGGCCGGGGCGGACTGGGCCGCGGGAGCGGCAGGGGCCGGGGACGCCGCGCTGGGTTCGGGCGCCTCCTCCCCCTTGATTTTTGCGATCAAGGTATTAATATTTGCCATGAAGCTGTCGATATTCTTATCAAGAGGCTCGCCGGCCTCCACCTTGTCCACCTCGCCCCGGAAGAAGTCGATGGACTGGAAGACCACGTCGAACAGCGCCGGGCGGTCCTCCTCCTGCACCACGGACATGGTCTGCTCCCGGATGATGAAGAACATGTCTTCGATCCGATGGGCCACGGTGGCCAGGGTATCGAACTCCATCATGGCGGAGGAGCCCTTGATGGTGTGCATGATGCGGAAGATCTCGTTGACGTTCTCCTGGGAGAAGGTGTCCACTTTTTCCGCCTCAAGGACGATGGTCTCCAGCTGTTCCAGCAGAGTGCCGGTCTCGTAGATGTACATATCCAGAATTTCGTTTCCGCTGCCCATAAAAAGCACCACCTCAGTAAATATCTTTTATCTTTTCTATTATCGGCAGGAAGCGGTTGAAAATTAAGTAGGTTTTCCAAGTTTTATCGCAGGGGTGTGAAAAATGCCTGATCTTCTGGGAGCGACCAACCCGGTACCGGGTTATGACAACACGATAGCCAACCGCAATATCCCGATTTCTCCCGGCAGCAGCCAGGTTCAGAATGTGCCGGACCTGACCAAGGTCACCGGGGCGGACCACCGCACCGAACAGCAGGACGCCAGCCAGGCCGGCGGCCAGGTCCGCTACGACTCCAACTTCCAGACCTTCCTCCAGCAGCTGCGCCAGACCCAGGACCTGAGCTCCACCCTGTCCAAGCTGATGATGAAGGAGGGCACGTCGGTGTCCTCCGGCATGAGCGAGGGCATTGCCGAGGAGATGTCCCAGGCCCTGCAGATGCTGAAAATGGACCAGGGGGAGCTGCTGAAGTTCCTGGCCGCCCAGATGAAGGCGGGCACCCGGTTCGGCGGGGCGCTGTTCGCCCTGCTGCGCAACGCCTACGCCCACGCGGACTCGGAGGGCGTCCGGCTGGACATCCTCAACTTTCTCAAAAGCTACAACGACTTTTCCTCCACCGCCCACCTCGAGGGCAACCTGATGCGCAACCTCACCGGCATGGCCAACGCCATGCCCGCCAGCTGGGGAGACCAGCTGAGGGACCTCATCGCCCAGCTGGAGAACAGCCTGGCCGCCGGGGACCGGCAGGGCAGCATCAGCCTTTTGCAGCAGCAGGTGTTTCCCCTCATGTCCGCCTACGTCAGCCAGACCCACGACCTGGGAACCCCCCGGGAGCTGCTCAGCCTGCTGGCCCTGGACCTGGCCCGGTACGAAAATGGGACGGAGGATAAATTGACGGAGGCCTTCCATCAGCTGTCCGGATATGGTACACTAAAAGGGATGCTGGGGGGCATCGACGGCCAGTCCATGCTGAAGCTGCTGCAAAACAGCCAGTTCGCCAAAAACACCTCCGCCGCCCAGTTCGCCGACCACCTGGCCGCCGCCGCCGCCCGGGCCCTCCGGGGGGAGGGCAGCGCCGAGGTGCAGGAGGTGTTCCGCACCCTGGTCAAAGCCATGCTCGTCAACGAGAGCGTGTATATGCCGCTGAACCACTTCCTCATCCCCATGGAGATGGACGGCCGGATGCTTTTCTCCGAGCTGTGGGTGGACCCCGACGCCGAGGAGAAGAAGGAGGGCGGCCAGGGGGAGAAGTGCATGAAGTTCCTGTTCAAGATCGACGTGCAGGGGCTGGGCTTCTTCGACGTGATCCTCACCAACCGGGAGCGGGACGTGGGCATCGTGGTGTCCTGTCCCGAGGGGGTGGTCCCCTTCTCCAAGGAGATCGAGCAGAACATCTCCAAAATCCTCACCCGGAACGACCTGAACCCCGCCGCGGTCAGCGTGCGGAAAATGGAGCGCCCGGTGACCCTCACCGAGGTGTTCCCCAAAATCTTTGAAGGGAAGAACAGTGTCAATGTCAAAGTATGACGGCAGGCGCAACCCCTCCAAGAAGGCGGTGGCCCTTCAATACGAGGCGGGGGACAGCGCGCCGGTGATCGTGGCCTCCGGCATGGGCTATATGGCGGAGAAGATCGTGGAGGTGGCCGCCGACAGCGGCGTACCCATCTATGAGGACAACTCCCTGGCCACCATCCTCACCCAGCTGAAGCTGGGACAGGAGGTGCCCGAGGAGCTGTACAAGGCCATCGTGGAGATCTATGTGTATTTCCTGCATTTCGACCCCAACCGGGTCAAGGAGGGCTCCGCCCCCAAGCCGGCGGCCGGGCGGGAACAGCCTGAGCGCAAAGAACAGGAGGAGTGAGGATGGACCAGAGCTTGTACCTGATGCTGGACAGCAAGGGAAGCCCCATCGCCCGGGGGCGCGTCCAGGGAAACACCAGCGGGCAGTATTGGCAGATCCAGGTGGAGGACGGCAAGATCGACGAGATTTTGGAGCACAAAACGCTCCTGCTGCTGTCCATGATGGACAGCGAGCCCTCCTACCAGGGGATCATCGTGCGCAGCCGCAACGACATGATCCAGCTGGAGGTCACCAAGGTGGACCGGGACTCCAACGACATGCGCAAAAACCTGCGGGTGGCAGTCCATTTCAAAAGCCTCATCTACCCCCTCACCGGGCGCTGGAAGGGCAGGCGGGCCATCGAGTCCAACGATCTGAGCTGCGGCGGCGTGGCCTTTTTCACCGACCACTCCCTCCAGGTGGGGGAGCAGCTGGAAATTGTCGTCCCCGTCACCAGCCAGCCCCTTGTGGTGCGCTGTCAGATTCTGCGGATGCGGCCCACGGAGGACGCGGCGATCCCCATCATGTACGCCGCCAAATTCGTGGACCTCTGCAACGATGAGGAGACCCTGCTCCGGGAAGCGGTGTTCAACCTCCAGCTCCGGGGACGGCCGAAGACAAGCTGAGCGCGGCGCTTAGTTCATATAAAAAACGCAGGCACAACGGACAGACGCGGCGGGATTTCATCTCCGCCGCGCCGGAAAGGAACGGTCACACATGAGCAACCATCCAAGCACCACCATCAAAAGCCGGCTTCTGCGCCGGGGACTGGCGGGAATCCTGTCCCTGGCGCTGCTGCTGAGCCTGATTCCCTCCTCGATCCTCACCGCCGGGGCGGCGGGCTGGGAGGACCAGTACATCCAGACCCTGGTGGACTGGGGCGTCATGCGCGGCGATATCGGGGGCAATATGGCCCCCCAGCGCAGCATCACCCGCGCCGAGTTCGTCACCATGATGAACCGCGCCTATGGATACAAAAAGATGGGCGGGCATCCCTTCACCGACGTGAGCCCAACCTCTTGGTATAATGAAGACATCGACATCGGCTATAATATCGGCTATTTCAAGGGCACCTCCCCCACCACGGCCTCCCCCAACGACACCCTCACCCGGGAGCAGGCCGCGGTGCTGCTGGCCCGGAACATGATGCTCCAGCCCACCGTGGGCGAGACCCTGGGCTTCTCCGACAGCCGCACCCTCAGCGACTGGAGCCGGGGCCTGGTGGGAGCCGCCGCGGAAAACGGCATCATCAGCGGCTATGACGACGGCACCTTCCAGCCCTTCCGGAACATCACCCGGGGCGAGGTGGCCGCCATGCTGGTGCGGGCCATCGGCACCCCCGTCCAGGAGGCGGGCGACCACGCCCTGGGCAACGTGTACGGCAACGTCACCGTGAACACCGCCGGCGTGAAGCTGCGGGACGGCGTCATCGCCGGCAACCTGTACCTCACCGGCGGCATCGACCTGGGCGACGTGCTGCTGGAGAACGTCACCGTGCTGGGCCAGATCATCGTCAGCGGCGGCGGCGAGAGCAACTCCAGCGAGAGCAGCGTCGTCCTGCGCAACGTGGTGGCCGACGGCATGATCGTGGACAGCATCGGCGAGCAGTTCGTCACCATCCGCGCCGAGGGCAACACCGACATCCCCACCACCACCGTGCGCACCAACGCCTATGTGGACGACTCCTCCCTGCCCGGCTACGGCCTGAGCTATATTGAGCTGGACGGCGCGGAGGGCGCGCTGTATCAGCTGGCGGGCAATATTAAGGATGTAATCAATAAAACCCCTGGTTCTGACATGCAGATCGTTCAGGGCTCCGCCGGCAAGGTGACCGTGGACGAGGAGGCCAGGGACTCCTCCGTGCTGGTGGACGGCGACGCCCGGGTGGATGAGCTGAACCTGGACACCGCCGCCAACGTCACCGGCACCGGCGACATCAAGAACCTGAACGTGGGCGCGGCGGGCTCCACCGTGGAGCAGCTGCCCGACAAAATCGTCATCCGTCCCGGCATCACCGCCGACATCGCCGGGAGCAGCATGAACAGCACCCAGGGCGCCCAGTCCTCCGCCGAGCCCAAGCTGCTGGCGGGCTACCCCGCCGTGCGCAAGATCGCGCCCCAGTCCGCCGAGCTGGTGTTCCGGGTCAATAAGCCGGGCACCATCTACTGGGCGGTGTCCGCCGTGGCCGACGGCTCGGTGAGCGAGGCCGACCTGCTGGAGCCCCCCGTTTACGGCAATAAGGTGCTGGCCTCCGGCAGAGTCACCGCCACCGCCGCCAACACCGACTACACCGCCGCCGTCAACAGGCTCACCAGCGGCGGGTCCTACTACGTCACCGCCATGCTGGTGGACGGCCGGGGCGAGCACAGCCCCATCAAGGTCACCTCCTTCACCACCCCGGACGACTCCGTCCCCGCCTTCGCCGACGGCTACCCCGTCATGACCCTGGTAACCACCGAGATCTCCCAGGTCACCGTCATGACCACCAAGAGCTGCCTGCTCTACTATGCCCTGCTGCCCAAGGGGGCCAAGGCCCCCACCGAGGCGGAGTTCAAGGCCGCCGCCATCCCCGGCAACCTGGGCTATGGCTCCCAGAGCGTCACTAAGAACGTGACCATCCCCATCAACGTCAACAGCGTCCCCCTGGAGGAAAAGACCGATTACGTGCTCTACCTCTGGCTGGTGGACCACGACGGGGCCCAGAAGTCCAGAGTGACCGCCCTGCCCTTCACCACCCTGGACGAGACGCCGCCCAATGTCACCTATATTGACCAAACCAATGCCGGCGCCAGTTCCGTCACCGTGGAGTATACCATTGATGAAGATCCCGCTGATTTGATTTGGGCCATCGTAACCGAGAGCGACGACAGGGACCACGTTTTCCTCAACTACGAATGGGAGGCGCAGCCCGAGCCCGGTAACGAGAATCGCTTCACATTGAACTTTACCTCTGAGGCCGACCTCCGGGCCGCCAAAACCAAGCTGTTCAATGGCAGCGGCGCTTTGGCCAACGGCAAATCCAGCCGCTCCCCTGCCACTATGAGCAACAGCAAGCTGAGCTATCAAAACGCGCAGACCTCTTCCTTCGTTCTGTATTACATCGCCCACGACAGGGCCACCGCCAGCGCCAACCTCTCCGAGCAGATCAAGGCCCTGCGGGTGCACACCCTGGACCAGACGGACCCCACTGTGGAGCTGCGCTTTACCAACCCAGATGGCAGCGATATTGCTGAGATGCCCCAGGCTGACGCCGATATTCGCATCATTTTCTCCGAGAATGTCCAAAATGGCAACACCTCGGCCTCCCGCTCCTTCCTCTCCCTGTATGAGGCTGTGACGAGCGCGGAAAAGGATATGATCGCCAGCGGTGAAGACCCCAATGGAAGCGGCGACAAAGCCACCGCCTATAACACTGCTAGGAAAATCCTGGGCGACGCCCTTCGGGCCCGTATTACGATGTACAATGGGACCGCC
This sequence comes from uncultured Oscillospiraceae bacterium, assembly GCA_949935795.1. Lineage (GTDB taxonomy): Bacteria > Bacillota > Clostridia > Oscillospirales > Oscillospiraceae > Enterenecus. The sequence continues at coordinate 6,164 of CATLFX010000033.1, forward strand.
CCCAACACCACCAGCCCGGTGCACGATGTCTTGGAGGACGGCGCGCCTGCCGCCGACACGCTCAGCTGGGTGGATTGGAGCAAAGCCCAGGTAGAGATGCTCAGCGGCGGGAAGGTGGAGGTCCGGCTTCCCAACGCCGGAAATCCGAAGAATGACGACCCCGCCGTGAAGATTAAGGGCGGAACTTCCTATTACTTCCACCTGGCAGGCATTTTCGACATGGCCGTATTCCCCAATCCTCGGCCGTTGGCCACCACTGACCTGCAGTTCAGCACGTCCTTTGCTAAGGTCTTGTTGACGGATGGCAATACCTGGACGATTGACAATGCCAGCGGCGTTGATTTCTCTGATTCGACTCAGTTCCCCAACGCGTCTAAAAACAATCCGCAGCGGATCGACGTCATTTACCAGGCTAAGCCTACTTCTACGGACAGTGTGGACAAGAGCATACTTTGGGATATGCTAGTTTGGACCAACACTTCCATGACCTTCACGCTCTACTCCAGACCCATAGACGCCAACGGCAATCCCACCGGCACTGGTGTATGGACGCAGGAGGGCAAAGATATTTCCATCATCGTTCATGAAAGCGATGGCAATGGAGACGGATACGCCTTCCTCAGCCTGAACCGGATCATCCGCCGTGAATCCGAACCCACCTTTGACACCCTTTGGAACATGACACCCATGGAGTATGCCATCCATATTGACAGGCTGGGCAACAACTCCGACAAGGACACATGGAACGATCAGGACGTGAACTTCCGGGTCTCCGTAGTAGCGGACACTGAGCGCGGCCTGAGGAACCTCTCCGGCCAGAGCTTCAAGGATCAGTATGACGCGGCGATAGACCGAAGCAAGAAGGGTACTGTCACTCCCATTGGTGAGCCGGACTTCTATGAGTACAACGTCCCCTTTACCGATACCAGTGCGCCTGGACTCTCCGGCCAGTACCCCAGCATCAACCTGACCAACGAGGACGGCGACACCAAAGCCACGATTAATGTGCGGTTGACTGGACCCGGCACCCTGTACTACCTGATCTTCCCCCTGACATCGCTCACCAACGCTAGCGGCCCCATCAACACCAAGCAGCAGCAGCTCACAGAGGGCACTAACGGTCTTATCAATACCATTACCAACTATGACTGCGCAGTGGGTATCTACAAAACCGGGAGCGATGATAAGGTTCTCGTCAAGGATATCCCCGTCATGTTCAACGACCCCAACTGGAACGCAGCAGCTACAAAGCCTACTGTTACAGCGGGGGTTACTACCGGGCTTCCCTCCTCCATCCCAGTGGTCACCGACGTTACCACCGAGGAGTACGACGACGGCATTGTGGCACAGAGCTATATCACGTACAACTCCGGCAACACCACCCGAAGCATTAACCTGGAAAATCTCACCCCCAACACCATTTACGCTGTCTGCCTGGTGACGCGGGGCGTCTCCGCCACCTACTCCAACAGCGTACAGTGCTTCCGTTTTGTGACGAAGGAGGCCATCCGGCCCACCATCGACATCAACGGCGCCACCAGCAGTTCCGTGAACGTCAACCTGGACCGCTCTACGGAGCTCTGGTACCGTCTGGCGGCCAATGGCTCAGAGGGGACCCAGCTTCAGAACAAATTCTATGGATCGGCCAACCATACGGCCGGGGATAATCCGTGGGCGATTACCAGTACCGGCACAGCTCAGGGCGGAGAGTGGGGAACGATGGCTCCCACCGATAAAGGCGATTTCAGCAACGGCACCTACACCTTCAACTTCACAGAGAAATCAATTGGGGATATGACGGTGATCGATGCCATGGCCACCCCCTGTTACCGCGCCAACGCCAGCGGAAACAACTATGAGGGCAGTGTATTCGATATTTTTGCCACGGATAACGTGAAGAGCACCTATTCCGGCCTGATCCAGGGCAACTCTATCAGCGGCGAGACGCTGGCCATGTACGGTCACAATACTTATCCAGCGGGCGACAACAGCATCCCCTGCACCGGCATGACGGCGGGCGTCTACTACACCTTCCTGACCGTAGGCAAAGGCGCAACCGGCTCGGGTTACTCCTTCCGCGCCTATTACTCCGTGCGGCCCGCAGACAATGACGCGCCGATCATACAGTCGGCCAGCCGGGGCGGGAGCAACTGGACGGTGGACGCAAACGGCAAACTGCCAAACAATTCGACAGTAACAATATATTTCACCGAGGGCTTGTGGGCGCTGGACAGCGGTTCTGGCTCCTCCAGCTCCACGCAGACCGCCTATGCCCTTGATAGCTGCGCAGGAGGAAGCAGCGATCATCCTGTACACACAAAGCCTGGAGATTTCATCGCGCTGGGCAACATCATCAGGTGCCCCTTTGGGATTGAGCCGGTATACGCGGCAAAGCACGATTCCAAGGCATCCAAAGATGGCATTACATATATTGAGTTGAAGCTGACAGATTTTTCGGTAGACACACCTTATAACATCAATTTCAACGCCAATATTTGTGATTCGGCCAAAAACGGACTTAACCGCGGCCTTCTCAACATCAAAATTGAATACGTGCAGACCAATAAGGGAGAAATGCTTCCTGATGGGACCACTGCGGCCCCAGCCAAATATGAGCTGCGCGTCACCGCGCCTAGTAGTTGGGGCGGCACAGTCCTCGGTTGATCGACCCCACCCCGGGAGCGGGCGGACCCCCGCCCGCTCCCCTTTTTGAAACCACTTCCTCTCAAAGGAGCAATGTGTTATGAAGCATGCCTTTTTGCGCCGTCTGGGCGCGATGGCTCTGGCGCTGGTTATGGCAGCGTCCTTGTGCGTCACACCCGCGTGGGCGGACGATCCCATTGATCCCAGCAATTTGAAGCTCTCCAGGGAACTTATGGTTTTGACAAATGAGCCCAACTCTTCTTCCGGACAGCTGTTCATCGACATTCCAGGCGAACTGCCAAATGACGTTACAGTAACATGGAGTTCTGATAACGCGGCAATCACTGTGGACCCTAAAGAAGGAAAGACCACAACCGTAACCTATAAGGGTGCCAGTCATGTAAGCGATGTACCAGTCAAAGCGCACATCGTTAGCGGGGGCGTTGACTATACCCTTACATGTTATGTATATGGAGGAACTTCTCCCATCACACCGATCGCAGATCCTAAATCGGTGTCCGCCAAAGCGTCTATCCAGGAGACAATATATGTCAATGAACACGCAAACCTTGTGGGCGATATCTACTTTGAAAGTGGTAACCCCAATATTGTCACAGTAGACAACGGCAATGTGACACATCGCCATCCCAATTCAACAGAATCGAGCCACGAGGTGCCGATCTATGGCGTCAGTCCAGGACAGGCTACGATCAGAATATATTCGGAGAAGGGTGAACTCCTGGATTCCTGGGTTGTAACTGTCACCGATGAGATCGCCGGAACAGCGGTCACCGAGGTATATTTCAGGCCTAACACGTACACGATGAATGTTGGGGAAACACGGACGTTGGTGCCCATAATCCTCCCTGACACAGCTACCAACAAGACCATTACCTGGAGCGCGAACCCTCAGGACGCTGTTAGGATAGAGAATAACGGTCGAGTCACCGCGCTGAAGTCTGGCCCCGTTACCATCACCGCCATAGCGAACGGAGGAAATAATGTAAAAGGCGAGTGCACAATCACGGTGAGCGAAGGACCGTCCACCTTGACTCTGGACCCGCCCACGCTGACGATAGACAAGGCGAAAGGTGAGACACAAAAATCAATCAAAGCAATACTGGCCGGAGATAATCACAGCACGGCAACTGTGAAATGGAGTTCTACCAATACCAGCGCTGCCTCGGTGACACCAATAGGGGCGAGGGGCGAAGAAGCTACCATTACCGCCGGGAATGCCACCGGCACCGCCATCATCACCGCCACGGCCACCTTTAGGAATGGCGCAAATACGACGGATAGGACAGCCACATGCATTGTCAACGTTGTCGACGCAAATTCTGTCAAGGTAACTTCGGTAACACTAAGCGAAACAACTCACAGTATGCCGGTGGACGGCTCCTTTACACTGTCCGCCACAGTTTCTCCCGCCAACGCCCCCATCAAAGCGGTGACCTGGTCCACAGGCACCGGAAAAAATGACGTTGTCGAGGTTGATCCGATCACCGGCAAAGTCACCGGCAAAGGAGCGGGGCAGGTCACTGTCGTTGCTACCGCCTATGGCGGCGCACAGGAGCGATGCACAGTGACCGTTACTGAAAAGACCGAGCTCATCCGTCTCTCGTTTGACTACGACAGCAACTCACCTGCGGGGAGCAATAATTATAAGTACACCTTCAAATCCAGTGGCAGCGATTACATCAATGTCAGCGCGGTCCTCTCTCCCCGCGGCACCTATGGCGCCGCCGACCCAGTCCACTGGACCAGTGAGAACCCTTCCGTGGCCACCGTATCCAGCGGCACGGGTCTCCGGGCTGTGGTCACGGCGGCAGGTCCGGGGAAAACTAACATCACCGCATCCCCCATGGACCCTGCTGGAAAGGACCGAGCGGGCGTGAGCCCTGCCAAGATCGAGGTCACCGTCTCCGGCATCACGATTGCCAAAACCGATGGCGGCAGCACCCAGACCATCACCTCCCTCACCCTAGCGGAGGGCCGGCGGCAGACTGTGACCGCCCAGACCTTCGGCTCAGCCAACAACGGCAGCGGTTCCTGCGACTGGTCCTCCAGCGACCCCTCCATCGTGCGGGTGGGCACTAAGACCGGTTCCAGCACCACCCTCACCGGGGCCAGGCCGGGCACCGCCGTCATCACCGCCCGCAGCGGGGCCTTCTCCGGCACCTGCACTGTCACCGTGGGTGAGGACAGCTCGGCGGTCATCACCGCGTCTTCCCCGCCGGGCAGCCCCCTCCAGTTCAGCAAGCTGGTCAGCCAGCTCCGGAGCGCCTGCACCAGCAAGACCGGCAGCTCCCTGTCCTATATCACCAACCTGTCCGTGGCCTCCACCGACCAGGGCATTCTCCACGACCAGCACCATTCCTCCGCTGACACCGGCGCGGGGGTGGGCGTCCAGGACCGCTACTATCCCGGCACCGCCCCTCAGGGCCAGCGGTCCATGAACGACCTGTCCTTCGTGCCCCGGAACACCTTCAGCGGCACGGCGGAGATCACCTTCACCGGCTGGTCCGCCAACAACAAGAGCTTCAACGGCACCATCCGGGTCACGGTCAACGGCACCGGCGACGTGATGTACAGCTCCAGCGAGGGAGCCCCCGTCAACTTTGTGGCCGACGACTTCAACCTGTACCACCCCAATCTCCGCTCGGTATCCTTCACCCCGCCCCAGGACAGCGTGGGCACGCTGTATTACAACTACACCAGCCCCAGCCAGCCCGGCACTAAGGTGTCCTCCGGCACCACCTACAGCCGCACCGGCAACCCGAGCCTGGACCGGGTGAGCTTTGTGCCCGCGGCGGGCTACACCGGCACCGTGCGCATCAGCTACAAGGGGACGGACACCGCCGGACGGTCCTTCACCGGGGTGGTGACCATCACCGTCAACGGCGGCGGCGACACCGGCGGCAGTACCGCCGACATCTCCTACACCATGCCGGAGGACAGCTGGGTCACCTTCAAGCCGGCCGATTTCAGCGCCGCCAGCCAGAGCACTCTGGGCGAATCGCTGTCCTACGTCCGCTTCACCCTGCCCCCCTCCAGCGAAGGCACCCTGTTCTACAACTACCGGGGCTTCGGCGACTATGACAGCGCCGTGGCCTCCACCACCAGCTACTACTACAGCGGCACCCCCTCTCTGGGCGGCGTCTCCTTCGTGCCCACCACCACCACGCCCAGCCAGGTGGACATCGACTATACCGGCTACACCATCAAGGGCAATACCTTCACCGGCACCATCCACCTGGGCCAGGGCGGCTCTTCCCAGCAGGGCGGCATGCGCTACACCGTATTCACCGGAAAATCGGTGAATTTCAGCGCCAACAGCTTTAACGCCGCCTGCATCGCCGCCACCGGGGCCAGCCTGGACTACGTGCTGTTCACCCAGATGCCCACCGTGGCCCAGGGCAATCTGCGCTACACCAGGGGGAACAGCTCCGGCACAAACAACCTGTCCACCTCCACCCGGTGCTACCGCTCCGCCGCCAACAGCTGGGACGTTCAGCTGTCCAACGTGTTCTTCCAGGCCAGCGCCAACTACACCGGCACGGTGGTCCTGCCCTTCACGGGGTACGACACCAACGGCTCCTCCTTCACCGGCCAGGTGACCATTGAGGTGACGCCCCCCACCGCCAGCAACATCACCTACACCGGCACCACCGCCAGCCCTTACCGGCTGTCGGTCCGCGACGTGCAAAGCGCTTGTAACGGCGCTCTCAACGGCACTCTGTCCTACATCACCTTTACCAGCCTGCCCAGCGCCGCCGCCGGACGGCTGTACAGCAACTACAGCGGCTTCCGCACCGGCACCCAGGTGAACACCGGCACCCGCTACTATGCCTCCGGCTCCCCCAGCATCGATCAGCTCAGCTTCGTGCCCAGGGGCCGGTACAGCGGCCAGGCGGCCATCGGCTTCACCGCCACCAACACCAGCGGCCAGAGCGTCAGCGGACGGATCGTGCTCAATCTGACCAGCAGCGGCAGCTCCGGCTACTTCTCCGATCTGAGCTACCACACCTGGGCCGCACCGGCGGTGGACTACCTGTACCAGAACGGCGTGACCAAAGGTGTCACCGCCACCGCCTTCGGCCCCGACCAGCAGATCAACCGCTGTGACTTTGTGCTCATGCTGTGCCGGGCCTTCAAGTTCAGCGAGGTCAGCGGCTACAGCTTCGCCGACGTGCCCACCGACTCCTACTTTGCCGGGGCGGTGGCCGCCGCCAAGCAGCGGGGCATCGTCAGCGGCGACGGGGCCAACTTCCGGCCCTACGGCAAGCTCACCCGGCAGGACGCCATGGTAATGATCAAAAACGCCCTGGACGCCGCGGGGTGGAGCGTCAACGCCTCGTCCACCGCTATCCTGAACCAGTTCTCCGACGGCGGGGCCGTCTCCGCCTACGCCCGGGACGCGGTGAGCGCCCTGGTCCAGCTGGGCGCGGTGAACGGCGACAACGGCCGCCTGCTGCCCCACAACCCCATTACCAGGGCGGAGGCTGCGGTAATTCTCCATTTCGTCATGACCATGTAATAAGGAGGCCCGGACCATGAGTGACACACCAGCCCCTCAGCCCGGCACAGAACAGACCATCCTGCTCCAACCCGGCACGGTGGCCGAGGTGATGACCCCGGAAAACCGCCTGATTTATGTGGGAAAGATCGAAAAAATCCAGAATGGCGGGGTGTACATCCGGGAGCTCAACGACGACACCCTGCCCATGGTGCTGGTGAACAAGCCGGTGAAGGTCCGCTTTTACCAGGAGACGGGCAACATCGTGCTCCACGCCAAGGTGTGCGGCAGCACTATCCGCATGTGGAAGGTGGACCGCCTCCAGAGCACCTTTGTCCAGGAACAGCGGGCCTTCTTCCGGCAGAGCATCAGCGTGGACATCGAGGCCCGGTGCGCCAGGCGGGCCGTGCGCTCCGGCCGGGCCGGGGCCCAGTTCCCCTGCCACGTGCTGGACATCAGCGCCGGCGGCATCCTCATCAGCTCCCCGGAGATCTTTGTGGAGGGCGACCGGCTCCTCATTGACCAGGCCCCTCTCATCATGGGCGCGCCCGCCTTCTCCTTCAACTGCCAGATCCGCCGGGCCAGCGAGTGGAAAAAGGGTGTGAACCGCTACGGCTGTCAATTTGAGTCCCTGTCCCCCCGGGACCAGGACCGGCTTCTCCAGGCTATTTTCACCATCCAGCGGGAGGAGATCAAACGGCGCAAGCCCCGCTGACCCCCTCCGGCCCGAAATCAGGTCCCGCCCCCATGGGGCGGGACCTTTGTCGTTTTTCACAAACAGCTTGCTTGCAAATCGCTCGATTTATACAGATTCTTTTTACATAACTGGTAAAACTCCGATATCCGCAGAAATCCATAAGAAATTCTTGTGAAAAAAACCACTTGTTTTCCTCCTCGAAACGGCTATAATGGGTCAGCAAGCTGGGGCCTGATCGCGGAACCCGCCCCAGGGAGGCATATACCGATCCAAACCATCCCGCCTTGGAAGGAGGCAATCACTTATGACGAAAGATCTCACCTCGGGCAGCCCCATGCGGCTGATTCTGGGCTTTACCCTGCCCACCCTGTTCGGACTGCTGTTCCAGCAGCTCTATAACATGGTGGACGCCATGATCGTGGGCAAGCTCCTGGGCTCCCAGGCCCTGGGCGCGGTAGGCGCCACCGGCTCCATCAACTTTTTTGTTATCGGCTTCTGCCTGGGCGTGTGCTCCGGCTTCGCCATCCCGGTGGCGCAGAAGATGGGCGCCAAGGACTACCCTCAGATGCGCCGGTTCGTGGCTAACGCCGCCTACCTGTCCGCCGTCATCGCCCTGGTGCTCACCGTGGCCACCGGCATCTTCTGCCGGGACATCCTCACCGCCATGAACACCCCCGTCGACCTGTTTGAAGACGCAAACGCCTACATCTTCATCATTTTCATGGGCATACCCGTGATCTTCCTATACAATCTGCTGGCCGGCGTCATCCGCTCCCTGGGGGACAGCCGGACCCCGGTGTACTTCCTGGCCCTGTCCGCCGGGCTGAACATCGTGCTGGACCTGATGTTTATCCTGCTTTTTGACGCGGGGGTAGCTGGGGCGGCCATCGCCACGGTGCTGTCCCAGGCGGTGTCCGGCGCGGCCTGCCTGATCTATATGGTGAAGAAATTCCCCATCCTCCACATCACCCAGGAGGAGCGCCGCTTCCACTGGGAGACATGCAGGGGCCTGCTCGCTATGGGCCTTCCCATGGGGCTCCAGTACTCCATCACCGCCATTGGCTCCATCGTGATGCAGACCGCCGTCAACGCCCTGGGCAGTATCTACGTGTCCGCGGTGGCCACCGGCGGCAAGGTGTACCAGCTGCTGGCCTGCCCCTTTGACGCCATGGGGGCCGCTATGGCCACCTACTGTGGTCAGAACGTAGGCGCGGGCCGCCTGGACCGCCTGCGCCAGGGAGTGCGGTCCTGCTCCCTGCTGGGGCTTGGCTACTCCATCGCCGCTTTCGCGGGGATGCTTCTCTTCGCCCCCCAGAGCGTCATGCTGTTCCTCAGCTCCTCCGAGCCCCAGCTGGACATGCTGGTTGGGCTGACCAGCCAATATATCGTCGCCCAGGCCGCCTTTTTCTTCCCCCTGGCCCTGGTGAACATCCTGCGCTTCTCCATCCAGGGCATGGGCTTCAGCACCTTCGCCATTCTGGCCGGTGTGCTGGAGATGATCGCCCGCACCGTCGCGGGACGTTTCTTCGTCCCCGCCGCGGGGTACACCGCTGCCTGCTTCGCCTCCCCGGCAGCGTGGATCTGCGCCGATCTGTTCCTCATCCCCGCCTGTCTGGGCTGCATCGCCTACCTCAAGCGGAGAAACCCTACCGCATCCCTGGAGACCATCTCCAGGGCTATGACCAAGATCAAACCCGCTAAAGCATGAGCTGAGCCCCCCGGCGAAAACCGGGGGGCTCAATTTTTATCCTTTTCGCTTACGCCACTGCGGAGAAGGGCTTCCGCGGATCCTCCTGCTGGCTCTGTTGGCCGGCCTGCTGGCTGTTATTGGCCTTGGTGACGGTGCGGGTGGTGCCGCCGGACACGTAGACTTTGCCGCACTCCGGACAGATCGCGGTGTGGTAGGTCACAGACTGGCTGACCACCCTGCGGTCGTCCCGCTGGGCCTTGGCCTGCTCCCGGACCACGTGCTCATTCTCATGGCCACGCACAGCGGAGGCCGCCTGCTCCGGGGCCACGTTGGTGGGGGTCTTGAAGGACACGCCGGGGTCGTCGGACCCGTCCTGGTACTTGCGCTCCTTGCAGGTCTGGCACTCGCCCTCCTCCATGACCTCCTGGGCGCTCTTGGCCTCCTCCAGCGCGGGATTGGCGGCCTTCTGGGCGTCAGTACCCTTCAGGCCGGCCAGCTCGGGGGCCTTGGCCTTATCCATCCCCGCGGCCTGGGCGGCGGCGCCCTGCTGGGCAGGATCGTCTCCTATGTACCTGATGCGCATGCGCACCGCCATCTCCACCGGGTCCGCGCCCTCCCGGATGTTCAGCCCAAACTGGCTGGGCTTCATCTCCTCGCCGCTGACCGGCTTGACAGCGGTGACAGGCTGAACAGGGGTCTCGGGCTGGGCGGCCTTTCGGGCGGTCCACACCGCCGACGGGCGCTGGACAGACTGGGCCTTCTCCGCTCCCTGGGTTTTGGCGGCGCGGCCCGCGTAAGACGCGCCGTAGACGCCGTAAGCGGACCAGGGGCTCATACCGGAAATTCCACTTATCATAAAAATCACCTCGCAGATGAAAAATAGGGCGGAATTCTATGGTTATTGTACCACAGCCCCGGGGCAAAAACAAGCTGAAATCTCACATTTCTCCCAGCGGCGGGCCCCCTCCAGCCCCGGCCGCTCACGGGATGGCTTATCCCCTGATTCATGCCGAAAAAGTTCTCGAAAAAGGGCGAAATTAGACAAGGAGGAAACCATCCAATGAGAAACTTGAAGAAGCTTCTCGCGCTCACGCTTGCGATGGTGATGGCTTTCAGCCTGATGCTGACCGCCAACGCCGCCGTCAAGTATGACGACTACACGGATAAGGACAGCATCACGGACGAGTTCACCGAAGCCGTTCAGGTGCTGACCGGCCTGGAAGTCATGCAGGGCGACGAGAAGGGCTTCCGTCCCAGCGACAAGATCACCCGCGCTGAGGCGGCCGCCGTCATTTACCGCGCCGTCACCGGCGACGTGACCGACCGCCAGACCGACCTGTACAAGGACTATGGCACCTTCGTGGATGTGAAGTCCGACGACTGGTTTGCCGGCTACGTCGGCTACTGCCAGAACGCCGGCTACATCAAGGGCACCAGCCCCACCACCTTCAACCCCTACGGGCAGGTGACCGGGTATGAGGTCCTGGCCATGATCCTGCGCGCTGTGGGCTACGGCAAGAACAACGAGTTCACCGGCAGCTCCTGGCAGGTCAACGTGGCCGCGCTGTCCAAGCAGCTGGGCGTGACCGCCGACGTGGTCTCCGCCCACATGGACCAGACCCTGAATATGGCCGCTCCCCGTGAGGTTGTGGCCGACCTGGTGTTCATGACGATGACCACCGTCCCCACCGTGACCTACACCCCCGCTCTGGCCTACAATGACAAGAACAGCATCACCAGCGGCACTTACAACGCCACTCTGGGCCAGCTGACCTTCGGCCTGTGGTATGAGACCGAGTGGAAGGCCGCCGACGACTGGGGCCGCCCCGGCTACAGCTGGTATCAGAACGGCGCCCGCACCGGCTGGACCGACATCAACACCGGTAAGGCCTACATCGTGCGCGAGAGCCACCCCCTGTACACCGGCACCAAGACCGGCAACCTGGTGGCTACCATCATCCCCGACTATGACTACGAGACCAAGGAGCAGGTCCGCGAGTGCGACGTGGCCGAGGCTCTGGACATCGACGTGTCCGATAACTTCGACCTGTACGTGAACGCCAAGACCGTTACCGCCGAGAATTACCAGATCGTCGCCACCGACACCGTGACCAAGGTGGGCGGCACCGGCCGTGTCTCCGAGTTCTACTATGAGACCGAGAGCAAGTGGTTCACCGAGGAGACCAACGTGGCCGTCATGATCGACACCATGTTGGCCCGCGTCACCGACAAGCATGACGCCAAGCTGGACCCCGCCGGCCACGTGATTACTCCCGCCAAGCTGGAAGTGACCGTCTATGACGGCGGCGTGACCACCAACGTGGCCGCTCCCACCATGGCCAACGCCCAGTCCAGCCGCATCATCTCCAAGAAGTCCAGCGACGCCACCAACTGGGATGATTACAGCAAGGGCGACTACATCCTGATCCACGCCTACACCGACAAGACCCATGACAATGGCGACGATCCCAAGTGGGGCAACAACGTGGACCGCGACACCCAGAATCTGAAGGAAGAGGCCGCGTTCCGGACCAACAAGGTCCTTGACACCACCAAGGATTATCCCGCCAACACCCTGGTCCAGGGCACCAACGCCTGGGTCCTGCAGGAGGCCGACTCCAAGCAGGGCAAGCAGACCGTGACCTACTGGAACCAGAACAAGCACCAGGTGGACGGCACTGATTACAACGATCAGATCTGCCTGTTCCTGGACCGCGCCGGAACCGTGACCAACACCACCTTCACCTGGTTCTTTGACCTGTACGGCAACCTGATCGGCATTGGCGACGCCCATGCCACCACCTTCGGTGTGATCACCAGCGTGTACTCCGCCATGGTTCAGGGCGACGCCGACACCACCGGCGCTGTGAAGGCCATCGCCAACGTGCGGTACACCGACGGCACCACCGGCACCGTGCAGATCGACCGCTTCCTGATGAGCTACAACACCGGTGATGCGATTCCTGCCAAAAATCCCAACAGTGGCACCCTGGTCAACAAGGACCTGCGTGTGAAGGGCACCGCGCTGACTGCGGCCAACACCCTGAACCTGCGGCCCGTGTTCGACACCGCCGCCCATCCCGCCCTGAGCGCGGCCTGGGATCTGACTCCCGGCGCCACCAATCCCAGCTCCACCGTGGCTGACGGACCCGCTTGGCTCTATATGTCTCCCAGCACCGTGACCAACACCAACGCCCACTTCACCGACCCCGCCGCGATGCACAACGACGCGTTCCACGTGCTGTACGACAGCCTGTTCCAGTTCTCCGTGGCGAGCGACAACACCGTGGTGGCCACTGAGGTGGCGGGCGGCTATGGCACTACCGGTGTGCCCACCGGCAACACCAACCCCAACTTCGCCGACAAGGCCGACGCGGTGACCAACAGTGGCACTGCCGTTGACGCTGTCGCCGACAGCAAGCTGTTCAAGAACCTGGCCTACATCAGCCTGGAGACCGACAACACCGCTGGTGCCGACGCCTATGTGTACATGAACAACGACACCCAGATCCTGATCCGGCTGAGCGCCACCGGCAGGACCATCAATAACTACACCCTGGAGACCCTGCCCGGCGATGTGGACATTCCCACCGGCTCTATGGTTTCCTGGGCTGACACCGACGGCGACAACCGCGCCGACTACGTGTACATCCAGGGCGCCAACATCCCCAGCACCGTGACCTACGGCCTGTTCTACTATGACGGCGGCGCGGCTCAGTGGGATGCGGCCACCAACACCGGCACCATCGCCGGCTACCTGAACGGCGAGCCCGAGACCATCACCATCAAGGGCAGCAGCAAGCGCGACATCTTCACCGCCATCAACGCCAGCACCCTGAATGCGGGCACCGCCAACGCGACTGCCTACCAGGGCAAGCTGTACGCCCTCCAGTTCGTCAACGGCGAGGTCAATACCCTGATGTTCGCCAAGAACCAACAGAGCGCCGCCGTTTGGGGACAGTATATCCTGGCTGACAATGATGCCACTCCTGTTGCCAACCTGACCGGCACCGTGCTGAAGCTCAATGCTGGCGGCACCGCCCCCGAGGTGGACAACGTGAAGACCGGCAACGGTACTGGCGACAACTTCCGCGTGGGCTCCGCCAACGGCAACCCGTACACCCAGACCACCGAGGCCGTGTACTATCACGACACCAACAGCTCCACCGGCACTGCCACCTCCCTGAACTACGTTGTGCGCAGCGGCGGCAACTGGATCGAGGTCCGCACCGGCGGCACCCTGCCCACTGCGGTGGCCGACACCACCTACTGGCTGGCTCCCAACGTGAAGATCTACGGCGAGCTGGATTGGCTGAACCGTGACTGGGAGTGCTACGTGACCATGGTGTATGACGCGGCCAACGCCAACGCGGTGACCGAGATCTACATCACTCACGATCCCGACATCACGCCTGATTCGCCCACCACTGCCGTGACCGGTGCGAACGCCTACACGGTACCCGCTGGCACTACTCAGGCCAGCTTGGCAACTATCCTGGGCGCTGGCACCCGCGATATTGCGGTGTACAGCCCGAAGGTCAATAACCCGACTGGCATGCCTGGTCTGGCCAGCAGCGCCCCCGCTGCCGACCTGCTGTACTTCCCGTTCAGCGTTGCTGCTGCGGATGCGGGTACTGCTACCCTGGAGATCCGCAACGCCGCTGACAACAGTTTGGTGTTCAGCGGCTCCATGCCTGCGGCCGCTGGCAACAGGTGCTGCGTCATTGACATGACTGGCAAGACGACCACCCCGGCCGATCTTGATCCCGGTATGCCCATGAGCTCCGGCATTGTCTACAACTTCCAGGTTGTGGCTGGTACCGGAACCATCCTGAGCATCGGCTCCTTCTCCATCGGCTAAGCGAAACTCAGCAAAATCTCAAACCCATAGCAAAAAAGGCCCCCCGGGATTTCCCGGGGGGCTCTTTTTCGCGCTCAGCGGAAGGCGATAAAAGGAAATTTTACGTTGTTGTCATTGACGGCGGAGCCCGCAATGAATCCGTTTTCAGCCCAGCGCAGAAAGGGAGTCAGCGAATAGCCCTCAATGCAGGCGTAGGTGTACCAGTTGGTGTGAGGATACCACACCACCACGGCCTTGGGGGTAAAGGGCAAAGGAATGAACTGCTCATTGTTTACGGAGGAGGCAGAGTTGCCGATGTAGACGCCGCAGGCAAACTTGTGGGCCTCCAGCACCGTGACCCGCGCGTCCATCCCCTCCAGGTTTTCGCTCAGCACCTCCTCCACCTTCTGCGTGTTCTGGTTCAGCGCCTCCGGCAGGAACGGGTCGGAGCTCTCGATCAGGTTCAGCTTGTACTTTTCTGTCTGTTGCATATTTTTATCCCTCCCAACGGGGAGGGATAAGGGGGACGTTGTTGCCTGTTTTGGGGCAACCGCTTGACAAACGAGGTATAATAAATAAGGTGCCAGACATAGGGGCCCCCGCAAAGCCGCCCTTTGGCTTTGTGGGGAGAGGAGGCGCGGCGGAATGAGCGAGCTTTCGCCAAAGGCGGAAGCGAGGGATATGGAGCATGCGCCGACGAAGTGGCGGTTGTTTATTTTTCTATTGACAAATTCTTCGCCATGCGTTATATTAAAAAGAGAGAGCCCCGCATTTTGTTCATCCGAGCAAGCGGTCTGGCCTCGTTGATACAGCTATCTAGATTTTAGACAGCCGTCACTTGGCAGAGTGGCGGCTGTCGCTCTTTACGATCCGAATCGTCACCGTTAAACTGAACGGATGGAATGTAATCGTAATCGGCATCTGCTCACCCCCTTTCGGGTTTGAACAGCCAGACCGCCTGCCGTTGCTGGATTCCCTAATACGGAACTCCCTATTTTTATTCTACACCATTCGACCCCAAAAGTCAACGTTGCATAAGGAGGACACCACATGGCAAGCGCCGAAGCGGTACAATACTATCAGCAGGCCCTGAAGCAGGGGCAGAGAGAATATAAGGACTGCGTCCACCGGGGGCTGAACCCCAATATCCAGGCCCTGGGGGCGGAAAAGCTCCAGCTGTCCCAGAACAAGCTGGGCGTGATGGAGGTGCCCATCTATCTGGTGGTGGGCTCCACGGAGGAGGCCCGGTGTAACTCGTTTTCCCCCAGCTTCTATCCCCTCATGGGGACGGACACCGAGTTTGCCATGAAGTGGACCCACCTGTGCGCCGCCCAGCTCAGCGAGGGCATCCACGACGCCATCAAGTGCTACGAGTACCTGGGGCGGTTCTACGTCCAGGAGGGCAATAAGCGGGTGAGCGTGCTGCGCTCCATGGGCTCGGCCACCATCCAGGCGGACGTGATCCGGCTCATGCCGGAGCCGTCGGACGACATCACCACCCAGATTTATCTGGAGTTTCTGGACTTTTTCAAGCACAGCCGGTGCTGGGGGGTCCATTTCAGCGACCTGGGCGGGTACGCCAAGCTCCAGGCGGCGCTGGGCTTTTCCAAGGACGAGGACTGGCCGGAGGACTTCCAGAAAAAGTTCAGGGCCCGGTATTTCAGTTTCCGGGCCAGCTTCTACCGGCTGGGGGGCGGCAGCCTGGGGCTGACCGCCGGGGACGCGCTGCTGCGGTGGCTGGAGTTCTACGACGCCGGGGAGTTTTTGTCCGCCATCGGGGAGGGCGAGTACCGCAAGACGCTGACCGCCATCTGGAAGGAATTGTGCGTCCATGCAGAGACCGCCCCCATCGCGGTGAGCCTGGCCCCGGCGGGCGAGGGCGAGGAGAAAAAGAGCGTCATGTCCGCCTTGCTGGGCGGGGGAAAGAAGCGGCTGAAGGTGGCCTTTTTGTTCCAGGGCACGGTGGAGACCAGCGGCTGGGCGGCGGCCCACGACAAGGGCCGGGCCTACCTGGAGGAAACGCTGGGGGACAGCGTCAGCGTCAAGAGCTATTACCACGTGTCCCCCCAGGAGGCGGAGGGCGTTATCGGCGACGCTATCAGCGAGGGGGCGGAGCTCATCTTCACCACCTCGGTGAGCCTCATCGACGCCACCCTGCGGGTGGCGGTGAAGTACCCCAAGGTGCGGTTTATGAACTGCTCCATCGACCAGCCCTACGTCAACGTCAAGGCGTACTACTGCCGGGTGTACGAGGCCAAGTTTATCACCGGGGCCATCGCCGGGGCGCTGTGCAAGACGGGGCGGATCGGCTATGTGGGCAGCTACCCCATCCTGGGGGTGCCGGCCAGCGTCAACGCCTTTGCCCTGGGGGCGGCGCTGACCAACCCGGAGGCCCACATTGACCTGCGCTGGCACTGCCTGCCGGGGGACTATATGGCCCAGTTCAAGGCCCAGGGCATCTACCTGGTCAGCGACCGGGACTATGTGGCCGAACAGCCCTACGGGGCCCAGGGGCTGGCCTGGCTGCCGCCGGACGGCCCGCTGGTGCAGCTGGCCTCCCCCAGCTGGTACTGGGGGGAGTTTTACGTGCGCATCGTCCGGGAGATGCTCCGGGACCCCAAGACCATCCCTTTGGCCGAGGACAGCAGCCGGGCCATCAACTACTGGTGGGGGATGGACAGCGGCGTGGTGGACCTGCGCACCAGCCCCGACCTGCCCGAGGGGTGCCGGGCGCTGGCGGAGATTCTGCGCCAGGGCATTCGGGCGGGGACCATCCACCCCTTCCAGCGGTTCATCCGGGACCAGGAGGGGAACGTGGTCAACGACGGGACCCGGGACCTGACCATGGAGGAGATTTTGAAGATGGACTGGCTGTGCGACCGTATCGACGGCCGCCTGCCCGCCTTTGACGAGCTGCTGCCGGTGGCGCGGGCCACGGTGCGGCGGCTGGGGGTGGACCGGGAGAGCATCCCGCCGGAGGAGGAGAGGGACACGTGAAGCTGCTGGTGATTTCCGACGCCCCGGACCCGGGGCTGTGGGACTATTTCTCCAAGGATAAGCTTCAGGGGGCGGACGCCATCATCTCCTGCGGGGACCTGCCCGCCTCCTACCTCACCTTTTTGGTGACCATGGCCAACCGGCCCCTGTTTTACGTTCACGGCAACCACGACGTGCGCTACGAGAACCAGCCCCCGGAGGGCTGCGACTGCATCGACGGCCAGGTGGTGGAGTTCAAAGGCTACCGCATCCTGGGCCTGGGGGGGTGCATGAAATACAACGACAGCCCCCACCAGTACACCGAGCGGCAGATGAAGCGGCGCATTTCCAAGCTGGAGCGCTCCATGAGAAGGGAGGGCGTGGACATTCTTGTCACCCATTCCCCCGCCCAGGGGCTGGGAGACATGGACGACCCCTGCCACCGGGGCTTTGCCTGCTTCCGGGAGCTGATGGACAAATATACGCCCCGGTATCTGGTCCACGGCCACGTCCACCTGCAATACGCCCCCGACTTCCCGAGAATAAGGGAATACGGGGACACCACCATCGTGAACGCCTCGGGGAAATATTTCATCGAGCTGCCGGACAGGCCCTGCGAGGTCCGCCCCCAGGGCGGTCTGCGGGGCTGGCTGGCCCGGCACGTGGGATAAAAAACAAGTCGCGGGCCCTGCCCCAACCCCCGCCGGGGCTTTGGGTCTCGCCTTCGGCTCGGTCGGCGATGGACGCGTGCCACCGGCACGCATCGCCCCCGGACCCCACCGCCCTTTGAAAAGGGCGGCCCTAAACTTTTTAAGGAGTGAGCCATGGCTCACTCCTTATGTTTCAGATACGGCCCGCCGCCGGGCGGGTGCGGTTCCATTTTCCGCCCCGCCCGGCAGCGCATTAAAAGTTCTTTTTCGGTTCCTTTTTCTTTCAAGAAAAAGGAACCAATACAGGCGGTCATCGTCCCCCGGCCTTCACCGCCGCGGCGGCCTCCGTCGGGATGTCCTCAAAGTTG
>CATLFX010000034.1 GCA_949935795.1 uncultured Oscillospiraceae bacterium
CCCCCCCCCAAACGGCGGGGGTCCATTTATGCGCTGCCGCTGGACTCACCGCGCGTCCGGATTTGACGCGCCGGGCCCGGCGTCAAATCCGCAAACCTGCCCATGCTGCAATAAGTTCATTTTTCATAAGTCTTGGCACGGTAACGGAAGGTGGACAGCGGCATCCCGCACTCCTTTGCCGCCGCCGTGCCGGTGATCGCGCCGGCTTTCCACTTCTGATAGGCGCTGTGGTAATTGTCCGGCAGCGGCCTGGGGGGACGCCCAAAGCGGACGCCTCTGGCCTTTGCCGCCGCGATGCCCTCCGCCTGCCGCTGGCGGATGTTGGTGCGCTCGTTCTCCGCCACAAAGGAGAGCACCTGCAAAACAATGTCGCTGAGGAACGTCCCCATCAAGTCTTTGCCCCGGCGGGTGTCCAGCAGAGGCATGTCCAACACCACAATATCGACGCTCTTTTCCTTGGTGAGGACCCGCCACTGCTCCAAGATCTCCCTATAGTTGCGCCCCAGGCGGTCAATGCTCTTGACATAGAGCAGGTCGTCTTTTTTCAGCTTCCGCAGCATGCGCTGGTACTGGGGCCGTTGAAAATCCTTACCAGACTGCTTGTCTATAAACAGATTTTCCTCCGGCACCGCCGCTCCCCGCAGGGCAATGAGCTGACGGACCTCGTTCTGCTCCCTGGTGCTGACCCGGATATAGCCGTATGTAGTTGAAATGGTCACCCTACCTCCTTCTTTTTCTGGCAGATCAAATTGTGTCTTGACGGGCCCTGAACATGAAAAATCCGGTCTTAACGGTTTCCTTCGTTAGATAAAGCAGGGAGTACCCACACGATGTAGGTACTCCCTGCTTCAGTTCTCCCAATCCTGCCCGATGAGGCCTGGTCTTAAGGACATCCGGCGTAAGCAGGAGGGAGCTTTTTTCATAGCATTTTCACCGTTCCGGAGAATACGGTGTTCTCCCGGCCGTCATCCCCGGCCACCCGCAAGGCAAACTGATCATTCACCCCAGCCGCTGTGCCGGTCTGGAGCCCCCCCTCCCCGTCGAAGCTCACCCGCCGCCCCAGGGTGACGCAGTGGGCCCGGTATCGTTCCAAATAATCCGCCCGCTTTTCCGGGAAATCCCGGACCAGCTTGTCCAGCTCCTCCAGCAGGCACACGGCCAAGTGGTTCTGCTCCACGGGGAAGCCCTCCATCGCCAAGGACGTGGCGATGTCCCCCAGCCCCTGGGCCTGGAAGGTCCCGGCTGTTTGGCGCATGTTGATCCCCATGCCCGCGACCACATAATCCGGCTCGCCGCTCTCTCCCAAAAAGGACAGCTCGGTGAGGATGCCGCACAGTTTTTTGCCGTTGAGGTACAGATCGTTGAGCCATTTGATGCCCACCGGGGCGCCGCTGGCCCGCTCCACCGCCTCCCGGGCCGCCACCCCCACCCAGCCCGTCAGGGTGAGCAGGTCCTGCAATTTGGTGAGGCGGGGCCGCAGCAGCACCGACAGATACAGCCCGTCTCCCCGGGGGGATTGGAAGGACCGCCCGTGGGTACCCCGTCCCCCGGACTGCTCCTCGGCCAGCAGGGCGGTGCCGGTGGGCGCGCCCGCCGCGGCCATGGCTTTCAGCCG
The DNA here is from genome assembly GCA_949935795.1 of uncultured Oscillospiraceae bacterium. Classification (GTDB taxonomy): domain Bacteria; phylum Bacillota; class Clostridia; order Oscillospirales; family Oscillospiraceae; genus Enterenecus. Next base: position 1,616 of record CATLFX010000034.1, read on the forward strand.
GGTGTTGGTGGAGTCCACCAGCGGCTCCACCAGCACTTTCCCGGCAAACAGATTGTCCCGGTCCAATTGCGCGGAGATATAAGGGGCGGACAGGGCGGGCGGCGGCCCGGACAGCCGGTAGCCCTTCCGGGTGGACGACTCAATGGGCCATCCCGCACCCCGCAGCGCCTCGATCTCCTTCCACACCGCCGCCCGGGTGACGCCCAGGGCGCGGCTCATCTCCTGGCCGGATAGATAACCCTCCGCCCCGGCCAGCAGGGCGGCCACCTGATCCCGTTCCATGGCTCGCCCTCAGTCCTGTTTCAGGCTGTCCATCAGGGGGAAGGTGACGGTGTGCTCCTCTCCCGCCCGCAGGACGGTGCAGGTCAGCTCCCCCTCCACCCCGGTGCGGTAGAGGACACGCCGCAGCTCCGCCAGGGTGGTCACGGGCACGCCGTTGGCGGTGAGGATAAGGTCCCCCGCCCGCAGGCCCGCCTCCTTGGGGGCGTCGGCGGTGACCTCCGCCACCCGGATGCCCTTCCGCCCGTCTATCTGGGCGGCGGCGCACTGGATGCCCATGGCGGGCCGCCAGCTCTCCCCGGTGGCCAGGATGTGGTTGATGAAGGGGATGGCGTCGGAAATGGGGATGGCCAGCCCCATGCCCTCCAGCACCACCGCGTCGTCGATGGCCTCGCCCCGCTCCCGGACCACGCCGGTGATCTTGGCGCAGGTGATGCCCACCACCTGGCCGGACTGGTTCAGCAGGGCCCCGCCGGAGCTGCCCGGGTTGATGGGGGCGTCGATCTGGATCAGGCCCAGCGCCCCCTTGGACCGGCTCTCCTCCTGGTCCAGCTCCCGGTCCAGGGCGGACACGATGCCCATGGACATGGAGCCGGTGAGATAGCCCATGGGGTTGCCCACGGCGTACACCAGGTCGCCCACCGCCAGACTGTCGGAGTCTCCCAGCCGGGCGGCGGTGAGGTCCGTGCCGTCGGGGTCGAATTTCAGCACCGCGATGTCAAAGGCCTCGTCGAAGCCGATGACCTTGGCGTTGAACGGCTTGCCGGAGCCGTCCAGCAGCCCCGCTTCGATCTTGACCGCGTCCTCTATGATATGGTAGTTGGTGACCACATAGCCGGTCTGCTCCACCACCACGCCGGTGCCTACGCTGCCCTCCAAAGGGTTGGCGTGGGTGGCCTCCACGCTCACCAGGGTGGGCAGCGCGGCGTCGTAGGCCTCCCGCCCGGTGACGGCGGGGCCGGCGGGGTGGGCGGACAGGGACACCGACGGGTCCGGGTCCCCCCAGGGCAGGTCGTCGGGGGACCAGCCGGAGCCGCTCTCCAGGTGGCGGCTGACCCAGGGGCGGGGGTCGTCGGGCAGGGTGGGCTCCAGCTGAGAGACCATGCTGGCGATGCCGTTTACCGCCCAGAAGCACACCCCCCCCAGCAGGGACACCACCAGTATGACAGACACCAGGGGAACCAGCCACCGCCGGGGAGAGCGTTTCTTCTTGGGCCGGACCGCGGCGCCCGGTCCGCCGGGCACGGGGGGCGGCTGGACGCCGGGGCCCTGGGGCCAGCGGTGGTTGAGATAGTTATCCATGGAGGGTTCCTCCCATCAAAAAGGGTTTGGATCAGATCAAAAAATGAAAGTTTACGCCCTGGTCATTGTGAAAATAAACTTGGTCACGCCGTCCTCGCTGACGCAGGTGATGTTTCCCCCATGGACTTTGTCCATGGGGACCCCGGATTTAATCCAGCCGGTGGAAGTGAATTCCACCGGCTTTTGGCATTGCGGCGCAATGCCAAAACGGCGCAGGCGCCGCCCCGCCGTTGGCGGGGGCCCCGGAGAACATCAGATCAAAAAAGAAAATTTACGCTCTGGTCATAGTGAAAATAAACTTGGTCACGCCGTCCTCGCTGACGCAGGTGATGTTCTCCTTGTGGCTGTTGAGGATGGTCTTGACGATATACAGCCCCAGCCCCACCCCGTCACGGTCGGCGGACCGGGAGTGGTCCGTCTTGTGGAAGCGGTCGAACACCAGGGACTGCTCCTCGGGGGGGATGGTCTCCCCCTGGTTGCTGATGGTGACGGTGGCCTTGGGGCCCTTCACGGTGACGGACAGCCCCAGCACGCCCCCCTCCTGGGAGAACTTGATGGCGTTGTCCAGCAGGTTGTAGCACACCTGGGTGATGGCGTCCTGGTCCCCCCACACGGGAACGGCCTCGTCGGGCAGCTGAGCGTCCACCTCCAGGTGCTTGGCGTTCACCTTGTTCTCCAGGGTGACCAGCGCCCGCACCAGGGTCTCGGACAGGTCGAACTGCTGCTGGGCCGCCCGCTCGTCGGACTGGAGCCGGGACAGGTCCAGCATGGACCGCACCAGCCGGGACAAGCGCCGGGTCTCGGAGGAGATGATCTCCAAATAGTGCCGCTCCTGGTCCGGGGGAATGGTGCCGTCCAGGATGCCGTCGGCGAACCCGGCGATGGAGGTCATGGGGGTTTTCAGCTCGTGGGACACGTTGGCGATGAACTCGCTGCGCCGCTGCTCGCTCTTGGACAGGGAGTCGGCCATGGCGTTGAAGGCCTCGGCCAGCTCGCCCACCTCGTCCCGGCGGTTTCCCACGTCCACCCGCACGTCCAGCTGGCCCAGGCCGAACTGCCGGGCGGCGGCGGCGATCTCCTTGATGGGCTGGGACTGGCGCATGCTGGTCACCGAGCTGATGATGGCGGCGATGAGGATGACGGCCAGGGTGGTGACCAGCAGGATGCCGAACAGGTCCCGCCACACCCCGCTGATGTTGGAGGCGGAGGCGGACACCAGCACCAGCCCCTGGAGGTAGCCCCCGGCGTTGGTGATGGGCAGGCCCACCAGGTACCGGGGCTCGCGGTACAGCCCGTCCAGCTGGTCCATGCCCACCCGGGAGCCCTCCACAATGCTGGCCACCGTGTCCGGGCTCAGCTCCGCGTACTGGAAGCCGGTGAGGTCGGCGTCGCCGCTGGTGGCGTAGACGATGACCCCCTCCGGGGTGGCCACCATCACGTGGGAGTCGGACACCTTGGCCACCGAGCTGAGGTACTTCTGAAAGGCCGGGGTGCGCCACACCTCGCTGCCCCCGGCGTTCACCGAGTCGGAGGTGAACTGGGCGATATACTTGGCGTTGCGCTCCAGGGTGTCCTTTTTCTCCCGGATGGTGTACTGGTAGCTCAGGGTGGCGAAGGAGGCCCCCAGCATGAGGAAGGACAGCAGCACCATGCCCACCATGGTGGCGAACTGGCGGCCGTACATTGTTTTCACGCTGAAGTCACCTCAAATTTGTAGCCCACGCCCCAGACCGTCTTGAGGGACCACTGCTCAGAGACCCCCTCCAGCTTTTCCCGCAGGCGCTTGATGTGCACGTCCACCGTCCGGGAGTCGCCGAAGTAGTCGAAGCCCCACACCTCGTCCAGCAGCTGGTTCCGGGTGAACACCCGGTTGGGGGAGGAGGCCAGATGGAACAGCAGCTCCAGCTCTTTTGGGGGGGTGTCCACCCGCTTGCCGTCCACCAGCAGCTCGTAGGAGTCCAGGTTGACCACCAGCTTGTCGAAGCTGAGCCGTTTTTCCGGCTGCTCCTCCTCGCCGAAGCGGCGCAGCACCGCGTGGATGCGGGCCAGCACCTCCTTGGTCTCAAAAGGCTTGGTGATGTAGTCGTCCGCCCCCATCTCCAGGCCGGACACCTTGTCCTCCAGCTCTCCCTTGGCGGTGAGCATGATGATGGGCACCTTGGAGGTCTCCCGGATCTTCCGGCAGACGGACCAGCCGTCCATGGAGGGCAGCATGATGTCCAGCATCACCAGGTCGGGCTGGACGGCGTGGAATTTCTCCAGCCCCTCCAGACCGTCTCCGGCCACGTGGCAGGTCATGCCCTCCTTTTCCAGGTACAGGCGGAGCAGGTCGGCAATGTTTTTGTCGTCCTCAACAATGAGAATGCTGCGGGGCATCGTCATACACCCTTTCCGTTGTATGTGGCCCGGATATTCCCGGGCGTGTTGGCACAAATCGTTCTGTCTGTCATTATAAGTCGAACGCGGGAAGAATTCTAGATAAAATTGTTAAAATCGTAAATTTTTTGCGGGCCGGACCGGCTCAAAGCACGTGGGTTCGGTCCACGTTGATGGCGGGACGGCAGCCGGGCTCCTCCTCCGCCAGCCTTCCGGCCAGCGCCTCCCGGACCTGGCTGTCGGACAGGGCCGCGTCGTAGGGCACCACCACGTCGAAGGACAGCCGTCCCTCCCCGTCCAGGCGGAAGTCATGGATGGTGGCCGAGGGGTCGATCTCCCTGGCCAGCTCCTCCGCCAGGGTCCGCAGGCGGTGGTTGCGGGGACTGTCCGGCGCCACCGGGTCCATGTGGATCACCGCCTCCAGTCCGAACCGGGCCCCCAGCTCCCGTTCCGTCCGGTCGATCACGTCGTGGAGGGCCACCAGGGAGCCATCGGCGGGCACCTCGGCGTGGACGGACATCATCCGCCGCCCGGGGCCGTAGTCGTGGATCACCAGGTCGTGGACCCCCAAAATATTGGGGTCGCTGAGAATCAGCTCCTCGATGTCCGCCACCACAGCGGGGTCGGGGGGCGTGCCCAGCAGAGGGTCCAGGGTGTCCCGGGCGGCCCCCCAGCCGGTGCGCAGGATCAGCGCCGCCACCAGCAGGCCCAGCCAGCCGTCCAGCTGGATGTGGAGGAAGTGGGAGAGGGCCAGACCCGCCAGCACCGCCGACGTGGCCAGCACGTCGGACCGGGCGTCCGCCGCCGCGGCAGACAGGGCGGGGGACTGGGCCCGCCGCCCCATTTCCCCGTAAAACCAGCCCATCCACAGCTTCACCAGGATGGACAGTCCCAGCAGGGCGATTGCCAGGAGGCTGAGGGAGGCGGGCTCCGGGTGGAAGATCTTCTCCAGGGACCCCCGGCCCAGCTCCACCCCCACCAGCAGGATGAGCAGGGACACCCCCAATCCCGCCAGGTACTCAATGCGGCCGTGGCCGAAGGGGTGGCGCTCGTCCGCCTTTTGAGAAGCCAGCTTGAACCCGGCCAGGGTGACGGCGGACCCGGCGGCGTCGGACAGGTTGTTGAAGGCGTCGGCGGTGACGGAGATGGCCCCGGTGAGGGCACCCGCCAGCAGCTTGACGGCGAACAGCAGCAGGTTGAGCCCGAGCCCCACCCCGCCCGCCAGCAGGCCGTACCGCTCCCGGACCATGGGGTCGTGGGTGTCTTGATAGCGAGGGATAAAATGGTGCAGCAGCGCGTCCAGCATGGATAGGCCCTCCTCTCAAAAATTTCCTTTTTCATATAGTATGCCCACAACAGGGCATATAGCAATCTGCCTGGGCGGTTTGCCCAGGCAGATGTTTTATGAGCTTGGTCTACATGCCCGCAGGATGGACAGGGGCGGCGCCTGCCGGGGCAGCCTCATGCGGAACTCCATCTGGGGCCGCCTGGGCTCGATGAGCTCGAAGCCGTCCATGTCCCGCATCATGGGAGCGGTCATGGTAAAGGCGGGCACGTCCGGCCCCACCACCTCGATCTCGTCCCCGGCGGCGAACTTGTTGCGCAGGGACAGCCGGGCATTGCCCAGAGCGTCGCAGGACTGGACGATGGCCAGCACCTGCCAGTCCCGGACGTACCGGGCGGAGTCTGTGTACTGCCCCGGCTGACCAAACCAGAAGCCGGTGGAGTAGTGCCGGTGGCTCACCTTGTCCACCTCGGCCCGCCACGCTGGGTCCATGGGCACGCCCTTGACCGCCGCATCCACGGCATGGCGGTAGGCGGCGGTGGTCATGGCGGCGTAGTAGGCGCTCTTGGCCCGGCCCTCGATCTTCAGCGAGTCCACCCCGGCGGCGATCAGCTCCGGGATGTGGTCGATCATGCACATGTCCCGGCTGTTCAGGATGAAGGTCTCGCCGTTCTCCTCAAAGACGGGGAAATACTCGCCGGGGCGCTTTTCCTCCATCAGGGCGTACTGGTATCGGCAGGGCTGGGCGCAGGCCCCTCGGGAGGCGTCCCGCCCCGTCATATAGTTGCTGAGCAGGCACCGCCCCGACCAGGACACGCACATGGCCCCGTGGACGAAGCATTCTACCTCCAAATCCCTGGGGGCTTTGGCCTTCAGCTCCGCCACCTCCTCCAGGGACAGCTCCCGGGCCAGAATCACACGGGAGGCCCCCAGCTCATGCCACACCCGGGCCATCTCATAGTTGGTGATGCCCGTCTGGGTGGACATGTGGACCTGGACATGGGGGGCGCGGCGCTTGCACAGGTCCAGCACATCAGGCCCGGCGGCAATCACCGCATCCACCCCGATGGAATCCAGGTATTCCAGGTATTCAGGAAGCTGTGCTACTTCATTGTTCCGCGCCAGGGTGTTGCAGGTCACATGGACCCGCACCCCGCGGGCGTGGGCGGCCTTCACCGCCTCCGCCAGCCCCTCCCGGTCGAAGTTGCCCGCGAAGGCCCGCATCCCGAAGGCGGTCCCTGCCAGATACACCGCGTCCGCGCCGTAGGCCAGGGCCATATCCAGCCGCTCCCGGTCCCCGGCGGGGGCCAGCACCTCCGGCTTAGCCGCCATTGCCCTGGTAGCGCTGCACCAGCGCGTCGTGCTCGGCGTAGGTGCGGGTGAACTCGTGGCGCTTGGTCTCCGGGTTGAGGACGTAGAAATAGTAGTTGGTGCTCTCCGGCTCCATGGCCGCCAGCAGGGAGGTCATGCCGGGGTTGGAGATGGGCCCGGCGGGCAGGCCCTGGTACTTATAGGTGTTGTAGGGGGAGTCGATCTCCCGGTCGGCCAGGGTGGGCACCTTGCCACCGTTGAGGTACACCAGGGTGGCGTCGATCTGGAGGTAGCCCACCGTCTCCGCCGCCGGATTGGTCAGGCGGTTGTAGATGACGGAGGCGATGGTCCGATAGTCCTCGCCGTCCGTCTCCTTCTCGATCATGGAGGCGATGGTGACCACGTCGTGGAGAGAGTAAACAGCTCCCTCGGCGGAGAACTGGTCCATATACTCGTCCATTTTTGTGTCAAAGTTCACCAGCATCTTGTTGATGACGTATTTGGGGTTCTCCCCCAGCTCAAAGGTATAGGTGTCGGGGAAGAGGTAGCCCTCCAGGCGGTGGTAGTCCCCCAGGGGGCGGTCCCTCAGCCAGTCAAAGGCATAGTCATAGTTGGCGGCCATATCCTGGAGTTTATCCACCGAGGTGACCCCCCGGTCGGCCAGCAGCTGAAAGACCTGGTCGATGGTGAGGCCCTCCTTGATGGTGATGTCCGTCTCCTGCCTGGTGGCGGAGGAGGCCCCCATATTGGATACCAAGGCGTGGTAGTCCATCTCGGTGTTCAGCTCATACGTGCCCGGGGCGATCTTGTCCTCCGCGTGGGAAAAGGCGGCATAGAGCTTGAAGAGGAACTTGTACTCGATGAGTCCCTTTTCCTCCAGGGTATCCACCAGGGCGGAGAAGTCGGTGTTGTCGTCGATGATGATTTCGGCGGAAATCGGTTCCTTGTTGAGGCCCAGCAGGTCGCAGGCCCACACCCAGCCCACCGTGGAAAGGGCCGCCGAGCCGGCGATGACCAGCAGGACATACAAAAAGGCTCCCGCAATTTTGGATGCGGCGCCCCGCTTCCGGCGGACCCGGTTCCGGGCGTGGTGCTGGGAGGAGTCGGGCTGGGATGGCCCCCGCCCGGACGGGGATGACGCGCGGTTGTACGGGGACGGGCCCCGGTTGGGCTGGGATGGACCCCGCCCGGCGGGACGGCGTTCGTCTGCCATGAGATTCACTCCTTTGAGGTCCGGGCGGCGCCCGGAGGGGGGTAACCAATTTTCAGGCCCCCACATAGTATGACACGGAAACGGAAAGAAAGCCGGCCGCGGGGCCGGATGCCACGGGGCTCGGCTCCGGCGCCGCAGATTTTCGTTCCGCGGCGTCCGAGCCGGTCTCTGTGACCGGGACATCAAATGTGAGGTGACAAATCATGTGTTGTGGTAACAATGGTGGTTTCGGTGGGGGCTGCTGGTGGATCATCATCCTGATCCTCCTGCTGTGCTGCTGCTGCGGCGGCGGGAACAGCTGGGGCGGCAATAACAACGGCTGTTGCTGCTGCTGCTGTGGCGGCAACAACAACAACGGCTGCGGCTGCGGCTGTGGCTGCTGCAATAACAACAACTGCGGCTGCAACGACGGTTGTTGCTGAGCCGCCGCGAACAGCGCGGATGGACCGAAGCGAGGGTAAAAGCCCAGCCGCCGCAGGGCGGCGGGTTTTACCCGAGACGGAGGGAAGCCGCGCGTCGTGAGCAGGCGAAGCACGAAAACGACTATGCATCCTGACCGCTTCACAGCGTGACAAGGAAGCGCACGTCCACCGCCAACAGGCGAAGCGCGAAAACAGCCGCGGCCAGACCGTTGTGAGCTGTGCGCCAAGGCCGAAATGGGGCTCGGGCAAAAGCCCAGAACCCATACAGCGGCCAATACCATACCCATGGGCGGAGGGCAAATGCCCTCCGCCCGTTCTATTCCTCAATGAGGACGAGCTTTACCGGCACATCGAACTCCTCCCGGGGCATGTGGTCTATCAGACGGTTGAGACGGCACACAGAAACCGTCAGGCCGGTAAAATCCGGAAGCCAGCGGTCATAGTACCCCCCGCCCCAGCCCAGGCGGTAGCCCTCCCGGTCGCACATCAGATGGGGGATGAGGGCCACGGCGATCTCCTCCTTGGGGACCAGAGGGCAGCTCTGGTCCGGCTCGGGAATGCCGAAACGGTTGGGAACCAGCTGGTCCACATCCAGCACCTGCCGGGCCTCCATGCCCCGGTGGGGCAGCACCACCGGCAGGGCCACCCGCTTGCCCCGCTCCAGCAGGGCGCGGATCAGCGGGAGCGTGTCCGGCTCCCGGCCCGTGCCGTAGAACACCATGACCGTGTCCGCCGCCTCCACCTCCGGGAGCGCCAGAAACCGCTCGAACAGGGCCCAGGCGTCCTCCTGGGGCAGACCGGCGGCGTGGCGGCGCAGCTCCTCCTTGCGCTCCTTGACCGTCATACGCCGTAGTGCAGGGCGGCGCACACCTCAGCGGCGGTCTCAGCGCCCGCCAGCGCCTCCACCAGGGCCAGCCCGAAGTCAAAGGCCGTTCCGGGCCCCTTGCCGGTGATCAGCCTGCCGCAGGCTACGGCGGGTTGGTCCATGGCGGGGACCGCCCCGGCCCGGGCCAGCTCTCCCTCCATGCCGGGGTAACACACGCAGGGGGCTCCGGCGGGGAGCAGACCCGCCCTGGCCAGCAGAGTGGGGGCGGCGCAGATGGCCGCCAGCCAGATTCCGGGGTCCTCCGCTGCCCGGCGGACCAGGGCCATGGCGGCGGCGCTGTGCTCGATGGAGGAAACGCCACCCATGCCGCCGGGGAGCACCACCATGTCGCCCTGCTCCAGGACGGCCTCTTCCACAGGCCGGTCGGCCCGGACGGTTATATTGTGGGAGCCGGTGACCAGCTCTCCCCCGATGCCCGCCAAGGTAACGGGAACCGCCCCGCGGCGCAGCACGTCGGCGGTGACCAGGGCCTCGGCCTCCTCAAAGCCCTCGCCCAGCAGAATATAGACCATAGAGCATCTACCTTTCTATATATGATTGATTGTTTGCCGTTCTGCACGGCTCAGGCCCCTTTGAGCCGCGCCCCCAGGGCCGACACCAGGAACAGGGGCAGCTTTGCCATCCGCCCGATGCGGGAGGGCTCCTTCGCCAGCCGGTACAGCCACTCCAGCCCCAGCTTCTGGAAGGACTCCGGGGCCCGTTCCACCTTGCCAGCGAACACGTCCAGCGACCCGCCCAAACCGATGTACAGCCTTGCCCCGGCGGCTTCGCCGTGGGCGGCGATCCACTTCTCCTGCTTGGGAAAGCCCAGGCAGACGAACACGATATCGGCCCCGGATTCCCGGATGGCGTCGACCACCGGGCCGTCCTCTTTAAAATATCCGTCATGGGTCCCGCACACTGCCAGCCCGGGATAGGCGGCCCGCAGGTTGACCGCCGCCTGCTCCGCCACGCCGGGGGCGGCCCCCAGCAGGAACAGCCGCCTGCCCGTCCCGGCGGCGCGCTCCAGCAGGGCGGAGGCGAAGTCAATGCCGGGGACCCGGCCCTTCAGCGGCCGGCCCAGAATCTTGGCGGCGTAGACCACCCCGATCCCGTCGGGGATGACCAGGTCGGCCTTGGACAAAATCCCGGCAAATTCAGGGTCCTTGGCCGCCCGCTGGACGATCTCCGGGTTGGGTGTGACCACCAGATGGGGGCCGTCCTCCTCCAGCATGGCCAGGGCCCAGTCCACCGCCTCGTCCATGGTCACGTTGTCAAAGGCCACGCCCAGCACATCGGTCCGCATGGGGCCCACTTCCTTTCAAATCAGTATGGTTCAAGGCTGTGCATATAGCCTCACAAATTCCCGGTACAGCCCGCACACACGCTCCGGCGTCAAGACGATGACCTGCTGGAATGTGAAACGCTCCAAGAGACGGCGGACAAACCGCGCCCCCAGGTAATAACCTGCGTCTCCCCAGCCCTGGTAATCGCACCAATCGCCAAAATACCGCTGGTTCTGGCGGGTCATAGCGGGCAGGTCACGGTCAAAATCGGCCAGGATTTGGAAAAGGTTCGCCTCACACCAGGCCAGCCAGCCGCCGCTGTCCTGGTGAAACCAGCGGGAGTTCCCCGCAAGGTCCTGCTCAAAGCACATGGCCACACCTTCGGTGAACAGCTGCCAGACAAATCCCTCCGGCCCATTCTCAGCACCCTGGTCCAGCGCGCCGTGCCGGCGGTGATATACGTGGCCCAGTTCGTGGTAGACAAGACCCGTCATGGCCTCCAGGCCCTGCCAGTTCAGCTCCAGGATTTTCTCAATTCCCAGCAGAACCACATCCCGGCCCGCGAGTTCCACCACCCAGCCCGCTCCATTGCACAGCCCCAGGTACAGGGTCAGGTCCGCATCCAGCCCCTGCCCGAATTGGCGGCGGATGCGTTCCTCCAGTCCATGTGTCACGGCGGAAAAGGAGGCGCGCAGCGTATCCAGTTCCGGATTCCGGTACACATTCTGAATGACTGGAAGAAAATCCCGCTCAAAAGTAAAGGTCCCTCCGGCCGCGCAGGCGTCCGCATCCTCCCGGAACATGGCCGAGGAACCCGGATAAACGGCGTTGATGTAACCTTCCCACCGGGTCAGGTCAAACCGTCCGCCGGGGAACAGCCCGTCGACCTGGGCGGTGGCGTCAATGACGCGGAGCATGAGTATGACCACCCCTCTCTTTCAGCGCACCCGCCTGTTTTCTGCTGGCATTTTAACACAAACCAAAAAAAAAGTCCACCCATGCCTGGGAGTATTTACAGTATATTCATTCTGCTTTGTCGGGTTTGCCCGGGAGGACTGTCGAATTTTCGGAAATTCGTGCAATTCGCCCTTGACACCAGCGCATTAAAGCGTTATACTAGCGTCCGTGAGCTGAAAGGCTCATTCCTTTGCGCCCGTTTGCTTTGACGGCGCAAAGCGGTAAAGCAACCATTGTTTGGAGGAATACAGAATGAAAAAGACCGCAAAGCTCACCACGCTGCTGCTGGCGCTGGTGATGTCCCTGTCCCTTGCCGCCTGTTCCAACAGCCCCAGCGCGGACAACAGCGCCCCCGCCGAGTCTCAGACCGCGGAGAGCTCTGAGCCCAGCGCCGCCCCCGAGAACAGCGCCGAGCCCGCCGGTGACGGCAAGTACGTGGTGGGCATCTGCCAGCTGGCCCCCCACCCCGCCCTGGACGCCGCCACCGAAGGCTTCATCGACGCGCTGAATGAGAAGCTCCCCGGCCAGGTGGACATCCAGAACAAGAACGCCGCCGGCGACACCCCCACCTGCGCCACCATCGTCAACGGCTTCGTGTCCGACGGTGTGGACCTGATTATGGCCAACGCCACCGCCCCCCTCCAGGCCGCCGCCTCCGCCACCGGTACCATCCCCGTGCTGGGCACCTCCATCACCGAGTACGGCGTGGCCCTGGGCATTGATAACTTCTCCGGCACCGTGGGTACCAACGTGTCCGGCACCTCCGACCTGGCCCCCCTGGACCAGCAGGCCCAGATGATTAAGGACTGGTATCCCGACGCCAAGACCGTGGGCCTGGTATACTGCTCCGCCGAACCCAACAGCCAGTACCAGGTGGACAACGTCCAGAAGTACCTGGAGGACCTGGGCTACACCTGCACGCAGTACCCCTTCTCCGACACCAACGACATGGCCAGCGTGGTGCAGACCGCCGTGGATAACAGCGACGTGCTCTACGTGCCCACCGACAACACCGCCGCCAACAACACCGGCATCATCAACAACATCTGCCAGGGCGTCATCCCCGTGTTCGCCGGGGAGGAGGGCATCTGCGGCGGCTGCGGCGTGGCCACCCTGTCCATCAGCTACTACGACATCGGCTACAAGACCGGCGAGATGGCCGCCCAGATCCTCACCGGCGAGGCCGACGTCTCCACCATGGCCATTGAGTACGCCCCCCAGTTCGTGAAAAAGTACAACCCCGTCACCTGCGAGGCGCTGGGCCTCACCCCGCCCGAGGGCTATGAGGCCATCGCCGTCCAGTAACCAACCCGGCGCGGAAACGGCGGGAAGGGTTCGCCCCTTTCCCGCCGCTTTCGCGCGTCTGACCTAATCTGCACCAAAACAGGGAGGAATATCCACTATGACAGGCTTTCTCAGCGCCCTGCCGGGGGCGGCGTCCCAGGGCCTCATCTGGGGCGTCATGGCCATCGGCGTATACATCACCTATAAAATATTGGACATCGCGGACCTGACCGTGGACGGCTCCTTCTGCACCGGCGGCGCGGTGTTCGTCATGCTGTTCTCCAGCGGGGTCAACGTGTGGCTGGCCATGCTGGCCGCCCTGCTGGCAGGCATGCTGGCCGGGCTGGTGACGGGACTGCTCCATACCGTGTGCGGCATACCCGCCATCCTGGCGGGCATCCTCACCCAGCTGGGGCTGTACTCGGTAAACATGGCCATTATGGACATGAAGGCGTCCGTGGCCCTGTCCATCACCCAGCAGGAGACTTTGGGCCGGCTGCTGGTCTCCCTGCGGTTCGTCAAGGGGGCCCTGGACGGCTCCTATCCCATCTGGCGGCACCCCATCATCGTGGTGGGGCTGTTCACCGCCGTCCTCATCGCCATCCTGTACTGGTACTTCGGCACCGAGCTGGGCGCGTCCCTCCGGGCCACCGGCTCCAACCCCAACATGGCCCGGGCCCAGGGCATCGACACTGACCGGGCCAAGGTGCTGGGCCTCATTTTGTCCAACGGGCTGGTGTCCCTGTCCGGGGCGCTGCTGTGCCAGTACAACGGGGCCAACGACATCAACGTGGGCCGGGGCGCCATCGTCATCGGCCTGGCCGCCGTCATCATCGGCGAGGTGCTCTTCTCCAAGGTGTTCATCAACTTCGCCCTCAAGCTGCTGGCGGTGTCCATCGGCGCCATCATCTATTACATCGTCATCACGGCGGTGCTCCAGCTGGGCGGGCTCAACGCCAACTATCTGAAGCTGCTGTCCGCCCTGGTGGTGGCAATCTTCCTCACCATCCCCTACTGGAAGGGGAAATACTTCTCCAAGCCCGTCAAACCCACGAAAAAGGAGGAGAACACCCATGCTTGACGTGCAGAATATCCGCAAGACCTTCAACCCCGGCACCGTCAACGAGAAGACGGCGCTGGACGGGGTGTCCCTCACCCTCAACGACGGGGACTTCGTCACCGTCATCGGCGGCAACGGGGCGGGCAAGTCCACACTGCTCAACGCGGTGGCCGGGGTGTGGCCGGTGGACTCGGGCTCCATCTCCATCGGCGGCACCAACGTGACCAAGCTCCCGGAGCACAAGCGGGCCAAATTCATCGGCCGGGTGTTCCAGGACCCCATGATGGGCACCGCTGCCACCATGCAGATCGAGGAAAACATGGCCCTGGCCGCCCGGCGGGGCCGGGCCCGCACCCTGCGCCCCGGCATCACCCGGGACGAGCGGGACCACTACCGGGAGATGCTGAAAATCCTGGACCTGGGGCTGGAGGACCGGCTCACCTCCAAGGTGGGGCTGCTGTCCGGCGGCCAGCGCCAGGCGCTGACCCTGCTGATGGCCGCCCTGCGCAAGCCCGACCTGCTGCTGCTGGACGAGCACACCGCCGCCCTGGACCCCAAGACTGCCGCCAAGGTGCTGGAGGCCACCGAGCGCATCGTCCAGAAGGACCACCTCACCACCCTGATGATCACCCACAACATGCGGGACGCCATCGTCCACGGCAACCGGCTGATCATGATGTACGAGGGGAAGATCGCCCTGGACATCTCCGGGGAGGACAAGAAGAGGCTCACCGTGGAGGACCTGCTGGCCCGGTTCGGCCAGGCCACCGGGTCCGACGAGGCGGACGACAAACTGCTGCTGAGCTGACAGCCAACATGAGAGGAGCGCCGGACAGACCGTCCGGCGCTCCCTTCGTTTATTCCCTTGGGACGGCTTCCAGCAGGTTGGACAGCTTCGCGCTGTCCAGGACCGCGCGGATATCCTCCAGCTTCATTTCTGTCCCCCACAGGTAAAAGCTGTTGCATCCGGCGGTGAAATTCGCCCGAAAGACCGACTTTCCGGAATCAGTCGTTCCAATTGTAATGAGCACCTCCGCACCATCGCTGGTCTGGTAGAGCTCCACATGGTCGTAACCCTCTGTCACCTGATAGGTGGCCGCGGCAAAGGGACGGTTGTCCTGGCCGACTATCATGGTAAAGGCGGCGTCTCCCTGCCCCTGAAACTCTCCGCTGAAATAAAATCCTTCTTTCTTCCCCGTATCGAATCTCATATAGGCGCGCTGGGAACCGGGCACAAGGGTATAGTGTTCCTCCAGCCAGGAGAGGTCTACGGGCGTTCCCTTCCAGAGACCGACGAAATCGGAGGTTCGCTCCCCCATATATCGCATCCCAATGGAGCCGTCTTCATTTTGGAATTTCCGCATTTTGGTCCAGCCGTCGCTTTTTGTCCCCTCGACTTCCTCCAGAAAAGCCTCCCCATAGCCGTTCCACCAGTCCTCCAGGTTGCCCGCAGTGCTCTGATAGTCATACGCGCTGTCAAAGCCGTTGCCTACAACCACCGCCCCGGGCGCGTCTGGGTCATTTGCCTGGTTTTCCAGCTCTTTTTCGATCACTTCCCACTTTTCCGCCTCACTGTCGATCAGTTGAATCCTTGACTGCCGCATCATCACAGTCGCCGCCGCGGCCGTCCCACACAGCAGGACCGCGGCCGCCGCCGCGATCAAAACCGTCCGCAGGGGACGGAACCCCCGCCGCTGTGCCAATGTCATGAGCTTAAGCTCGAGGGCACCCTAATGCAAAAACCCCCGTCTGTGCAAACAGGCGGGAGTTTTTTCGTAAAGTTATAGAAATAGCTCTTGCAATTCTGCGCGGTATCGGGTAAAATCGACAATGGAAACATAAATAGCGGCGGGGCATGGCGGGTTGCCGCCCACCATACCCCGATGAAGAGTGTCGTACCCACTCAACACCACAGTCATAGACTGTACCGTACTGTCCATTATACCGTCTGGCTCTCTGTTTTTCAAGGGGGAATAGGTAGAATGGGCTTCGGTGTTTCGCTTTGGTTGAAAAATCAGGCGGTGTTGAGTTATACGCTCAACACCGCTCTTTGTGTTTCCGGCGGCCGATCGGGGCGGGTATTGCTCACCACCCGCCCCGGACGGTCAGCACGGAAAACAAAGGAGAGAACACACATGAAAACGCGGTTCACGGCAATTTTTCTGGCGTTGGCCCTGACAATAGGGCTGATTATCCCGGCATTTGCGGCAGACACTGTTACGCCGTACACCTACGAGGGGGGCGATTTCAGGGTAACCAACACTATTGAGCACAGCGAGTGGGATGGCGGCGGTTTGGGCGCTCCACTCACCTGCGTTGCTCCCGTGGAAATTACACTTTTGAATGATACCAGTGTCTTTTCCGGCATGACGGAAGATGAATATTTTGGCGATAGAGGAGAGGAACTGGAGGTTCTGAATAAATCAACTTATCACAATCCAATCCATGTCGAAGAAAGCTATCAGGAAATGATACGGGCAGGGGCGAAAATTATTTTGACTGAGCCGGGTATCTATGTCATCAGATCCATCAAATGCTGGCATGAGGACGAGCACACCTACCAGTGTGACATATCGCTTGGTGCGCTGTGTATTACAGTTGTGGCGGCTGATAATTCCAACATATCCACGCCCGAAAACCCAGACAATCCCTCTACTCCCCCCGAACAACCCACCACTCCTCCCACCAATGCGGACAGCTACCCCTATTCCATTCCCGGCACCCCGGATTTTCTGCGCTTTTCCGTAAGCCCGATCGGCAGTTACCGGACAACAGTACCTGAATTTGACGCAAACGATAACCTCTATGACAAAGAGGTAACCGTTTACGAATTTGTGGTGGGCACAAAGCTGGGCCTGACGGGGGAGGGTATCCAAAAAGGCTATTCTATCGCCAATCTCTCCTCAGACGATTTCGAGAATATCGACAGGTCGGAATTTACCCTCACGAAAGGCAGCTTGACGGAGCAATGGTATTTTGTCAACTCTGCGAATGACCCGGAGGGCTTTATTGCCTATATCCATCCCGTCAACACCAATACGGTTTTTCAGGATGTAGCGGCGGGAGAATACTATGAGGACGCGGTAAAATGGGCGATGAAGTACGGGATCACCAACGGCACCAGTAGCACATCCTTCACCCCCGGGAGAACCTGCTCCAACGCCGAAATTCTGACTATGGTGTACCGGGCCTTTGAGTGGATGCCCGTCTTGGGCGGTAATCCGTTTGCCGATGTGAAGCAGAGCGATTATTACTATCAGGCCGCCCGGTGGGCGGCGGAGTATGACATTGTATCTGGCGCCACCTTCGACCCGGACAAGCCCTGCACCCGCGCCATGGCAATGACCTATATCTGGAAAGCCCTTATGAGCCCGGACGCTGGAGGCTCTACCAATTTTACCGATGTGCACGGCGGCGCGGACTATGCCAAAGCGGTGGCTTGGGCGGTGGAGGCGGGCGTCACTAACGGCACCAGCGCCACCACGTTCAGTCCCAATGACACCTGTACTCGTGGGCAAATCGTCACCTTCCTGTACCGGGCCATGGGCTGATTACAAACAATCTCAACTTGTCTATGTAATGCTCAAAAATTCGGGGAAAAGCATGAAATAGGGCGAAAGCGGGAAAAATTTCAACTTGTCCCCGCAATGCTCTAAAAATCAGGAAAACAGAGCAAAACATTAAAAAGTGGCAAATTTCAACTTGTCCATGGAGAGTAGAAGAAATCCGCGAAAACCTCTATTTTCTGTGAAACTACTTGAAATTGGGCAAGGAATCACTTGAAGCCGAGAACAATAATTTGGTTATCCTATTTCCTATATGGTTATCCGCCGAATACAAAACCGCCACACCATCTTTTTAGGAAAATATTCCATTTTTCACTGGGCCGAAACAAATTTGAATCAGTCTGTAGACTTGTTGACAATTCGGCGGAAGCGTTATTTTAGGCTGATTCCCCAATGTGGGCAGAATTGTGATACATTCCAGCGACTTGTTGAAAAAATTTGTATACGCTTGCTCTCAAACCCGGTTTCAGTCCTGGGATAGGGAGGCACACAAATATTTTTTGAAAATCAGGCAGTTCAACGCCAATTTTGCGGCAAAAATTTTTTAAGAAGAGGGCAGGGGTCGAATGAAAAACGCAGCCCCTGCCCTTTTTGCGTCAGGATGGGATTCTGTACGGAAATCCGGGGAAGGTCTTGGCTTTCAAGTTCCGTTCGTCGGCGCGGCTCGGGCGGACAGGCTGAACATACCGCTTGATGTCCCGCACCAGCTTTTCGCCGCTGAAATCAGAGTCGCGGAAAAACTTCTTGCATAGGTAAATAGCCATCGTCATGTCGATTTTGTACTGGTATTTGTTCTCTAATTTTTGCGGAATCTCAATTTCCCGGCAAATCCGGGTACAGAAATTATACATGGTCAAATGGGCGTATATCTCCTGCATGATAAGCTCGTCCGTCCGGCTGTGGAGGTTCAACAGACCTACGCAATATTTCAAAAAGCGAATATTTGTTTCGATTTTCCACCTCATATGGTATATTCCGGCCAAGTCCGAGATAGAAAATTCATCACGGGGAAGATTCGTCAGGAGCGTTTCATATTGCCCGGAATCCAGCATAAAGCGCACAGCGCGGCACGTCATGGGGTATACGTCCGGGAACACCGGGCCTTTGAAATCCCAGCGCGTGATTCTGGTGCCTGGGCTGTTCGTTTTGCCCTTCTTGCTCCCGGTCTGAAGGAAAATCCACCTTTTTTCCTTCGCTTCGTTGGTCTGCCGGGTGGTAATCGTCCATTCAAGATCGCGGTCAAGCTCCTCCATGGGCAGTTCACGGACGGGCCGCAGGGCCGCTTTATCCTGTTTGACGCGGAGGACAAAATACAGATTCGGGTTATTTTGAAGATGGGCGATCGTGTTGTAGGATTCGTACCCGCGGTCAAGGACTACAATGGTGGACTCGGGGTATTTCCGCCTGTAAATCAGAGCGCACAGAGCGCCCTGTTCATCGTGGGCGATGTGACTGCTTATCTCATCCTTGCCCATATAGCAGTCTACAAAAGTACGGTTCAGAATATCAAAAATCAGGTTTGCGTGGGTGTTGTTCCACCCTTTGGAGTTTGTTTCGGACTTGAAATGGTTGCTTGAATCAGGGTTGCGGGGGCAGGGGACGGTACTGCCGTCAATCGCCTAAAGACGGTAGCCCTTCAGCGTTGCCGGGTCGTCGCAGAGGTCGTTGAAATTCTGCAACAGGTTGCTGAAGCAGAAATAGGAAACCCGCTTGGCGGTCAACGAAGGAGGACGCGGCCATTTCTATGCCGGCGTCATACAGTTCACGGTTCAGCGTACCACCCGTCATGGTCAGCAGGAAGCGTATCAGAGCGTCTAACGGGAGCGTTCGATCTCTGGAAAAGTGCCGGATATCGTCGATATAGCTGCCGCGCAGAAGGACGGCTCTTTCTATGGCCTGATTCAATTTGCAACGCAAATCGTCGGCGTGATTGGTGGGCATGGTATTGATTCCTTTCCGCTTGTTTTGGATCAATCTAACGCAGTCAAAAAACAAAGCGAGTACATCGCCCGTAAAATACGGACAGTGCACTCGCTTTGTTTGTTCCTTGCTGTGACGATGAATCCGACAATATCAGGTATGGGATTCGACTTTGAAAATCCTCGTGCGCCAATAGATTGTAAACTTATTGTAGCGGGCAGGTTTTCAGTTGTCAATGGAAAAGCGATAAACTAATTGTGAACAACGGAAAAACGATGGTGTAACGCTGGGTTGGGGCTTAAAACTCATGACATTGGCCGCTGTGCCGGGGGCTTTTTCTGCGCCACCAGGGCATAGGTCTCCTGCAATTTTTTGTTCACCATATCGGGCACCTCCAAATCTTGTCCCAAAATCTCGTGCAGCTTCCGTTCATCCATGGTCTGTCCCTCCTATTCCGCCTCGTAGGCCAGCTTGAACCCGGCCCGGGCCCGCTTGAGACGGGTCTTGACCGTCTCCACCTTCAAATCCATGGCTTGGGCGATCTCCCCCACGGAGAAGCCTTCGCCGTAGTAGAGCAGCAGCACCGTGCGGTATTTTTCATCCAGGCTGTCCAGCAGGGCCAGGAACTCCACCCGGGCGTGGCCGGGCTCGTTTCGCCCCACTTCGGTGAGCTCGTCCAGGGGCACGCTCCGCTTGCGCTCCCGGAGCAGGTCCTGGCACTTGCGGATGCAGATACGCACCAGCCAGGTGCGGAAATACTGGGGCTGGCGCAGGGTGCCCAGCTTCTCAAAGCAGGCCAGCACTGTCTCACTGACGGCGTCCGCGGCGTCGGCATCGTTGTGGAGGTAGCTCCGGGCCACCTTGTAGAGGGTGCTCTGTAAGCGTCAAATAGGGACATACCAGCAAGGGAGAAAAAAGAACCGGCAACCGCGGTGAAATGCGGTAGCCGGTCATTTACACAGATTCTGTACGGCGGGGCTCCAGGGCAGACAGTCTTGAAC
>CATLFX010000035.1 GCA_949935795.1 uncultured Oscillospiraceae bacterium
TTTCGATAAAAAGGTCTGCCGTGGAGCATACTCCATAGCAGACCTTTTTACTTAATTACACAAGCCAAACCGTGACGGCGAACCCGCCGACAAAGAAGTAGGGTTTTGTGTAATATTGTGTTGGTGGAGGCGAGGGGAGTCGAACCCCTGTCCGAAAGCGCGTCCACAGGAACCTCTCCGAGCGCAGACGGTCGGTTACATTCCCTCACTCAGCCGCAGGCCGTCAAACTGCTGAGCTTGGTAGAGTCATGATCCATGGCACGGTCAACTCTTTCCGTACTCATGTTCACCACTGAGATGACGCCCCGGCCTGGCTCGTGGTCCTTCCGGGCGGGACGGCCGCGTTAAGCCGCGGCGAGAACTACGTTATCGTTGTTCTTTAATTTATAAGCTGCCCGTTTTTAGGATGTCAGGCGCATCCGCTCGCTATTCCTGCTTCGGCGCCCCCGTCGAAACCAGTACGCCCCCTCGTCAGAAGAAACTCCACTCTGCTCCGCTTCCGCCTGCGGCGAAAGCTCCGCCCGTTCCGTTCCTTCTTCCTCTCCCCACAAAGCCTGAGGGGCGGCTTTGCGGGGGCCCCGTTAGAGCAAGCTTCACATCCCTCGCTTCCGGCTGAGCCGAAAGCTCGCTCATTTCGCTGCCCCTCCTCTCCAAATCGCAACCGCTGCGCTGGGTTGCGATTTGGGGCCGCCCTTCGAGCGGCGTTTTTCCCGCAAAGCCTAAGGGTCAACTTTACGGGAGAATCTGCCGGGCGGCTTCGCCGCCTGCCTTACATCTATTTTCACCCGTCGGGTGTTGCCTTCCGGAATGAAAACGCTGTTACACCTTCTCCGGCGCGGGGTAATCCACACCTTGGGTGTCCACGGTGACCTTCTTCATCCTTTGCGGCTGCTTGGGCCGGTCGTTCCAGTCCCGCTTGGCGGAGACGATGGTGTCCGCCGTCTCCATACCCTCAATGACTTTGCCGAAACCGGCGTAGCCGCCATCCAAATGGGGCGCGTCGGCCACCATAACAAAGAACTGGCTGCCGGCCGAGTCGGGGTCCATAGCCCGGGCCATGGACAGCACGCCCCGGGTGTGGAGCAGCTCGTTTTGAAAGCCGTTCTGGGCAAACTCCCCCTTGATGGAGTACCCCGGACCGCCGGTGCCCGCGCCGTCGGGGTCGCCGCCCTGGATCATGAAGCCGGGGATCACCCGGTGGAAGATCAGCCCGTCGTAAAACCCGGACTGGACCAGGGAGATAAAGTTGTTCACCGTGTTGGGCGCGATTTCAGGATACAGCTCCGCTTTCATCACGCCGCCGTTGTCCATCTCAATGGTGACGATGGGGTTGCTCATGGTTACCATCCCTTCCTCTTTCAATAGCGGTCCCGGGAGGCCCGGTCCATCTCCCGCTTGGCGTCCCGCTGGGCGGCGGCCTCCCGCTTGTCGTAGAGCTTTTTGCCCTTGGCCAGCGCCAGCTCCACCTTCACCCTGGGGCCAGAGAAATACAGCGACAGGGGGATCAGCGCGTAGCCGTCCTGCTGAACCTTGGCCTGGAGCTTGCGGATCTCCCGTCGGTGGAGCAGCAGCTTCCGGGTGCGCCGGGGGTCCTTGTTGAAGATATTGCCCTTCTCATAGGGGGAGATGTGCATCCCGTACAGGAACATCTCCCCGTCCTTTACCGCGCAGAAGGCGTCCCGAAGGTTGACGGCCCCCAGGCGGATGGATTTGACCTCGGTGCCCGCCAGCTCAATGCCCGCCTCGTATTTGTCCTCGATGAAATAGTCGTGGAACGCCTTGCGGTTGGAGGCGATCTGCTTGGTGGATTGTTTGCCCATGTCCGGCGCTCCTTTCATCGTAGTAACTTAGCATAACATATCGTTTGCTCGAATGCAAGGGGAAATCGGTTCAGCTTTCATTACAATTATGTTACAGTACATTCAAAAATCCGCTCTTGTTTTTATGGAGGGAATAGCATATAATATCATAGTTTCAAGCAAAAGGAAGGGAGCTGGCGCAGTGGACAGACGGCCCATCGGCGTATTCGACTCCGGGTTTGGGGGCCTCACCGCGGTGCGGGAGCTGGCCCGGATCATGCCGGAGGAGGACCTCGTTTATTTCGGAGACACGGGCCGGGTGCCCTACGGCGGCCGCTCCAGGGATATTCTGGTGAAGTACGCCCGGCAAGACGTGGCCTTCCTGCGCACCTTCAACCCCAAGGCCATCGTCATCGCCTGCGGTACCGTATCCACCACCGCCTTGGACGTGCTCCAGGCGGAGAACGACATCCCCATTTTCGGCGTGGTGGAGCCAGCCGCCAGGGCCTCCGCCCATGTGACCCGGAACGCCCGGGTGGGGCTTATCGGCACCAAGGCCTCCATCCGCTCCGGGGCCTACGAGCGGGCGCTGGACACCCTGCGCCCCGGTGTGGAGGTCACCGCCAAAGCCTGTCCGCTGCTGGTCTCCCTGGTGGAGAACGGGCGGTTCCGCCCCGGCGATATCGTGGCGGAGACGGTAGTGGCCGAATACTTAGCTCCCGTGAAGGCGGCGGGGGTGGACACCCTGATTTTGGGGTGCACTCATTACCCGTTGCTGCGGGAGATCATCGGCGCGTACATGGGCCCCGGCGTCGCCCTGGTGGACGTGGGGGAGCAGTGCGCCCGGTGGGTGAAGCGCCAGCTGGAGCTGGACGGTCTGCGCAACCAGCGCCCCGGCGCGGGGCGGCGGCGCTACTATGTCAGCGACAGTACCGAGGACTTTTCCTCCCTGGCCTCCATCTTCCTGGGGGAGGACGTGCGGGGCGAGGTGGAGCAGATCGACATCACCGCCTATTAAAACTGGGATTTTGACCCCGCGCCCTGGGCGCGGTTTGAAAGGAACGCTATGAGAGACAATGTGATCATATCCATAAAAGGTAAGCAGTTATACGCCGAGAGCAGCCCCGACGAGATGGAGCTGGTCACCTCCGGCGTGTTGAAGCGGGACAGCCGTGGGGGCTACACCGTCTCCTATCAGGAGAGCGAGCTCACCGGCCTGGAGGGCACCACCACCAGACTGCATATCGACGGCGGGCGGGTGACCCTCCTGCGGGAGGGTAGCATCAACTCCCAGATGGTCTTTGAGGAGGGCCGCCGCCACCTGTCCATGTACGAGACCCCCTACGGAGAGCTGTCCATCGGGGTGAACACCCGGCGTATGCGCTCCACCCTGGGGGAGGCGGGGGGCGACCTGGAGATCGACTACGCTATCGAGATCGACAACCTGGTGGCGGGACACAACCTGTTCCGCATGAACGTGAAGAAACATCCGGCCCGGCCCCAGCGGGGGCGGACCGAGAAAAGGAGAGCTGACTATGCCGAATCTGATCCAGGCCGCCCGTGAGCAGGTGGCCCAGCTGACCCAGGCCGCCTACGAGAAGGCCGCCGCCCAGGACCTGCTCCCGGCGGGGCAGGACATCCGCGGCACCGTGGAGGTGCCCAAGGACAGCAAAAACGGGGATTTTGCCTCCTCCTTTGCCATGGCGGGGGCCAAGGCCCTGCATATGGCCCCCCGGCAGATCGCCCAGATCATTCTGGATCATCTGGAGCTGGAGGGCACCCTGTTCCAGCGGGCGGAGATCGCCGGGCCGGGGTTCCTCAACTTTTTCTACGCCCCCAAGTGGTACGGCGAGGTGCTGGCCGCCGTGGAGGCGGACCCGGCAAACTACGGGGCCTGCGGCGAGGGCGCGGGCCGGAAGGTGATGGTGGAATTCGTGTCCGCCAACCCCACCGGCCCCATGCACATGGGCAACGCCCGGGGCGGCGTGCTGGGGGACACTCTGGCCAACGTGCTGGCCCGGGCGGGCTGGAGCGCCTGGAAGGAGTTCTATGTCAACGACGCGGGCAACCAGATCCACAAGTTCGCCCTGTCCATCCACGCCCGGTATATGCAGCTCATCCTGGGGGAGGAGAACTACCCCTTCCCGGAGGACGGCTACCACGGGGACGACATCAAGGAGCTGGCCCAGGGCTTCTATGAGGCCCATGGGGACGCCTACCAGGACGCCCCCGAGGACAAGTGGCTGGAGGATATGAGCCGCTTCGGCCTGGAGCGCAACATCCCCAAAATGAGGGCGGACCTGAAAAAGTACGGCATCGAGTATGACCAGTGGTTTTTTGAGTCCACCCTCCACGAGTCCGGCTACGTGGCCCAGACGGTGGACCTGCTCACCCAGAAGGGCTGGACTTATGAGAAGGAGGGGGCCCTGTGGCTGAACACCACCGAGCTCCTGAAGGAGAAATACATCCGGGAGGGCAAGACCCGGGAGCAGGCGGACAAGCTGGACCTGAAGGACGACGTATTGCGCCGGGCCAACGGGTTCTACACCTACTTCGCCGCCGACATCGCCTACCACCGGAACAAGTTTGAGGAGCGGGGCTTCGACAAGGTCATCAACGTGTGGGGCGCGGACCACCACGGCCATGTGGCCCGCCTCCAGGCGGCGCTGGACGGCCTGGGGCTGGACGGCTCCCACCGGCTGGTCATCGTGCTGATGCAGCTGGTGAATCTGCTCCAGGACGGCAAGCCGGTGCGCATGTCCAAGCGGACGGGCAAGGCCATCGCCCTCCACGACCTGCTGGACGAGATCAGCGTGGATGCCGCCCGGTACTATTTCAACAACCGGGCCGCCACCAGCCCCCTGGACTTCGACCTGGACCTGGCGGTGCGGCAGGACAGCGACAACCCGGTGTACTACGTCCAGTACGCCCACGCCCGCATCTGTTCGCTGGTCGAGCGCATGCGGGAGGCCGGGGCCGGGGTGTGCCGTGCCTGTGAGGTGGACGCCTGCGCCCTGGCCCAGCCTGAGGAGCTGGCCCTGGTCAAGACCCTGGCTCAGTACCCGGAGGAGGTCCGGCTGGCCGCCCGGGACTACGATCCCAGCCGGATCAATCGGTATCTGACCACCCTGGCCGGGGACTTCCACCGCTTCTACAACGCCTGCCGCTGCATGGTGGACGATCCCAAGCTTCAGGCCGCCCGCCTCAAGCTGGCCGACACCGTCCGGCTGGTGCTTGCCAACGGACTGGGACTGCTGGGGGTCAGCGCGCCCAACAAAATGTAAGGCTGTCGAGCCTTCGGCGAGGTACTTTCTCTCACATGAGAGAAAGTACCCAAAGAGAATGCTTAAGGGGGAAAATCCGGTTCCCTGCGGCCCAAAAGGCGGGCCGCGGTCTCAGGATTTTCCCCCTTAAGAATCCCCGTTTTTACGGGAGAGCCCTATACGAGAAATCTATTTTACGTTTCCGGCGCGTGGGGCTTTACGGCTGACCTCCCCCTATTAGCGCTGCCGCTTGTGTCCAGTCACCGAAAACAAACCCGGTCCGCCAACTGCGCCTAAGCTCTGCACCGTTCGGCCTGGGGCGGAAACCGTTAGCCCGACCCTTCTATCAGGACACAGTCAAAGCTTTTGCTCCGACAGCCACAGCAGGAAACACCGGGCCATTTCTAATTGCTTATCATTCATACCACGGAGAAGTTCCGCCGCGTTGCGCCACTTCTCATCGTCTTCCGTATATTTGACTGCACCCACGAGAAACTCATCCGGCGTGGTTTCCAAAGCTATGGCAAGACGCATGATTACTTCTGTGGAAGGAATAGAATAAGCATTTTCAATGCTGGAAAGATATTTGCTGCCGATATCAGCCCGCTCTTCTACAACAGACTGCTTCAAATTCAACTTTTTTCTTCTCTTTGCAATTCGTTTCCCTATTAACCCATAATCCAGTTCCATGTTGTGCACCCCCATGTTTTAGGATATGGGGGTGCACGTTTTTATAAACAGCCAATAAGCAAATTTCTTGCTTGACACCTTACTTTTTCCAGTTTATAATAGGATTATCGCTTATAACACGAATGGAGTCTATGCCATATGGATATTCCTAAACCAAGACCTGACCCTAACGCACCCTATCAAAAAATGTATGTAACGCTGTTCAAAGCAATCACAGCGGCGCTGTATATGATAGAGGATGGGGAGGTCATGAAGGCCAGGGGGGTGTTGGTGCGGGCGCAGCAGGAGACAGAGGAACTGTATATCGAGGCTGGCGGTCCGGCTGAATAGAAACCCGACCGAACGGCCCGCCCTCCAGGCGCGGGAGGCGGACCCTGCCCGCCTGTCAGTGTCTAGACACAAGCGGCAGCACAAATAGGGGTGTTTGTGTCGAAAGCCTTGCGCGCCGGAAGGGTTTGGGTAAGCGCTGCGTATCGGGCTCTCCCGTAAAAATGGGGGATTCTTAAGGGGGCGGCCTCCGAATGGAAATGGCCCGCTCTTTGGGCCGTTTCCATTCGGAGGCCGCCCCCTTAAGTGTGTCTTTGCCTACTTTCTGCACAAGCAGAAAGTAGGTCGCCGAAGGCCGTCCCCGCCGGGGAAGGAGGAGCTTTGGAGAAAGTAACTCCCCCGCTCCGGGGGAGAAGTAAATTTTTCTCAACAAGGGGTTGCAATCCCTTGCAAAGCGTGGTAGAATACCCATGTTATGTATGGTAGAAAGGAGTGAGGCGCGGGCCTCACTCTTTCTTTTGAGCAAAGGAGCTGACGCCGGATGGCAAAGGTGGCTGACGTGGTGTCCGCCCTGGCCCGGCCCATCGTGGAGCGGGCGGGCTGCACCCTGTGGGACGTGGAATATGTGAAAGAGGCCGGGGAGTGGTTTCTCCGGGTGTATATCGACCGGGAGGGCGGCGTGGACATCGACTGCTGCGAGGCGGTCTCCCGCCCGCTGTCCGACGCGCTGGACGAGGCCGACCCCATTCAGGGCAGCTACACTTTTGAGGTGTCCTCCGCCGGGCTGGACCGGGCGCTGAAAAAGCCCGAGCACTTCGCGGCCTGCATGGGACAGAAGGTGGATTTGAAGCTCTACCGGCCCATCAACGGGCGCAAGGAAGTCACCGGGCTCCTCACCGGCTATGAGGACGGGGCCGTCAGCGTGGACGGCGTCCGCTTTGACAAGAAAGACGCGGCCCAGGTGCGGCTGCACGTCGAATTTTGAAGGAGCGAAACGACATGGCTAAGAAAAAGATCGCCGCAAAGAGCACGGAGCTGGACGCGAAGGAATTTTTCGCCGCCATCTCCGATATTGAGAAGGACAAGAATATTCCCAAGAGCTACATGCTGGAGAAGATCACCCAGGCGCTGGTAGCGGCCTACAAGCGGGACCACGAGGGCATCACGGACAACGTGGTGGTGGACGCCAACGAGGAAGCGGAGACCGTGCGCATGTTCGTCAAGAAGGACGTGGTGGAGGCGGTGGACAATCCCCACACCGAGATCAGCCTGGAGGACGCCCAGAAGGCCCTGCCCCGGGCCCAGCTGGGGGATGTGCTGCGCATTGAGATCAAGCCCAAGAACTTCGGCCGCATCGCCGCCCAGACCGCCCGGCAGGTCATCATCCAGGGCATGCGGGAGGCGGAGCGGGGGATGATCTTCGACGAGTTCTCCGCCAAGAAGCACGAGATTCTGACCGGCACGGTCACCCGGGTGGACGAACGCAACGGCTCGGTGGCCATCCGGCTCACCTCCGGGTCCGAGTTCACCGATGCCTTCCTTTCTGCCGGGGAGCAGGTGAAGGGCGAGGTCATCCGGGAGGGCGACCGGGTCCGGGTGTACGTGGTGGAGGTCCGCCAGGCCAGCCGGGGACCCCAGGTGCTCATCTCCCGCACCCACCCCGACCTGGTCAAGCGGCTGTTTGAGCTGGAGGTGCCGGAGATCTACGATGGCACGGTGCAGGTCATGTCCATCGCCCGTGAGGCGGGGAGCCGCACCAAGCTGGCCGTGTGGAGCGACGACGAGAACGTGGACCCCATCGGCGCCTGCGTGGGCCCCCGGGGCCAGCGGGTGAACGCCGTGGTGGAGGAGCTGCGGGGCGAGAAGGTGGACATCATCAAGTGGTCCGAGGACGCCAGCCAGTATGTGGCTGCCGCCCTGGCCCCCGCCGACGTGATCAGCGTCACCGAGCTGGAGCCGGGCAAGAGCTGCCGGGTGGTGGTGCCCGACGACCAGCTGTCCCTGGCCATCGGCAAGGAGGGGCAGAACGCCCGGCTTGCCGCCCGGCTCACAGGCTTTAAGATTGACATCCGTCCCGCCAGCGCCCCCGAGCCCCCCGAGGAGGAGGCCGTGGAGGCCCCGGAGGAGCCGGATGAGGAAGATATCGAGGTAATCGAGTAAATAACGGGGCCCCCGCCGGAGCCCAGCGAAGCGGGTCCGGTGGGGAGAGGAGGAGCAAGGGAGCGGACGAAGTTTTCACCGCAGGTGAAAACGCAGTTGAGCGGACTTTGCGACGACGAGAAAGGAGGAGCGCACGATGCCCAAGAAAATACCCATGCGCCAATGCCTTGGCTGCCGGGAGATGAAGCCCAAACCGGAGCTCATCCGGGTGGTGCGCTCCCCCGAGGGAGAGCTGTCCCTGGACTTCCGGGGAAAGAAGCCGGGCCGGGGGGCCTACCTCTGCCCTGACCCGGCCTGTCTGGCCCGGGCGAAAAAGAGCCGCGCCATCGAGCGGGCGCTGTCCGCCCCCATGCCCCCCGAGGTGTGGGAGGCGCTGGAGGCCCAGATGAAGGCAGGTGACGGCGGTGACTGACAACGCCCTGTCCCTGCTGGGCCTGGCTCTGCGGGGGAATCACCTGGCTGTGGGCGAGGCCCCGGTGGAGGAGGCCTGCAAGACCCGCCGTGCCAGACTGGTGCTCACCGCCGCCGACGCGGCGGAGAACAGCGTCCAGCGCGCCCGGCGCTGGGCGGAAGCGGGGAACGTCCCGTGGGCGCAGGCGCCCTGGGACAAGGAAACCCTGGGCCTGGCCCTGGGCCGGGGCGCCTGCGCCATGGCGGCCCTCACCGACGGGGGGCTGGCGGCGGCGCTGGCAAAAAAGCTGGCGGAGGTCCTGCCCCAGTACCAGCCGCTGTGCGGCCGGCTGGCCGCGGAGACGCCCCGCCGTCCCCAGCCCATGAAGAAAAAGAAGTCGCGGGCTCAGAAAAAGCCCGCCGTGCCTGAAATTTAGGAGGTGGCCTGTTTGAGCCTTGCGAAACTGAACGCCCGGGATGTGGCAAAGGACTTTGGGATGCAAGCCAAAGCCATTACCGCCATTCTCACCGAGCACACCAAAGAGACGGTGTCTCCCACCAAAATTTTAACGGACCGGGAGCTGTCCATCATTTTTGAGCACCTGACCCAGCGCAACCAGGTGGATTCCATCGAGTCCATCTACGCCGATGTGTACCATGAGCCCGCCAAGCAGGAGGCCGCCCCCGCGCCCAAGCAGGCCGCGCCGCAGAAGGAGGGCAAGCCCGCCCCGGCCCAGAACCAGGGGAACCAGGGCAAGCAGGCCGCGCCCCAGGGCCAGAAGGAGCAGCCCAAGCAGCCCGCCCCTGCCAAGCGCACCCCGGAGAAAAAGGTGGTGGACACCCGCAAGGGCGGCGGTCCCAACCTGGAGAAGTATGACCAGCGGCTGGAGGACCTGGCCCCCGACAAGGCCAACCGGATGCAGACCGGCAAACAGAAGTTCCAGAACCGGAACAACAAAAACCGGGGTCAGAACTTCGGCAATAAGCGCAAGCAGGAGGAGCAGGACCGGATGCGCCGCCTCCAGCTGGAGATTGCCAAGAAGACCCCGCTGACCGTCAAGATCCCCGACGAGATCGGCGTGGGCGAGCTGGCCTCCCGGATGAAGAAGACCGGGGCGGAGGTGGTCAAGTGCCTCATCCGCAACGGGGTGATGGCCTCCCTGTCCGATATCATCGACTACGACACCGCCGCCCTGGTGGCCATGGAGCTGGGCTGCAAAGTCGAGAAGGAAGTCATCGTCACCATTGAGGAGCGGCTCATCGACACCGCCGAGGACAAGGAGGAGGACCTGGTCCCCCGGGCCCCGGTGGTGGTGGTCATGGGCCACGTGGACCACGGCAAGACCTCCCTGCTGGACTATATCCGCCACGCCAACGTGGTGTCCGGCGAGGCCGGCGGTATCACCCAGCACATCGGCGCTTACCAGGTGGAGGTGAACGGCAAGCCCATCACCTTCCTGGACACGCCGGGCCACGAGGCCTTTACCGCCATGCGGGCCCGGGGCGCCATGATTACCGACGTGGCCATCCTGGTGGTGGCCGCCGACGACGGCATCATGCCCCAGACCATCGAGTCCATCAACCACGCCAAGGCCGCCGACATCCCCATCATCGTGGCCATCAACAAGATGGATAAGCCGGAGGCCAACCCGGAGCGGATCAAGCAGCAGCTCACCGAGCACGAGCTGGTGCCCGACGAGTGGGGCGGCGACACCGTGGTGTGCCCCATCTCCGCCAAGACGGGCATGGGCATTGAAAACCTGCTGGAGATGGTCACCCTCACCGCCGAGATGCGGGAGCTGAAGGCCAACCCCAACCGCACCGCCCACGGCGCGGTGATCGAGGCCCGGCTGGACAAGGGCCGTGGCCCCGTGGCCACCCTGCTGGTGCAGAACGGCACTCTGAAGCAGGGCGACGTGATCATCGCCGGCATGGCGGTGGGCCGCGTCCGTGCCATGACCGACTACAAGGGCAACAAGGTCACCCAGGCGGGGCCCTCCGTGCCTGTTGAGATCATCGGCATGGGCGAGGTGCCCGGCGCGGGCGACGACTTCCATGCCGTGGCCGACGAGCGCATGGCCCGGGAGCTGGTGGAGCAGCGCAAGGCGGAGATGAAGAACGCCACCACCGGCGCGGCCAAGCAGAAGGTGTCCCTGGAGGAGCTGTTCAGCCAGATTCAGGCGGGCGAGATGAAGGATTTGAACATCATCGTCAAGGCCGACGTCCAGGGCTCCGCCGAGGCCGTCAAGGCCAGCCTGGAGAAGATCTCCAACGAGGAGGTCCGGGTGCGGGTCATCCACTGCGCGGTGGGCGCCATCAGCGAGAACGACGTGATGCTGGCCACCACCTCCAACGCCATCATCGTGGGCTTCAACGTCCGCCCGGACAAAAACGCCGCCGATTCCGCCGCCCGGAACAAGGTGGACATGCGGATGTACCGGGTGATCTACGACTGCATCAACGAGATTGAGTCCGCCATGAAGGGTATGCTGGCCCCCAAGTTCAAGGAGGTCGCCCTGGGTCAGGCCGAGGTGCGCCAGGTGTACAAGATCACCGGGGTGGGCTTCGTGGCCGGGTGCTACGTCACCGACGGCAAGGTGGCCCGGAACGCCCAGATCCGGCTGGTCCGGGACGGCATCGTCATCCACGAGGGCGTGATGAACTCCCTCCAGCGGTTCAAGGACAGCGTGAAGGAGGTCGCCCGGGGCTATGAGTGCGGCATCGGCATCGAGAAGTACAGCGACATTAAAGAAGGCGACATCATCGAGGCCTTCCAGATGGAGCAGATTGAGGTTTGACCGCACTTTTTGACATCGGGCGGCACACATGATATAATATAAAATATCCTGATGAAAGGAGACCATGACTATGGGGATGACAGACAAGCAATTTGCCGGTTTTCTCCGGCAGGCAATTCGGACGCTCCGGAAGGCGTTGGCGACCAAAGACCCGGAAGAGGCAAAGGAACTGATTGCAGGGCTCCTCGAGGATATGCAGGCCACTCTTGAGGACTAAACGAATGGGGCGGGCGGCTTCGCCCGCCCCATTTTACGTCTCATCAAAAAATGTTCCGCAGGCCAGAGCCAGGCCCAGCCGTACGCCCTCCCGGAAGGCGTATTCCCCATAGGCCCGGACGGGGTCGCCCTTCAGATGCTCCGGCGCCATAGTTTCATCGTAGGCCGGGCACCAGGCGAGAAAGAGAAGTTCCCAAAAGTCATTCATTGAAATCCCATCCTTAAAGAAGATTTAATTACCTATATAGAGATTGTACTCTACTAATAGGTATCTGTCAAGGAGTTTGCTATGGAGAGGAAAAAAGATTTTGCCACAAGGGTCTATGAATTGCGGGTGCTGAACAGAATGACCCAAAAGGAATTGGGCGAGGCAATTGGGTTAAGTGGAAAATCTATTTGCACCATTGAATCTGGCGAACGCAAAACTACCATCGATAAGCTGGTTTTGCTGGCTAAATTCTTTGATGTCTCCACAGACTATCTGTTGGGGCTGAAAGACGACCCACAGTAAAAAAGGAGGACATTATGCCAAGCAATCGCATTGGACGTGTCAACGAGGAAATCCAGCGGGAGATGTCCGCCCTCATCCCCACGGTGAAGGACCCACGGGTGGCCGGGGCGGGCATGATCTCCGTCACCGCCGTGGAGACCACCCAGGATTTGAAATACGCCAAAATTTTTGTCAGCGTGCTGGACAAGAGCAAAAACGCCCAGGCGCTGAAAGGGCTGAAGTCCGCCTCGGGCTATCTGCGCCGGGAGCTGGGCCGGGCCCTGAACCTGCGCAATACTCCGGAGCTGTCCTTTGTGCGGGACGACTCCATCGACAAGGGGGCCCACATTCTGGACCTGCTGCGCGACCCCAGCGTGGTCAAGCCCCCCAATCCCGCCAATGAGCACATCGTTTTGGACGAGGAGGAGTGAGCCATGGATTACCGGGAAGCGGCGGCGTTTCTGCGCGCCCACGACAACTATCTGATCCTCACCCACAAGCGGCCCGACGGGGATACCATCGGCTGTGCCGCGGGGCTGTGCCGCGCCCTGCGGGGGCTGGGCAAAAAGGCCTATATCCTGCCCAACGAGGACGCCACCACCCTGCTGGGGGGCTACCTGGACGGGCTCACCGCCCCGGACGGCTTCACTCCGGACACGGTGGTGAGCACCGACGTGGCCACGGAGAACCTGCTGCCGGACAGCGCCGCGCTTTACAAGGGCAGGATCGACCTTGCCATTGACCACCACCCCTCCCAGGAGTTCTTTGCCCGGGGGACCTGCCTGGAGGCGGATAAAGCCGCCTGCGGGGAAATCATCTGGAAAATCTGCGGCGAGCTGGGCGTGATGAACGCGGATATCGCCGCGCCGCTGTATGTGGCAATCGCCACCGACTGCGGCTGCTTCGTCTACGCCAACACCACCCCCCACACCCACCGGGCGGCGGCGGCGCTGATGGAGCAGGGCATCCCCTTCCAGGCGCTGAACAAGCGGCATTTCCGCACCAAATCCATGCGCCGAATGAAGCTGGAGAGCCTGATTTTGCAGAATATGCACCTTTATCATGACGGTACTGTGGCCGTGGCACCCATTTCCCTGGGGATGATGGCGGAGGCCGGGGCCACCTCGGAGGACACCGACGATCTGGCGGCCTTTTTGGGCCAGATCGAGGGGGTGCTCCACACCGCCACCATCCGGGAGCACGAGGGGGGCGAGTGCCGCATCTCCGTGCGCACCCGGGCCGACCTGCTGAACGCCACCAAGGTGTGCGCCCGGCTGGGCGGGGGAGGGCACAAGGCCGCTTCGGGCTGTACCGTCAAAGGGACGGTGCAGGAGGCGGAGAAAGCCATTTTAGCCGCCATCGACGACCAGCTTTCCCAGCCTGACCAGGACTGATAAGGTCAAGGGCCTTCCTTTTTTCTTTGAAAAGAAAAAAGGAAGCGAAAAAAGAAACTTTTAAACTATGTCTACTGTAAAAGCACAATTTAATGTAGAAATAGTCTGAAAGTCTTTCTTTTTGCTTCTTTTTCTTTCTTCAGAAAGAAAAAGAAGGCCCTTAGAAAAGGAGCCTCCTCTTATGGCAAACGGTATCATCATCATTGACAAGCCCGCCGGGTGGACCTCCATGGACGTATGCGCCAAGCTCCGGGGGATGTTCCACGAGAAGCGGGTGGGCCACGCGGGCACCCTGGACCCTATGGCCACCGGGGTGCTGCCCGTGTTCATCGGCCGGGCCACAAGGGCGGTGGAGTTTGCCGCTGATTCCGATAAGGAGTACATCGCCGGGTTAAAACTGGGCGTGGTCACCAACACCCAGGATACCACCGGGGAAGTGCTGGAGGAGCGGGAATGTTCCGTCACCCGGACCGAACTGGAAGCGGCGCTGTCCCGGTTTATCGGTGATATCGAGCAGACCCCCCCCATGTATTCCGCCATCAAGATCAACGGCAAAAAGCTCTACGAGCTGGCCAGGAAGGGCCGGGAGGTGGAGCGTAAGCCCCGTTCGGTCACCATCCATGAGCTGGAACTGCTGGGGTGGCCCGCCGCGTGGGAGGATTTTCAGCTCCGCGTCCGCTGCTCCAAGGGCACCTACGTGCGCACCCTATGCCACGACATCGGACAGGCCCTGGGCTGCGGCGGGTGCATGAGCTCCCTGCGGCGCACCAAGGCGGCGGGCTTCACCCTGGAGGACAGCGTGACTCTGGAGGCCGTCCAGGAGGCGGTGGACCGGGGAGAGGGGGAGTCCCTTTTGCTCCCGGTGGACGCCTATTTTGCCGGCCTGCCCATGCTGGTGCTGAAAAATACCGAAGCGGAGAAGAAAATCCGCAACGGTGCGGCCCTCGCCGCTCGTGATGTCCCGGAAGGGGAGTACCGGGTTTACGGCGCGGACAAGACATTTTTGGCCCTTGGCAAGGCAGCGGACGGCAGGCTTACTACCGTCAAGAGCTTTTTCCAGGTGTAGTTACTTTTTCTCGAGAGAAAAAGTAACCAAAAAGAGCTTTATCTCGCTGACGGACAGAGTGGTAAACAGGACATCTCCGCCCGGCAACGAAGCAAGACGATGCTGTTCTGCAAAGGAAAAGTACCAAAAGAGCTTTAATTCGCTGATGTGACAGGGAGCTTGATTGCAATGGAACAAAAAAGAGTAATTGCCCTGGGCTTTTTTGACGGGGTGCATATGGGCCACGGGGCGCTCCTGCGCACGGTGGCGGAGCGGGCCAAAGAGCTGAACGCCGCCCCCTGCGCCTTCACCTTTGACCGCAGCCCCGCCGCCGCCCTCACCGGGAAGGAAATCCCCCTGCTCAGCGGGGTGGCCGACCGTGCCCGGCTCATGGAGGAGCTGTACGGTATTCAGGAGGTCATTGTGGCCCCCTTCGATGTGATGCGCCAGATGGATTGGCAGGACTTTGTGGCCCAATACTTACAGAAGGAGCTGGGCGTGGTCCACGTGGTGGCGGGCCACGACTTCCACTTCGGCTACCGGGGGGAGGGCAATCCCCAGCGCCTGCGGGAGAAGTGCGCCCAGCTGGGCATGGGCTGCGACATCATCCCCAAGGTGGAGATCGACGGCTTTACCGTGTCCTCCACCTACATCCGTACCCTGGTGCAGGAGGGCAAGATGGAGCGGGCCCGGTGGTTCCTGGGCCACCCCCACACTCTGTCCGGCCAGGTGGTCCACGGCAGTGAGCTGGGCCGCACCCTGGGCACCCCCACCGCCAACCTGCTGGTTCCCCATGGGGTCATCGCCCCCGGCTTCGGGGTGTACGCCAGCCGGGTACGGCTTCCCGGCGGAGAGGTACGGTTGGCGGTGACCAACGTGGGCACCCGGCCCACAGTGAATTCGGATAAGACCGCCGTCACGGTAGAGCCCTGGATTCTGGATTATCACGGCGACCTCTACGGGAAAGACATTCGGGTGGAGTTCTATACCCGCCTGCGCCCCGAGCGCAAGTTCCCCACGGTCCAGGCCCTGCGGGACGCCATCCTGGAAAACGCCCGGCAGACCCGGGACTATTTCGCGAAAGCTTCGAGGTGACCTGTCCATGCCCGCCACATTCATTAATATGCTGTTGGTCCTGCTGGGCGGCGCGGCGGGGCTGATGTTCAAAAACCTCATCAGCGGTCGCCTCATGTCCATTCTCACCCATGCCCTGGGACTGTGTGTGCTGTGCATCGGCATCAGCAGTGCCACCGGCACCCAGAATATGCTGTGCGTCATCGTGTGCATGGTCATCGGCACCGTCATTGGCAACGCCGTTGATATTGAACGCCGCCTGGAGGGCGCGGGGGATTTCCTCCGTGCCAGGCTCATCAAGGGGGAGGGAAACAGCCGCTTTACCGAGGGCTTTGTCAACGCGTCCCTGCTGTTCTGCGTGGGGGCCATGGCCATCACCGGTTCCATCGACGCGGGGCTGAACCACAACTATACCACCATCGTCTCCAAGGGCGTCATTGACGGTGTGACCTCCATTTCCTTCGCTGCCACCATGGGGGTGGGGGTCATGTTCTCTGTCATCCCCCTGCTCATCTACCAAGGCGGCATTACCCTGCTGGCGGGCTGGGTTGGGCCGTACCTGCCCGCGCCCGTCATCACTGAGATGACCGCCGTGGGCGGGGCGCTTATCATTGCCATCGCCGTCAACATGCTGGAGCTGAGCCGTGAGAAAATCAAGGTGGGGAACATGCTCCCGGCCATTTTCCTGCCCATCGCCTACATACCCCTGGCCAACTGGCTGAGCGCACTGTTCTCCAGTCTGTTCTGAATGGAAAGCGTCGCTCCGGCGAATGGAGCGGCGCTTTTGACATATCCTGATAATTGGTTGGACCATTTGAAAAGAAACTCTTGCAAAGACAGGAAAAAGGCGGTATACTAAGAAAAGAATATAGGGAACGACCCTCCCCTTCTCATGCGGCATGACCGGCCCCTGGCACCCGGCTCCATAGCCGCACGCCTTTGTTCAACATTTGTTAAAAAAATGTCGAACATTCCCGACGGGAAAGGGTGCGCCGTTCGCTGTCTTCCCACAATTTTATACATTTAAGGAGGCAAACTGATGTCATTCGTCAACATTGATTTGCAGGGCGCCGTGGCGGTCCTCACCATCGACCGCCCCAAGGCCCTCAACGCCCTCAATCCCGAGGTGCTGGCCGACCTGAAGGCCGCCTTCGAGGGCATCGACCAGAACGCCGTGCGCTGTGTGGTCCTCACCGGCGCGGGCGACAAGAGCTTCGTGGCCGGGGCCGACATCGGCTCCATGTCCACCATGACCAAGGCGGAGGGCGAGGCCTTCGGCAAGCTGGGCAATGACATCTTCCTGATGATCGAGAGCTTCCCCCTGCCCGTCATCGCCGCGGTGAACGGCTTTGCCCTGGGCGGCGGCTGTGAGCTGGCCATGTCCTGCGACATCCGCATCTGCTCCGACAACGCCATGTTCGGCCAGCCCGAGGTGGGCCTGGGCATCACCCCCGGCTTCGGTGGCACCCAGCGCCTGGCCCGTCTGGTGGGCATGGGTATGGCCAAGCAGATGCTGTACACCGCCCGGAACATCGATGCCAACGAGGCTCTGCGCATCGGCCTGGTCAACGCCGTGTACCCCCAGGCCGACCTGATGGAGGCCGCGGTCAAGATGGCCAACACCATTGCCAAGAACGCCCCCATCGCCGTCCGCGGCTGCAAAAAGGCGGTCAACGAGGGGATGCAGGTCTCCATCGAGAAGGGCGTGGAGATCGAGGAGAAGATCTTCGGCGGCTGCTTCGAGACCCACGACCAGGTGGAGGGCATGGCCTGCTTCCTGTCCCGGGAGAAGCCCAAGCCCAAGGCGGTGTTCACCAACAACTAAGCGTGAGGGCAGACGCGCCGGTTCGGATGGACCGGAGCGAGGACGGAAGCCCAGGCGGCGCAAGCCGCCGGGTGTAGTCCGAGTCGGAGAGAAGCCGAACCGAACAGCGCGTCCAACCCGAGCGTGACAACAGGTCACTATGAGCATTATCGGCAACCCGGACGGTCAGGTGTGGAACATGATCCTCCGGCAGTTCTCGCACATCGTCCCCGCGGACGAGTCCATACATCAAAACAAATCTGAAAAGGGGTATGTCATCATGAGTAAAGTTGGTATTATCGGCGCCGGTACGATGGGTCAGGGCATCGCCAAGGCGTTCGCCCAGAGCGGCTGGACCGTGGCTCTGTGCGACATCAAGCAGGAGTGGGCCGACGGTGGCAAGGCCAAGATCCAGAAGGGCTACGCCAAGCTGGTGGAAAAGGGCAAGATGGACCAGGCCAAGGTTGACGCCATCGTCAACGCCATCACGCCGGGCCTGAAGGAGGATCTGTGCGCCGACTGCGACCTGATCGTGGAGGCCGCTTTCGAGGACATGAAGGTCAAGCAGACCACCTTCGGCGAGCTGGACAAGATCTGCAAGGAGGGCTGCATCTTCGCCTCCAACACCTCCTCCCTGTCCATCACCGAGATCGGCAAGGGTCTGAGCCGCCCCCTGATCGGCATGCACTTCTTCAACCCCGCCGACCGGATGAAGCTCATTGAGGTCATTGCCGGCGCCAACACCCCCGCCGAGACCGTGGACAAGATCACCGAGATCTCCAAGGAGCTGGGCAAGACCCCCGTGCAGGTCAACGAGGCCGCCGGTTTCGTGGTCAACCGCATCCTGATCCCCATGATCAACGAGGCCGCTTTCATCAAGATGGAGGGCGTGTCCAACATCGCCGGCATCGACGCCGCCATGAAGCTGGGCGCTAACCACCCCATGGGTCCCCTGGAGCTGGGCGACTTCATCGGCCTGGATATCTGCCTGGCCATCATGGACGTGCTGTACAACGAGACCGGCGACAGCAAGTACCGCGCCTGCCCGCTGATCCGGAAGATGGTCCGCGGCGGCAACCTGGGAGTTAAGTCCGGCAAGGGCTTCTACGTCTACAACGCCGACCGCACCAAGACCGCCGTCGACGAGCTGTAAGATTACGCCTTGTAGTATCCTTGTCCGGTGACCACTAGGGATGGTGGGAGCTGGAAATGATATCCAGGAACTTTATTTCATGAAAGGGCCCAGAGCGAACTTGTGTTTCGCTCTGGGCTTTTTGTGCATTTTTGCACAATTTTTCCATGGAAATATGTGTATAATCAAGCGCTGGTATTTTGAGCCGCCCACGGATTTCCACATCTTGTACCCCTGCCGGATTTTGTCGAATGCTGTCGAACGGTTATCCTTGCAAACACTGATTACTCTATGGATAATGGGAGTATGAAGAGAGAGGGAGGTGAATCAAACTATGCGGGAACTATTTTTGGAGACCGTAGAGCTGGCAGACCAGACCGGTATCATGCGGCGGTACGACTACTCGATCCTCATTGGGGAAATGGACGTGGGCGCGTACGCATGCGAGAGCTATGGGGTGAAGGTGGCCGAGCAGGACGGCGAACAGGCAATGGTGGAAAACATCACATGCAGCGCCTCCCGCATTGATGAACTCAGCGGCCTGCTGGTGCGCAACGGCGTGACGCCGGCGGCCCTGCATGACGTGGTGTCCGATTGGTTGTAACGTGCTCCAAGACATACTGACCTGCCAGCCCCAAATGTCGTACTGTTCTATGGCTGCAAAATGACCGACGGTTCTTGATACATCAGCGACCCAATTCTATCTCCGGGGACAGTCCCCGGCCTGCCATCAGCAATCCATCAGGGCATAGCACAGCACCCCATTTGTCAGACAGCGCCAAATACTGCCTGACAAATGGGGTGCTGTTGGAGTGCGGCTTACGCCGGTCCCAGCGCGTTTAAAACGCCAGCACCCACAAAATGACGGCCAGCGCCGCCGCCGCGACGCTTACCGTGGCGGCCAGCTCAGCGGCTACGGCGGCCCGGCGGCTCTTCCGGGGGCGGGGGGCGGGGATGTACAGCTCGGGCTCCTCCCGCTCCTCGCCGGTCCAGTCCAGCTCTTCCAGCGGCTCCTCTTCGGCCTCCAGCAGATTGGCCGCCCGCCAGGCGGTCAAGTCGATGACGTTATCCCCGCCCAGGGTCCGGGCTTTGCGCTGGGGCTCACGGATCAGAGCGGCCTGGCGGGCCGTACCGGCGCCGTCGAAGCCAGAGGCCATCGCGCTCTCGTTCCAGGTGGTAAAGGTATAGTGGACTGTTTTCATGGCTCAAAGCCTCCTCCGTCTGAGATGGTTTTATTGTACCATCCTTGAAGTCCTATAAACCGGCATCTTTTAGACCCTGTCCAGCGGCGGATTTCGCCGCTTTGTTCTATTTTTCTCTATAATAATATGTTAGTTCGACTTTGTCAAGGGGGTTATCATAAATTTGTTCGGAATAGGAACAAAATTTCACCCCCGGCACAGGCCGGGGGTGAAAAGAACGCGAGTTCAATTTACCGCAGGTAATTCCTGGGGTTGACGCTGGTGCCGTTGATGCGCACCTCAAAGTGGCAGTGAGGCCCGCTGGCGTTGCCGGTCATGCCCGCCCGGGCGATGATCTGGCCCTGGTACACCTTCTGGCCCACGCTCACCAGAATGGAGGAGTTGTGGGCGTAGTAAGTGACGTAGCCGTTGTCGTGGCGGATGGCCACCAGGTTGCCGTAGCTGCCGCTCCAGCCCGCCTTGATGACGGTGCCGCCGTCGGCGGCCTTGATGCCGGTGCCGGTGCGGCAGGCGATGTCCAGACCCAGATGGAAGTCATACCGGCCCCACAGGTTGCGCCCGCCGAAGTTGGAGGTGATGGTGCCCCGCACCGGCCAGATGAAGTAACCGTTGGAGGCGGTGACGGGCCGCGGGGTGGTCCCGGTGTAGGAATAGGTGGTGGTGGGCTCTTTCAGGGTCTCGCTGGACAGAATCTCCCGTTCCACCTCCACGCCGTTGACGTAGGTGACCCGGGCGTTGACCCGCTCCAGGCCGTCCTCACCCTGCTCCTTTACCCGGGTCTCGCCCACGTAGAGGTCGGCGGTCTCGATATACTCCACCGGACTGGGGACCTCCTGCTCGTAGGTCTCGTCGGTGAAGTTCTGCACGGACAGGAAGGGCACCGCCTCCTGAATGATAAGCTCCTGGTCCACCCAGATCTTATCTACGATGACGTCCGGGTTCAGGACGGACAGCTCGTAGGGCCACATGTCCAGGGAGTAGGCGATGGCGTTGAAGGTGTCCCCCTTCTTCACCACATAGGTGGACTGCTCCACCTTCAGCTGGCTCAGGGTGGCCCGGATGGACTCCAGGTCAAACTGGGTGTTGGAGGGCAGCTCCACGGGGTAGACCTGCACGTCCTCCACGAACTCGTAGTCCACGGTGTTCTCCGTGAGGTAGGGGGCGGCGGCCTCCGCTAGCAGGGCGTCGATGTCCTCCTGGGTGGCCGCGTAGCCCAGATCCACGCCGTCTACCCGCAGGCCGTAGGCCTGGACCAGAGCGCCCACGTCCTCAAACAAGGTCTCCTCGATCTGAGCGGTGTCGCTGAGCTCGCTGGGGGCCACATAAACCGTGGTGGTGGAGAGCTTTTCTGCGTCGAAGCTGTAGTCCTCGCCCAGAATGTCGGAGGCCCGGGACTCCACACTGCTGACGATGGCCGCCACGTCGTCCTCGCTGGACACCACGCCGATCTCCTGGCCGTCCACGCTCAGGGCGTAGGCCCGGGTGTAGGTGGAGTTGAAAGCGGCGGCAAATACCGCCAGCGCCAGCAGGGTGACGTACAGCAGGGGGGACACGGGGTGGCGGTCCACCACCGAGCGCACCTTGGCCCAGCCGGCGCTCACCCTGTCCCAGCCGCCGGCGGTGAAATCGCACACCCGCTCCCAGTTCTCGCTCCCGAAGGTGCGCAGGGACTGGGCCGCCCGTGCAGCCCGTTCCTTCACCGGCTCCTCCTGGGCGGCGGCCTTGGCCTCGTTCAGCGCGGCCTTGGCCTTCTCCTTCCAGGCGGCGGGGCTGTGCTTCTCCTTCTTTGCCTT
>CATLFX010000036.1 GCA_949935795.1 uncultured Oscillospiraceae bacterium
GGGGAGAGGAGGCACAGCGGAGCGGAGGAGCTTTCTCCGCAGGAGGAAGCGACTGAGCGAAGCTTGTGCCGACGAAGGCGGGATTTCGCAGGAATAATTGTGTTTATTTCAAGAAATCACAACGAAGGTGTGGCGGAAAATCTCTCGCAAAGCGCCGCCGACGCATTTGTTCAGAGGTTCCTAAAGCCCTGTGAAATTCAAGAAACGAGGGAAAACCCAATGCAGGACCCCAACCGCAAGCCCCGCCGCTCGGAGGGCAAAAACAACCGCAGCCTGTTCCGACGCACCATCTTTCTGATGGCGGTCCTGGGGGTGGGGATGTTCCTGCCCCTCATCGCCCAGCTCTACAAGCTCCAGATCGTGGAGCATGAGGAGTGGAAGGAGCGGGCCGCCAACCAGCAGACCAAAAGCGTGTCCGTGCCCGCCAACCGGGGAACCATCTACGACCGGGAGGGCCGGGCCATGGCCATGTCCGCCACGGTCTACAAGCTGATCCTGTCCCCTATGGGGGTGTACGACGCCGTCGACCGGGATAACTACAAAAATGAAGACGACTCCTATGACGACGCGGCCTATGAAAAGGCCCTGTACGACCTGCGCAAGCTGATCGCGGACTGGGTGTCCGAAAACCTGGGCTACGACGAGGAGACGCTGTGGAAGCGGCTGGAGAACACGAAAAACGCCTATGTGGAGCTGTACACGGAGCTGGAGGAGGAGGACGCGGAGAAGGTCCGGGAGTTCACCAGCGAAAACCACATCACCGGCCTGCTGTACCTCACTCCCAGCAGCAAGCGGTACTATCCCTTTTCCTCCATCGGATCCCACGTGCTGGGCTTTATGAGCTACACCAAGAACAGCGGCTCCAACAAGGTGGGGGCCATGGGGGTGGAGGCGGGCTATGAGGATGCCCTGTCCGGCGAGCTGGGCCGGGTGGTCACCTCCACCAACGGCTGGGGGCAGGAGATGATCTCCGGCTACGAGATGTATTTTGACGCCGAGAACGGCTACGACGTCCACCTGACCATCGACGAGCGCATCCAGGCCATGCTGGAGCAGACCCTGGCGGAGGGCATCGAGACCTACGACGTGCAGGCCGGGGCATTCGGCCTGGCCATCGACCCCCAGACCGGGGCGGTGCTGGCCATGGCCAGTTCCCCGGATTTTGACCCGAACAGCTACAATCAGATCATCAATGACGACCTTCTGGCGGAGCTGGAGGCCGTCAAGGCGGAGAAGGGGGAGGACAGCGAGGAGTACAACGAGGCGCTGGCCGCCGCTCAGAACAAACAGCGACGCAACCGAACCCTGGACGAGACCTATGAGCCGGGGTCGGTGTTCAAGCCCATCACCGTGTCCATCGGCCTGGAGGAGGGCATCATCTCCCTGGACAGCACCTACTACTGCGGCGGAAGCAAGACTGTGGGGGGGCGGACCATCAACTGCCACAAGAAAGGCGGGCATGGTCAGCAGAATCTTACCAAGGCGGTGGGCAATTCCTGCAACGTGGCCCTGATGAACATCGCCGAGGAGATTAAACAGGAGCTCACCTGGAAGTACTGGAAGGACTTCGGTCTGCTGGAAAAGACGGGCATCGACCTGAGCGGCGAGGAAAAGGGCATCTTCTGGGACGAGGACTATTTCAAGAGCATCCCCGCAAGCGAGTCTCAGGAGCTGGCCACCTCCTCCTTCGGCCAGCGGTTCAAGGTGACCCCCATTGAGATGATCACCGCCTTTGCCGCCGTCATCAACGGCGGGCACCTGCTCCAGCCCTATGTGGTGCAGTCCATCACCGACGGGGACGGCAATACCTCTTTCTACCACGAGACCGTGGAGGTGCGGCAGGTCATCAGCGAGTCCACCTCTGAAAAGATGCGGGGCATCCTGGAGAGCGTGGTAGTCAACGACTCCGGCCACAACGCCTCCCAGAGCGGCTACCGCATCGGCGGCAAGACGGGCACCTCAGAACTGCTGGACCGGAAGGGCCAGCCCGGCTACGACTCCGACGTGATGTGCTCCTTCATGGGCTTTGCCCCGGCGGACGACCCCAAGGTGCTGGTGCTGGTGGTGTACGACACCCCCAAGCGGGCCTCGCCGGGGGCTACCTCCACCGCCGGGGGCACCTACATCAGCGGCGGCAACATCGCCGCCCCCATGGCGGGGGCGCTCATCGCCAACATTCTGGACTACATGGGGATCGAGAAGCAGTACAGCGCCGACGAGCTGGCCGGAGCGGACACCCCCATGCCCTACGTCGTCGGAAGGGAGCTGACGGTGGCCAAGGGCACGCTGCAAAACGCGGGCTTTGAGTGCCGCACGGTGGGCACGGGCAGCGTTGTCACCGACCAGGTGCCCGCCGCCGGGGTGTCCATCCCGGGCGGGTCCAACGTGATTTTGTACCTGGGCGACGAGGCCCCCGCCGGGCA
Source organism: uncultured Oscillospiraceae bacterium (assembly GCA_949935795.1). Classification (GTDB taxonomy): domain Bacteria; phylum Bacillota; class Clostridia; order Oscillospirales; family Oscillospiraceae; genus Enterenecus. The sequence continues at coordinate 2,424 of CATLFX010000036.1, forward strand.
GGTGGAGACCCCTGACCTGACGGGCCTGAGTCCCGCGGCGGCCAAGACGAAGCTGGAGGAGCATGGGTTGTTCATGCGGGCCACCGGCGTGGTGGACTCCAACGCTACCACGGTGATGGCGGCCCAGTCGGTGGACGCGGGGGTCATGGTGTCCCCCGGCACTGTGATAGAGGTAAGATTTGTGAGCAAGATTGAATATGGAGACAACTAAAAGGAAGCTTGAGGCCCCGGTGGCCGTGATCGGCCGGGGCGGCACCCTCACCGCCGGACTGCTGCGGGCCCTGGTGCCCGGCCCGGTGGTGGAGCTCACCCCCTGTCAGGCGGCACTCTATGAGGGCCGCTGCCGGGCGGTGGTGGTGGAGAACTTCGACCCGCCCCCGGGGCGGACGCTGAGCGGCTGCGCCGCCGCCCGGTGGGCGCTGTCCCGCCGTTCGGAGGTGACGGTGGTGGGGCTGGACGACCCGGAGGGGCGGCGGCTGGCCGGGGCCATGCCCGGCGCGGTGTACGCCTACTCTGACGGCAGGCCCCAGGCGGACCTGACGGCGAAAAACGTCCGTGTCCGGGGAGAGCGGCTGGAGTTCGAGGCGTTTACCACCGGGGGAGAACTGGCCCGGGTCCGGGTGCCCGCCGGGGAGCGCCCCCGGCTGTACGACCATTTGGCGGCTCTGGCGGGGGCGCTGGCCCTGGGGGTGCCCCTGCCGGAGGCGGCGAGGCGGCTGAGCGGTTAGGCGGCTGAGAGAAACGGAAATACGAAAGAGTGTGCGGAGGAGAAAATTATGGTACGGATACTGCTGGCGGCTGTTGCTGCCTTTGTGATCTCGGCGGCGGTGGGATGGTTCCTCATCCCCGCCCTGCGGGCCCTGCACGCGGGCCAGTCCATCAAGGAGATCGGCCCCAATTGGCACAAGAACAAGGAGGGCACCCCCACCATGGGGGGGATTATGTTCATTCTTGCGGTGACCGTGGTGGTGCTGGCCTTCGGCTGGAAGGACATGGCCCAGGGAAGCTGGCAGGCGCTGTTTGTGCTGGGCTTTGCCCTGGTGTGCGGCGCCATCGGCTTTGTGGACGACTACGCCAAGATCCGCAAGCACGAGAACACCGGCCTCACCGCCGGGTGGAAATTCCTGTTGCAGCTGGCGGCGGCCATCGCCTTCCTGACCCTGCTCAACAGCACCCACCACCTGACCCCCAACCTGTATATCCCCTTCGTCAATGTCACCGTTCCCCTGAACTGGGGGGTCTATCTGGTGTTCGCGGCCTTTGTCATTGTGGGCTGCGTCAACTCCGTCAACCTCACCGACGGGCTGGACGGCCTGGCCGGGTCGGTGACGCTGGCGGTGGCGGTGTTTTTTGCCGTGCTGTCCCACTGGTGGGATAAGGGGGCGGTGGGCGTGTTCGCCGGAGCGCTGGCGGGGAGCCTGCTGGGCTTCCTGGTGTACAATTTCCACCCCGCCAAGGTGTTTATGGGGGACACCGGGTCCCTGTTTCTGGGGGGCGCGGTGTGCGGCATGGCCTTCGCCCTGGACGCGCCCCTGGTGCTGGTGCCCGTGGGTATTATTTACATCGCCGAGACCATGAGCGATATCATTCAGATAGGCTACTTCAAACTCACCCACGGAAAGCGGATTTTCCGCATGGCCCCCCTCCACCACCATCTGGAGCTGGGAGGCTGGAGCGAGGTGCGCATTGTGCTCACCTTCACGGGGATCACGGTGGCCTTCTGCCTGCTGGCGTTCGTGGGCGTGATGTACCGGTATGCGATCTGAGCGCAGTACTCTGTAGGGGCGGGTATCACCCGCCCGCCTGGAAATACATCAGATGATTGGACGGGCGGATTATATCCGCCCCTACAGGACACCACGCATTCTGATGATTGCGGTTGTTTGAGAAACGAGGAGGTGGTGGTTCCCATGGCCAGAAAAGCGAAACGGGACCTGACCATTGAACAGAAGCTGGCCAAGGGGCCCATCGACCTGCCCTTTCTGGCGCTGGTGATGCTGCTCACCGCTATCGGTCTCATCATGGTGCTGTCCGCCTCCTACGCCTCCGCCATGTATAACAGCAGCGCCGGCATCAACACCGAGGGAGACCCCCTCTACTTTTTCAAGCGGCAGTTCGGGTTTGCCCTGCTGGGTGTGGCGGCCATGTTCGTCATCTCGAAGATCGACTACCAGCACTTCCGCTGGATGTCCATCTTTGTGCTGGCGGCATCCATCGTGCTGATGGCGCTGGTATTTGTCCCCGGCATTGGCCGGACCGGCGGCGGCGCCCAGCGGTGGGTGAGCATTTTCGGCATCCGTTTCCAGCCCTCGGAGATCGCCAAGGTGGGCGTCATCATGTTTTTTTCCGCCGGGCTGTCCAAACGGACGGGACAGGTGGGCCTGGACCGAAGATGGAGCAAGCGCACCTTCACCGGCCGGATGGCCGCCCGGCTGGACCGGGTGGGATTGCTGGAGCTGGTGCCCTACGGCGCGGCGCTGGCGGTGGTGCTGGGCATCATCGCCCTCCAGCACCATATGTCGGCCATGGTGCTCATCGTGGTGGCGGCGGCCTCGGTGCTGTTTGCCGCGGGGGTCCCTCTGGGCTGGTTCGCCGCAGGGGGCGCCCTGGTGGGAGGTGCGCTGGTGTGGATTATCACCCAGACGGAGTATATGACCCAGCGCATCAAGATCTGGCAGAATCCTCTCAGCGACTTGAAGCACGGCGGCTATCAGCCCTGGCAGTCCCGGATCTCAATCGGTTCCGGGGGCCTGCTGGGGGTAGGGCTGGGCAACAGCAGGCAGAAATACTCCTTCCTGCCGGAGGAGCACAACGACTACATCTTCTCCATCGTCTGCGAGGAGCTGGGCATGGTGGGGGCGCTCATCATTATGGCCCTGTTCGCCCTGCTTATCATCCGGGGGTATTGGCTGGCCCTCCACGCCCGGGACCGCTTCGGGACCCTGCTGGTGGTGGGCATCACCTCGCTGACGGCCTTTCAGACCTTTTTCAACATCGGCGTGGTCACCGGCGTTCTGCCCCCCACCGGCATCGCCCTGCCTTTCTTCAGCTACGGCGGCACGGCCCTGGCCATCCAGTTGGCGGAAATGGGGATGGTGCTCAGCGTGTCCCGACAAATTGCCGCTCCCAAAGCGGAGTAGAAGGAGGACTCCAATGCGAGTAATTTTTACCTGCGGCGGTTCGGCGGGACACGTGAATCCCGCCCTGGCGGTGGCCCAGCAGTTTGAGCAAAAGCACCCCGGCTGTGAGATTCTGTTCGTGGGTGCGGAGCGGGGGATGGAGCAGCGGCTGGTGAAACAGGCGGGCTACCCCATTGAGACGGTGAAGGTGTCCACCTTTGAGCGGGCCTGGAGCTGGAAGGTGCTCAAGCACAACCTGAGCAGCGCCTTCAAGCTCCCGGTGGGCCAGCACGAGGCCGCCTCTGTGTTGAAAAGGTTCAAGCCGGACCTGGTGGTGGGCACCGGGGGCTACGCCTCCTATCCCGCCGTCCACGAGGCGGCCCGACGGCACATTCCCTGCGCCATCCACGAGTCCAACGCCTATCCGGGGCTGACCACCCGGGCGCTGGCCAACAAGGTGGACCTGGTGATGGTGGGCTTTCCCGAGGCGGCGGACTACTACAAGGACGCGAAAAAGGTGGCCGTCACCGGCACGCCGGTGCGGGGGGAGTTCTTCACCCTGGACCGGGAACAGGCCCGGCTGAAGCTGGGTCTGATGGACAGCCAGCCCCTGGTCATCTCCTTCTGGGGCTCCCAAGGGGCGGGGCATATGAGCGAAAAGACGGTGGACCTGGCGGAGCGCTGGGCCGCCGAGGGCCGACCGTTCCACTACATCCATGCCGCCGGGCGGGACTACGAGGACATGACCGCCGAGCTGGCCAAGCGGGGGGTGGCGGTGACGGACCGGGAGATCCGGCCCTACATTGACGATATGCCGGTGGTGATGGCGGCGGCGGACCTGGTGATCTGCCGGGCGGGAGCGTCCACCATCGGGGAGCTCACCGCCCTGGGCAAGCCCGCCATCCTGGTGCCGTCCCCCTTTGTGGCGGCCAACCATCAGTTCAAAAACGCCAAGGTGCTGGCCGGCCGGGGCGGGGTGGAGCTCATGGAGGAGAAGGACTGCTCCGGGGCGGGGCTGTACGAGGCGGCGATGGGCCTGCTGGCCGACGGTGCCCGCCGGGCGGCCATGGGCCGGGCGCTGAAGGAGCTGGCCGCTCCCCGCGCCGCCCAGGATATCTATGAAAACCTTGTCAAGCTCGTAAAATAACGGCCCAAAGCCCTTCCGCATAGAATGAAACGAGATTTCTTTCTATGGGGAGGCTTTGCCATGAGCGTGATGTATCTTCGGGGCGGAACGCCGCTGGAGGGGGAGCTGACGGTCCACGGGGCGAAAAACAGCGTGCTGCCCATACTCGCGGCCTGCCTGCTGGCCCGGGAGCCGGTGACCCTCCGCAACTGCCCCCGGCTCACCGATGTGACGGCGGCACTGGGCATACTGCGCCGCCTGGGCTGCCGGGTGGAGCAGGAGGGGCAGACCATCGTTGTGGACCCCGCCGGAGTGTCCGGGTGTTCCATCTCAGAGGAGCAGATGCGGGCCATGCGCTCGTCCATCATTTTTTTGGGGCCGCTGCTGGCCCGGATGGGGGAGGCCCACCTCACCTACCCCGGCGGCTGCGAGCTGGGCCCACGGCCCATCGACCTGCACCTCAGCGCCATCCGGGCCCTGGGGTGCGAGATCACCGAGGACCGGGGCATCCACTGCCAGGGGAGGCCCCGGGGAGGGGAAATCCAGCTGTCCCTGCCCAGCGTGGGGGCCACGGAGAACGCCATGCTGTGCGCTGTGGGGGCGTCCGGCGTCACCACCATCACCAACGCCGCCCGGGAGCCGGAAATCGGCGACCTCCAGAGCTTCCTCAACAGCCTGGGGGCCTGCGTGCAGGGGGCGGGCAGCTCCACCATCACCGTGGAGGGCGGGCGGCCCCTGTCCGGCGGGGAGTACACCGTCATGGGGGACCGCATCGTGGCGGCCACACTGCTGTCCGCCGCCGCCTCCGCCGGGGGCCGGGTGCGGCTGAGGGGGGTGGACTGGCGGCACCTGGCCACCGTCCTGTCCGTGTTCCACCAGGCGGGGTGCCGGGTGGAGAGCAGGATGGAGTCCGTAGAGCTGGCCCGGGACCGGGATGTGCCGCTGAAAGGGGTGCCCACCATCCGCACGGCCCCCTATCCCGGCTTTCCCACCGACGCCCAGGCCCCCGTCATGGCGGCGCTGGCGGCGTCCCAGGGGTGCACCCTGTTTGTGGAGACCATGTTTGACAGCCGCTACCGCCACGTGCCGGAGCTGATCCGCATGGGGGCGGACGTCACCACCGAAGGCCGGGTGGCCCTGGTCCGGGGGGTGGAGCGGCTCCACGGGGCCAGGGTGGAGGCCTCCGACCTGCGGGGCGGCGGGGCCCTGGCCGCGGCGGCCCTGGGGGCGGAGGGGACCACCGTCCTGTCCGGCCTGAACCACATCGACCGGGGCTACGAGGGCCTGGAGGAGATGCTCCGGGCCCTGGGGGCAGACGTTGAACGACGGGAAGCCTGAAGGCCAAACCCCCAAGCCGAACGGTCCACCCCCAGGCGCAGTCCGTACAACGCACCAGCTTATCAGTAACCAACCACCGGCGGCAGCACAAATAGAAGTACCTGCGTCGAAAGCCGCACGCGCCGGAAAGGTCCAAACTGCACATCGTATAGGGCGTCCCCACGGGGTACATAGGGGCCGCAGGTCTTGCCTTTGGCTCGGTCGGCGCTGGACGGTCCCCACTGGGGACCAGCGCCCCTATGCGCGTTCTTTGGTTACTTTCTGTCGCGTGACAGAAAGCAACCCCCGCCGGAGGCGTCCCCCTTGCGGGGCCGCAAAAGAGAAGCGAGGTGATACCAGTGGCACGACAGCGCAGGCACAAACGGTCCATCCGGCGCAGAGGCCGGTTCAGCGGACTGTATAAGGTGCTGTCCATACTGCTGGCCGCCGGGGCGATCGCCGCGGCCTGTATCGTGTTCTTCCGCGTGAACACTGTGGAGGTGGAGGGAAACGTGCGCTATACCGCCCAGGAGATCATCGACGCCTCCGGGGTGAAAACGGGAGACAACCTCATCGCCCTGCCCGCCAGCCGGGTGTCGGCGTCCATCCGCGTCCAGCTGCCCTATGTGGAGGGGGTGAGCCTCCAGCGGGACTATCCGGACAGATTGGTCATCCGGGTGACGGAGCGGGTGGCGGCGGCGTCGGTGGACTCCGCCGAGGGCCGCTGGCTCATCTCCGCCCAGGGCAAGCTGCTGGAAAAGGACAACGGCTCCACCCGTGCCATCCAGATCACCGGCCTGACGGCGGTGGGCCCCTACGCCGGGGGGATGGTCCAGACGGAGGAGGAAGAACAGCTCACCCTGGATTATGTCAAGGAGCTGCTGGGGGTGCTGGAGAGCCGGGGCATGCTGGAGCAGTGCGAATCCCTGGACTGCTCCTCCGCCTCCTCCCTGACGCTGAGCTACGGCATTTACCGGCTGAAGCTGCCCCGGGGCGGGGATTACGAATACCATATTCAGCTGGCCCAAACCGCCCTTGCCAAAGGGCTGGAGCAGGGCGTGATCCAGGAGGGACAGGCCGGTTTGCTGGACCTGACGGTGATGGACGGGAGAGCTCACTTCCGATCAGATAAATCGTAAAATTTTGGATGGACGGCAAAAAACTGCGATTTTCTATTGACCGCTTGGGGAAAAAAGGGTACAATACTACAAGATGTGGTTTTATACCTTACTCTGATTTATGAGTTTTGTTTTACATAGGAGGGTCACAGGATGGCATTTGTAATGGATTCCGCCGCCAGTCATGAGGACGTATTAAAGGTCATTGGTGTGGGCGGCGGCGGCAATAACGTGGTGAACCGGATGGTCCGCGCCGGGATGCAGGGCGTGGAGTTCATCGCGGTGAACACCGACCGCCAATGCCTCAACGCTTCCGAGGCCACCCAGAAGCTGGCCATCGGCGAGAAGCTCACCGGCGGCAAGGGCGCGGGAGCCAACCCCGAGGTGGGCCGGGAGTCCGCCAAGGAGAGCAAGGAGCAGATCACCGCCCTGCTGGAGGGTGCGGACATGGTGTTTGTCACCGCCGGCATGGGGGGCGGCACCGGCACCGGCGCGGCTCCCGTGGTGGCGGAGATTGCCAAGGAAAAGGGTATCCTCACCGTGGGCGTGGTCACCAAGCCCTTCAACTTCGAGGGGCGCCGCCGGATGGAGCAGGCCGCCCAGGGCATCGAGGAGCTGCGCCAGAAGGTGGACTCCCTGGTCATCATCCCCAACGACCGGCTCCAGTACGCCACTGATGAGAAAATCACCTTTGCCAACGCTTTTGCCATCGCTGACGACGTGCTGCGCCAGGCGGTGCAGTCCATCTCCGACCTCATCAAGACCACCGGCCTCATCAACCTGGACTTTGCCGACGTCACCGCCGTGATGAAGGACGCGGGGCTGGCCCACATGGGCGTGGGCCGGGCCGCGGGCAAGAACAAGGCCGAAGAGGCCACCCGTATTGCCATCAACAGCCCCCTGCTGGAGACCTCCATCCAGGGGGCCAAGGGCATCATCGTCAACATCACCGGGCCCATGGACATGGGGCTGGAGGAAGTGGAGCAGGCTGCCGAGATGGTCAAGCAGGTGGCCGACCCCGACGCGCTGTTCATGATGGGCACCGCCTTTGACGACACCCTGGAGGACGAGCTGCGGGTCACCGTCATCGCCACCGGCTTCGGCGCGGTGGACAACCCCGTCCCGGCCAAGGAGGGGGAGGAGCAGCACGCCCAGACTCAGCCCAAGGCCAGGACTCAGGCCCAGCCCCAGGCCGCCGCGGAGGACAGGCCCAAGTGCGTCCCCGCCGGAGTGGGCCCCATCACGCCCCCCAAGCCGCTGTCGGAGACCGCCGCAGAGCCGGTGGAGGACGACCCCTTTGACGATATCTTCCGTATTTTCAATAAGCGCTGAAAAATACCCCTCCCGGCGGCTGGTCGGGAGGGGTTTGCGCCATCCGCAGAGGGGGGAAGAACCCGTGGATACCGTACCCGCGAAGCACCTGCTCCACCGGAGCCGGTCCACGGAGTGGTTCGGAACCGATCATACCATGAACATCTACCGGGGGTGCTGTCACGGCTGTCTGTACTGTGACAGCCGCAGCGACTGTTACCAGATCGGGGAATTTGACCGTGTGCGGGTCAAGGCGGACGCCCTGCGCATCCTTCGTGACGATCTGGCCCGGAAGGTCCGGCCCGCCTTCATCGGCATGGGGGCCATGAGCGATCCGTATAACCCTTTTGAAGAGAAACTGGAGCTTACCCGGCATTCGCTGGAGCTCATCGACGCCTACGACTGCGGCGTGACGGTTGCCACCAAAAGCGATTTGATTGTCCGGGATATAGATATTCTGACCGCTATCCAGAGCCATTCCCCGGTGATTTGCAAGATTACCATTACCACGACGGACGATACCCTGGCGGCAAAAGTAGAACCTCACGCGCCAGCCCCCAGCCGCCGCCTGGCGGCGCTGGAAAAGCTGTCCGGAGCGGGGCTGTTTGCCGGGGTGCTGCTCATGCCGGTGCTGCCCTTCCTGGAGGACAGCGATGAAAATGTGCTGTCCGTGGTGGAGCAGGCGGCAAGGGCGGGCGCTAAGTTCATTTATCCAGCCTTTGGCGTGACCATGCGGCAGGGCCAGCGGGAATATTTTCTGGACGGCTTGGAGCGCGCCTTCCCCGGCCAGGGGCTGAAGGAACGCTATCTGCGGCAATATGGGGACCGCTACCAGTGTGCCAGCCCCAGGGCGCGGGCGCTTTGGCGGGTGTTCACGGAAGCCTGCCGGGAGCGGGGCGTTTTGTACGATATGAAATCCATCATCCGGGCGGCCACCCTGGGCTATGGGGACCGCCAGCTCACGTTTTTCGATTGACAGGGGAGAGGGTCTATGGAAGTCAAGGGGCGGTTTGCCCCCACCCCCAGCGGGCGGATGCACCTGGGAAACCTGCTGGCAGCGCTGCTGGCCTGGCTGGACGTGCGCAGCGCGGGGGGACGGCTGGTCCTGCGCATCGAGGACCTGGACACCCAGCGCACCAGTCCGGACTTTGCCCGGCAGCTTATGGACGATCTGCGCTGGCTGGGGCTGGATTGGGACGAGGGCGGCCTGGAGCCCGCTTATATGCAGAGCCGCCGGACAGCATATTATGAGGAAGCTTTCCGGGCGCTGGAGGCGAAGGGGCTGATTTACCCCTGCTACTGCACCCGGTCGGAGCGCATGGCGACGTCCGCTCCCCACCGGGACGACGGCGCGGTGGTATACAGCGGCAAGTGTTATCACTTGACAGCAGGGGAACGGGAAGCGTTGGAGCGTTCAGGCCGCCGCCCGGCCTGGCGGGTGCGGTGTCCAGATTTGACCGTGGCGCTGGAGGACGGAAACTGCGGGCCCTACGCCGAAAACCTGGCCCGGGACTGCGGCGACTTCATCGTCCGCCGCTCCGACGGGGTGTTTGCCTACCAGCTGGCGGTGGTAGTGGACGACGCGCTGATGGGGGTGAACCATGTGGTGCGGGGGAGGGACCTCCTGTGCTCCGCGCCCCGGCAGGCGTGGCTTCACAAGGTCCTGGGCTATGAGCCGCCGAGTTTTTTCCACACCCCGCTCCTGCTGGCCCCCGACGGCCGGAGGCTGGCGAAGCGGGACCACGACCTGGACATGGGCGCCCTTCGGGAGCGGTACACGGCGGAGGAGCTGACGGGACTGCTGGCCTGCTATGCGGGGTTGCTGGACCGCCCGGAAAAAGTGACAGGGAAAGAGCTGGTTCCCCAGTTCTCATGGGCGAAAGTGACGAAAAATGATGTTGTGGTTTGTTTATCTTGACATAGTGCCAGTCAAAGCGTAAAATAGGAAAAATTTAAGAAACAGGAGGATGGAACATGGCGCAAATGGATTGGAACGGCAAGTTCGGCAAGCGGGGGCTGACCTTCGACGACGTACTGCTCATCCCGGCGGAGAGCAACGTCCTTCCGGCAGATGTAGACCTGCACACCCATCTGACTAAGAAAATCACCCTGAACATCCCGGTGATGAGCGCGGCCATGGACACGGTGACGGAGTATCGCATGGCCATCGCCCTGGCCCGGGAGGGCGGTATCGGCGTGATCCACAAAAATATGTCCATCGGCCAGCAGGCCGAGCAGGTGGATATGGTGAAGCGCAGTGAGAACGGCGTTATCACCGACCCGTTCTGGCTGGGCCCCGGCCACACCCTTGCGGAGGCCGACGAGCTGATGGCGAAATTCCGCATTTCCGGCGTGCCCATCTGCGACGGCGGCAAGCTCATCGGCATCATCACCAACCGCGACATGAAATTCGAGACCGATATGAACCAGCTCATCGACAACGTGATGACCAAGGACCATTTGGTCACCGCTCCCGAGGGCACCACCCTGGATCAGGCCCGGGAGATCCTCCGCAAGCATAAGATCGAGAAGCTGCCCATCGTGGACGACCAGTTCCATCTGAAGGGACTCATCACCATCAAGGATATCGAAAAGGCCCAGGTCTACCCCAACTCCGCCCGTGACGAGCAGGGACGGCTGATGGTGGGCGCCGCCATCGGCGTCACCCCCGATGTGCTGGACCGGGTGGCCGCCCTGGTGGAGGCGGGGGCGGACGTGCTCTGCTTGGACTCCGCCCACGGCCATTCCCGGAACATCTTGGAATGCGTTATGCGCATCAAGTCCTTGTACCCCGACGTCCAGCTGGTGGCGGGCAACGTGGCCACCGCCGAGGGCACCCGGGCCCTCATCGAGGCGGGCGCCGACTGCGTAAAGATCGGCATCGGCCCCGGCTCCATCTGCACCACCCGCGTGGTGGCGGGCATTGGCGTGCCCCAGGTCACCGCCGTGTTCGACGCGGCCCAGGTGGCGGCGGAGTACGGCGTGCCCATCATCGCCGACGGAGGCATCAAGTATTCCGGCGACATCGCCAAGGCCATCGCGGCGGGAGGCAATGTGGTCATGCTGGGCTCCCTGCTGGCGGGCTGTGAGGAGTCCCCCGGCGAGACCGAGGTGTATCAGGGCCGTCAGTTCAAGGTCTACCGCGGCATGGGCTCTCTGGGGGCCATGGCCAAGGGCTCCAAGGATCGCTACTTCCAGCAGAACAACAAGAAGCTGGTGCCCGAGGGCGTGGAGGGCCGCGTTCCCTACAAGGGGCCGGTGTCCGAGACCATCTATCAGATGATGGGCGGCCTGCGCTCCGGCATGGGCTACTGCGGCTGCGGCACCATCGAGGACCTGCGCACCAAGGCTCAGTTCACCCAGATCACCGCCGCCGGCTTGAAGGAGTCCCACCCCCACGATATTTATATCACCAAGGAAGCGCCCAACTACACCATCAATCCTCAATAAAAGCGCGAGCCCTCCGGAAAGCCGGAGGGCTCGTTTTATGTCACGACGCGATATCTTTTCGGCTGTACCACCACAGGCCGAAGCCCGCGCCCAATATGCCGAGAACACAGCCCGCCAGGATGGGGCCGGTCAGCGTTTCGTTTGCAAAGATACGGGCGGCGTCGGCGTAATAAAAGGGAGTGAGGAACCGCAGCCAGTCCAGGTCTTGGTCGAGATTGATGATGAGGCCCGCGAAATACAGCAATGCGGCCAATCCCATGGCGAATCCCAGCTCACCCCGGCGCAGCAGGGCGGAGACCCCGAAGCACAGCCCGCCGATTTGGAGCTGCATCAGCAGCAGGGCCCCGTGATAGCGTAACAGGTCCCCCCATTCCGCGTCTTCTCCGATGGCCAGGATGCCGCCCGCGCCGCAGGCAAAGCAGATCAGATTGAATCCGAGCACCAGAACAGCCAGCGCCGCCAGCTTTTCCGCCGCGATTTGCAGGCGGCTGACGGGATGGGTGAGCAGAAATTCAGCCGTGTGGCCGCCCTCCTCGCCCGCCAGCGGGCCCATGGCGGTGAGGGCGGCGTAAAAGGCCCCGCCCAGGCCCAGGATATTGCCGCATTCTGTGCCGTAAAAGCCCATGATGGAGCCGAATTGGAGCTTGTCCAGGCCAAAGGCGGCGGAAAAGTCCCCCATCCCGGCGAACAGGGCGGACATATCCTCCATGGAGCCCGATATGGAGGGATACAGCCCCACGCATACCGCCATCAGCCCGCCGACAACGGCGGACCACACCAGGAAGCTGACCGCGCCGGAGCGCAGTTCTTTGCAAAAAACGGTCATTGCGATATCCTCCCCTCGTAATAGTCGAAGAATTTGTTTTCGATGTCCAGCTCCCGGGTGGTGCCCTCCACCACCAGCCGCCCCTCCCGGATGATGGCCGCCCGGTCGCAGTACCGCTGGACCTCGTAGAGCACGTGGGAGGACAGGAACACCGTGGCTCCCTCTTTCCGGCGGTTCTCCAGCTCGGACCAGAAAGCCCGCTGGACCAGAGGGTCCAGACCGCTGGTGGGCTCGTCCAAAATGTACAGCGGGGGGCGGTGCTGCATGGCGCACACAATGGACACCTTTTTCCGGTTGCCCAGGCTCAGCTCTCGAATGCGCTTTTTCGTGTCAAGCTCTAATGCTTCACACAGCGCGGCAGCCTGGGACGAACAGTCCATCTTGCGCAGGCCGGCGGACATGCGGATAACCTGTCCCACCCGCATATCCGGGTAGAACATGGCCTCGGAGGGCATGTAACCCACCTGGGTCAGGATGGCGTTCCGCTCCCGGATGCAGTCCAGCCCCAGCACCCTGGCCGACCCGGCAGTGGGGGAGAGCAGGCCCAGCAGAGTGCGGATGGTGGTGGATTTTCCCGCCCCGTTGGGGCCGATGAAGCCGAAGCAGCCGCCCTCCGGGACGCGGAGGGTCAGGTCCGTAACCCCTCGGGCCCTGCCGTAGGTCTTGGTGAGATGGTCGATTTGAATCACAGGTATTCCTCCTTATAGAGATGCCGGCGCAGCATATCCGCGTATTTTTGGTACTCCTGAAACAGGTTGTTAATTTCCTCCGGGGTGATTGCCCTGGTTTCTGCCAGCATCCCCTCCGCCGCCAGGGTCAGCAGCCGTACCAGGGTTTTGGGGTCCACGCCGTCCTTGAATTTGTGCAGGTCCATTCGGGAGAGAAAGCTGTCGGTGGTTTCCCGCAGTACGTCGTCCAGCTTTTTCCGCAGCTTTGGAGTGAGCACGTTGTCTCTTTCATAATAGGCCCGCATGACGAAGCGGAACAGTCCAGGATGACGGCGCACCATGTCCATTTTTACCTTCTGACCGATCTCCAAGGTGCGGAAAAAGTCGGTCTCGCCGAAATAGGCGGCCTTCAACATGTGGCGGTCGAAGATGTGTATACATTCGTCGATGGCGTATTGGAACAGGTAAAGATACAGCTCCCGCTTATCCTTGAAGTAGTGGAACAACAGTCCTTTGGACACCCCGGCCCGCTTGGCGATGGCATCGGCGGAGGTCTTTTTGAAGCTGCCTTCGCCAAACTCGACCATGGCGCTGTTTCGGATGAGGTCCTGGCGCTCCTGCGGGAGGCTGAAAAATTTCTGGTTCATGGACGGCCCTCCTTTCAACACCACCATACCGCCATTGACCAAATCGGTCAACCCCCCAAAAAAATTTTCCGGGTGAGAGACGGTCAGGGCAGGGGGGAGGCGCATAAAGCGGCCCCGCCGGAGCAGTGCCGGCAGGGCCGTTTCAATCATGTCGTATCCCCCGCAGGCTGTAGGAGGTACCGAGTAAGCCGCGGAGGTGAGTCCTGTGGAGCGGTTTAGCCAGCCGCCGCCCGTTGCTCATGTTTTTGTCAACTCTATTTGAGAGGAGAGTTATGAAAATTGCCCCTTGAGGTGGTTTTTGTATACTATCAGCAATTATGAGAGAAATGAGTCAAATCCCATTTTGGGAACAATATACATTGAGTATTGAGGAGGCAGCACAATACTTCCGATTGGCGAACATAAACTTCGGAAAATCATTAGGGCTTGTTTGAAAAAACGTGGAACAAGACCTTCTCCCAGTGGAACAAGGTCTTTGCCGACGTTACCATTGCCTCCGCTATCTTGGACCGGGTTTTGCACCATTGTACCGTGATCAACATCAAGGGCGAGTCTTACCACCTGAAGGAGCGCAAGGAATTTATGCGCCAAAAGCAGCAAATCGTGAACATCCTTTTTGAGCAAGGCAGTACCTGATTTTTGTTCCCCCCCCGCCGCCGAAAAACTACAAAATTTCTTCGGCGTTTCCACGTTTTTTCAAACAAGCCCAAAAAAGCCAAACTTCTTTTTTGTGGATTATTTACAAAAGCAGTTCTATCCCTCTACACCTGCCTCCTGAACATGCCCCATCAGCACCCGCCCGGCACACCTTCCCCCAAGGATGGCGCACGGGTATTCATTTATCCACCGCTGAACCTGCAGCGTGTCGTCCGCCGTTATCCCGGCGAAGTCCGACCCCCTTTGGGACCTTCCGCCGAATCATGCGGTTTCCGTTCTCGTTGCTTCCCCGTTCAAATGCGCTGGTATGGATGGTAATAGTAATAGGGTAGGGACAATGTTCATTCGGAACCCATCATGGTAGAATCCTCAGCGTTCCAGCCCGGTCTTAGTTATATAATCCACGCCAAAGTGTCCGTTCCAGACATATTGTTTCTTGCTTTTGCGCCCTTAATGCGATACTTCATACCAAGGCTTTTGAGCATACTGCAGGAAACGCTCTCCGCCTCCACTACCATCGTATTTTCATCCGTGGGCTTGGGCGATTTTTTGGTTTCGTCCCCGGCGGCGGTGAACCGGGTATGCTCTTTGTCATGCAGAGCGGCATGGGTGATCTCGCATACACTGTCTGTACCTGGTTCATACCCTCCTGGATAGAAAATAACCTGACGGTGTCGGCACCATTAAAAATATTATTTTTTACCAGGCAGCATACAAGCGTATACAGCCTTAATTACCGACTGGCTTGTCGGCTTGAAGCCCGTTAATGCCTGATTTATCAGTGTATTTCGGAATTGGCGGGCAAAAATGGAAAGTATAATTATTAAAGGGATGTACATTTTTATCCGCCGCTTTCTTACATTCTGTGTTTGGTGAAAAATTACAAAATCGCATCGGCGCTGACACCACGCGGCACGAATAAATCCGATTCATCCGCTTTGCCGCAGTTCAGTCTTGTATGGACTGCCCTATTCCGTTTTTCCAGATCGTCTGTCACCGCCGGACCGCCTGTCTTTGCCGGAGCGGTACTCCTCGCCGGTCCACACCTGTTCTCCCTCACGCCTGTCCGTCCCGGACCGCCTGTCCTGGTCGATTCTCCGCTCCTTTCCAGGCAGTGCCTCTGGAGATTGGGGAACGTCAGACTCGAACATGGCATACAGGTCCTCCTCCATCAGTACCGGCCGGCGGTGCTCCACCAGCGAAACCAGGATGGGGTAGAGCACAATAGCCACCAATCCCCCTGAAAACCCGTTGTTGTAAAGGTTCATACCCTCTAGAGGAAGCCCGGCCTGGAGCACTACCGAGGAGTGGATGAGTCCCGCCAGCACTCCAAAAGGCCAGCCGAACACCCCGGAAAAGGGGGCCAGCGTAGTTCCAAACAGCCCCGCCAGCTGGAGGGAGCTGCTGTTGGGGTCCACGTGGTTGGTCAGGCTGCCCAGCAGCACCCCGGCCATCACGGGGACAATGTTAAACGCGTGTTTACCGTAACCAGAAAAACCAATAATGGTGAAAATAGCCCCAATAGTAGCCCCATTCAGATCGCCGCCGGTGAGCAGGATATATCCAGTGGCAATCAGACCGTTTACCCCCATATTCACCAGTACCGGACCGGGAGTAAAGGTACGAACATAGTCACTGGGAACCCGGCCCGAAGTACGCAGCAGAGCCCAATATTTTTCCAGCACCGGTCTAGGGCCCCGGCACAGCCCGCTGACAATAAAAACCATACACAGCACGGTCAGGGAGAAACCGAGAAGCAGATTGTTTCCGGTGGACCAATGGTGGGCGGAGGCGGGCTCCAGGCCGAACGCCTTGAAGGCGGGCACCATCATCATTGCCAGCAGGCCGCAGGAGAAGCCCACACTGTACAAATTCATGCCGTTCTGCACCCGGTGCGCGTGCTCCGCTACCGGGGGCAGGAAAAAACCCACGGCCAGTCCCACCAGAATACCCAGGCAGGGGTGAAAGCGCACGGCCATAAAGCTCACCATGGGGGCCAAGGCAGTGCCCCGAAGGGCTAGATTGACATGTTTGGAAAAATGCTCTTTTCTCGCCAGAGCGTACAGCGCTGTTCCAAAAAAACAGGGCCACATATTGACGATATTTTTGCCGAACAGGGAAAAGCCGGACATCAATCCGATGGTCACCATAGTGGCGCCGTTAGGAGATTCATCCCACCGCCCAAGGATCGCCGCGCTTACAATGGTAACCAGTCCTGCATTGACAAAGGCCCCGCCAATACCGGCCACAGCGATGTAGTCGGTGATCAGCACGTCCTCCATGGTGAAAATAGTGCGCAGGCCGGACAGAATCTCGGCAGGAGCGGCGAGACAACAGCCAAACGCTATCAAAGTCAGCCCAAACAGGGCAGACAGCGGCAGCAGGATGGGGTTGCGGCGGGAGGCGTGTTTCATATTGCTCCATCTCCTTTTTTAAGACGGTGTATGCCCTCAAGCCGGCCGTCCGGCCACGCTGCCTCAGAATCTTACCAATGGCGCCTCGCCGGTATCCTCGCCGGGCTCAATGGCTCGAATAACCACATCATAGCTGTAACTATCGCTGACCTGTACTGTTGCCCGGTCACCCACTTTGCGGCCCAGCACAGCCCTGCCCACCGGAGACTCTTTGCTGATGAGGCCCTTTAGGGCATCCTGGCGCATAGTGGTAACGATCTGACAGGTAATTTCCTCATCATCGTCCTCTACATAGAAAGTGACTTTGTCATACAGCCCTACGGTTCCTTCTTGAGAATGGTCAGAGATAACAACCGCCGTTTTAATCATGTTTTCCAGATAGCGGCACCGGCTGTCATTGCGGTTTTTGTCCCGCTTAGCGGCTTTGTATTCAAAATTCTCGCTCAGGTCGCCGAAGGCCCGAGCGGTCTGCACGTCTTCAATGAGCTGGGGCCGCAGGATATTCCGGCGATACTCCAGCTCCTGGCGCATCAGCTCGATATCCTTCTGGGTCAACTCGTTGTGCATGGTGAACACCTCCTCGTTTTAACAAGTAGAATTATTGATGAATTTAGATTATCTCTTTAGAAGTTCTTATATGTCGGTATAGCCCGTATTTTCGGGCTTTCCCGGCATTTTTAGATATGGGGAGAAGTTCTTATATACCCTCATAACCTTTTAGGTTTTCCCTCTCAATGGTAGTAAAAGAAGTAGTAAATTGTTCTGTGGCTATGCTGCAATCAGCCTTTCCATTTCAGCCTTTGCGGAAGCGAAAGTTGCATGTGCGTAATAGTTCAGCGTCATGGTGATATTGGAGTGTCCCATGATATACTGTAACGCTTTCGGGTTCATTCCGGCATTGGCTAAGTTGGTGCAGAACGTATGGCGCAGGGTGTGGGGTGTCATTACTTTGGGTAAGGTTTCCTCATGGCACTTGTTGTACTTCTTTGCAAGCCCCCGAAACATGGTAGCATAATTCACATTCGTTTTCGGGCAACCGTCCCGGTTGAGGAAAAGAAAATTGCTGTAACCGTCAATCGTGATCGGCTTCGTTCCTTTGCGGTTCTCCAACACACGCCCCAACGCTTCATACACTTTATCACTCATTGGAATTTGTCTGATACCGCTCTGCGTTTTGGGCTTCTCTATGTAGTAGCCTGTTTCCGCGCTCCGTAAAAGCTGGTGGTCTACATTGATTACCCGGTTTTCAAAGTCAAGGTCGGTTTCAGTCAGTCCGCAGAGTTCGGAAATCCTAAGCCCTGTCCCCAGCAGTATGATAACTTCATCACGGTATTTCTGATAGACGCTATCACTTTGCATAAAGGATAAAAGACTTTCTTCCTGTTCCGCTGTGAGAGGTACTTTCGGCTCTGTGTCGTCCTCGATCACGGTGTTTAGCTGGAAATCAAAGGGGTTCTTCCTTATACAGTCGTCCTGTATCGCCGTATAGAACGCGGCTTTTAAGGAACGCTTGTCGTTGCTTATGGTCTTATAGGATATTCCCTTTTCTTTCATGCGCAACGCCCATTCTTTCGCGTCGGACAGCTTCACACTGTCAATGGGGCAGGAACCAAGTTTATCCGCTTCCAGCAGCTTCATCAGCCGTTCGCGCCCCTTTGTGGTGTTATGCCTTACGTTCCCCCGGTGGCGGTTCTGCTTTGCGTATAACTCGCAGACCGTCATTTTCTTTCCGATTGTGTCTATCCCGTCGTCAAGGTCTTTCTGTATCTCTTTTTCCTTTTCTCTAAGGGATAT
>CATLFX010000037.1 GCA_949935795.1 uncultured Oscillospiraceae bacterium
GCCGCCACGGGGTGAAGAATTTCGTGTTCTCCTCCTCCGCCACGGTGTACGGCGACCCCGCCACCGTCCCCATCCGGGAGGACTTCCCCACCGGCGGCACCACCAACCCCTACGGCACCTCCAAGCTGTTCCAGGAGCGCATCCTGTCCGACATCTGCGCCGCCGACCCCGAGCTGAACGTGGCCCTGCTGCGCTACTTCAACCCCATCGGCGCCCACGAGTCCGGCCTCATGGGAGAGGACCCCAACGGCATCCCCAACAACCTGGTCCCCTACATCGCCAAGGTGGCGGTGGGCCAGCTGGAGAAGCTCCATGTGTTCGGCGACGACTACCCCACCCCCGACGGCACCGGCGTGCGGGACTATATCCACGTGGTGGACCTGGCAAAGGGCCACGTGGCGGCCCTGAAGAAGCTGGAGAGCAAGTGCGGCCTGTTTGTGTGCAACCTGGGCACAGGCAAGGGCTACAGCGTGTTGGACGTGCTCCACGCCTACGAGAAGGCCTGCGGCAAGACCCTGCCCTACGTCATCGAGCCCCGCCGCCCCGGCGACATCGCGGTGTGCTACGCCGACCCGGCCAAGGCCCGGGACGAGCTGGGCTGGGAGGCCAAGCTGGGCATTGACGAGATGTGCGCCTCGTCCTACAAGTGGCAGTCCACCAACCCCAACGGCTACAAGGGGTAATCAGAAAATAGGCCGGGCATACCCGGCACGCGGGAGGAAACACCATGGCACAGCAGGCAGAGCGTACCCTTCAGGAGGCCCTGGCGGCCTTTGACTTCGGCGGCAGCGTGACGGATGCCGCCCGCTACGGCGAGGGACACATCAACGACACCTTCCTGGTGAACGGGGGCGCGGAGCGGTTCATCCTCCAGCGGGTGAGCTCCGCCGCCTTCAAGGAGCCGGATAAGCTGATGGAAAACATCGTCAACGTCACCGACTACCTGGGCCGGGAGATCCAGCGGCAGGGGGGCAACCCCCGGCGGGAGACCCTCACCGTCATCCGCACCCGGCAGGGGGAGAACAGCTTCACCGACAGCCAGGGAGGCGTGTGGCGGGTCTTCCCCTTCGTAGAGGGCACCGTCTGCTACCAGGCGGCGGAGACCCCCCAGCTGTTCGCCGCCTCCGGCCGGGCCTTCGGCCGGTTCCAGCGTCTGCTGCGGGACTACCCCGCCCACACCCTCCACGAGACCATCCCCCACTTCCATGACACCGAGGACCGCCTGCGCAAGTTCAAGGAGGCCGTAGCCGCCGACCTTTTGGGCCGGGCGGCGGACTGTCAGGCGGACATCGGCTTCGTCCTGGCCCGGGAGGCGGACTGCTCCGCCGCCCTCAGCGCCCAGCGGGAGGGGGCCCTGCCCCTGCGGGTGACCCACAACGACACCAAGCTGAACAACGTGCTCATGGACGCGGCGACCGGGGAGGCCCTGTGCGTCATCGACCTGGACACCGTCATGCCGGGGCTGTCCATCAACGACTTCGGCGACTCCATCCGCTTCGGGGCCAACCACAATGCCGAGGACGAACCCGACCTCAGCAAGGTGAATTTCGACATCGACCTGTTTTCCGTCTACACCGCCGCCTTCCTGGGGGAGGCGGGCGAGGCCCTCACCCCGGCGGAGATCCGCTATCTCCCCTGGGGCGCCAAGCTGATGACCCTGGAGTGCGGCATGCGCTTCCTCACCGACCACCTGGAGGGAGACAGCTATTTCCACATCAGCCGTCCCGGCCAGAACCTGGACCGGGCCCGGGCCCAGTTCAAGCTGGTGGCGGATATGGAGGCCCAGTGGGACCAGATGAACGCCATCGTGGCCAAGTACATCAAGGCGGACTGAACGGACCTATTCAAAAAAACGCCCCGTGATACCGCGGTATCACGGGGCTGTCTTTTGCTTAAGCCTGCTTTTTGCGGCGCGCCTACCGGCGGCCTCCGCCCCGGCCTCCTCCGAAAGAGCCGCCGGACCGTCCGCCCCCACCGAAGGAGCGTCCGCCTCCAAAGGACCCGCCGGGACGGCCTCCGCCGCCAAAGGAGCGCCCTCCCCCGAAGGAACCCCCGGGGCGCGGACCGCTCATGGGCCGTCCGCCGCCGAAGGAACCGCCTGGACGGGAGCCTCCAAAAGTACCGCCGGGCCGGGGACCCCCAAAGGAGCCGCCGGGACGCTGTCCAGGTCTAGGGCCCGCACCGGGCCGGGGGCCGGGGCCAAAGCCCACGCCGGGACCAGGGCCAAATCCAGGACCGGGACCAGGGCCGAAACCGGGGCCGCGCGGGGGCCTGGGCGGACGGGGCGGCCTGGGGCGGAAGATATAAAAGGGCCGGTAGACGTAGGTGGGGCCGTACCAGCCGCTGCGGTAGCGCCGCCGGTGGGAGCCCTCCATCACCAGCAGCAAAATCACCGCCAGTACAATGATGGCAATCAGATCGGAAAAACCGTCCACAGTCCAGCCTCCTTCCTCATATCAAGCATAGTAGGTTCCGTACCACGCCTCCAGCATCTCGGTGAGGTCCAGTACAGCGTCGTCATACATTCCCCGGGCAAAGTAGTCCTCCATATAGTCGTAGGCGTAGTCGGTGCAGTCCTGATCGGTGAAGTCCCGGCGCAGGTCATTGCCCTGGAGCAGCCAGTAGTTGTCGCCGCTGATGTCCAGCACCACGATCATATCACAGCCGCCCAGCCCCATGTCCTCGGCGCACTGGAGGGCGTAATCCCCCAGATCGTCCCGGCCGTAGTTGCAGGTGACCACGCCCACGGTGGCTTTGTAGCGGCTCCACAGCCGCTCATTGCGTTGGTCCAGCTGCCGCACCGTCTTGCTGGACAGCACCCGGGCGTTGTCCCACACATAGGAGCTGGCGGCGGCAGGCGGGATGGTTTCGGAGGGGTAGTCGGGACTGGGGGCCGGGTTATTGACGGGCGCCTTGGCGTAGCCTATGCCGATGGCCAACACCACCATCACGATGGTGGTGAGCCACGCCGCCGCCTGGTTTTTGAACACGTTCTTCCCCTTCACCGCGCCGGCGGCGACGAGCGCCAGCGCGACCCCGATGGCCGCCCAGGGGAGGATGAACATCAGCAATCTGATTGGAGATATCATCATATTGACTTATCCTCTTAACTCAAGCAGCTTTTGCTTGAGTTCCCCCTCGATGCGGCCCAGCTCCAGCTCGGCCTCCTTGCGCTTCTGGGCGCCGTCCTTCTGAATCTGCATCACCTCGTCCAGAGTGGAAATCAACTGCTGGTTGGTGTGCTGGAGGGTTTCGATGTCCACGATGGACCGCTCCGCCTCCTTAGCGGTCTCGATGGTGCCCATCTTGAGCATCTCCGCATTCTTCTTCAACAGGTCGTTGGTCATGTTGGTGACGGCGGACTGGGCGGCGGTGGCCTGGCGGGAGTGCTCCAGCCCCAGGGCCAGCACCATCTGGCTCTTCCACAAGGGGATGGTGTTCACCAGGGAGGACTGGATTTTCTCCAGCATCAGGGTGTCGTTGTTCTGGATCATCCGGGTCTGGGGACCCATCTGGATGGAGATCATCCGGGTCAGCTCCAGGTCGTGAAGCTTCTTCTCAAAACGGTTGCACAAATTGGCGAAGTCGTTATACTTCTGTGCGTCCTCCTGGGAGCCGGAAGCGGCGGCCTTCTTGCGCAGCTCCTCCAGGTCTTCGTTCCGGGCCTTCATCAGCGCCTTCTTGCCCGCCAGGATATACATGGTCAGCTCCTTGTAATACTTGGTGTTCAGCTCATACATCTGGTCCAGCATGGCAATGTCCTTCATCAGCGTGACCTGGTGGCCCTCCAGGATGGAGGCGATCTTGTCCACGTTGACCTCCGCCTTGTCGTAGCTGGCCTTCATGGCGGTGAGCTCGTTCTTTTTCTTCTGGAAGAACCCGGCGATGCCCTTCTTCTCCGGCTGGCCGAAGGTCTTGAGCTCCACCACCAGGGAGGACAGAGCCTCGCCCACCTCCCCCAGGTCCTTGGTGCGCACGTTGTTCAGGGCGTTCTCGGAGAACCCGGCGATGTTCTTCTGGGCCGCCGCGCCGTACTGGAGCACCTGGGTGGAGTCGGTGATGTCGATCTTCTGGGCGAAGTCGTTGACCACCTTGCGCTCCGCCTCGCTGAGCTGGCTCTCGTCCAGCTGGATGGCCTGGGCGTCCCGGGCAGCCTGAACCGCCGCCGCGTCGTTGGGGTCAATGGTGCTCTCCAGAGTCAGGGACGGGGCCTCCGGGGCCTTGGGGACCACAGCCTCCGCCTCCTGGGCGGCCTGGGCCGCGGCGGCGGCTCCCGTGGGGTCAAGGGTCAGCTCGGGCATCATGTTCAGTTCATCGCTCATGGGTATTCTCCTCCGAATCTTTATTTAAATGGCGCGGAACAGGCGGTTCATCGTCGAACAGCTCCGGGTCGTCCGCAAACCTGGGCGGGACGTCAAAGGGGTCCCGGCCGGGCTCCTCCGGGATTCTGTGGTAGGTTTTCCAGAAATTGGCCGCAATCAGGGCGCTCAGCGCCAGCAGCAGCAACAGCATCAGGTTGAACTCGGCCAGCCGCCGCACAAACGCCACCGCCATGGAGGCGGCGGCCAGGGTCCACACGATGGCCAGCACCCGGTACCCCTTCTTGGTGATCTGTTTTTTCATGCCGCCTCCCTCACGTGCCGCCCAGGGTCATGCCTCCCAATCCCTCCTGGGCCAGCATCTGCTCCATGACCTTGATCTCGGCGGACACGTCCAAAGCCTCCTCGCCGTACAGGTCGTCCAGCTGGCGGGTGAAGGCGGTGCAGATGGTGTCCAGCATGTCCTCGATCTTGCCTTTGGCGCCGTCGATGTTGGCCCCGGACACGCCGGTGGAGTCCATCCGGTCGTAGGCGTTGAGCAGCTTTAAGGTGGTGGGCAGGTAATAGTTCATGAACTTGCGGATCTGGGGCAGCTTGGCGGGGCTGGCGGCCACGGTGTCGATGATCTTGCCGGTGGTGGACTCCAGATGGCTGATCTGGGCGGAGATCTTGGGGTCCTCGATGGAGTCGTTCAGCCGCCGCATTTCGGAGACAGCCCGGTCCCGCTCGGCCAGCAGGGCGTCAATTTCCGGGTTCCCGGTGGACTTGGGCTTTTCCTCCTTCGGGGGCGCGGGCCGGGGCGGCTCCTGAGAGGATGCCTGGGCGGCCCCCTCCATCTCGTAGCCGCGGTCGGGGAAGATCATCTTGCCGATATAATAGGCGATGAACGAGGCCAGCGCCGCCATGATATAGTGGCTTGGACGGTACAGCGGAGCGAACAGCGACCACAGCAGCCAGGTCCCCCCGATGAAATAGACGGGCAGCACGCTGCGCTTTTTCACATAGGCCACGGCTTTTGCCCCCTTTCCGAAATCTGGCTTCTATTTTACTCCATGAAAGCGCCCTCTGTCAAGAAGAAGGGGCGGCGGGCTGTTGACTTTAACAATTTCTTCATGTAAAATAGAGTGCTATTTCAAAATGCCGGACTTACCTTCTCATTTCCGTCCCCACGGGGAGGAAATGAGAAAAAAACGGCATTGTAAAAAGACAAGGGAGTCCTTTCAAATGATGACGTTAGACGATTTCCGCGCCGCCCGCAGGGTTCTGGACGGCGTGCTCCACCGCACCGACCTGATGTACAGCCCCTTTTTTACCAAAACCACCGGCAACCACGTTTACATCAAGCCGGAGAATATGCAGGTCACCGGGGCCTACAAAATCCGGGGCGCTTACTTCAAATGCTCCACCCTCACCGACGAGGAGAAGGCCAAGGGCCTGGTCACCGCCTCCGCAGGCAACCACGCCCAGGGGGTGGCCTACGCCGCCCAGGCGGCGGGGGTCCAGGCCACCATCGTCATGCCCACCACCACCCCCCTGGTGAAGGTGAACAACACCAAGGACTACGGGGCCAAGGTGGTGCTCCACGGCGAGACCTTTGACGACGCGGCGGCTCTGGCCGCTCAGCTCAGCCAGGAGGAGGGCTTGACCTACGTCCACCCCTTTAACGACCTGACCGTGTCCACCGGCCAGGGCACCATCGCCTATGAGATTTTCAAGGACCTGCCCGACGTGGACGTGATTTTGGTCCCCGTGGGCGGCGGCGGGCTGGCGGCGGGCGTGTCCACCCTGGCCAAGCTGCTCAACCCCTCCGTGCGGGTGTTCGGCGTGGAGCCCTCCGGGGCGGCGTCCATGAAGGCCAGCCTGGAGGCGGGCCATGTGGTCACCGTGGACCCCATCTCCACCATCGCCGACGGCGTGGCGGTGAAGACTCCCGGCGACCAGGTGTTCCCCTACATCCAGAAAAACCTGGACGGCGTCATCACCATCGACGACGACGAGCTGGTGGACGCCTTCCTGGACGTGATGGAGAAGCACAAAATGGTGGTGGAAAACGCGGGCCTGCTCACCATCGCGGCCCTCAAGCACCTGGACTGCCAGGGGCAGAACGTGGTGCCGGTGCTGTCCGGCGGCAATATGGACGTGATCACCATCTCCTCCCTGGTCCAGCACGGGCTCATCAACCGGGGGCGCATTTTTACCTTCTCCGTCCAGCTCCCCGACCGGCCCGGCGAGCTGCTGCGCATCGCAGACCTGGTGGCCAAGCTCAGCGGCAACATCATCAAGCTGGACCACAACCAGTTCGTCAACATCAACCGTCAGGCGGGGGTGGAGCTGAAGGTCACCCTGGAGGCCTTCGGCCTCAGCCACAAGGCGGAGATCATGGACGCTTTGCGCCAGCAGGGCTATCAGGTCAGAGAGGTGACAGCCAGCGGCACTATCACGGGCTGAGGCTTGTCTATCGGCCCTGATCACAGCGTCACAGCCCCCCGCCGCCTTGCGGCGGCGGGGGTATTCAGGTGCGGCGCGCCGTCCGGACGCCGGACCGGGCGCGAGCGGGGGCGTGGGGGGACTGCCCAGCCGGCCCCGGCGGCAACCTCCGCGTAACCTATCTTATGCCGTAAAACGGCGCTTGCGCCGCCCCCCAGGCAAAACCGGGCCCGTCCCAGCGGCGGAGTTCCAGAAAAAGAGGGAGAAAATCATGGTCAAAATCGCCCCTTCCATCCTCTCAGCGGATTTTTGCAATTTAGAGCGGGACGTCCGCCGGGTGTCCGCCGCCGACTGGCTCCACGTGGACGTGATGGACGGCATGTTCGTGCCCAACATCACCATCGGCGCGCCGGTAGTCCAGTCCATCCGCAGGCACACGGACATGTTTTTGGACGTGCACCTGATGGTGGACAAGCCCGTGCGCTACATCGAGGACTTCTGCAAAGCGGGGGCGGACCTGCTCAGCGTCCACCTGGAGGCCGACCACCCCACCCGCATCGCCGGCGCCCTCCGGGCCATGGAGGCCAACGGGGTGAAAAAAGCGGCGGCCCTGCGGCCCATCACGTCGGCCAAAGCCATTCTGCCCTACATCGAGCAGTTGGACATGGTGCTGGTGATGACGGTGGAGCCCGGCTTCGGCGGGCAGAAGTTCATGGAAAGCCAGCTGGACACCATCCGGGAGGTCCGGGCGCTGATCGACAAATACAACCCCTCCTGCGAATTGGAGGTGGACGGCGGCGTGGGCCCCGCCAACGCGCAAGCGGTCATCGAGGCCGGGGCCACGGTGCTGGTGGCGGGGTCTGCGGTATATGGAGCGGAGGACCCGGCGGCGGCCATTGAAGCCCTGCGCCAGGCACATTAAAACATTTTATAGGAGCGTAAAGCTATGGACTATTTCCCCGCCGCCCTGGAAAACCTGGTGGAGCAGTTTGCAAAACTCCCCGGCGTGGGCCGCAAGAGCGCCCAGCGGCTGGCCTTCTACATTCTGGACCAGCCGGAGCAGACGGCCCAGGACTTCGCCGCCGCCCTGCTGGACGCCAAAAAGAGCATCGGCTGCTGTCCCGTGTGCCAGAACCTCACCGACGGCGAGGGGGAGTGCCCCCTGTGCGCCTCCTCCAAGCGGGACCACAGCACGGTGTGCGTGGTGGCCGACCCCAAGGACGTGGTGGCCATGGAGCGCTCCCGGGAGTACGGCGGAGTGTACCACGTCCTCCACGGCGTGATCTCCCCTATGAACCACATCGGGCCGGATGAGCTGCGCATCCAGCAGCTGGTGGAGCGTGTGGCGGCGGGGGGCGTTGAGGAGGTCATCATGGCCACCAACCCGGACACCGAGGGGGAGACCACCGCCATGTACCTGTCCCGCCTGCTCAAGCCCTTCGGGGTGCGGACCACCCGGCTGGCCTACGGCATCCCGGTGGGCAGCCATCTGGAGTTCGCCGACGACGCCACTTTGATGAGGGCATTGGAGGGACGCAGGGAAATCTAGGGACCCCGCAAAGCCGCCCTCCAGGCCTCATACCCAAAATTTGATACAATTTTAACAAAAAAGTCCGGCGCAAAAACGGAAAATTTTCCGTTTTTGCGCTTTTCCTCTTCCCTTTTTTCAAAATCTATGGCATAATAGCAGCATACAAAAATATCCACCCAAAGGAGGACACGCCATGAAGCCCACCACAACCTTTTCCCCCCAGCGGCTGGAGTACCTGAAGCTCCTGGCCCGGCAGTACCCCAACGTCCAGTCCGCCTGTACCGAGATCATCAACCTGCGGGCCATCCAGAACCTGCCCAAGGGCACCGAGCACTTTCTGTCCGACGTCCACGGGGAATTCGAGGCCTTCCAGCACATCCTGAACTCCGCCTCCGGCGTGGTGCGGGTGAAGATCGACGAGCTGCTGGGGGCCACCGTCCCCCGGTCCGACCGGGACCAGCTGGCCACCCTCATCTACTACCCCGAGGAGAAGCTGGAGGAGATCGAGCGGGAGTGCGACGACATGCGGGAGTGGTACCGCATCACCTTCCACCGGCTCATCGACCTGTGCTGCCTGGTCAGCGCCAAGTACACCCGCTCTAAGGTCCGCAAGGCCATGCCCCCCGAGTACGCCTACATCATCGACGAGCTGATCCACACCCACTACGAGAAGAACGAGACGGACAAGCGGGACTACTACGAAAACATCATCAATACCATCATCGACCTGGACCGGGCCTCCAATTTCCTCATCCAGCTGTGCGAGCTCATCAAGCGGCTGGCGGTGGACCACCTGCACCTGGTGGGGGACATCTTCGACCGGGGCCCCGGCGCCGATGTCATCATGGACAGCCTCATGCAGTACCACAGCGTGGATATCCAGTGGGGCAACCACGACATTCTGTGGATGGGGGCCGCCTCCGGCTCCCGCACCCTGGTGGCCACGGTGCTGGTCAACTCCCTGCGCTACAACAACCTGGAGGTCATCGAGACGGGCTACGGCATCTCTCTGCGCCCCCTGTCCGTGTTCGCCGACGAGTTCTACCGCAAGTGCGACATCAGCCGCTTCGAGGTGAAGATCGCCAAAGAGGACGAGGACAAGATCACTGACCGGGACCGGGTGCTGTGCGCCCGGATGCACAAGGCCATCTCCATGATCCTCTTCAAGCTGGAGGGCCAGAAGATTCAGCGCAACCCCGCCTTCCACATGAATGACCGGCTGCTGCTGGACAAGATCGACTACGAGAACAAGACCATCACCATCGACGGCGTGGTCCACCCCATGCTGGACACCGACTTCCCCACCGTGGACCCCGCCGACCCCTACGCCCTCACGCCGGAGGAGGACACGCTCATCAACACCCTGACCCGGTCCTTCCGGCACAGCGAAAAGCTCCAGCGCCACGTGCGCTTCCTCTACTCCAAGGGCAGCCTGTACCGCATTTACAACGGCAACCTGCTCTTCCACGGCTGCATCCCCATGCACGAGGACGGCTCCCTGATGCACTTCTCCCTCATGGGATGTGAGGACCTGTCCGGCCGGGCCTTCCTGGACTTCGCCGACGTGGTGGCCCGCCGGGCCTACTACAACAAGCCGGGCTCCCCCGAGCGCCAGCAGGGCATGGACTTCCTGTGGTGGCTGTGGGCGGGGCGCAACTCCCCCATCTTCGGCCGGGACCGCATGACCACTTTCGAGCGCCGGTTCATCGCCGACGAGTCCACCCATACCGAGGCCAAAAACGCCTATTACACCCTGTACAATGACCCGGCGGTGTGCGAGGGCATTTTGAAGGACTTCGGCCTGGAGGGCCCCCACTGCCACATCATCAACGGCCACGTCCCGGTGAAGTCCAAAAAGGGCGAGAGCCCTGTGAAGGGAGGCGGCAGGCTGATCGTCATCGACGGCGGATTCTGCAAGGCCTATCAGAAGACCACTGGCATCGCCGGGTACACCCTCATTTACAACTCCGCCTGTTTCCGGCTGGTGGCCCACGAGCCCTTTGTGGGCAGGGCCGCCGCCATCCACAAGAACTATGACATCGCCTCCACCACCCAGGTGTTCGAGCGGCTGGAGAGCCGGGCCATGATCCTCCAGACCGACATCGGCAAAAAACTCCAGGGCCAGATCGACGAGCTGGTGGACCTGGTGGCCGCTTTCCGCAGCGGCGCCATCGTGGAGAGCCACAAGGGCTGACCCCCGCGCTTCCGTCTCCCATAAGCCGCCCGCCGGCGTCAAAGCGGGCGGCTTTTTTCGCCAAAATTTGGTCTCATCTACACTTTTCCATTATTTTGATACCAAATTGTAACTCTTTTTTTGCATACTTTGCCTTGCCCAAACCAACATAAGGTGATACAATACTTACGATTGTGTTCTTGGGAGGTTAGTTGTCTATGGAAGAGTCTACTCCGAAAAAGAAGATCCCGGCGGGCCTGATCGCCGGAATTGCCGCCCTCGCGGTGACCGTGGCCGCAGTGAGCGGATACTTCGGCCTGTGCGCCTGGGTGCAGGACAACGGCCAGCTTCTGCCCGGTGCGGTGGCGGTGGACGACAAGGGCGAGACAGTGGCCGATCTGGGCAAGTTCACCGAGGAGGACGCGCTGAGCGTGGTCTCCGCAGAGATGAACCAGCGGCTGGACAGCCGGAAGCTCACCCTGCTGTACGGGGACGGGCAGAAAAAAGAGCTGTCCGGCGAGCTGATGGACTGTTCTCCTGAAACGGTGGTGCGGATGGGCATGTCGGTCAAACAGGACACCCCCTTCTGGAAGCTGGGGGCCCTGTGGCTGGGGATGACCCGGGAACCCACCGACCTGTTTCTGTCCGCCGCCGCCTTCACCCCTGAGGGAGAGGAAGAGGCCAAAAAGGTGATTCAGTCCATCGCCGACGAGCTGAAGGTGGACCCGGTGGACTTCACCTATGAGCTGGGCAGCGAGACGGTCACCGTCACCCCCGGCACAGACGGCCAGGAGGTGGATGCCGCCGCCCTGCTCACCGCCGTGGAGGAGGCCCTGGCCGAGGGCAAGACCGAGCTCCAGGTGGAGCCCGAGGCCGTCCCCAGCGCGGAGCTCAGCGGCGAATCCCTCAGCAAGCTCATCTATGTGGAGCCCAAGCCCGCCGGTGTGGACGAGACCGGCAAGCTCACCCCGGCGGTGATCGGCCTGTCCGTCAACGCCCAGGAGGCCCAGTCCTTGCTGGACGCCGCCGAGCCCGGCCAGCCCGTCACCATCCCCCTGGAGTTCACCCCGCCCGGCACCTCGGGGGATGAGTCTATGTACTACAAGGACCTGCTGGCCACCGTCACCACCAACATGGACGGGGTGGCCAACCGCTCCTTCAATGTGAACCGGGCCGCCGAGTCCTGCAACGGCAAGGTGCTCCAGCCGGGAGAGGTGTTCTCCTATATCGGCACCATCGGCGACCCCAGCGCCCGCAACGGCTATAAACCCAGCACCGGCTACCAGAATGGCGAGACGGTGGCCATGGACGGCGGCGGCGTGTGCCAGGTATCTTCCTCCCTGTACTACTGCGCGGTGTACTCCAATCTGGAGATCGTGCGCCGGGCCTGCCATGCCTTTGCCACCGGCTATATCCCCAACGGGCTGGACGCCACCATCTACTACCCCAGCCTGGACTTCAAATTCCGCAACAATACCGGCTTCCCCATCAAGATCGTGGCCTATACCGAGGGCGGGGCGGCGGGTAAGCTGACGGTGCAGTTCTACGGCAGCAACCCCGACGGCATCAAGGTGGAGACCCAGCGCTACACCCAGTCCTCCACCGGCTGGACCACGGTGTATGAGCCGGATGAGACCATCCCTCAAGGCACCACCAAAGTGAAAACCACCCCCTACACCGGCTATGTGGTGGATGTGTACCGCTGTGTGTACGACGCCAGGGGCAACCTGCTCTCCCGCACCTTTGAAAACCACAGCACCTATGCCAAGCGGGACAAGGTGATCCTCTACAATCCCCTGGACTCCGGCCCCTGGGGCGCGGGCACCGACGTGCCTCCCGTGGCCGCCGATCCCTCAGTGGTGACCCAGCCCCCCGCCGTCACCGATTCTCCCATTGTCACCGACCCTCCGGCGGTCACTGATCCCCCCGCGGAGTCCAGCTATGGACCTGCCCCGGAACCCACCCCCAGCCCCTTCGTAGACCTGCCCCAGCCCACCCCCGACCAGCCCTCTGACCGGCCCCCGGACACCTCCATGCCGGCCTGGCTGGCTCCCTGAGGGAGGCGGCGGCCGTGTTTCAAGGATTCTCTCAGGAGACGGTGGACTTCATGTGGGGCATCCGCTTCAACAACGAGCGGAGCTGGTTTGAGGCCCACAAGGCGGACTACCAGACCTATTTTCTGGCCCCCATGAGGGAACTGGGCGGGCAGGTGCAGGGGGCGCTGCTGGACCGTTTCCCCAAAAGCGGGCTGAATTTGAAAATATCCCGCATCTACCGGGACGCCCGGCGGCTGTTTGGCCGGGGGCCCTATAAGGACCACCTGTGGCTGTCCCTGTTCCGCTTCGGCAGCGAGTCCGGGGGCGATCACCCGGTACTCTGGTTCGAGCTGGCCCCGGAGAGCTGGAGCTATGGCATGGGCTTCTGGTGCGCCCAGGCGTTGGTGATGGAAAAGCACCGGGCCCGCATTGACCGGGACCCCAAGCCCCTGCTCAAGCTCCACAACAGGCTGGCCAAGCAGGAGGAGTTTATCCTGGAAGGGCCCTCCTACAAACGGCAGAAGCCCTGCGGCGAGCCGAAGCTGACGGAGTGGTACAACAAAAAATCCCTGTCTTTGGGTCACGAGGAGGAATTGACCGAATTTATCTACACCCCGGCCCTGGCAGACCGCTTGGTAGAGGGCTTTTCCTTTCTCATACCTTATTACGACTACTTCGCCACCCTGTGGGCGGACCGTGACCCCAGGGACAATTTGAAGGCGGATTGAACCATGACGAGCGGACCGGCGCGGCATAGGCCGCGCCGGTCCTTCCGCATTTGAGTACTGCCTCGGCAATTGAAAAATCCCCGGCGGCGGATTGAACACAGCGCTGTTTTATGATATAATTCTGTTCCAACCTGTAGAGAAAGGGGGCGCAGTCATGGGCCTATCCCTTATCGCGGCCGTCGACACGTCAGTGGACTTGGAGACCATGGCCGGCAGCTTTCAACAAACCCTCTCCCAGATTACCACCAACAAAATATTCGAGGCGGTCATTGTGGCCGTGGCCGGCCTGCTGGTGGTCAAGCTGCTGCTCAAGCTGCTGGACCGGGCCCTGCGCCGCTCGCAGCTGGACGAAACGCTGAAAAAGCTGCTGCGCACCCTGCTGAAGAGCGCGCTGCTGTTCGTGACCATCATTGTTGTGCTGGAACGCCTGGGCATTGAGGTCACGTCGCTGGTGGCGGTGCTGTCCGTCATCGGCCTGGCCTTTTCCCTGGCGCTGCAAAACTTTCTGTCCAACGTGGCGGGTGGGATGCAGCTATTGGCCTCCCGCCCCTTCAAAGTGGGGGACTTCGTGGAGGCCGGGGGCTGTTCGGGCACCGTCACCGAGGTGGGGATGTTCTATACCCGGCTGACCACCTATGAGAACAAGCTCATCCAAATTCCCAACAGCGCCATCGTGTCCGCCAACATCATCAACCACTTCACCCTGCCCACCCGGCGGGTGGACCTGTTCGTGTCCGCCTCCTACGATGCCCCCCTGGACCTGGTGATGGGCACGCTGCTGGGGCTGGCCCGCGCCCACCAGCTGGTGCTGGACGACCCCGCCCCCGCCGCCCACGTCAAGGAGTACGGCGACAACGCCATTGAGTACGCCCTGCGGGTGTGGTGCGCCAGCGGCAACTACTGGACGGTGTACAACGACCTCATGGACAGCTTCAAGCCCGCCTTCGACAAGGCCGGAATCGCCATGACCTATCCCCATGTCAACGTGCATATGGTAGATAAGTAAACAGACATACGGAAAATCAAGGAGGTAATTTTTATGAGATATCCAAACGCGGCAAGCGGCCTGCGGCTGATGTTCCTCGGGCAGATCCTGATGATCGTGGGCGTCCTGCTGGCTTGGGTGCCCTTTGTGGGCGCTCTGCTCATCATCGCCGCCCCGGTTGCGGAGCTGGTGGGCGTCTACAAGGCCGGGGACGACGACGAGAACTACCGCGGCGCCCTGGTGTTCGTCGCCCTTGTGCTGATGGTGAATTTCATCTCAGGCTTTAAGGGCGAGGGCTTTTTGGGCTCCATCCTGGACATGGCCTCTGAAATTCTCAGCCTGCTGGTGGTGTTCAGCGTGTGCAACACCACCTCCAACCTGCTCCACTCCATCGGCCAGGAGGCGCTGTCCCAACGGGGGACTACGGTCATCAAGATCTACACCGCCTGCACCGCCGTCTCCATTGTGTGCCAGGTGCTGGGCATTATCCCCATCATCAATATCGCCGCCGCGCTGGTGGCCGGCATCTCCGGCCTGGTCATGGTGGTGGGCTACGTGATGTATCTGCTGTTCCTCAACGGCAGCAGCAAGGTGCTGTGACATGGAAAAAGGAAAATTCATCGTGCTGGAGGGTATTGACGGCTCCGGCAAGAGCAGTCAGATCGGCCCGCTGATGAAGCGGCTGGAGGAGCTGGGCGTCCCCTGCCGGGAGACCCGGGAGCCCACCGGCGGCCCTGTGGGCTCCCTGATCCGGCAGATTTTCACCGGGCGGGTCACCGCCGACAACCGGGTCATCGCCGCCCTGTACGCCGCCGACCGCATCGACCACCTGGTCAACGAGGTGGACGGCCTTTGCGCCGTCATCGACCAGGGAATCACCGTGGTGAGCGACCGCTACTATTTCTCCTCCTACGCCTACCACAGCGTGGACATGGACATGGAATGGGTTATTCATGCCAATTCCATCAGCGCGGACCTGCTGCGGCCCACCCTCACGGTATTTTTGGACGTGCCGGTGGAGACCGCCCTGGAGCGCATCCATCAAAACCGCTTCGTGGAGGAGATATTCGACCAGGAGGACCGGCTGCGCAAAACCCGGGAGCTGTACTTCCGGGCTTTTGAGCGGCTGAAGGACGTGGAGAACGTGGCCGTGGTGGACGGCGTGGGGACCCCGGAACAGGTGGCCCAGCGGGTCTGGGCGGCGGCAGCGCCCTATTTTCATTAAACACGCATCCCGCCCGGTTGAAGCGCCCCCAATCAAGTAGATAAAATGGACACGCCAACATCCAAGAGACAGTAAACATTTATTGCGCATCTTATTGTACCTTATCCCTACACCCACATCCAGCCAGACACAGGACGGGCAGAAATGGAACTGCTGGCAAACGTGGTAAACTACTGAGCGAAAAAATCCCGGTAAGGGTAGGATAAGGGCAGAATGCCAAAAGGAGCCACCGCATAAAAGCGGTGGCTCCCGGTATTTCCAAGGGTTTGATGCACGAAAAGGGCATTACACATTAAACCGGAACAGGATAATGTCCCCGTCTTGTACCACGTACTCTTTGCCCTCAGAACGGATGAGTCCCTTTTCCCTGGCTGCTGCCATGGAGCCGCAGGCTTTCAAATCCTCAAAGGCCACTGTCTCCGCCCGGATAAACCCACGCTCAAAATCGGTGTGTATTTTACCCGCCGCCTGGGGCGCCTTAGTACCCCGGATGATGGTCCAAGCCCGGCACTCGTCCTCGCCGCTGGTCAGGAAAGAGATGAGCCCCAGCAGGGTATAGCTGGCGCGGATGAGGCGGTCCAGACCGGACTCAGCAATGCCCAGATCCTCTAGGAACATGGATTTCTCGTCGGCGGGCAGCTCGGCGATCTCCGCCTCCAATTTGGCGCACACAGGGATGACCTGCGCCCCCTCGGCCGCCGCCCGCTCCGCCACCTGGCCATAATAGGGTACGCTGGAGGGATCGGAAAAACCGTCCTCGTCCAGGTTGGCGGCATAAATGACAGGCTTCAGCGACAGCAGCTCGCTGGTGGCGATGAGCGCGGCATCTTCCTGGTCCACCTGGTCAAGATAGGACCGGGCCGATTTGCCATCGTTAAGCCAGTCCCGCAGGCCCTCGAATACCTCCGCCTCGTGGTTGAACTTCTTGTCGGCCTTGGCCGCCTTCCGGGCCTTGTCGATGCGCCGGTCGGCCATCTCCACGTCCGCCATAATGAGCTCCAAATCAATAATATCCATATCCCGGATGGGATCGGTGGAGCCTTCCACATGGATCACATTCTCATCGTCAAAGCAGCGCACGACATGGACGATGGCGGCGCACTCCCGGATGTTGGCCAAAAATTTGTTGCCCAGGCCCTCGCCTTTGGAGGCGCCTTTCACCAGCCCGGCGATGTCCACAAATTCCACCACGGCGGGGGTGGTCTTTTTCGGCTTGTAGAAGTCGGACAGCCAGTCCAGACGGCTGTCCGGCACGGCCACCATGCCCACGTTGGGGTCAATTGTGCAGAAGGGATAATTAGCGCTCTCCGCTCCGGCGTTGGTGATGGCGTTGAACAGAGTGGACTTGCCTACGTTGGGGAGTCCCACGATTCCTAATTTCATATTTCTGTATACCTCCTGATTTTTCAAGGGTTTCCGGCGTTTGAATGATGCCTACCACACCATTTATACACCATTTTCACATTTTGTTTTATCAATTTTTGTGCAGGATGGTGCTTTTTTCGGGATTACTGTGAAAACTCAGCATAGGGTTGAAATTCTAACTACGCCATCACTACGCCATTTTACGATTCACGGTGTTCTTCAAACTGCTGTACTGCCTTGGATAACGAATCGTCTGTCACATGGACATAGCGGTCCATAGTCGTCTTGATGCTGGCATGACCGAGCAGCTTTTGCAGAACCTTCGGCTGCATTCCACTTGTGGTATGGACGAGCAGCTTTAATAGATTGCAGAATTACATAGGCTCGGTTGGTTAAAGGGATCGTGCGATAGCTGTGCTGAGTTTTGGGAGGACCGGCCCGCCAAACGCCTTGCTTATGGCGATACTCCAAGGTTTTATTGACAGTCAATGTCCGCTTTTCCCAGTCAATCGCGACCCATGTCAGCCCAATCAATTCTCCTGTGCGCAAACCTGTCTCCAAAATTAGAGCATATTGATTGTAGTTGTGCGACCGCTTTGCTGTGTCAAGAAATATCTGCTGCTCTTCCACGGTGAGAAACTTGATATCGTCTACGGCGCGGACTGGCTTGGTGTGCCTGACTCCATCCATTGGGTGTTTAGGAATCAGATCATTCATCACGGCCGAACGCAACAGCGTACCCATGGCGATATATGCCTGCCGAATGCTAGAACCGGCATAGTCATCTTCCATCAGGTTTAAGATCATTTTGCAGTGCATTGGCTTGACGCTTGACATTGCCATTCCGCCAATTACGGGCTGGATATTGTGGATATACCGTTCACGGTAGTTCCGCCGTGTATTTGGCGCTAAGTCGCCCACAACATGGTTGATCCAATACTCAAACCAATCATCAACGGTCATGGTTGACGGGGTAAACGCATTCCCATATTTGTCAGTGTGCTTAGCATCATCCAGCCAATTTCGTGCTTCCGGAAGAGTTAAGAAGCATCTTTCCTGACGTTTCCCGCGCTTATTGACAAATCTTGCGCAGTATAAACCATCCTTTCTCTGAGAGATTCCCTTGCCGATTTCTTTGCCTTTGAGGGTTTTGCCCATTCGCCTTGCCCCTTTCACGACAGAAAGAGAGCAACTATTGCAACAACTCTATATTTTAGCATAGTGTTTCTCATTTCTCAATAGCTAACAAAGTTCATATCACCAGTTTTTCACTGAGAAAAATCTCAAACTCTTTACGCTTTACCAGTCTCTTTGCGCCAACGTAAAGGACAAAGGGACAGTTTGGTTCCCTCAGCATACTGTCAATTTTATTGATTCCAATATTGCTGTATTCAGCAGCTTCCTTTATCGTCAGTGCACGGATACACAGGCCCAATTCCGCCGCATTCACCGTCGTTTCCTTTTCTGCGAGCAGCATTAAGTTGCTGTGGCGCTTGATGTATGCGTTCAGCACACAGGCTGAACCGAGCCGCCGGACAAAATCGGGAGCCTCGGAGGTCAGGCCGTCCAACAGATGCCGGATCTTCTCCAACTGGGGGCGCACTGAATCGGCCATGCTGTCGTAGAGCCGGTTTTGTTCCTGAAGCCGGGCCTGTTCCTCTTTCATCTCGTTCTCCGCCTGGATCAGATCGTCTTCCTCTGCAAGGGCCGCCCTGGCCTCCTCCAGCTCCCGGTTCAGCTTGTGGATTACGGTGAGATCATCCTTCCAGAATACTCTGCCTGCGTGGATAGCCCGGCTTTGCAGTTGGGTATCCGGCCCCAGGAGTAGGGGAGCGGTCATGGCGGAGCGCCGCTGGCTGTCGGTGAGGGATGCCGCGCCCTCGGAGGAGAATTGGACCTGCCCGTCTCTGTCTACGATTTGGGCGTCTGCCGTGGAGGCGTTGAAAAACTCCCGGTACCCGATATTGGAGGGGATCAGGCCGGTCTGGATGCAACTCTCCCACACAGCGGCGATGACGATGCAGCACATTTCCGTCGTCTGGAAGGGCTTTCTGATGGGCAAAAACTGGTTCGCGTTGTACCAGAAGAAGAATACAGTGATGATCAGTGCCCAGATGACGGGCAGCCACACCAACCTGCGGCTCCTGGAAATGCGGCACTTGTAAAAGATGATCCCCAGCGCTCCCACGTACTGCACCGCCATCCAGCCGTACAGAACAAAAAACAACGGCAGTTGGGTGTAATCTCCAGACCAGTTCTCAAAACCGGGTTGGAAACCGAAGACCAGTTGGTGGTAATCGTTTGTCAAGACCAGGGTGGTAAACAAGGCGTCCGGAATCAGAAGCAGCAACAGTTCCCGGCGAAGACTCCGGCCCACATCACGACCAATAGACTGCGCCGCCAGCAGAGACAAGGTGGAGAGAAAGCTCATAGGGATATAATAGCCGTACCAAAGCCTGCGAAGAACCGAATCGTAAGAATCGAAGAAATCGTATTTTGCGCAGCGCAGTACAAACCAGAGAATCATCAGAGCAATGGAGGCATACAACAGTCCCTTGACCCGCCCGTCTGTGAGCCGGTGCTCCAGTGATATGCCCCAGCCCAGTAGTAAACTCACATAGATTATTGCCCCGAGGCAGGCCAGAGGTGTGTCTGTTGCCGACCAAGTTCCCACCTGCACCAGACGCAGGCTACCTGCAAAAACAATCAGGCAGACGGCGGCAAAGGTCGCCCATTTCGTTGTCCGATTGATGTGCAGCATTCGCCCGCCTCCTTCACAATCCTACTTCAGCACATATTTCGTCCCTCTGGCAGCGCCGGTTTTCACGATTTTCCCCTGCTCCACAAGTGCCGCCAGCGCCTTATTGGCTGGGAAGGAGGAACAGCCCAGAAGCTGTTCCACATCTTTGCGGGTCACGGCGCCCTGCTTTGCCATCAGCCGCAGGATGTTTTCCTCCCGGCTCAGGCCGGGGTCGCTGGCCGCAGCCTCCGCTGTGTTCCGGTTTGGCAGGGTCACGACGAAGGACGCGGGCGCCGGGGCAAACTTCGGCTCGATCCCGCAGCCGGCATAACTCTCCATGATCTTTTGGATGCCAGTCCCGTAGCTCTCGATCAACTCCAAGCGGTAGAACACATTGGCGATCACAGCGTTGCGCGGCTGGGACACGCCGCCCCTGATGTCGGCCAGGGTGAGTCCTTTCACCAATCCGCCCAGAGAGATAAACTCCATCCGGTCGTCGTAGATGTTGATGATGATGCTGCCGGAATAGTCGTAGTCCCGGTGTACCACCGCGTTCACCAGCGCCTCGCGCATGGCCTCCTCCGGGTAATCAGCGTGGTCAATCCGCCGCAGACCGTCAAAGGTGGCGCGCAGATTGTTGTTCAGCGATAAGAACGAGTAGGCGTCATCCATTTGTTTGAGGATCGAGCCGGAGAACTCCTTGCGGGTTTTGAACTTATTTTTCCCCGTTCCCTCATAGACGGCGCAGCGGATGATATGCCCGCACTGGTCGGAGAGCAGCAATGCCGCGTTGGTATAGTAGCCGTCCACGTCAATCAGGCCCAGTGTTCGCTTGTGAACCGCATCGAAAACGATCTGGCTCGTTTGAAATGTTTTTTCGGCATACTCAAAGGTCAATTCCTGATTGACGGAGCGCATCTTGT
>CATLFX010000038.1 GCA_949935795.1 uncultured Oscillospiraceae bacterium
AAGACCGAGGCTGCCCTCATCATCCTGGCCATGAACGCCAGCCTCCGGCTGGCTCGCTGGCTTGTGCTCTTTTTCCGTTCCCTTCTGTCCTTGTCCCCATATGTGGTTTTTCAGTAAGCCCTAATTAGACGTGGAAACGCCCGGCAGTGGGAACACTGCCGGGCGTTTGTGTTCGGTGTTCAGCGCCGCTGTTCCCGGCGGATGGAGGCGTCCACCACCTCGAAGTGGCTCTGGATGGCCTCATCCGCGCCCTTCGCGTCGTGGGCGGCCAAGGCGTCGGCCAGCCGCTGGTGGGCGGAGTGGAGGGCGTCGGCCTGGGCGGGGTCGGCCACGATGCGCACGTACATGGTGCTGATGAAGTCGTTGATGGTGGACAGCATGGCCCCAAAAAAGGCTTTGATGAGCCGGTTGCCCGACGCCTCGCACAGCAGCACGTGGAACTCCTGGTCATAGGCGGAGGCTTTTTGAGCGTCGGTCTCCTCCCGCATGAGGCGCACCAGCTCCCGCAGCCGGGCGGCCTGTTTGGGGGTGAGCCGTTCCGCGGCCAGGCGGGCGTTTTCCCCCTCCAGCCCCCGGCGCAGCTGGCTGATCTGGAGGTAGTTGGTCTCCCCCAGCAGCACCATCATCCGCAGGCTCTCCCGCAGGTTCTGCTCGATGTCGCAGGTGACGAAGTTTCCGGCGCCCTGGGTGCTGGAAACAAAGCCCATCAGCCCCAGGGTGCGGATGGCCTCCCGCACGGAGTTGCGGCTGACGCCCAGGGTCTCGGCCAGCTCCCGCTCCGGGGGCAGGCGTTCTCCCCGCTTGAGGGTGCCCTGCCATATCTCATTTTTAATGTGTTCAATGACCTTTTCGTAGGCCTTTTCGTTTTTTTCCGCCATGGGACGCGTCTCCTTTTGCCAATTGTTAATATCATAACATTTTCCGGGCCTGGGCACAAGTGCTTTTTCCAAATTTAGCAAAATAAGACTTTGGCAGGGCAAAAAAGTGAACCGGCGGCAGGAGAATTCCTGCCGCCGGCCTATTTTAAGGGTAATTTGACAAGAGAGAGCCTGCAAAAACGGGCGTATTACAGCATATGGCAGACCTTGCCGGGGTTGAGGATCATCTTGGGGTCGAAGACCTTCTTGATGCCCTGCATCAAGGCCATGTTCACCGGGCCCACCGCCTGAGCCAGGAACTTCACCTTGCCCAGGCCGATGCCGTGCTCGCCGGAGATCTGGCCGCCCAGCTCCACGGTCTTGGCGTAGATGCTGGTGAAGAACTGCTCCACCTGCTTTTCAAACTCGTCCTTTTCCATATCGTTGGAGCAGGTGTAGATGTGCAGGTTGCCGTCGCCGGCGTGGCCGAAGTACTTCACCTCGAAGTCGTACTTTTCGCCCTGGTTGGCCACGTAGGCCACGTACTCGGCGATCTTGTTGACGGGCACCACCACGTCGCACTCGTCCAGCAGCTTGGTCTGCTCCTCGATGCCCTCCAGGAAGGAGGAACGGGCGGCCCAGGTGTCCTTCAGCTTGGGGGCGGTGTCGGCCACCAGCACGTCCAGAGCGCCCTCCTCCACCAGCATCTCGGCGGCTTTCTCCACCAGGGGGTCCAGCTCGTCCATGCTGTCGCCGTCGAAGGTCATGAGCAGGTAAGCGCCGGCCTCCACGCCGTCGATCTTCCGGGGGAAGACCTGCTTGCCCAGGTACTCCTCGGAGGAGATGAGGATTTCCTTCTCGAAGAACTCCAGGGCCTGGGGCTTGAGGTGGGCCATGAACACCTTGGGCACGGTGGAGATGCAGGCGTTCAAGTCCTCGAAGGGGGCCATCAGGCTGACGGTGGCCTTGGGGGCGGGGATGAGCTTCAATGTCAGCTCGGTGATGATGGCCAGGGTGCCCTCGGAGCCGCAGATGAGGTTGGTGAGGCTGTAGCCGGAAGAGGTCTTGGACACGGTGGCGCCGAACTTGGTGATCTCGCCGGTGGGGAGGACCACGGTCATGGCCTTGACGTAGTCGCGGGTAGCGCCGTATTTGACGGCCCGCATGCCGCCGGCGTTGGTGGCCACGTTGCCGCCCAGGGTGGCCATCTTCTCGCCGGGATCGGGGGGATACATGCAGCCGTGGGTGAGGGCGTCGTCGGCCAGCTGCTGGAGGAGCACGCCGGGCTGGACGGTGACGGCGAAGTTCTCCAGATCGTAGCTGAGGATCTTGTTCATCTTCATGGTGCAGATGACCACGCCGCCGCAGATGGGAGTGCAGCCGCCCACCAGGCCGGTGCCGGCGCCCCGGGTGGTGACGGGGATGTTGTTGTCGTAGCAGATCTTCACGACGGCGGCGATCTCCTCAGTGCTGGTGGCGTCGATGGACACCTCGGGCATTCTCACGCCGTAGATGGGCATTTCGTCCCGGGCGTAATCGGGGTTCACGTCGCCGCCCACCACCACGTGACCGGGGGCGGCGGCCTGGAGCTGGGCGATGATCTCAGGGGTGACTTGATTGTACTGTGCCATGGGGGGAGCCTCCTCAATCGTAGTTTTCTTCCTTTTTTCTTTTCAAAGAAAAAAGGAAGCGAAAAAAGAAACTTTAGCTCGTTACCAACGCGGGAGGACAGCCAGCCTGCCGCGTCGGCCACGAAACAAGAAACTAAAAATAATTTTTAGTCTTTTAAAGAACTTCTCATTTTTCGTTGCCGGGCGGGGATTTCACGGTTTCCGCGCTGTCCGTCAGCGAATTAAAGTTCTTTTTGCCTACTTTTTCTTTCAAGAAAAAGTAGGTCACTGCGTCACCATCACGGAAATCCCATTGGGGATGACCACCAGGTGGGCGTCCGGGCCCTTGGCCTGACGGGCCCGGGCCAGGGCCTCGTCCACGTCGGGGGCCCACTCCAGCTTCATGCCCTCGATGGTGGAGCGCTGGGCGGGGTCGGTGACGTAGATCACCCGGTGCTTGCACAGCACCCGGGCCAGAATCTGGTACTCCCACTGGTCGGGCTTGGTCTCAGTCTGGGGGGTGGCCAGGATCTCCTCGGTCAGCGTCTCCGGGCTCTCGC
Source organism: uncultured Oscillospiraceae bacterium (assembly GCA_949935795.1). Lineage (GTDB taxonomy): Bacteria > Bacillota > Clostridia > Oscillospirales > Oscillospiraceae > Enterenecus. Next base: position 3,028 of record CATLFX010000038.1, read on the forward strand.
AGTCGTGGAGGGCGTTATAAAAGCTCTCCCCGCCGTGGCCGTCGGAGCAGGAGCTGACCATGATGAGCACCGCGCCGGGAGCGGCGGCGGCCTCGGCGGCGGTGAGGCCCTTGACGCTCTGGTAGATGTTCTGGTCCAGGGGGTAGCCGCCGTTGCTGGAGATGACGATATCGCCGCGCTGCCGGGGCTTCACCTGGCAGTAGCCCAGCAGCAGGTCGCAGCCCCTTCGGTGGGCCTTCACCGGGTCTCCGGCGAAGGCGGCGGCCACCTTTTTGTCCTCGTCGATGACCACGTTGACGATATAGGCCAGCTTGGCCATTTGGGCCGCGGCCAGCATATCCTCGTGGAGGGGGTTGCCGTCCAGCACGCCGGTGCGGGCGAAGGGGGAGGCGATGAACTTGGAGCAGTGGTTGCCCAGTACGGTCACCTGGTCGCACACGCCGGGGAGCACGCTCTTGCGGCCGCCGGAGAAGCCGGCGAAGAAGTGGGGCTCGATGAACCCTTCGGCCACCAGCAGGTCGGTCTCCACCGCCAGCCGGTCGATGACGCAGTCGGCGCCGGAGGGCAGCACGCCGATTTTCACATTGGAGGCGGCGTCCCGGCTGTCGTGGATGACGATGCGCTCCCGGTCCACGATGTCCCGGCCCAGTTTACCCACCAGCTCCTCGGTGCTGGTGGGGCGGTGGAAGCCGGTGGCCACCAGCAGGGTGATCTGGATGTCCGGGCTTCCCCGGCGCAGCTCTTCCAGCATGAAGGGGATGATGTGCTTGCTGGGCACGGGCCGGGTGTGGTCGCTGATGATGATGGTGCAGGTTTTCTTTCCCGCCGCCAGCTCGCACAGGGTGGGCGTACCGATGGGGGCGGCCATGGCGGCCCGGACCAGATCGTCCTCGGAGCCGGAGGCGGCCAGCTGGCCGATGCGGGATTCCAGCACCTCCGCCGCCGAGAGGTCGGCGCGGAGCTCCATTCCGGCCCTGCCGAAGGGGATGGTAACAGCCATTTTTACAACTCCTCCCACAGTATTGACACATAGGTTTGAGGGAACGCGGCCTGTTGAAGCCAAAAGCGGTACGGTTGCGAAACGGAACGTTTTTGGTTCAACCAATTTATACCGTGGTTTCAGCTTAGCACATTTTCCGAAAATTACAAGCCCCTTTTTGCTTTTCTCCCATTTCTACAAAAATCTGGATCTGATTTGTGCTAAATGCCCAAAAATGAAATTTAAAACAATTAACAATGGACATTTTGACGAAGCGCGCTATAATAAAAGTAACCTGTTCCAGCCTGAGCCTGGGAGAGACTGCCCGCGCAGGGAGGCGCCGCCCATACCGCGGCTGTTTTTTCATCGTTTAAGGTAGAACCAATCATCACCCGCCCAGCGAACCAAAAGGAGGTCTGATTTCCATGCCGCCCATCCTGCAATCCGTCCTGACCCTGCTGCCTATCGTGTGGCTCATCATCGCGCTGGCCGTGCTGAAAATGCCGGGCCACAAGGCCTGCCTGGCCGCCCTGGCCATCGCCGCCGTCCTGGCCCTTACCATCTGGAAAATGCCCGCGGCGGACTGTGCCACCTCCGCGCTGGAGGGCTTTGCCGCCGCCCTGTGGCCCATCATCCTGGTTATCATTGCCGCCATCTACACCTACAACCTGTCCCTGCGCACCGGGGCCATGGATGTGATCAAGCGGATGCTGGCGGGGGTGTCCCGTGACAAACGGGTCATCATCCTGCTCATCGGCTGGTGCTTCGGCGGCTTCCTGGAGGGAATGGCCGGCTTCGGCACCGCCATCGCCATCCCCGCCGGAATGCTGGTGGTCATGGGCATGGAGCCGGTGACCGCCTGCCTGGTCTGCATGCTGGCCAACGCCTTTCCCACCGCCTTCGGGTCGGTGGGGATTCCCACCGTCACCCTGGCCAACGTCACCGGGCTGGACTCCCTGCCCCTGGCCTTCATCACCGTGGTGCAGATGTTCCCCTTCATGATCCTGATGCCCTTCCTCATGGTGATTGCCGGGGGCGGCGGGGTCAAGGCCCTCAAGGGCGTGTCCCTCCTGACCCTGGCGGCGGGGGCGTCCTTTGTCCTGCCCCAGCTGCTGGTGGCCAAGTTCCTGGGCCCGGAGCTGGCGGTGATCGTGGGGAGCGTGGCGTCCCTGGCGATGACCCTGGGGCTGGTACGGCTGCGGGCCGGGAAACCCGTCCCCGCCGAGTACGACATGGGCGCTCCCGCCCAGACCGGAGAGCGCGCTGGAAAGGACATGCCGCCCCTCACCGCCTGCCTGCCCTTCATCCTGATTTTTGTGCTCCTTCTGCTGACCTCCAAGCTGGTGCCGCCGGTGAACGGCTTCCTGGCCCAGTTTGCCAGCTCCTTCAAGATCTCCACGGCGGAGACCGCGGGTATGACCTCCTTCAGCTGGGTGAACACCCCCGGCGTGCTCATTTTCATCGCCGCCATTATCGGCGGCTGCGCCCAGAAGGCCGGGGGCAAGCTGATGTGGGACACCCTTGTGGCCACCGTGAAGCAGATGAGCAAGACCATCGTCACCATCATGTCTGTGCTGGCCGTGGCCAAGATCATGACCTACTCCGGCATGATCTCCGATATGGCCTCTCTGTTTGTCACCATCACCGGCTCGTTCTATCCCTTCTTCGCCCCGGTGATCGCCGCCATCGGCGCCTTTGTCACCGGCAGCGGCACCAACACCGAGGTGCTGCTGGGCCGTCTCCAGACCGAGGCCGCCTCCGCCATCGGGGCCTCCCAGTTCTGGCTGGCTGCGGCCAACTCCACCGGTGCGGGCATCGGCAAGATCCTCTCCCCCCAGTGCATCGCCACCGCGGCGGCGGCTGTGGGCCTCACCGGCCAGGACAGCAAGCTGCTCTCGGCGGTGCTCAAGTGGGCGCTGCTGATGCTGGTGCTGGCCTGCCTCATCGTGGGACTGCTCCAGGGAGCGGCCGCTGGGCTGGTGTGAGCGCCATCTGGACGGACATAAAAAAGAACCCCGCCTTTCGGGAAACATCCGAAAGGCGGGGCTTTTCTATTCAGCGCTTGATGTCGTAGTTCATGTTCATCAGGTTGCGGATGACCTCCGCGTCGTCGGTGATGTTGCCGTCGCCGTGGATGGTGTGCTTGATGACGCTGCTGGCCACGGCGAAGTTCACCATGTCCATGGGCTTGTACTCGTTCATCATGGCGTAGATGAGGCCGCTGGCGAAAGCGTCGCCGCCCCCCACCCGGTCCAGGATGTTGAAGGTGAAGCGCTTGCTCTCGAAGGTGTGGCCCTGATACCACATGTAGGCCATCAGGCTGTTCTCGCTGCCGCTGTGGGCGTAGCGCACGTGCCGGGCGATGCACTTCAGATTGGGGTAGCGCTCCACGAAGCGCTGGAACACCTCGTCCTGCTGCTCATAGCTGGGCTGAAGGGGCACGCCGTCCTTCCAGTCCCCTTTGCCGTGGTCCTCCTCGTCCTTCCACAGGTGGTAGGGCTCGATGCCCAGCAGCACGTCCACATAGGGCAGGCACTGGGTGCAGAAGTCCCGGGCCTCCTCCCAGCTCCACAGGGCGGAGCGGAAATTGCCGTCAAAGCTGATGGTCATGCCCTTTTCCCGGCCCGCTTTCAGGCAGTCCAGCACCAGCTGGGCGCAGCTGGGGGACAGGGCGGGGGTGATGCCGCTGAGGTGGAGCCAGTCGAAGCCGTCCAGCAGGGCGTTCAGGTCCACCTGGGAGAAATCGTACTCGGTGATGGCGGAGTGCTTGCGGTCATAGGTCACCTTGCTGGCCCGGATACCGTAGCCCGTCTCCAGATAGTAAGTGCCCAGGCGGTGGGTGGGGGTTTCCTCGGGTGTGGACAGGATCACCGGGGTGCAGTGCACGTCGTTGGAGCGCAGGGCCCGGACGGCGCTTTTGCCCAGGCTGTTGCCGGGCACCACGGTGAAGAAGGTGCTGTCCACCCCCAAATTGGCCAGGGCCAGGGCGATGTTGGCCTCGCTGCCGCCGTAGCTGGCCTCGAAGCTGGTGCTTACCCGGATTTTGCCGTAGTTGGGCGGGGTGAGCCGGAGCATGATCTCCCCAACGGTGATAAACTTCTGGGAACTTTTCCCCTTGAGCAGCGGATTGGAATGGACCATTGACAGCACCTCCATAAAAAATGAGTGTCCCCTGATTTCGCCTTCCGGCAGTGTTTTACAGCAGGCTCTTTACGTAGTCCGCGACGGCCTGGTCCTTGCAGCTGGCGAAAAACAGCTCCTGAAAATGCTCGCCCGCCACCGCGCCGCGGACCAGGTCCTGATCCAGGTCCTTGAGGCCGTCCACCAGGGGGCGCAGGGTCTTGGCCCGGACCTCGTCCAGAATGCGCTTGTTGCGCATCTCGGGTTCCACCCGCTCGGGGGGATAGCCCTGGCCGTGGCCGAAGCCGAACAGCTTTTCAAAGACGTACTCCAGGTTGAGCTCCCCGCCCCAGCCGAAGCCCTTGGCGAAGGGCATGGCCACGGCGTTGCCGTCGTTGACGTGTGCGAAAGTATAGGCGTCCACCGGGTCCTCCACGTGGCCGCAGATGACGCCGGGGAAGCTGTTCATGGCCAGCATGGCCCCCTCGCCGGTGCCGCAGCCGGTGACCACGAAGTCCGCCGCCCCGCTGTTCAGCAGGATGGCCCCCAGGATGCCGCACTGGACATAGGTGAGCTGGGCCTTGTCGTCGGCGGCGTACATGCCGTAGTTGTCCACGGTGTGGCCCATGGGCTCCACTACCTTTTTCAGCGCCGCCAGGATGACGCTGTTCTTTGCCGCCTGGCTGTTCTCGTTGATGAGCGCGATTTTCATCGTTGACCCCTCCGGTTCTTTCATTGTGGGCGGATATCCGCCATGATGTTCAAATTTTATAGCATCGGGGCCCCATAGTCAAGCATCTGTTTCCTCTGAAGGCCCCGTCTGTCCAAAGACGATATAAAACCGGCCCCCGCCGCGCGGCGGGAGCCGGTTTTCCGCATTCAAGTCAGGCTGCCCTCCCCGCCCATGAGGCGGGTAAGCTCCTCCATACGCTCAATGGGGAAGGGGGGCGAGGCCAGCGGCCGCAGGGCAATGGACATCAGCTTCATGGGATTGTCGTCCGCCGCCGCCCGGTTGGAGGACATGGCCCCGCACCGGCGGCACCGATGGACAACGGCCCACTCGCCGCCCTTGCGCACCCACACCGCCACCGGCTCCATCAGCCCGCCGCAGTCTGCCGCCCGGTCTCCCGGCTCCACATCCAGGTGGAGGCTGGCGAGGCAGTTGGGGCAGTGGTTGCGGTGCCGGGTCCCCGCCTCTCCCGGCGTCACCAGCCGGCCGCAGGAGCGGCAGGTGAAGGCGTCATGGCAGGGGTGGTTTTTGTAATAGCCTGCTTCAAAGGTTTTTCTCTTGTTCTCCCAGTTCATGGGAAAGCTCCTCCTGATAGAATCATATGTCATTCTACATAGAATCATATGTCATTCTACGGGAGGCACATGTCAAGCACTGTCCTCCCGGTCAGCGCACAGACACCGAATCAAAGTACTTCATAAACTGACACTCCTTTACGTTCTGAGGCGACACAGCCCGCCGCTGTCCCATTATAACCGGCCCCGCTCCCTTTGTCAATGGGGCGCGGGCGCTGCCTGGGCCGCTCAGGGCCGCAGGCCCATGCCGCCCTCCAGGGTGAGGGTTTCGCCGGTGAGGTACTTGAAATCGGGGTGGGTGAGCTGAACGCAGACCCGGCCGATCTCCGTTTCGGGATCTCCGTAGTGGCCCATCGGAGGCATTTTCACATTGGCCTTAAAGGCGTCGGGATAGGCATTCTGGAAGTTTTCCAGCTGGGCGGTCCAGGCGATGGGGCAGATCACGTTCACGTTGATGCCATCGGGGCCCCACTCGGTAGCGGCCACACGGGAAAGGCCCCGGATGCCCTCCTTGGCGGCGGCATAAGCGCACTGGCCGTAGTTGCCGAAGAGGCCGGCGCCGGAGGCAAAGTTGATGACAGAGCCCCGGGTTTCTTTCAGATGGGGATAGCAGGCCTGCATATAGTAGAAGGCGGCGTACAGGCCGGAGTAGACGGCCAGATCAAACTGCTCGGTGGAGTGATCCGCCAGGGTCACGCCGGAAGCGGAAGCCTGGGCGTTGTTAATCAGCGCGTCGATGCGGCCGAAGGCCTTGATAGTCTCGTCCACCACGTGTTGAACCACGGCTTTGTTGTCCGAGCCCGCGGACACGTCGGCCTGGACGGGGAGCACCTTGATGCCGTACAGCCGCTCCAGCTCCTCCTTGGCGTCCTCCAGTTTCTTCACGTTCCGCCCGGTGATGACGAGATTGGCCCCCTCCTTGGCAAAGGCGGTGGCAATGCCGTAGCCGATGGAGCCGCAGCTGGCGCCATCGCTGAGGACAGCCCGGCCGGCGCCGGTGATGATGACAGTCTTTCCGTTCATGATGCCCATGTTGATGTTCCTCCTTGTGAAATTGGTCCGGGGAGGGCCGCTCCCCGGCTGAGCTTAGCCTATGTTCTAATTTACCACAGGGCGGCAGAAAAAGCCAGCCTTTTTTTGTGAAAACCAAAAAAATTTTTAGGGACAAGCCGGGGCGCGGGGGAGAAAGCTTGCGCCGCGGCTTGACTTGTCCCGGCCTGAGGCGTAAAATAGCGGGGTAAAATTGGAAGGGCAGGGCCGGGCAAAGGCGTCCGGCGCGAGGGGGCCGCGCCTGCGGAAGAAAAGGGAGGTATCCTTATGACCACGGGCACAAAATTCATCTTTGTCACCGGGGGCGTAGTGTCCGGGCTGGGCAAGGGCATTACGGCGGCGTCGCTGGGCCGCCTGCTGAAGCAGCGGGGGCTGCGGGTGCGGGTGCAGAAGCTGGACCCATATTTAAATGTGGACCCCGGCACCATGAGCCCCTACCAGCACGGGGAGGTGTTCGTCACCGATGACGGGGCGGAGACCGACCTGGACCTGGGCCACTACGAGCGGTTCATCGACGAGAATCTGACCTTCAATTCCTCCGTTTCCTCCGGGAAAGTGTACTGGAATGTCCTGAACCGGGAGCGGGCGGGGGACTACCTGGGGGGCACGGTGCAGATCATCCCCCACATCACCGACGAGATCAAGCGCCATATCTACTCCCTGGAGGGGCCGGACGCGGATGTGGCCATCGTGGAGATCGGCGGCACGGTGGGCGACATCGAGTCCCAGCCCTTTCTGGAGGCCATCCGGCAGGTGGCCGCCGAGCGGGGGCGGAACAACGTCATGTTCACCCACGTCTCCCTCATCGTGTCCATCCCCGGCTCGGGGGAGCTGAAATCCAAGCCCACCCAGCACTCCGCCAAGGAGCTGCTGTCCCTGGGGATTCAGCCGGACGTAATTATGTGCCGCAGCGATTCCCCCATCCCCCGGGAGATTTTGGACAAGATCTCCCTGTTCTGCAACATTCCGGCGGACCACGCCATCCCCAACCTGACGGCGGACATCCTCTACGAGGTGCCCCTGATGCTGGAGCGGGAGGGGCTGGCGGACGTGGTGGTGCGGCGGCTGGGCTTGATCTGCCACATGCCCGACCTCACCGAGTGGGCCACCATGGTCCACCGGGCCAAAAACCCCAAGGGAACGGTGACCATCGCCCTGGTGGGCAAGTATGTGGGGCTCCACGACGCCTATCTATCGGTGGCGGAGGCCCTGACCCACGGGGGCATTGAAAACGACGTGTCGGTGGACGTCCGCTGGGTGAACTCGGAGGAGGTCACCCCGGAGACGGCGGACGGCCTTTTGGGCGGGGTCCAGGGCATCCTTGTCCCCGGCGGCTTTGGGGGCCGGGGCATTGAGGGCAAGATTGAGGCCATCCGATACGCCCGGGAGAAGGGGGTGCCCTTCCTGGGCATCTGCCTGGGGATGCAGCTGGCGGTGGTGGAGTTTGCCCGGAACGTGTGCGGCCTGAAGGGGGCCCACTCCTCGGAGCTGGACCCCGGCACGCCCTATCCCGTCATCGACCTCATGCCCGACCAGGTGGGGGTGACGGCCAAGGGGGGCACCATGCGTCTGGGGAGCTGCCCCTGCCGGCTGGAGCCGGGGTCCCTGGCGGCGGCTGTTTACGGGGCGAAGGAGATCAATGAGCGCCACCGCCACCGCTACGAGTTCAACAACCAGTACCGGGAGGTGCTGACGAAAGCGGGGCTGGCGCTGTCCGGCCTGTCTCCGGACGGTCGGCTGGTGGAGATGGTGGAGCTCCCCGGCCATCCCTGGTTTGTGGCGGGGCAGTTCCACCCGGAGCTGAAATCCCGTCCCAACCGGGCCCACCCGCTGTTCCGGGAGTTTATTCGGGCGGCGAAAAAGAAGCGCTGAGCCGCGGCGGGCAGCACGAAGAGCCCCCCTGGGCCATGGGTCCAGGGGGGCTTCTGTATTGGTCCGCTCAGGGTTTATGCAGCGGCAGGGTGACGGTGAAGGCGGTACCCTCCCCCTGGGCGCTGTGGAGGCTGATTTTTCCCCGGTGCCGCTCCGCGATGGCGGCGGCGATGGACAAGCCCAGGCCGTACCCACCCTGCTCCCGGGTCCGGGCGGCGTCCGCCCGGTAGAAACGCTCAAACAGCCGGGGCTGGACCTCAGCCGGGATGGGCTCCCCGGTGTTGTGGACGGTGAGGACCGCCCGGTCCGCCGCCGTCAGGGTGACGGTCACCGTCCCGCCGGGTTCGCCGTATTTACAGGCATTGTCCAGCAGGATGGCGCACAGCCGCCGCAGCTCCTCTTCGTTTCCCGTGACGGAAACGCCGGGGGCGATGGCGCTGTCCAGGGTCAATCCCGCCTCAAAGGCCACCGGCTCAAAGGACATGACGCACCCCTCGCACAGCTGGGACAGATCCGCCCGGCCCTGGGGGCGTTCCGGCCCGGCGGCGTCTCCCCGGGCCAGAAACAGCAGGTCGCCCACCAGCTCCTTCATCCGCAGGCCCTCGTCCCGGATGTGCTCCACCCACCGGCGCTGGTCCGCGATGGTGTCGCCGGGGTGGCTGAGCAGGATGTCCGTGTCCGCCAGCAGGACGGTGATGGGGGTTTTCAGCTCGTGGGAGGCGTCGGCCACAAACTGGCGCTGGCGCCGCCAGCTCTCCTCCACCGGGCGGACCAGCCAGCGGGCCAAAAACAGGCTCACCACGAAAAACCCGGCCAGCGCCGCCCCCAGCACCAAAAGCGCCGTGAGGGCCTGCCGCCGGACGGCGGCGTGTTCCCAGTCCAGCCCGGCGAAGGCCATGTTCAGCCACAGGCCCCGCCGCTCCATCAGGAACCGCAGGTCCTGGCCCTCCAGCTCCCCGGAGGCGGTCCCGGCTGCCAGCGCTCCCGCTACGGCCCGGGCCACGTCCTCCTCGTCCACCTCCGCGTTGTAGCTGACGGCCAGCACCACCCGGCCCCGGCTGTCCAGCACGGCATAAAAGGCGGGGATGAGGGTGTACAGCTCCCCGTCCTGGTCCAGCTCCCCGCCGGGCTGGGGGCGGCCCGGATCGGTCAGGGACTCGCCCCGCTGGAGCACCCACCGCAGCACCCGGTCGGTCTCCTCCCGGTACTGCCGGGCGGCGGAAGCGGTCTGAACGGCCAGGGCCGTCCCCAGCACCACCGCCAGCAGGGCCATGATAAGGAAGATGAACTTCCAGCGCAGCTTACGCAGCATTGGGCTTCTCTCGGGTGATGGAGCGGCTCACGCCTCGGGGTTGCGGGCCACGTCCAGGATGAGCTGGGCGCACCGCTCCACCCCCACCAGGCTGGAGTCCAGGGACAGGTGGTAGTTCTGGCTCATTCCCCACTCCCGGTCGGCGTAATGCTTGTAATAGGCCCGGCGGCGCTTGTCCTTTTCCTCCAGCCGCTTTTCCGGGGCCTGGTCGGACTCGCCGTACAGCCGCACCACCCGGTCCGCCCGGTAGGAGATGGGGGCGTGGATGAACACGTTGAGCACATCGGTGCGCTCCCGCAGGATATAGTCGGCGCACCGGCCCACAATGACGCAGGGGCCCTTCTCCGCCAAGTCCATGATGACCCGGCACTGGATCACCCACAGAAAGTCGGCGGTGGACAGGCCGTTCATATGCTGGCGGCTGCCGTTGCCCCCGGTGAAGGCGTAGGACAGCAGGGACTGCCAGGGGGAGGCGTACTCCCCCTCGTGCTCGATGAATTTCTCGTCGAAGCCGGTCTCCACCGCCACCTGCTTCACCAGCTCCTTGTCGTAGTAGGGCACGTCCAGCAGCTCGGCCACCCTGTGGCCCACCGACCGGCCGCCGGAGCCGAATTCCCGGCTGATGGTGATGATCTGTTTGCTCATAAAGGACCCTCCTTTTCGCTGTGGATACTTTTTCTTGAAAGAAAAAGTATCCAAAAAGAACTTAGCTCGCTGACGGACCAGCGTGGGAACTCCCAAATTTCCGCCCGGCGACGGACCGCGGTGTGATACTTTTTCTTGAAAGAAAAAGTATCCAAAAAGAACTTAACTCGCTGACGGGCCAGTGTGGGAACTTCCAAATTCCTGCCCGGCGACAGGCAGCGGGCGGCGTTTTCATCGTGGGATTGCATCAGCCTCCAGCCATATGATCTCCGGGGGCGGTACGTCATGGCAGCACACCGCCGCCCGCCAGCCCTCTCCGGCATAGCTCCTGTGGGGGCAGGGGGGAGGGATCTCCACCGCCTGGGGCGGGTACAGCGGCGCGTCCTCCCGCTTGCACCAGCTCTCTTTCAGCGTCCACAGGCGGTAAAAATCCTCCCAGGAACCGTCGAACCGGGCCAGCTCGCTGGCGCTGAGCACCCGCTGGGGCAGGCCGGCCCGCCGTGGGCGGACCGCCTCCACGTCCACCCCCACTGGGGCGTGGGACAGGGCGCACAGGGCAAGGCCGCCGCTGTGGGACAGGGAAAACCAGCGGTCGGGCATCCCCGGAAAGAAGGGCTTTCCTCTGGGGGAGCGCTCCGCCGGGGGCAGGGCGTCCCAGTCCCAGTGGAGCTTGGCCGCCCGTTCCAGCAGCGGCCAGGCCAGCCGCCGCCCATCTTCCCCCGCCGTGCCGTAGATGGCTGTCATGGCCGGTCTCCTTCCATCTTTTGTATATATTATACAATAGGCCCGTCCAAATTTCAACCCTTCCCACAAAAAACACCCAGAGGAATGGAGCGCACCGGGCCGGAGGATAAAAGAGCGGCGCGGCCTCCAGGCCGCGCCGACTCTATATGGCGGTAACTCGGGCTCAGTTCATCTCCCGGCTCCGGCCGATGTTGATGGTGCCGTCCTGCATGTCGTCGATGGTGTCCAGGCTCCGGCCCGTGCCGTGGGCCACGCAGGAGATGGCGTCGTCGGCCACATAGGTCTCGATGCCGGTGTGGGACTCGATGAGCTTGTCAAAGCCCCAGACCAGCGACCCGCCGCCGGTCATGATGATGCCGTTGCTGGAGATATCGGCCACCAGCTCGGGGGGCGTGCGCTCCAGCACGCCGTGGATGGCCTCCAGAATCCGGGAGCAAGGCTCCTCGAAAGCCTCGATCATCTCGCTGGAGGTGACGGAGAACACCCGGGGCAGGCCGGTCATCAGGCAGCGGCCCTTGACCTCCATAGAAATCTCCTCCGGCCGGGGGAACACGCAGCCGATGGTCATTTTCAGCTCCTCCGCGGTGCGGTCGCCGATGAGCACGTTGTGCCGCTTGCGGATGTATTTCACCACCGCCTCGCTGAAGGCGTCGCCCGCCACCTTGATGGAGGCGGATTCCACGATGCCGGACAGGGAGATGACGGCGATATCGGCGGTGCCGCCGCCGATGTCCACCACCATGTGGCCGTCGGGCTGGGTGATGTCCACCCCCGCGCCGATGGCGGCGGCCAGGGGCTCCTCAATGAGGTACACGCGCCGGGCTCCTGCCTGGATGCCGGCGTCGATGACGGCGCGCTCCTCTACCTCGGTGATGCCGGAGGGCACGCAGATCACCACCCTGGGTTTGAACAGGTGGACGGGGGCTACCTTGCGGATAAACTCCCGGAGCATACGCTCGGTCATGTCGTAGTCGGAGATGACGCCGTCCCGGAGGGGGCGGATGGCCACGATGTTGCCCGGGGTCTTGCCCAGCATCTGCTGAGCCTCGGTGCCGACCTTCAGCAGCTTGCCTGTGTTTTTGTCCAGCGCCACCACTGACGGCTCCCGCAAGACGATCCCCTTATCCTTAATGTAGACCAGCACGCTGGCGGTGCCCAGATCGATGCCGATATCCCTTGCAAACATAGCGTTTCACTCCTGTATAGATACTGCGCCGGACGTCATCTGTTGAGAAGTCTGCCCATAAAGCGCTGTGGATAGTCATATCAAAAACCCATGATTGGGTGTACCTGTTAATCATACCTGACAATTTATGATTTTGCAAGCTTTTTTCCCATATGTACTCCTTAATTTTTTATAAGGAAACGACCCGTTTTTCGTCGTATTGTCTGTGAGGACTTTACCCGTGCCGTTGGAGCTCCCGCACAGCCGCCCTGCTGAAGAAATCCTGCCCCGACGACATTTAGCCCCCAGCCGTCCTACATCCGCGGCTGGGGGCTTACTTCTGGGTCTGATTGTCCAAGGGCGTGTACCTTCACTTTCTTCCGAATCAATTCGGACGTTTTGCGTTGGGGGTCCGCCTGAAACTGTTGTCTCCCTGTTTCCTCAAACAATGGTATGCTTCAGACTGAATCTGGCTTCCGTCGCTTTTCAAAGCGTGTTTGGAACGAGCCGAGGCTGCGTTTCACTTTGCGTTTCCCAATCGCAGAAAGAGTGGTGCGTTCTACGTTAATACATTGGACTCACCTGTTCCTTTCTGGCTATACTATACGATAACGCCCCGGATTTGTCAAGGGTTTTTGTGAAATTTTTTCAAATTAATTATTGCGGGCCCGGGGGATTTCCGGAGAGGGATTCTTTGGCGGGCCGCTTGCTATTTTGCCGGATGTATTGTATGATTTTTTAAATGAGACGGGTGAAAGAAACCCTTTAGGAGCATCTGAATATGAGGATCATTATTTCTCCGGCGAAAAAAATGAATGTTGACACGGACAGCTTTGCCGTGGAGGCGCTGCCGCGGTTTTTGACGGACACAGAGCGGCTGAAAGAGGCCATGCGGGCCATGTCCGGCCAGGGGCTGCAAACCCTTTGGAGGTGCAATGACGCCATTGCACGGCAGAATGTGGAGCGCCTGTGGAACATGGATCTGCGGCGCAGCCTCACGCCGGCCATCCTGTCCTATGAGGGCATTCAGTACCAGTACATGGCCCCCAGGGTGATGGAGGCGGGACAGCTGGACTATCTGCGGGAACACCTGCGGATTCTATCCGGCTTCTACGGCCTGCTGCGGCCCTTTGACGGCGTGACGCCCTACCGGCTGGAGATGCAGGCCAGGCTGTCTGTGGACGGCGCGAAGGATCTGTACGCCTTCTGGGGAAACCGGCTGGCGGAGGAGCTGTCTGCGGAGACAGACCGGGTGCTGAATCTGGCCTCCAAGGAATACAGCCGGTCCGTGGAGCCGCATCTGCCGCCGCATGTCCGTTTTCTCACCTGTACCTTTGGAGAATGGAAGGACGGGAAGGTCATTGAGAAGGGCACGATGTGCAAAATGGCCCGGGGGCAGATGGTGCGCTGGCTGGCGGAGAACCGGATCGAACGGACGGAGGATATCCGGGCGTTTTCGGATTTGGAGTACCGCTTTGCGCCGGATATCTCGGACAAAGATCATTTTGTATTCATCAAAAAGGGACGTTGAACCTGCGGGGGCCGGGCCCGACGCGGAAAACGGGAGACGCGTGGACGGTCCGTTTTGCCGGCGCGCTTCCAGAGAAAACCAGCGGTTGAATTTGAATACCCTTCCAAATCCTGCGGATAATACTGATGGAACGATACAAACAAATGCCGCGGGAAGCAGCGGCACAACGCAGGAGGAATACCATGAAAGCAACTGGGATCGTGCGCCGCATCGACGACCTGGGCCGGGTGGTGATCCCCAAGGAGATCCGGCGCACTATGCGTATCCGGGAGGGCGACCCGTCACAGACAACATTGGAACAGTGGGAGCGGTTCTGTTTCGGGATGATGGGACTGGAGAAACGGATGGGGTGGAGCGTTACATAAATGGGCATAAACAGCATGATGGCGGAGTCACAATCGTCTCCGCCATCACGTTTACAATAGGGAACTATAATCTCTCCGTCCGTACAAAATGCGCCGAATCTGCACCGTATCTCTGTCCACCACATAAAAGACAAGATAATTCTTCACAAGCAGACAGCGGTAGCCTTTTGCGGCCAGAGCCAGGTCTTTCGGGCGCGGGCAGCGCTCCGGCATATAAGATAGACCGGCAATCTCTTCTGTCAGCATGTCATAGTACCGCAGTGCAGTGTCTTGGGAGAGCGTATTCAGATAATCCACAATATCCAGCAAGTCCTGCTTTGCGGCAGGATATATTTTTACCTTATACTTTTCCATGCACACGCTCCCGCAGCTGACGGGCGACAGCTAGAAAATCCTCGCCCTCGGCGCCGGAGGCGATCTCCTGTTCGGCAACAGCCAATTTACCGTACAGGTCGATCAGCGCTTGCTGGCGCTCGTACTCCTCAATGCAGACAACCACCATGTCTCCGGTCCCGTTGCGTGTAATGTAAACGGGTTCACGGGTCTGACGGCAAAAATCGGAAATCTCATTAGCATTGTTGCGCAGCTCAGAAATAGGACGAATATTTGGCATGAACGCCACCCCCTTCTTCTAACAGTATAGCAAAATTCAGAGTAAATATCAATATAAATTTAGAGAGCTATGGAGCGGTGGGAGCAGTTCTGCTTCGGGATGCTGGGGCTGTCCACCCAGGTCCCCGGCGGTGTGGTCCTACATCAGCAACGGGCCATATCGGAGCCGCGGAGAAAAGAAAGCTGTCCGCTGGGCTGACGGAGGCGAACAAGGCGCGTTTGCTGGAGGAGACGCAGCACGGCTTGCCTTTAAAGCAATTCCCTTGTTTTCCGTGCCAGGTACAGCGGCAGGTTTGTGATCCCCCCATCCTGGCGATACTCCCGCTTGGAGAAGCGCAGGGCGTACTCCGGCTGGCGCTGGGCGACGTACCGCTTGAAGGAGGGGGCGGACTTGTCCTCCCCGCCCTTGGCCTCCACTGGGATGATCTCCGTCCCGTATTGCAGCACGAAGTCGATCTCGCTGTTTTTGTCGGAGAAGTACCGGGGTTCCACCTCAAACTGGCCCCGAAGTTGCTGTAAAACGTAGTTTTCCGTCAGCGGCCCCTTGAATTGGTAGTCGCTTTTCAGAAGGATGGCGCTGTTGCCCACCCCGGCCATATGCTTGAGCAGGCCGGTGTCAAAGACAAACAGCTTGAACTGATCCAGCTTGTCAAAGGCGGCCAGGGGGTGCTCCATCTTGGAGACGTTATACACCCGGTTCAGCATCCCGGCGGACACCAGCCACTCGATGGCTTCCTCAAAGTCCCGGGCCCGGCCGCCCTCCCGGACGGCACCGTACATGAATTTCTCGTTGGCCTTGGCCAGTTGGGAGACGATGCTGCGGAACACCATGAGGATGCGCCCGCTGTTGACCTTGCCGTTGTGCTTGGAGAAGTCGTTTTCGTAGACCTGGATCAGTTCATCTTGAATTTGGCTGACCTTGGCCGGGTCCTTGTACTTCAGCCAGGAGGCTACGCACTCCGGCATCCCGCCGATGATGAGGTAGTTGTTTAAAACCTCCAGCAGACGCCGATGGAAGATCTCCTCAATGGGCTGTTCCTTTTGGATGGTTTTATAATAGGTGAACAGGGAGGGCTCCATGGCTTCCAGAAACTCGTCGAAGGTCAGAGGAGCCACGTCCAATAGGTTGACCATGCCCACCGGGTAGGATTTGGGCTGGGCCAGCAGGGTCCCCAGCAGGCTGCCCGCCGCGATCACATGGTACTCGTTGGCCTTCTCCTTGAAATATTTCAGAGCGTTCAGGGCCTCGGGGCACTCCTGGATCTCGTCAAAGATGACCAGTGTCTCCCCAGGCAGGATCTTCTCCCCGGCAATCAGGGACAGCAGTTCGATGATCCGCTGGGGATTTTTGTTGGTCTCAAAGATGGAGTTCAGTTCGTCTTCCTCGTCAAAGTTGAAGTAGACAGTGTGCTGGTAACAGCTCTGCCCGAACTCCTTCATCAGCCAGGTCTTGCCTACCTGCCGGGCGCCCTTCAGCACCATGGGTTTGCGGTCCTCGCTGGATTTCCAGCGCTTCAGCGGCTCTAAAGCGTCGCGCCTCATGGGGTCACCGTCCTTTCAAGAGGGGGATGGTCACAGTGTAACACATTTTTCTGCTTTTTACAACGAGAAGTAAACACATTTTTATGAAAAATTTCGACTGGAAATGCACATATATTCTGTGGCTGTAGGGATATAGCGCTACCACCAGTCCACACTTCCCATAGAGGGAAATTTGTGATATACTATAACGTATACGAGATAAAAGGTAACCTAAGTTGTAGCAGCTAGTCCGTTTTATGGGATATAATATTGTCATTTGAATTGTTCGATTCGCGTTGTATTATGCAGAAAAAGGTAGTATACTACAGGATCAGGGAAACATAAATAATCTGACGTGCTGTTGATATCGGTGGTGGTAAAAATGTGGTGTCGGAAGTGTTATACTGAAATTTCTGAGAGGGAATGTCCGAAATGCCATTCTCCGGCAATCGCAGTGCCGCAGCACGGTGTATATTGGTGCCATCACTGTAATATCCCAGTTTTAATTGAGGCACACCGGGAGGAAAACTACCACTCGGATATGACTTGTCCGTTATGCAAAAAAACAATAGCATACCTTTCCAGTGATTTACGTCCCGTATTTCCTGAAGAACGGTTGTTGATTGAATTATTACTTGGAAAGAAACCAAATGAATGGATTGAAAACTCTGTTTGGGCGACGAACAGCCAATACTATGTCAATGGGAAAAAAATCTCTATTAGCACAAAACAGTTTCAGAATGCAGCTGTTTTCAAACTTCAGTCACTGTTAGAGAAACACAAAGAACAAAATTCTTATCTTGCTTTTGATAGATACATGAAAAAGTTTGTTTCTGCTAACGTGGGACGGCTTAATTATATAGGGCCTGCTGAAAAACTTTTAAGCAGCTAAAAAAGTGAGGAACAGGAATTGCATAAAGAGAAACTGCGGAGAAACTGCGAAGAAACAGCTGAGAAAGATTCGGAAGTATGGTATCATAAAGGAG
>CATLFX010000039.1 GCA_949935795.1 uncultured Oscillospiraceae bacterium
GCCCCGGCCGGGGCCGTTGTTTCCAAGATAACAATCTATTATAGCAAAGTTTTCCCGCTATTTCAACAGGTAAAACAGCGCGGCGGCGGAGATCCGCCGGAGGGCGAAAAAGGGCCGCTGCGGCGGTCCGCAGCGGCCCTTGGGGGGGATATGTCTTGGCTTACAGCAGTCCCGCCCGCTCCAGCCCCCGCCGCACCGGCAGGCCCACCAGCAGGGCGGCGGCCATTTTAATCAGGTCAAAGGGGATGAAGGGGAACACACAGGCGGCCAGCGCCTTTTGCAGGTCCACCCCGGCCTGGAGGCAGTACCAGGCGGTGCCGAAGGCGTACAGCACGGCGGTGGCCAGCGCCATCCCCAAAAACTGGAGGGCGGCGACCAGCGCCACGCGCTTGCCCTCTCCTCCGCCAAACCGCCGGAAGGACCACTCCGCCGCGGCCCCGGCAATGAACACCATGGGCAGATAGCCCACCAGATAGCCCCCGGTGGGGCCCAGCAGCCGGGCCGCGCCACCCATGTAGTTGCTGAACACCGGCAGGCCCACAAAGCCCAGCAGCAGGTACACCAGGGTGGCCGCCAGTCCCCATTTGCCCCCCAGCAGGCAGGCGGTGAGATAGAGGGCCAGGGTCCCCCCGGTGATGGAGATGGGGCCGATGGGGACGGAGATGGGGGCCAGCACGCAGGTCACCGCCGCCATCACGGCGCACAGCGTCAGCCGCCGGGTGTCGATCATCGTTTTCGCGGTCATGGAATCGCCTCCAATTGTAAACTAAATATCGATAGAAAGTATACAATTGGAGGCCCCGCTTGTCAAGAGGCTTTTTCAACCCATTGCGTTTTTTTACCAGATGTGATAATATAGGAAAACTTACGCCGCCGGGCGGGGGCGAAGCAGCGATTGCCCTGGTCCGAAGCGGGCTAAACGTTCTTTTCCGATTCCTTTTTCTTTCAAGAAAAAGGAACAAGGGAGGAGGTCTCCATGAAAGCGAACTATCTGGTCCAGCGGGCGCTGAACATGAACTACAAAGCCATGCTGGACAAAATCAGCTCCATCCACAAAAAGACGGGCCGGTCCCGCTGGTCCATTTTCCAGGACATGCGGGTGTGCGCGGTGAAGTACGGCGCGGGCTACATGGACTACGACCTGTTTGAGATGTACAGCCTCACCCCGGAGCAGCGGGATACCTACCTCACCCGGGGGCGGAACAACGACATTGTGGTCAAATACAACGACCGGGACCACATGGCGGACTTTGGAGACAAAATCCGCTTCAACGCCCGGTTTGAGCGGTTCCTCCGCCGGGACTGGGTGCCGGTGACGGGGGACAACAGGGAGGCGGTGCTGGCTTTCCTGGGCCGCCATCCCCAGTTTATGGCCAAGCCCTCCCAGGGTAGCTGCGGCTGGGGCATTGAGAAGCTCAAAACGGAGGATTTCCCCTCCCTGGACGCCCTGTACGCCCGCCTGGCGGAAAAGGCCCCTCTGCTGGAGCTGGAGCAGGTCATTGAGCAGCACCCGGCAGTGTCGGCCATCTACCCCGGCTCCATCAACACCGTGCGCATGGTGACCATCCGGGGAAAGAGCGGCAAGGTCTATCTGGTTACCGCCATGTTCCGCATCGGCAACGGCAAGTTTGTGGACAACTTCAACAGCGGCGGCATGGTGGCCCCCATGGACCCGGACACGGGCACGGTGACCGACCGGGCGCTGGACAAGCAGAAGAACCTGTACGCCGACCACCCGGCCACCGGGGCGCGGATCAAGGGCTTCACCTTCCCGGACTGGGACCGGGCCCGCGCCCTGGTGACGGAGGCGGCCCAGGTGATCCCGGAGGTGGGCTATGTGGGCTGGGACGTGTGCTTCACCCCGGGGGGCCCCTGTCTGGTGGAGGGCAACCAGTTCCCCGGCCACGACATCTATCAGCTCCCGGTGCACACGCCGGATAAGATCGGCATCATGCCCCGGTTCCGGGCCATCGAAGCGGAAGAGGAAAAGTTGAAAAAACAGTAAAACAAGCCGCCCTTTCCCTGTGGAAAGGGCGGCTCTTTTGCGCAGAACACATCGTGGCCGACGAGAAGCGGTGGATAACCGTTTGGAACGAAACGAGCTAAAAATTTCTTTTTCGGTTCCTTTTGTCACGCTTCGCCTGTTCGCAACGCGCGGCTTCGCTATGACTCAGGCAAAACCCGCCCCCGCAACGCGGCGGCTGGGCTTTTGCCTTCGCACCGCTCCATCCGCGCTGCTCACGACGGCTCAGCGCTTCTCGCTTTTCTTTTCAAAGAAAAAGGAACAACGAAAACGAGATCAAGGAACGAAACTATTCCACCGTTTTCAGGCTCTCCACCATGTCCACCTTTTTCAGCTTGAAGTGGGCGGCGATGTTCACCGCGATGGAGAACACCACCGTCAGCGCCGCCGCCAGCCAATAGGCGTAGGGGGGCGCCACCCGGCCGAACATGACCAGCTCCACCTCCACCGTCAGCACCATCCAGGCGTGGAGGAACCGGCCCATCACCAGCCCCAGCACAATGCCGAACAGGGTGAGGAACAGGTTTTCCCGGTAGACATAGGCGGTGACCTCCCGGTCGAAGAAGCCCAGCACCTTCAGGGTGGCCAGCTCCCGAATACGCTCCGTAATGTTGATGTTGGTCAGGTTATAGAGCACCACAAAGGCCAGGGCCGCAGCGGCGGTAATGATGATGACCACGGCGTAGTCGATGGCCTCCATGCTGTCGGTGAAATTGTCCCGGAGGGTGGCGATGTAGGAATAGGAGTCCACTCCGTCCAGGGTCATCAGGTGGTTGGACACGGCGTCCGACTCCGCCTCCCCCGTGCCCTCGGCGTAGCGCAGAAGCATCTCATTCTGCTCCGGGTCCTGGCCGAACAGCACCCGGTAGCAGCTGTCGGACAGGTACACGTAGTGAGAGACGTAGTTCTCCGCGATATCCGCCACCCGGGCCTCCATCCGTTTGCCGTCGTCGTCCAGGGTGATGGTATCGCCTACAGAAACCTCCAGCAGCTCGGACAGCTTTTCTGTAATGACCACGCCCTCGTCCGGCAGGGTCACCGCCTCATCGTCCAGGCGGTGGCCCAATTGGATGAACTGCTCAAACCGCTCCTGGTCGTCCACGGCAAAGAGGTACACATTCTGGGCCGGGCCGGTGCTGGACACCTCCAGGGAGGTGCAGCTGGTGAGCAGGTAGTCCTCCACCCAGGGGCTTTGGTCCAAATACTCCTCCACCTGGGCCAGCTTGTCCGCCCCGGCGTTTTTGTCCAGGCCCAGGGTGGCGTCATAGAGGAACACATGGTCAAACTGCTCGTTGAGAATGGAGAAGATGGACTCGTGGAGGCCGAAGCCGGTGACAATCAGGGCGGTGCAGCCGCCGATGCCGATGACCGTCATCCAGAACCGGCGCTGGTAGCGGAACAGGTTGCGCATGGTCACCTTCCAGGTGAAGCTGAGCCGCTTCCACAGGGGCCGGATGTACTCCAAAAACACCCGCTTGCCCGCCTTGGGGGCCCGGGGGCGCATGAGGTTGGCGGGGGTGGCGATGAGGGTGGACAGGCAGGCCCACAGAGCCGCCCCGGTGGTGCAGGCCACCGCCGCCAGCACGGCCAGGAAGTACAGGTCGACCTGGGGCTTGAACTCCAGGGCCGGGATGGCGTACATGATATTAAAGGCGTTGGCGATGACCAGGGGGATGAGGGTGCAGCCCAGGGCCAGCCCCACAATCCCCCCCGCCAGGCTGGCGGAGAAGGCGTAGCCGATGTACTTTTTGGAGATGGCCAGCCGGGAGAACCCCAGGGCCTTCAGCGACCCGATCTGGGTGCGCTGCTCCTCCACCATGCGGGTCATGGTGGTCAGGCAGGCCAGCGCCGCCACCAGGAAGAAAATCACCGGGAACACGTTGGCCAGATTGCTCACCCGGTCGGAGTCCTGGGAGTAGCCCACAATGCCCGCGTTGGTGAACCGGCTGAGCACATACCACTCGCACTCCTCCACGTCGTCCAGTTCCGCCTGGGCGTCGTCCAGCTTCTTCTGGGCGTCGGCAATCTCCTCGTCCGCCTCCTGTTTGCCGTCCTCGTACTCCTTCAGGCCGTCGGCGTACTCCTGCTCTCCGTCGTTCAGCTCCTTCAAGGCGTCGTCCAGCTCCTGACGGCCATCAATCCGGGCGTCGTTCAGCTCCCGGACGCCCCGGTTGTACGACCCCCAGCCGTCCCGAATGTCAATCTCCGCCTGGTCCATCTCCCGCAGAGAGGAATCCAGGGTGGCCTTCGCGTCGTCCAGCTCCGCCTTGGCGCTGTCCAGCTCTGCTTTGACGGAATCCAATTCCGCCTTGGCGCTGTCCAGCTCTGCCTTGACGGGGGCCAGCTGGGCGTATCCCGCGTCGATTTGGGCCTGAGCCGCGTCCAGCTGGGCCTTCTGCGCCGCCATCTGGGCCACGACCATATCATATTGAGGCGTGCCCTCGTATTGGGCCAAGGCGGCGTTATACTGCGCCCAGCTTTCATCCAGCTGGGTCTTCTGCTCGTCCAGTGGGGCGGCGGCCTCCTGATACTGGGCCAGGCCGTCGTTATATTCCGCCAGCCCGTCGTGATACTGGGCCAAGCCGTCATTGTATTGAGCCAGCCCGTCCTCATAGTCCGCCAGCCCGTCCTGATATTTCACCCGGCCGTCGGCCAGGTCCCGCTCACCCTGCCGCAGGTCGGCCAGGGCGCTGTTCAGCTCCCGCTGGGCGTCGGCGGTCTCCCGCTCCAGGGTGTCCTCCCCGTCGCGGTAGTCCGCCCAGCCGTCGTCCAGCTCTTTTCTCGCGTCCTGGAGCTCCTGCCAGGCGTCGGCCAGCTCCTGTTCCGCGTCCGCCTTGGCCTCCTCAAACTCCGCCCGGGCGTCGTCCAGCTCCGCCTGGGCGTCGCCGATGAGCTCGTCGTACCGGGCCTGGGCCCGCTCCTCCGCCAGGGGGTCCAGGCTGTCCACCAGGGCGTCGATCCGGTCCTCGTATTCGTCCCCGTAGGTGTCCAGCTGGGCCAGGCCCTCCCCGGTGAAGTAGGCGCAGGTGTAGTGCTCAAAGGTGAAGTTCTCCCCCGGCACGTAGACAAAGGCGTCCACCGAGCCGCTGCCCAGGGAGGAAGCCCCCCGGTCCAGCCCCACGTACAGCGGGGAGTTCACCTTCCCCACGATGGTGTAGGAGGTGTTGAGCAGGTCCCCCTCGTTGTCCTCCTCCAGGGTGAGCTCCAGGGTGTCCCCCACCTGGAGTCCCAGCTTCACCAGCAAAAGGCCCTCGGTGACGCACTCGCCGGGGGCCTCCGGCAGGCGGCCCTCCTCCACCTCCAGCAGGTTCAGCTGTTCCGGCATGGAGCGCACGCTGACGATGCGGTCCACGGCCACCGCGTCCAGGTCCCGGCATCCCTCCACCGCCTCGATGCCCTCCGCCCCGGCCAGAGCGTCCAGGTCCTCGTCCGTCAGGCCCAGGGTGGACAGCACGTAGCCGTCCATCAGGTGGGTGCGGTCGTAGTAGTTGTCGGCGGTGTACTGCATGTCCGGGGCGGCGGTGCGCAG
This sequence comes from uncultured Oscillospiraceae bacterium, assembly GCA_949935795.1. Lineage (GTDB taxonomy): Bacteria > Bacillota > Clostridia > Oscillospirales > Oscillospiraceae > Enterenecus. Next base: position 5,553 of record CATLFX010000039.1, read on the forward strand.
GCCGGACAAAAAGGCCACCGCCAGCGCCGCCAGCACCAGAATGGACAGGTAGCGGTTCATGCTGCCCCGGATCTCCCGGATGGCGTCGGTGTTCAGGTGGTTTTTTCTTCTCGCCGTTACCATTCAATCTCCTCCACGGGGGTGGGATGGGCGTTGCGCTCCACCCCCGCCACCCGGCCGCTCTTGATGTGGATGACCTTGTCCGCCATGGGGGTGAGGGCGGTGTTGTGGGTGATGACGATGACGGTCATGCCCTCCTGGCGGCAGGTGTCCTGGAGCAGCTTCAAAATGGCCTTGCCCGTCACATAGTCCAGGGCCCCGGTGGGCTCGTCGCACAGCAGCAGCTTGGGGTTCTTGGCCAGCGCCCGGGCGATGGCCACCCGCTGCTGCTCGCCGCCGGACAGCTGGGCGGGAAAGTTGTCCAGCCGGTCCCCCAGCCCCACGTGCTCCAGCACGTCCTTGGCGTCCAGGGGGTCCCGGCAGATCTGAGCGGCCAGCTCCACGTTCTCCAGGGCGGTCAGATTCTGCACTAGATTATAAAACTGAAACACGAAGCCGATGTCATGGCGGCGGTAGGCGGTGAGCTGCTTGGCGTTGTAGTCGCTGACCCTGGCGCCGTCCACGGTGATGACGCCGCCGGAGCAGGCGTCCATGCCGCCCAGCATGTTCAGCACGGTGGTCTTGCCCGCCCCGGAGGGGCCCACGATGATGGTGAACTCCCCCTTGTCCACGGTGAAGTCCACCCCGTCCACCGCCTTGATGGTGATCTCCCCCATCTGGTACTCTTTTTTCACATTTTCAAAGGATATGTAGCTCATGCCGTTCCTCCCGTTCCGGAAACCGCGCGCCCGCCTCTCTCTGGACAAATGGTAGCGGCCCTCCGTTTGCGCCGTGTTTCCGTTGTGTTTCTGAATGATTAAATCTTATACTTTTCCCGCCCGGAACGCAACGGGTCTGGGGGAAAATTTAAGGTTTATTCAAAAGATTCTTTGTCATTCCTGCCAGGGTGTGCCAAAGCGGGCTGTTTTTGGAAGATTATCATTGACTAACCGCCGTTTATTCGGTTAAAATACGCACACTGATAAGGGAGTAGTCGGCGGCGAAAGCCGCGGCCCGGTCAACATACTGGCGGATTGACCGTCTGGTCGGGCATAAGGGATCCCCGCAAAGTTGGTCTGACGGGGTCCTCCGCGAAAGCCCAGCGAAACGGGTGAGTGGGGTTTGCCCAAAACGGGGTCCCCGCAAAGCCGTTCTTTGGGGCCCCCACGAAAGCGGCGTTCAGCTTTCGTGGGGAGAGGAGAAGCAAGGAAGCGAATGGAGCTTTCGCCAAAGGCGGAAGCGGAATTGAGCGGACTTTGCTCCGACGAGACGATGAGACTTATCCGCGACGGGTGCGGGTAGTCTCTTTTTTTATTCTCCCGCATACCTTCAAACAAAAAGAAGGGACGATGTTTTATGGGATTTCCTGAGCTGTTTATCCTGGCCGTGGGCCTGTCCATGGACGCCTTCGCCGTGTCCATCTGCAAGGGGCTGTCCATCCGGGCGCTGATGCCCCGCCACGCCGTCATCGTGGGGCTGTGGTTCGGGGCCTTCCAGGCGCTGATGCCCCTCACCGGCTGGCTGCTGGGGGCCGCCTTCGCGGACATGATCGCCGCGGTGGACCACTGGATCGCCTTTGTCCTGCTCTCCCTCATCGGCGGGAACATGATCCGGGAGGCCCTGAGCAAGGAGGAGGAGGACTGCGACCCCTCCCTGGCCCCCCTGACCATGCTGGTGCTGGCGGTGGCCACCTCCATCGACGCTCTGGCCGTGGGGGTCACCTTCGCCTTCCTCCGGGTGGATATCCTCCCGGCCGTCGCCCTCATCGGGGTGTGCACCTTTGTCATCTCCGCCATCGGGGTGAAGGTGGGCAATGTGTTCGGCGTACGCTACAAGTCCAAAGCCGAGCTGTTCGGAGGCATGGTGCTGGTGCTCATCGGGGTCAAAATTCTGCTGGAGCACCTGGAGCTGCTGCCCTTCTGACGCCATACCGGCAGATAAGCGGCGCGCCCTCCGTTTGGCTACGGAGGGCGCGCCGCTATTTTGAAAAAGCCCCCCAGCATAGCTGGGAGGCGGAAAGGCATGGACAAAAAACACTTCCCGGGCAAAGGCTGCTTCACCCTTCATGTTCCCGCGTCCGCGCCAGCGTGACGGAAATGACGGTACCCTTCCCGGCCTCGCTTTGCAGGCCGATGGTCCCGTGGTGGTACTGCGCGATATGCTTCACTATGGAAAGGCCCAGCCCGGTGCCGCCGGAGGCCTTGGAACGGCTTTTATCCACCCGGAAGAACCGCTCAAATATTCTGGACTGGTACTCCGGCGGGATGCCGATGCCGGTATCCCTGACCGTAATCACCGCCTCCTGGTCCGAGCCGGAAACCGTGACCTCCACCGAGCCGTTTTCCACGTTATACTTGACGGCGTTGTCGCAGAGGTTATAGACCATTTCATAGAGAAAGGTGCCCACGCCGCTGATCTGGACGGGTTCCCCGGCGACGGAAATACGCACATGTTTCTTCTCCGCGCTGCCGCGCAGGGCGTCCGCCGCGTTCTCCGCGATTTCCAGGAGGTTCACCGGCTCCAGGGCCAGGGAAACGCCCTCGTCCAGCTGGGAGAGGTGGATGATGTCGTCCACCAGGGTCACCAGCCGCGACGCCTCCCCGTGGATCAGGCTGGAAAAGCGGGGGATATCCTCCGGCTTGACCAGCCCGTTTTTCAGCAGCTCCGCGCTGCCCAGGATGGATTGCAGCGGCGTTTTCAGCTCGTGGGACACGTTGGCGGTGAACTCCCGGCGGCTGCGCTCCGCCCCCGCCTGCTCCGTCACGTCGAAGGCCAGGAGGACGACGCCCACCGCGGCCCCCGACCACTCGATCCGGCTGAGGTCAAACTGGTATTCCCGTCCGCCGCGCTGGGAGCGCGTGGACCCGTGCCCCTCCTCCAGGGCGGTTCGGACTGCCTGGCTCATCTCAGGGGTGCGGTCCACCGTCAGGAAGCTCCGCCCAATGCAGGAGCGGTCCGCCCCGAAGACGGCCTGCGCCGCCGGGTTGACGCTCAGCACGGCGCCCTCCCGGTCCAGCACCACCAGCCCCTCGCTCATGTGGCCGGTGATCTGTTCAAATTCGTCGGTCTTGGCCCGCAGTTCCCGGAGCTGGGCGCTGATCTGGCCCCGCTGCTGGTGGATGCGGCGCAGGAGGGGGGCCAGCTCCTCATAGGCGTCGTTGTCCAGCGGGTGGTCCAGGTCCAGGGAGTTGAGGGGGCGGACAATCCGCTTTGCCACCCGGCCGGCCAGGACGGCGGAGAGAATGACGGCCAGTATCCCAATGACAAGGATGGGCTGGAGCATCCCCAGCACCAGGGCCAGCTCAGTGGCCTGGCTGGCCGAGACCCGCAGCACCGTGCCGCCCTCCAGGGCGCAGGCGTAGTACAGCGTCCGCTGGGTCAGGGTATCGGAGTAGCGCACACTGCTGCTCTCCCCGTTGAGGAGGGCCTCCCGTATCTCAATGCGGCTCCCGTGGTTCTCCATCTCCTCCGCGGGAACGTGGGTGTCAAAGAGCACCGTCCCGTCGGACGCCACCCAGGTCAGCCGGTAGTCGGGGCTCCCGCCATGGCCGGAATCCCGGGCGGCCAGCCGATCCAGGTAATCCTGTCCGCTCTCCTCCACCCCGCAGGCCGCCAGCCGCAGCTTGTCCTTCAGCTGATGCTCCTGCACATCCCCAAAATAGTCGTACAGACAGCCCAGCACGATCACCAGGCTTGCCGCCAGCACCGCCGCCGCCACCATCAGGGTGGAGCGAAAGATTTTCTTTGTCATGAGGTCGCCTCCAGCCGGTAGCCCACGTTGCGGACGGTCTCGATCATGCTCCCATAGCCGCCCAGCTTCTGCCGGAGGGTCCGTATGTGCATATCCACCGTCCGGGTCTCGCCGGTGTACTCCGTCCCCCAGACGGCGGAGAGCAGCTTCTCCCTGGTGAATGCCACGCCGGGGGAGGAGAGAAACAGCCGCAGCAGCTCAAACTCCTTGAAGGTGAGGGCGATCCGCCGTCCGTCCGCCGTGGCGGTATGCTCGACCAGATCCACCACCAGGCCGCCCGCCGCCAAAACCTCCCGGTTCTGCCGGGGCCGGCACCGCCGCAGCACCGCCTTCACCCGGGACACCATCTCCATCATGCCGAAGGGCTTCACCAGGTAGTCGTCCGCCCCCAGGTCCAGGCTTTGAATTTTGTCGTATTCCGCGCCCTTCGCCGTGGCCATGATGACGGGGATGTCGCAGGTTCCGCCCGACGCTTTGAGCCGCCGCAGCAGCTCCACGCCGTTCTCCCCGGGCAGCATCACGTCCAGAATCACCAGCTCCGGCCGCTCCGTCCGCAGCGCCTGGAAAAACGCCTCGCCGTCCCCGAACCCCCTGGCCTCAAAGCCGGCGGAGCTCAGGGCATAGAGCTCCAGGCGCTGAATGCTCTCGTCGTCCTCTACGCAAAAGATCATGGAGTTTCCCCCTTCCCTTGGTCCCTGTATGGTACCGCCAAAGCCCCGCGCTTCCCGCGCCCGGCGGGCTTTTTGCGGCTGGGTTGACTATATCACAGACCGGCCGTTCCGGCAATGGCTGATTCGCCCTTGCGCCCCGTCACGGAAAAAATGACCCATTCCGCGATGTTGACGGCGTGGTCGCCGATGCGCTCCAAATACTTGTCAATCATCAGCAGGTCCAGGGCGTGCTCCCCTTCGGCGGGGTCGGCGGCGATCCGCTGGATCAGCACCGAGCGCACCCGGGTAAAATAACCGTCGATGACATCGTCGTGGGCGATGACCCGCCCCGCCTGGGCGGTGTCCTGCCGGACGTAGGAGTCCACGCTTTCCGTGACCATTTTGATGGTCTCCGCCGCCATGTCCCGGATGTGCCCCACGTCCTCCGGGACATAGCCCCCGGACAGCATGGCCAGGATGATCTCGGCGATATCCGACGCCTGGTCGCCGATGCGCTCCATGTCGGTGATGATCTTCAGCGCGGCGGAGATCTGCCGCAGGTCCCGGGCCACCGGCTGCTGCTGGAGCAGCAGCTTGAGGCACAGGGCCTCAATGTCCCGCTCCATCTGGTCGATCTCCGCCTCCAGCGGCTCCACCTTTTCCGCCAGCGCCCTGTCGCCGTCGCTCAGGGCCTTGGCCGTCAGGGAGATGGCCTCCTCGCACAGCGCGCCCATCTGGATCAGCTCGTTTTTCATCAAGGCCAGCTGTTCGTCGAATTTGCTCCGCATAGTAATCACCCAAACCTTCCAGTGATATAGTCCTCGGTCTTCTGGCGCTCCGGCTGGGAGAACAGCCGCTCCGTCCCGCCAAACTCGATCAGCTCGCCCAGAAGGAAGAATGCCGTGTAGTCCGAAACGCGCACGGCCTGCTGCATATTGTGGGTCACGATGATGATGGTATACCGCTCCTTCAAGCCCATGGCAAGCTCCTCGATTTTGGAGGTGGAGATGGGGTCTAGGGCGGAGGTGGGTTCGTCCATCAGCAGCACCTTTGGCTCCACCGCCAGGGCCCGGGCGATGCACAGCCGCTGCTGCTGCCCGCCGGACAGGCCCAGGGCGTTCTTTTTCAGCCGGTCCTTCACCTCGTCCCAGATGGCCGCGTCCCGCAGGGAGCGCTCCACGATGTCGTCCAGCCTGGCCCTGCCCTTGACGCCGTGGGTCCGGGGGCCGTAGGCGATGTTGTCATAGATGGACATGGGGAAGGGGTTGGGTTTCTGGAACACCATGCCGATCTCTTTCCGCAGAAGGTTCACGTCCAGGCCGGGGGCGTAGATATCCCGCTCCCCGTACCGAACTTCCCCGGTGATCTTCACGCCGGGGACCAGGTCGTTCATCCGGTTCAGGGTTTTCAGGAAGGTGGACTTGCCGCAGCCCGAGGGGCCGATAAAGGCGGTGATGCTCTGTTCCGGTATGGCGATGTCGATGTTTTTCAGCGCCTGGACGCTGCCGTACCACAGGCACAGGTCCTTTGCGGTGATGATGCCGTTCATAGCGCGCTCCTTTTCTTGAAATACCGGCCCACCAGCGCGGCGGCGAAGTTGATGCACAGCGTCAGCGCCATGAGAATGGCGGCGATGGCGAAGGAGGCCTCCGCCCCGCCGGGGCCGGGCTCCTTGGCGTAGAGGTACAGCGCCACCGTGAGGGTGGCCCCGGGACTGCCCAGACCGGTGAAAAATCCGTTGAGGGTGTGGGCGAAGCCCGCCGTGAACAGCAGCGCCGCGCTCTCCCCCAGAATGCGGCCCGCCGACAGGATGCACCCGGTGACCACCCCGTCCACACAGCCGGGGAGCACCACCGTGCGCACCACCCGCCACTTTCCCGCCCCCAGGCCGAAGGCCCCCTCCCGCAGGCTCACGGGCACGGTTTTCAGGCTCTCCTGGGCGGTGCGCATGACGGTGGGCAGGTTCATGATGACCAATGTCAGCGCCCCGGCCAGCAGGCAGGAGCCGAAGGTGTTGGCGAACAGCAGCATCCCCACCAGGCCGAAGATGATGGACGGGATGCCGGACAGGGTCTCCGCCGCATACTCGATGACCGCCGCCAGCCGCTTGTTCCGGGCGTACTCCGTCAGGTAGATGGCCGCGCCCACCCCCAGGGGGAGGACGATGAGCAGGGTAGCGACGATGATGTACACCGTGTTCAGAATGTCGGGCAGGATGCCGATGGCGCCCTCCAGATAGCTGGGCTTGGTGGAGAGCAGTTCCCAGGTGACGTTGGGAACTCCTTTGACCAGCACGTAGCCGATGAGGAACAGGGCGACGCCGCAGGTGACGGCCGTTGACAGGAGGCACAGGGCCTTCATCAGGCGGATGCAGAGCTTTCTAGCCGTGGAAATAGAGCTGTTTCGCATCGTTTTACCCCTCCTTATCCCGCTTGAGGAAGAAGTTCAGCGCGGCGTTGATAAGCAGGACGAACAGGTACAGCACCAGGGCGATGGAAAACAGGGCCTGCCGCTGTAAGCCGCTGGAGTAGGCCATCTCGCTGGCCACCGCTGTGGTGAGGAACCGGACACTTTGAAACAGGGATGGCATATTGGGCACGTTGCCCGACACCATCATCACCGCCATAGCCTCCCCGATGGCCCGGCCCACCCCCAGTACCACCGCCGCCGCGATGCCGCTGCGCGCCGCCGGGACGGATACCCGGAAGTAGGTCTCCACCGGCGCGGCCCCCAGGGCCAGGGAGGCGTCCTCGTACTCCGGGGGCACCGCCTCCAGGGCGGTGACGGACACCTTGATGATGGAGGGCAGGATCATGACCGCCAGCACCACAATGGCTGAGAGCAGGCTGGACCCGTCCGGCACGTGGAACAGCTTTCGGACCCCCGGCGCCAGTACCAGCATGCCCACCAGGCCGTACACCACCGACGGGACGCCCGCCAGCAGGCTGACCGCCCCCTCCGCCACGGCCTTGACCCTGGGCGGGGCCAGCTTGGCCAGATACACCGCCGTCAAAAAGCCCACCGGGACCCCGAACAGAATCGCCCCCGCCGTGCCGTACACGCTGGTGAGGATAAAGGGCAGGATGCCGAAGGAGGGGCTGGCCGCCGTGGACGCCCAGGTGTCCCCCAGCAGGAAGTCAAACAGGCCGATCCGCCGGATGGCGGGGATGCCGGACAGCACCAGGTACACTGTGATGAGCAGGACGCAGCCCACCGTAATCAGCCCCAGAAGCAGGAATATCCCGTGTATGACCGTCTCCCCAAGCTGTTGACGCTTTCGCATGTCAATGCCTCCTAATCATGGGAGCGGCGGCGGTCCGTTCCGCCGCCGCTCTTCGGTGGGTTTCAGTGGACCGCCACCGCGCCGGCCTTGGCAATGAGGGGCGCGGCATCTGCGGAGGTGGCGAAGTCAAAGAACGCCTGGGCTGCGCCGGAGAGGGGCGCGTCCGTTTTGGTCACCAGGACGAAGGGCCGCTGGATGGGATAGCTGCCGTCCTTGACCGTCTCCTCGGAGGGGGCAGCGCCCTCCACAGACAGGGCCTTCACGCTGTCGCTAAGGTTGGACAGGGAGGCGTAGCCGATGGCGTCCGGGTTCTGGGAGACGGCGGTGACCACGTCCCCGGCGGAGGTCAGCTCCTGGCGGTACTGGCATTGTTCGGCGGTGCCGGTGATGGACTCGAAGCCGTCCCGGGTGCCGCTGCCCGCCTCCCGGCCGATGAGGACTACGCTGGCATCATTGCCGCCCACGTCCTTCCAGTTGGTGATTTCCCCGGTGTAGAGCCTGGCGATGGCGTCCACGTCCAGGTCGGAGACCGGGTTGTCCGGGTGGACGATCACCGCGATGCCGTCCAGGGCCAGGACGGTGGCGGTGAGGCCGCTGGCCTTCTCCTCGTCCTTCAAGTCCCGGCTGCTCAGCCCGATGTCACAGCGGCCCTCCTGCACCGCCTGGATGCCGGAGCCGGAGCCGGTGGGGTTGTAAGTAAAGGTCACGCCGCTGTTCTCGTTCTGGAAGGCCTCGCCCAGCGCTCCAATGACCTTTTCCATGGAGGTGGAGCCGTCGGCGGCCACCGTGCCGGACGTTTTCGCCTGCTGGGAACAGCCGGTCAGGGCTGTGACGGAGAGGGCGGCGGCCAGCGCCACGCCCATCCACTTTTGAATCTTTTTCATTCTGGATGACTCCTTGTTCTTGTTTTGGTATACGGAGGGCGGAGCCCTTCCGCAAGTCCAAGGATACAGCCTGAATGTAAAATCCAAAAGAGAGCTTTGGTAAAGCCTGCGTAAAATTTTCCGCATCCCCGCGGGACCAGAGGCAATGCGCCTTCACACGTCCGCCGCGGCGTAACAGCGGGCGTTGACGGCCTCATTGGGGCAGGGCGTATTGATGCTGGTATTCCCGAAACCGCTCCCGGAACTCCTCGCTGCCGCTGCGCGCGTCCCGCAGGGATTGGTGCAAATTCAGGTTGTCGTGGGCCACGTCGATGACGCACCCGGCGATGTTGGAGCAGTGGTCCGCCGTGCGCTCCAGGTTGGTCAGCAGGTCCAGCCAGGCAAAGCCCGCGCCGATGGTGCACTCCCCCTTTTGCAGGCGGAGGATATGGCAGGTGCGCAGCTGCTCCTTCAGCTGGTCAATGACCTGCTCCAGGGGTTCCACCCTGGCGGCGGCGTCCAGGTCGTTTTGAAGGAAGGCGTCCAGAGACAGGTCCAGAATGCCGCTGACGGCGCTGGAGATCACCCTCAGCTCCCCCGCGGCGGCGTCGGTAAGGGCCAGCCCCTTGTCCCGCAGCTCCTCGGCGGACTCCAGCAGGTTGACCGCGTGATCGGCGATGCGCTCAAAGTCGCCGATGATTTTCAGCAGCTTCGCCGCCTCCCGGCTGTCCGCCTCGCTGATGCGGTGGGTGCTCAGGTTTACCAGATAGGTGCCCAGAATGTCCTCATAGTGGTCGGTTTTGTCCTCCTTTTCCCGGACGGACGCGGCCAGCTCCGGGGAATAGCCCTCCAGGGCGGCCAGCGCCTCCTTCAGCGCCGCCGCAGAGGTCTCCGCCATGTGGTTGGCCACGCTGTGGCACCGCTCCAGGGCGATGGAGGGGGTGGCGAACAGGCGCTCGTCCAGCTCGGAGAAGGTCTCCGGCTGTTTGGCGTCGGGGACGAGGACGGTGACCAGCCGCTCCAGGAAGCCGGACAGGGGCAGCATCAGGATGGTGCACAGGATGTTGAACACCGAGTGGGCCGCGGCAATGCCCAGCCGGGACACCCCCTGGTCCAGCAGGGCGGGGTGCAGGAGGGCCCGGACCAGGCAGAACACCGTCAGCCACACCGCCGTGCCGATGATGTTGAAGGAGAGGTGGACCAGCGCGGCCCGCTTGGCGTTCTTGTTGGCCCCCACGGAGGAGATCATGGCCGTCACGCAGGTGCCGATGTTCTGCCCCATGATGATGGGGATGGCCGCGCCGTAGGACACCTGCCCGGTGTCGGCCAGCGCCTGCAAAATGCCCACGGAGGCGGAGCTGGACTGGATGACCGCCGTCAGCACCGCCCCGGCCAGCACCCCCAGCACCGGGTTTTTGAACAGGAGGAACAGCTGCCGGAAGGCGGGGACGTCCCGCAGGCCGGCCACCGCGCCGGACATGGCGTCCATCCCGAACATCAGCGTGGCGAAGCCCAGCAGGATGAGGCCGGTATCCTTTTTCTTGGCGTCCTTGAGGAACATATAGTAGATGATGCCGATGAAGGCCAGCACCGGCGTGAAGGAGGACGGCTTCAACAGCTGTACGAACAGGTTCCCGCCGTCGATCCCCGCCAGGCTGAGAATCCAGGCCGTGACGGTGGTGCCGATGTTGGCGCCCATGATGATGTTGATGGCCTGTTTCAGGGTCATCAGGCCGGAGTTGACGAAGCCCACCACCATGACGGTGGTGGCGGAGGAGCTCTGTATGACCGCCGTGACCCCCATGCCTGTCAGCAGCCCGGCCAGCCTGCCGGTGGTCAGCTTTTCCAGCAGGGCGCGCAGCTGTCCCCCCGCCCTGCGCTCCAGGGCCTGTCCCATGAGGTTCATGCCAAACAAAAACAGGCTTAACCCGCCGGTCAGGGTGAGCAAACTGAAAATGTCCATGACTTCATTCCTCTCACAAGATGGTTACGGCTTTATTTTATCAGGCCAATGTAAAATCTGTTATCAGGGTTATGTAAAATTGATGTAAAAGAACCTCTGAATCAACCGGCAAAAGCGGTTGATTCAGAGGTTCTGTTCCATTCCGCTCCATTTCCTGCCCCAGGCGGTGGCCCAGCGCTCGCAATAGAGCGCGTCGTATGGAACGCGGCGCTTTTTTCGATAACCGTCAAAAAAGTGATACCAGAGAACGCTTGGAAGGGCGACGGCCAGCCAGTACAAGGGGCCGAGGAACAGGCACTGGACCGTGTGCCCGTACTCGTGGGCGCACAGGCTCCGGCTCCCGTCAGCATTCTGGGCGCTGAGAAAAATAAAGACGCCCAGCGACAGCCCCCCGCGGTTTCCGGGCAGGACGGTGACCACGCTGTTGCAAAACATCTCATGCCGGAAGCGTCCCCGGCAGCACAGGAACAAAATGAGCCCGGCCAGGTTGACCGGCAGTCCCCAGGTGAATTGCAGGAGGTAAAAAAGCGCCCTGGGCCATCCGGCGGCGGCGATTGTCCGATTCATACGCAAAGCCTCTCCCCTCTTCGGCCATGTCCGGCGGCCGGGTCTTTTCCGCCCCGCCGGTTCAGCCGGGGAACTCCCCCGCCGCTGAGTATACCATATAATGACTAAATTGTGGACGAAAAATTTCCCGCAAAGCCGCCGTATGTTTCAAACGGCCTTTTTTCGGTAAAATAAGAGCACCATACTTGGGACCTGTATTCACGACCTCAAGCCGGGGATACAGGTCCCTGAAAGAAAGGGGCTGCGGCATGACAGAAACAACTTACGGCTATGTCCGGGTATCCACCCACGAGCAGAATGAGGCCCGCCAGCTTGCCGCCATGCGGGAATTCGGCGTGGCGAAACAAAACATCATCGTAGAAAAGCTGTCCGGGAAGGATTTCAACCGCCCATGCTACCAGCGCTTGGTGCGGACATTGCGCCCTGGGGATGTGATCGTGGTCAAAAGCATTGACCGTCTGGGCCGGAATTACAATGAAATACTGGAGCAATGGGGGGTCATCACAAAGAAGCGAAAGGCCGCCATCGTCGTGCTGGACATGCCCCTGCTGGACACCCGGCAGGGGCGGGATTTGACCGGGACGCTGATCGCGGATATCGTGCTTCAGCTGCTCAGCTATGTGGCCCAGACCGAGCGGGAAAACATCCGGCAGCGGCAGGCGGAGGGCATTGCGGCGGCGAAGGCCAAGGGGGTGCGGTTCGGTCCGGAGCGCCGGGCCCTGCCGGCCGGCTTTGAGGAGCTGCGGCGGGCGTGGCGTGGCAGGGAGATCACGCTGCGGGCGGCGGCGGAAGCCTGCGGCATTCCCAAAACCACGTTCCGGGACGCCGCGCTCCGAGTGGAGCGGGAGGGAAACTGCCCGGAGGCAAAATAAAACTGGACGGGATTGTATACTTCACCGTCCAGAAAATTGTGGGAATTATCTCCCCCGTTCTGTACTACATATCGGCACGGCATCCGGGGAAATAAGGCTTTTTAGAAAAATTTTTTTTGGACGAGGTTTCATACAACCTCGTCCAAATTATTTGCGGCCTTAGCGCGGAAGGGGGGCGGAGCGGGATGCCGCGGCAGACAAAAACACCCTGCGGGGACGGCCGGACCGTCCAATACAACACCATCAAAGTCCGCCTCTACCCCACCGAGGCCCAGGCCGCCCTCTTTGAAAACACCTTCGGCTGCTGCCGCTATATCTGGAACCGGATGCTGGCCGACCAGCAGAGGTTTTATATCGAGACCGGCGCGCACTTCATCCCCACCCCCGCGAAATATAAAAAGGAAGCGCCGTTTTTGAAAGATGTGGACAATCAGGCCCTCATTCAGGAGCACAACAAGCTCTCCCAGGCCTTCCGCGTATTTTTCAAAAACCCGAGTTCCTTCGGCTATCCCAATTTCAAGAAGAAAAAGACGGACAAAGATTCCTACACCGCCTGCAACCACGTGTTTGAATCCGGCCCCACCATCTACACCACAAAGGACGGCGTCCGCATGACCAAAGCCGGAGTCGTCCGGGCCAGGTTTTCGCGCCGCCCCCAGGGCTGGTGGAAGCTCAAGCGGATCACGGTGGAAAAAAACCGCTCAGGCAAATATTACTGCTACATTCTTTACGAGTGCAGGGTAAAAGCGCCGGAGCCGGTGGTCCCCGCCGCGCGGACCACAATCGGTCTGAAATACTCCATGGCCCATTTCTACGTGGCGGACAGCGGCGCGATGGCCGACCCGCCCCATTGGCTGAGGCAGTCCCAGGAAAAGCTGTCCAAAATGCAGCAGCGCCTGCACCGTATGCAGCCCGGCTCCAAAAATTATCAAGAGGCCGTTCAGAAATACCGCGAGCTCCATGAGCACATCGCCAACCAGCGGCGCGACTTCATCCACAAGGAATCCCGGCGGATAGCCAACGCCTGGGACGCCGTGTGCATGAGGGCGGACGCGCTGGCCGAGATGTCCCGGAAGCTGCCCGTGGGGAACGTCCTGGACTCCGGGTACGGGATGTTCCGGGAGTGCCTGCGGTACAAGCTGGAGCGGCAGGGGAAGCGGCTGATCTCCATAAGCCGCTACGAGCCCACCACCCGCACCTGTTCTGTCTGCGGGTCTGTGCGGGACCAGATCCCGCTCAGGGTAAAGGCCTGGACCTGCCCCCAATGCGGCGCTGTGCATCATAAGGAGATCAACGCCGCGAAAAACATCAAGGCCCAGGGCCTTGCCCAGTATTTCGGCGAACAGAATTTGGACATGAGCGCGTAACGCGCTTGAGGAGGCCGCAGGCCGCGAACGCGGTTTTCGCCGCAAGGCGGAAACGAAGGTGGGCGGACTTTGCGGCGGCGTGCTGGCCGGGACACCAGTGAAAGCCCATGATTCCGGCTGGGGGCGTTGAGCAGAGCGAAAACATCAGCTTTCCGTTCTGTTCAGCGCTTACCAGGCCGCGGAGTGGGAAACGAGAGGATGTGTGCGCACATCTGAAGCCCCAAGGGGCGTCCAAAACATTATGACTATGCAGTCTTCACAAAAAGCGGCCCAACGGATGGGGCCGCGGCAAATTAAGGAGATTTGACTATGCTTTGCATCTCGCTTCTGCCCAACGACTATTTCACCATCGGCGATGATGTGGTGGTCCAGTTTGGACGGCTGGTCGGAGAACGGGTCCATCTGACCATCCAGGCCCCCCGCGAGGTCCCCATTGTGCGGGGACAGGTGCTGGAGCGCCAGGGCAGGCGGCCCGGCTGCGTGATGGATAAATCCCCCCGCTATGTGCGGCAGCTCCCCTGGAACCACCAGAAGAAGCAGGCGCTGGCCGAGCTGCGCCGGACGCTGGAGGGGATGGGCGACAGCCCGGAGACCCGTATCCTGCGGGAAAAGCTGGAAACGATTTTCCCGCAGTTTGAACACCCGGTTTCACCCGGCTGACGAGCCGGTTGAGATATTGTCCCGTATCGGAAGGAGCGGCCGCTGTGCGCAGGTTGGCGTTTCGGAAGATACTCCGCCCAGCGCCGGAAAAGGATTTTCGGCGCGACCGTGTTCCACAAATATCATTTATTTTGGAAGGAGTCAAATAAAATGAGGATTCAGCACAATATAATGGCGATGTCCGCCTACCGCAACTACACCAACAACGTCTCCGCCATGAAGAAGAATCTGGAGAAGCTCTCCTCCGGCTACAAGATCAACCGCGCCGGCGACGACGCCGCCGGTCTGGCCATTTCCGAGAAGATGCGCGCCCAGATCACCGGCCTGGAGACCGCCCAGAAGAACGCCAAGGACGGCATCTCCCTGGTGC
>CATLFX010000040.1 GCA_949935795.1 uncultured Oscillospiraceae bacterium
ACCCGCATTGGCCTGAAGGGCTCTCCCACCAACGTGAAAAAGACCTTCGTGCCCCAGAAGAAGACCGGCGGCGTGAAGATCAAGGAGGAGGACAACGCCGCCTCCGCCAAGAAGCTGTTTGAGCTGCTCAGCGCGGCCAGCATCATTTAAGGGAGGGGAAGCACAATGGAAGCCAAGACCAAAGACCTGTGGGTATTTGTTGAGACCAACGAGGACGGCACTGCCAAAAATGTTGGCATCGAGCTGCTGACCCCCGGCAAGATGATGGCGGGCAAACAGGGCGGCAATCTGGTGGCCGTGGTCATCGGCTGCGGCGTGGACGAGGCCGTGAAGGCCGCCAACGAGCACGGCGCGGACAAGATTATCGTGGTGGATGGCCCGGAGTACAAGCACTACACCACCGACGCCTACGCCATCGCCCTGTGCACTCTGGTGGAGAAGTATGGCCCCACCAGCATGCTGATTGGCGCTACCAACAATGGCCGCGACCTGGGCCCCCGGGTGAGCTGCCGCCTCAAGACCGGCCTGACCGCCGACTGCACCGCGCTGGACATCGACGACGAGACCGGCAATGTGGCCTGGACCCGTCCCGCCTTCGGCGGCAACCTGATGGCCACTATCCTGTGCCCCAACCACCGTCCCCAGATCGGCACCGTCCGTCCCGGCGTGTTCAAGAAGGGCGACGCCGTTGAGGGCAAGGCCGAGATTATCAAGGAAGACCTGCACGTGGCCGAGGACCAGATCCGCACCCAGGTGATCGAGCTCATCAAGGAGATGGGCGGCGAGAACGTGGACCTGGAGGGCGCGGAGATCATCGTGTCCGGCGGCCGCGGTGTGGGCGGCTCCGAGGGCTTCAACACCATCAAGGAACTGGCCGATGTGCTGGGCGCCACCGTGGGCGCTTCCCGCGCCGCCGTGGACGCTGGCTGGATCGCTCACGCCCATCAGGTGGGCCAGACCGGCAAGACCGTGGGTCCCAAACTGTACATCGCCTGCGGCATCAGCGGCGCCATTCAGCACCTGGCCGGCATGAGCGGCTCCGACTGCATCGTGGCCATCAACAAGGACCCCGACGCCCCCATCTTCGACGTGGCCGACTACGGCGTGGTGGGCAACCTCTTTGAGGTTCTGCCCGTCCTGGTGGAGGAGATCAAAAAGGTCCGTGGCTGAGGCGCCATGAATCTGTACTGAATCATAAAGAGCGCCCCGCCGTGGTCCGGCGAGGCGCTCCTTATGTAAAATCGCAGACAAGAAGGTGAGACTATGGTGGTCAAGGTATGGGAAAACCCGGATATTTTCAACATCCAGGTTGAGCTGCCGCGCAATCCTTTGCAATGGCTGAACGTCTATGTGATTATGACGCCGGAGCGGAACCTGATGATTGATACCGGCTTTAACTTCCCGGAATGCCGGAAAGCGCTCTGGAGCGGCATTGAGGAGCTGAACCTGGACCTGCGGAAAACCAGCCTATTTTTGAGCCATCTCCACACCGACCACACCGGTTTGGCCGGAGAGTTCGCGGATCGAAACTGTCCAATTTACATGGGGCGGATCGACTACAATTACATGACCGACCTGCGAAATGGGGACAGTATGCTCATCATGGAGAAGGTGTTCCAGCAGGAGGGGTTTCCGGCGGAGGAGCTGGCACGGCACGTGATGGGAAATCAGGGTCGCTGGCACGGGGGAGGCGGGCCCTTCCCGGCACAGATGGTAGACGATGGCGCTGTGATTACTCTGGGAGGCCTGGAAATTCAGTGTGTTCACACCCCGGGCCATACCCCGGGGCACATGGTGCTGTACCTTCCCAAGGAGCAGCTGCTTTTTACAGGGGATCACATCCTCTTTGATATCACGCCCAACATTGTGCTGTGGAGCGGTGTGCCCCACTCCCTGGAGGACTACCTGGGCAGCCTGGAAAAGATTCGCGCCCTGCCCATACGGGCGGCGTTCCCCGCCCACCGCCACGGGGAAGGAGATGTTTACCAGCGCATTGACGCGCTTCTCAGGCACCACAGGGAAAGGCTGGAAGAAATCCTCCAAACGGTGAGGGACCACCCCGCGTCTACGGCGTACCAGATTGCCGGGATGATTTCCTGGTCCGCCCAGGGGCTGGGATGGGATCAATTCCCCTTTCAGCAGAAATGGTTTGCCCTGGGGGAGACATTGGCCCATTTGCGCTGGCTGGAAGACCATGGCCAGGCGCTCCGCGCGGAAGCCGGGCAAGGGCCCGCAGTGTGGAAAGCCGTCCCATGAACAGCCCCCTGCCCCGGACAATTCCGCCGGAGCAGGGGGGGCTGTCTGCTTATGACCGTTTTGAGCTTATAAATCAGCCGGATACCGGGCCAATACCCGTTTGGCTGCCTCGTAAATTGCTTTGCGCTGAAAGACTCCCTCCAGGTCGCCGTGGACCAAGGCGGGAAGGAGGACGTTGATTTCCTCCTCGGGGAGCGTCCACCACTTGAGCTCCAGCAGCTTTTCAACGGTGGAATCTTCAAAACGCTTTTTGATAAACCTGGCGGGGGCGCCGCCCACAATGGTGTAAGGCGGGACGTCGCGGGTGACGACGCTTCGGGTGCCGATGGCCGCGCCATCCCCAATTTTCACGCCGGGCATGATAATAGACTCCCGGCCGATCCACACGTCATTTCCCACCTCAATGCCCTGGCCCCGGTGGCCCCAGGTGAAGTCCCGCTCAAACTCCATGCTGTCCCAGTGGCAGGTCAGCCATCCGAAGGGATACCAGGCCAGGGAGCCGGGGTCATGGTGGCAGATGGCGCACATGAACTTCACCCCGCTGGCAATGGAGCAGTAAGAGCCGATTTTAATATGATCCCCGGCCCCCGGAAAGTGGTAGAGAACGTTGTTTTTCACAAAGTCCCTCGGGTCCTTCTGATCGTCGTGATAGTAAGTGTGCACTCCCACCTCAATGTCCGGGTCGTTCACCACGTTTCTCAGATAGACCACCTCGGGGGAATCGTCCACCAGATAGAGCCGTTTGTCATTATTGGGTCTCACACGATCCGCCCCTCTCGGCAAAATAGAAGATTTCTTTTATATCATAATATATCTGTTCTGGAGAGAAAAGAGATTTTTCCGCTCAGAAGGGGCAATAATTTGACTGCCGCGTTCTTTTCCCTCAAATGCCCGGACAAGGCGGTGGAAATCTCTCCAAATCTGCGCTATAATGACAAAACGATTGGGACAGTGTGGTGAAACGGCATGAAGAACACAGCCTGGCGTCTGCAAAACCAAGCGCGCGCGCTTCTTGAGGCGGGAGATAAGGGGATTCCCGCCGTAACTCCATACCGATTCACGAAAGTATGGATGCGGGACCCGCTCAGTCGTGGATGCCCTTGAGCAGGGGAATCAGCATCAGCAGCACTGCGATGCCGATTAAACCGACCACAATGCCCAGGATCATCTGCTCAAACACCATGCTCATGCACATTCCAACCCCCAGCAGCAGTGCGCCCAGCACCCCCAGGGACACGGCGAGGACCGTTTTGCCGCTGAGCTTGACGGGGGCCTTGTGCTCCATTCTCCGCCAGATCACCAGGGCGGCGGCCAGAATCACCAGGCCGGTCACGCCGCACACCACGCCCTGTGTGCCCAGCCCCCACTCCGGCAGCAGGGCCATGCACATCCCCAGCGCGAAAAACACGCCGCCGGCAGTCCCCAGGATCAGCGCCACAAAGCTGCTCTTTTTCATGCCGGTTCACTCCTTTCCCTCGGACGGGGCGTCCCCGTTCTGTCCCTCGCCCGCCGCCGTTTCCAGGAAGGCGTCCACAAACTTTTTCTCAATGGCTTTGTAGCCGCCCACCACGGTGTCCTCCACCTTTTTGTACGCGCCCACCACGGTGTCCTCCACCTTGTGGTAGGCGTCCGCTACGGCCTCAGCCTGTTTAGGGGCTTTCAATTTGTACCCGCTCATCAGATATTCCTCACTTTCTTGATTTGGTGTTTTGCTGTTTGCGGGCATATATTACCCCTCGATTGTTAACGAAATGCTTACGTATTGTTTGAGAAATATGAAAAAGCCGCTCTCTCACACTTTTTGAGAGAGCGGCGCTTTCAGCTCAGCAGCTTGTTCCCCTGTTCGCAGATCTCATAAATTTCGTCATACTTCCGATCCATCAGCTCTGATACCACCCGGGCCCGCTTCGCGGCCAGCTTTTTATACAGAAAATAGGGCAGCGCCCAACCGGCAAAGCCGGGGACAGCCAGCACAATGGACAGCACCCACAGCGGCGGCGCATGGACCACTGCAAAGGTGGAGCCTGCCATGAACGCCGTGCCGGTCAGCCCCACCAGGATGGCCCAAATAGTGGCGTTGGTGGTTTTGGATTTCTCCAGGGCCTTGACCTCGTCCACGCACGCCTCAAAATGCCGCTGCAAACGGGTCAGCTCCATCTTGTTCATGATTTTCCGCTCCCGCCTCAGCACGATTCCGCCTTTGGACGCGGGACCGCCTCCCTGCGCCCGCTCGTCCGCCGTCCAGCCAAAGCTCTCGTAGCAGTCCAGATAAAACGCCGCCTTCTCCCCTGCGGCAGGGATCTCCTTATACTCATAGCCCACAAATGGTGTGCCGTCTCTCCTGATTTCACTCATTTGCCACCCCCCCTTGCACAGGTATTTTTACCGTGAACGTGCTGCCCTCCCCGGGCCTGCTGGACACGGAGATATCCCCGCCCACCATCCGCAGGATGCGCAGCACCAGCGCCAGCCCCAGGCCGTTGCCCTCCGCGGAGCGGGAGGTATCCCCCTGGTAGAATTTATCGAAAATATGCTCCATGGTTTTCGCGTCCATGCCGCAGCCCGTGTCGGAGACGGACACCTCCGCCCACCGCGCCCTGGAGGCCTGCCGCAGGGTGACGGTCCCGCCGGCCGGGGTGAACTTGACGGCGTTGGACAACAGGTTGTTCCACACCAGCTCCAGCAGATTTTTGTCCGCCTCAATGGGGGCCTGGTCCTCAAGCTCCGCCTGAAATTCCACGCCCTTTTCCTCCCAGCGGTCCTCAAACAGCAGGGCGCACTCCGCCAGCTGCCGGCACAGGTCGTAGGGCTCCGGGGCTGGCTGGATGTTCTGCTTTTCCAGCTTGTTCAGCTTGAGAATGTTGGTAATCAGGTCGTTCAGCCGCCGGGCGTACCGGCTGATGGCGCCCACATACTCCGCCTGCCGGTCGGTCAGCGTCCCGTCGGCCAGCAGGGCGGCGGTGTTCTGGATCACCGCCAGCGGCGTTTTGATCTCGTGGGAGACGTTGGAGAAAAAGTCGGTTTTCAGCGTCTCGATGCTGCCCAGCTCCGCCACCATTTTGTTGAAATCCAGGATCATGTCGTCCATGTAGTCCTGCTTGTCGGGGCTGTGGATGGGCGGGACGTAGACGGAAAAGTCCCCGCCCGCCACCTGCCGGGCGGCCTGGGCGATCTGCTTCAAGGGCTTTTCATAGGTGCTTCTGGTGAGCCGGGAGATCAGGAGGGTCACCCCCGCCGCAATGAGGCACCAGTAGAGTATCCCGTCAAAAAGGAAGGCGAGGTGGACCATGCGTTCAAATGGCCGCTCACGCTGCCTGTGGGCGTAAAGGGCGTTTATATCTCGTTCAACCAGTCCAACTACGATATTGACGGCTACGAATGGAGTCAGGTCGTGGGGACGACTGACCGGGTCAACGGGGATAACATTGGAAAACTGTTTGTTTCCTTTGACAACAATCCTGTGACGCCTTATATAAGAAACGTGTACAGGCTTCCCCAGCCCGGCCCCGTTCCCGACGATCCTGGCGACATCATTGATCCTGTCGGCCCCGGTGATGTTGAGATTGAAGATCCGGACATCCCTCTGGCCAGCGCCATCGGACTGAACGATGTGGAGCATATGGCCTATATCGTCGGTTATGATGACGACACCGTGCGTCCGCTGGCCAACATCACCCGGGCTGAGGTGGCCACCATCTTCTTCCGCCTGATGACGGATGTATACCGCGCCATCAATTGGTCCACCACCAACGACTTCAGTGATGTGAACGAGGGCGACTGGTACAACAACGCGGTTTCCACCTGCGCTAACGCTGAGATCGTGACTGGCTATGCCGACGGCACCTTCCTGCCCAACAAGTCCGTCACCCGCGCCGAGTTTGTGGCCATCGCGGCCCAGTTCCTGGGCGGCGAGTACACTGGCGAGGGCATCGAGGATTTCACCGACACGGCGGGCCACTGGGCGGCCGGTGAGATTCGCCGCTGCGTGGAGGCCGGCTGGGTCACCACTGAGGAAGAGACCTTCCGGCCGGACGACCTGATTACCCGCGCCGAGGTCATGACCATCGTCAATCGGATGCTGCGCCGCACCCCGCACGAGGACCACATGATCCCCGCCATGAAGACCTGGGTGGACAATCCCAAGGGCACGGATTACTACGAGGCCGTGCAGGAGGCCACCAACGAGCACGAGTATGAGCGTGACGGGGACGAGGTGGAGAGCTGGATCAATCTGCTGGAGATGCGCGACTGGGCGGCTCTGGAAAAGGAGTGGTCCACGGCGAACTCCGGGAAGTAAAACCATCTTCAGACAACCAAAGCACAGCACAAAAAGGGCCGGATGCGTAAGCGTCCGGCCCTGATTCAATCTTTCTGCACATACGGCGGGATTCGGACGCCGGTCCCACCGCCGCGCGGATCATGGCGGCCCTTATGCCGGAGCTGTCCGCCAGAAGGATCAGACTGTCCAAGCCCGCCACGGGAACGAACTCAAAAAATTGAGCGTTTTAATTTGCTTTGCGGCGGCGATGTGCTATAATACCTGCTGAATAAACCGCGCCGCGGGCCCGCGGGCGGTATGGCCAAAATACACAAAAAAAGGATCGTCGGCTTATGAAACTACTCTCCGCCCGGAAGCAGGACCCGTTCTACCAGCAGCTGACCGCGCTGGTCTTCCCCATCATGATCCAGTTCTTCATGCTGGCCTTGGTCAGCGCCACCGACGCCGCCATGCTGGGCATCGTGGATCAGGAGTCCCTGTCCGCCGTGTCCCTGGCGGGGCAGGTGCAGTTTGTGCTCAACCTCTTCGTCACGGGGATCGCCGCCGGCACCGGGATCATCGCCGCCCAATACTGGGGCAAAGGGGACCCGGCCTCCATTGAGCAGGTGATCCCCGTGGCGCTCCGGGCCAACCTGATCTGCGGCGCGCTCTTTACCCTGTGCGCCTTTTTCGCGCCCCGGGCGCTCATGCTCATCTTCACCGACGAGCCCCCTCTCGTCCAGCTGGGCGCGGCCTACCTGCGGGTGGTGTCCCCCTCCTATCTGCTGTGCGCCGTCTCCCAGATCTACCTCATCGTGCTGAAAAACACCGGCGCGGCGGCGGTCAGCTCCCGGATCAGCTCCTCCGCCGTGGTGCTGAACATCGTCCTCAACGCCGTGCTCATTTTTGGCCTGCTGGGATTCCCGGCCCTGGGCGTGCGGGGCGCGGCCTGCGCCACCGCCATCGCCCGGGGGGTAGAGCTGGCGTGGAGCGCCTGGTCCACCCGCCGCAGGGGTGTGGTACTGGTGCGGTGGGACCGGCTTTTTCAGCGGGAACAGGTCCTGGCCGGGGACTTCTGGAAGTACACCCGGCCCGTCCTGGCGGCCTCCATGGTCTGGGGCATCGCCTTCACCCTCTACTCCGTCATCATGGGCCACATGGGCACCGACGCGGTCACCGCCAACTCCATCGTCAGCATCGCCAAGAGCCTGCTCTCCTGCCTGATCCGGGGCGTGGGCGGCGGCGCGGGCATCCTGATCGGCAACCTGCTGGGGGCCGGGGAGCTGGAGAAAGCGCGGGAATACGGCGGGCGGCTCACCCGGCTGGCCATTCTCATCGGGTGTCTGTCCGGCGGTACGCTCATGCTTCTCTCCCCCCTGATTGTCCACCTGGTGGGCTACGGGGAGACGGCCTCCCACTACCTCCAGGGGATGCTGCTCTTCTGCGGGGTGAACATGGCCTTTCAGGCGGTGAACCATGTGGTGCTGGACGGCATTTTCTGCGCCGGCGGGGATTCTAAGTTCGACATGGTGGGCAACATCGGCGCCATGTGGTGTTTCTCCGTGCCCATGGGCTTTTTGGCCGCGTTCTGGCTGAAACTCCCGGTGCTGGCGGTATACTGCATTGTAAATATGGACGAGATTGTCAAGATTCCCGCAGTGTACCTGCACTATAAAAAATACATCTGGCTGCGCAACATCACCCGGCAGGAGGGCGCATAGGACAACGAAAGGTGAGGTCATTGATATGAGTAAATTTACTGTGTACTTTGTCCGCCATGGGCTGACCACCAGCAATGAGAAGGGCCTGCTCTGCGGCTCCACCGACGCGCTGGTCTCCGAGCGCGGGCGGAGCGAGTTGAAGGAGCTGAAGCGGCTCTATTCCTACCCCGAGGTGGACCATCTCTACGCCAGCCCCGCCATCCGCTGCCGGGAAACCGCCGCCATCCTCTATCCCGGCATGGAGCCGGAGCTGGTGGAAAATTTTTGGGAATTCCGCTTTGGCGAGATGGAGAGCCATCCGACCTCCGACTTTATGGACGCGCCCATCTATCAGAAGTGGCTGACCCAGGCGCCTGACTTTGGATTTCCGGGCGGTGAGACCTTGATGGAGACACAGCTGCGGGCCCTGGCCGGGATGACCCGCGTGGCGGCGGACGCCCAGCGGAACGGGTACGAAAAGGTGGCCGTTGTGGCCCACGGCGAGGTGTTTTCCCTTTTGTTTCAGGCGGCTCTGGTTTCGGATCAGCCCGCGGAGGCGTTCCTGCTCTGCCCCAACGGTATGGGGGTGGCCGCTGAGGTGGACAGCGAGACCTGGTTCCGGGAGCGCAAAATGAACTTTCTGCAATTTTTCCCCTCCGGAGCTCCCCGGCTCCGGCCGGAGGACTCCCCCTATTTTCAAAGGGCTGAAAAATAGACGCTTAACGGCGGCGCAGTCTGAACGGCCCGGGCACCTTTCTGCCCGGGCCGTTCAGACTGCGCCGTATAATATTTAAGCTACGAGCAGCCCCGCCGCACCTTGACCAGCAGCAGTGCTCCCTCTCCCACGGACACCCTGGCCCGCCGTCCGGGCAGCACCTCGTTGCTGACGCCGTACTGGTAGGTACATAAAATTTCCGCGTCCCGCAGGGGGTATTTCGCGTCCTCGATAACGACCCCTCGGGCGGTCCCCGAGATGTTCAGCAGGGAGAAAAAGGGGAAGGAATCGTCAATATAGACCGGTTCCCGCCCCACCACCTCCATCTCCGAGTAGTCGTCCACCAGCAGGGCCCGCTTACCCTGGGCATGGAGGGAGAGCAGGATGGACAGATTGCCCAAGGTATGGTCCAGCCGCCCGCCCGCCGCGCCCAGGAGCAGGAAATCGTCAAAGCCCCGTTTGACGGCCTCTTTGGCCGCGAACACCGTGTCGGTGTCGTCCTTCTCACAGGGGAGCACGATAGTCTCTACATCCCAATGGGGATTTTCGTGGGAGTCAAAATCCCCCACGATCAAGTGGGGCTTGATGCCCAGCGCCTCCTGATGGAACAGCCCGCTGTCACAGAAAATATTGAAATCGTCCGGATTCAGATAATCCCAAAGAGTCTGGTAGTCCCTAATACCGGCCCCGCCGATGATGACGCACCGCCGCTTCATATCCTGTCCCATCCTCACAAAATGTCGATATACTCGCCGCTCAGCGCTTTGTTCATACTGCGCACGGCGCAGAATTTTCCGCACATGGAGCAGCTGTCCTCATGCTCCGGGGAGCGGTCGGCGCGGATGGCCTTGGCGGTCTCCGGGTCCAGGGAGCACTCCCACTGCTTTTCCCAGTCGAAAGTCCGGCGGGCATCCGCCATGGCGTCGTCCAGGTCACGGGCATGGGGAATCTTTTTGGCGATGTCCGCCGCGTGGGCGGCGATTTTGGACGCGATGATCCCCTGCTTCACGTCGTCCACGTTGGGCAGGGCCAAATGCTCGGCGGGGGTCACATAGCACAGGAAGGCCGCACCCGCCGAGGCGGCCACCGCCCCGCCGATGGCGGAGGTGATGTGGTCGTAGCCGGGGGCGATGTCGGTGACGATGGGGCCCAGCACGTAGAAGGGGGCCCCCATGCAGATGGTCTGCTGGAGCTTCATATTGGCCTCGATCTGGTCCAGGGGCATGTGGCCGGGGCCCTCCACCATGACCTGCACGTCCCGGGCCCAGGCCCGTTTGGTCAGCTCGCCCAGCCGCACCAGCTCCTCGATCTGGCACACGTCGCTGGCGTCGGCCAGGCAGCCGGGGCGGCAGGCGTCTCCCAGGGAGATGGTCACGTCGTACTCCCGGCAGATGTCCAAAATCTCGTCAAAATACTGGTAGAAAGGGTTTTCCTCCCCCGTCATGCTCATCCAGGCGAACACCAGGGAGCCGCCCCGGGACACGATGTTCATCTTCCGTTTGTGGGTCTTGATCTGGTCGATGGTCTTGCGGGTGATGCCGCAGTGAAGGGTGACGAAATCCACCCCGTCCTGGGCGTGGAGACGGATCACGTCGATAAAGTCTTTCGCGGTGAGGGTGGCCAGGTCCCGCTGGTAGTGGATGACGCTGTCGTACACCGGCACGGTGCCGATCATGGCGGGGCACTCCCGAACCAGCTTCTGCCGGAAGGGCTGGGTGTTGCCGTGGGAGGACAGGTCCATGATGGCCTCCGCCCCCATGTCCACCGCGGCCATCACCTTTTTCATCTCCACGTCGTAGTCCTTGCAGTCCCGAGACACCCCCAGATTCACGTTGATCTTGGTGCGCAGCGTGGAGCCTACTCCGTTGGGCTCCAGGCAGGTGTGCAGCTTGTTGGCGCAGATGGCCACCTGCCCCTTGGCCACCAGCTCCCGGATCTCTTCCGGCGTGCGGTACTCCTTTTTCGCCACCGCTTCCATCTCGGGGGTAATGATCCCCTGACGGGCGGCGTCCATCTGTGTCGCATAATTTCTCATGACGTTTGCTCCCTTTCGTAGATATTCAAGCCTCCTGGGCGAAGCGCGTATGTTCAAAGTCTTCTCCCCGCCTCCGGCGGGGAGAAGACAATCAACCTGCGGTTCCCTGAGCCTCCTGGGCGAAACGGCTGTTCAGGTCAAACATGTGGTCCATGGGTCCGGCCCCCCGGCCCAGGTCCAGCCCCGCCGCCAGCGCGCCGGAGATGTATTCCTTGGCCCGCCTCACCGCCGCTTCCAAGGGAAATCCCTTTGCCAGATTGGCGGCGATGGCGCTGGACAGAGTACAGCCCGTGCCGTGGGTGTTGGGGTTGTCGATCCGCTCCCCGTGGAACCAGGTCAGCTTTCCCTCCGCGCACAACAGGTCGTCCGCGTCGCACAGGGCGTGGCCCCCCTTAAGAAGCACGGGACAGGAGAAGCCCGCGCTGATTTTTTGGGCGGCTTTTTCCATGTCCTCCCGGCTTTGGATGGACATGCCTGACAGCACCTCCCCTTCTGGGATGTTGGGGGTGACCAGGGCGGACAGCGGGAACAGCTCCCGGGTAAGCACCTCCACCGCGTCCGTTTTCATCAGCGCCGACCCGCTGGTGGCCACCATCACCGGGTCTACCACGATGTTTTTCGCGCCGTAGCGCCGCAGACGGCCCGCGATGGCCTCCACCAGACCGGCGGAGGCCACCATGCCGATCTTCACCGCGTCGGGGAAGATATCCTCAAATACCGCATCCAGCTGCTCCTCCAGAAACTGGGGGCTGACCTCCAGGATTCCCCTCACGCCGGTGGTGTTCTGGGCGGTGAGGGCCGTAATGGCGCTCATGCCGTAAACGCCGTTCATGGCCATGGTTTTCAGGTCCGCCTGAATCCCGGCGCCTCCGCTGGAATCGCTGCCGGCGATTGATAGAGCTGTTCTCATTGCCGGGTCTCCTTTGCATTGTATTTGTTGAACGAAAAGGAAGGGATCCTGTGTTTTACCTCCCTTTTCCTTTCGGTCTTCTCCGCCTGCTTGTGCCCCAGGTCCTGTTGTGGTATAATAGCGCCATAAAAACATTGCTTCGGAGGCACACATGAAAATAGGAATCATTCAGGCCGCTTCGCAAAAAAGTAAAAATCCGATGCTGGAGCAATATGCGGCGCAGGCCATTCCAAAGGAACATGAGGTGATCAATTTTGGCGTATTCGAAAACAGCGGGGAACCTCTCACTTACATAGAGGCCGCGCTGTGCGTCAGCCTTCTTCTGGAGAGCGGGGCTGTCGATTTCATCATCACCGGCTGCTCGTCCGGTCAGGGAATGATGCTGGCCTGCAACAGCCTGCCGGGGGTAATCTGCGGCTATGTCGAAAATCCGGCGGATGCCTCCCTGTTTGGACAAATTAACAACGGCAATGCCATTTCCTACCCGCTGGGCCTCAACTGGGGATGGGCCGGCGAGATCAATTTTACGGAAACGATACGCGCGCTGTTTCACGCCTCCTTCGGGCAGGGCTATCCGCCCCAGGAGGCCCAGCGGAAAAAACGTGACACAGAACAGCTAAAGCAGATCAATCGGCTCTGCAAGAAACGCCTGACTGACGTCCTGCCCCTTTTGGAGCCAGACCTTGTCCACGCGGCATTGTATTATGACAGCGTCTA
Organism: uncultured Oscillospiraceae bacterium; assembly: GCA_949935795.1. Classification (GTDB taxonomy): domain Bacteria; phylum Bacillota; class Clostridia; order Oscillospirales; family Oscillospiraceae; genus Enterenecus. The sequence goes on from CATLFX010000040.1 coordinate 12,592, forward strand.
TCAATACGTTTTGGAGCACGGGACGAACCGGGAATTAGAGAAAATGGTCCGCAAATACCGGCCCGGATAATCGCTCAAAATTCTCCAGGTAGAGGTCTGCCAGGCGGCGGACCTCCGCTTGCTTTTTTTCGTGGATATCGTAGACAGCCGCCACTCGAAAGCCAGATTTTTTCGCGGTCTGGACAGCGTAGAGCGCATCCTCAAAGACCACGGTTTTTGATCTCTCCGTCCCCAGGAAACGGAGCGCCGCCTCGAAGATGTCCGGCTCGTCCTTGCCATGCCCCGCCTCGGTGCAGGTAAAGATCCGCCCAAAATAGGGCAGCACCCCGCACCGGGCCAGGGCGGCCTCCACCAGGTATCGGTCCGTGGCGGTGGCAATGCACAGCTTCACCCCGCGCCGGGACAGCTCCCGCACAAATTCCCCCGCCCCCGGTTTCAGTTGAGCCTGTTCCCGGTAAAAGCGCTCCAGCAGACTGTTCACGCCGTCCATGATCTCCTCGATGGACAGCGTCACGCCGTACTCGGTCTGATAATACCGGGCCGCCTGGGCCAGGCTCATGTCCTTGAACACCTCGTTCAGGTTTTCCCTGGGCTGGTAACCGATGGAGCGCAGATAGTCCTCCCCGATGGTGTCCCAGATGGACATGGAGTCCAGCAGGGTGCCGTCCACGTCAAAAATTGCGCCCGTGATCATACGCCCGCCGCCCTGCGGGCCAGCTCCTTCAGCTCCCGGCAGCGGCCCTCGATGTCCTCCGCGCCGAAAATGGCGGACACCAGGGCCACGCCGTTGATGCCCGTGCCAGACAGCTCCAGAATGTTGTCTTTGCTGATTCCGCCGATGGCGGCGACGGGTATGTCCACAGCGGCGCAGATGTCCCTCAGCGTCTGGCGGGACACTGCCTCTGCGTCCAGCTTGGTGGAGGTGGAGAACACCGCCCCCACCCCCAGGTAATCCGCTCCGGCCCGCTGAGCGGTCAGGGCCTCCTCCACCGTCCGGGCGGACACGCCGATCATCATGCCCTCACCCACAGCGGCCCGGACGCGGCCCGCCTCCATATCGCTCTGGCCCACGTGGACGCCGTCCGCGCCGCAGGCCAGGGCGATCTCCACGTTATCGTTGATGATGAACGGCACGCCGCAGGACCGGCACAGGGCCCCGATCTCCTTGGCTTCCGCCAGAAATTCCGCCTCCGGCAGGTCCTTCTCCCGGAGCTGGACACAGGTGACGCCCCCCTTCAAAGCGCATTCCACCTGCTGATACAGCGTCTGCTTCCCCGTCCAGGCCCGGTCGGTGACGGCGTAGAGCAGCATAGTCTCCTTTTCACATCTCATGATCCCACATCCTGTCAAAGTATCTGATAGTTGGCGTGCCGCTCCAGCGTCTCCCCGTCCAGGCGGTACACCGCGTCGATGATGTAATTTCGATAGGAGGAGTTGCCGTCCTGCTCCCCCATCCGCTGCTGGGCCAGCTCGCCGCATACACCCATGGCGCACACAGCCGCCGCAGTAGCCTCCAACGGCCTGTCGGGATTGGCGGTGACATAGGCCGCCGTCATAGCGGACAGCTGGCAGCCCGTCCCGGTGACGCTGCTCATCATGGGGTGGCCGTTGAATATGCAGAACGCCCGCTCCCCGTCGGCCACGATGTCGATGGCCCCGGTGATGGCGATGACCGCCCCGGTTTTTTGGGCAAAACCCTTAGCAAAGCGGACCGCCTCTTCCAGCGTGTCCTTGGTCACCGCGTCGCCCACGTCGGCGTCCACCCCCTGGGTGGAGCCGCCCCCCAGGGCCAGGGTCTTAATTTCGGAGATGTTTCCCCGGATGACGGCAAAGCGCACCTGTTCCACCAGCCGCAGGGCGGTGTCGGTCCTCAGCCTGGACGCCCCCGCCCCCACCGGGTCCAACACCGCCGGGTGGCCCAGCTCATTGGCCTTTATCCCCGCGGCCAGCATGGCGGGGATAGTCCGGGCGTTCAAGGTGCCCAGATTCAGCACCAGCCCGCCGCACAGGGCGGTGATCTCCTCCGCCTCGCCCATGTCGTCGGCCATGATGGGCGAGCCGCCGCAGGCCAGCAGGATGTTGGCGCAGTCGTTGACGGTGACATAGTTGGTGATGTTGTGGACCAGCGGATGGCGCTGCCGCACGTTGTCAAGCAGTTTTCCCAGCATGGCTCAGACCTCCTTTGTCGGAGCACCCAGCGCCCCGGACCGGCTCAGCGCCCCCAGGATGATCCCGGACAGCACCGCGCCCCCCGCCGTGGACACGAAAAACGGGATGATGTAGGCGTAAAAGGCGATTTCGCCCGCGTTCTCCCCCATAACCAAAACAGCTACTGGATAGGCGCACAGCCCGCCCAGCACCGCCGTGCCGAACACCTCCGCCGCCAGGGTCAGGGGGATGTTTTTCGTCCCCCAGTAGGCCAGCCCGCACAGCAGCGCCCCGCACATGCTGCCGGGGAAGGCCATGGGACTGCCCAAGCTTAAAAGGTTGCGGAGCAGGCTGGCCACAAAGGCCGCGCCCACACCGTAGCCGGGACCCAGCAGGACGGCGCACAGGATGTTGACCATATGCTGGACCGGGGCGCACTTGCTCCCGGCGATGGGGAAATAGAGCAGGCTCCCCGCCACCGCCACGGCGCACAAAACGGCGGCAAGGCACAGCTTTTGGGTACGGTTCATGTTGTTCATTGTGGTGATCTCCTTTGAAAATGACGTGAGAACGGCAAAACAGCGTCGCTCCCCAAGTGCGCGGCCTCCGCCGCGGAAGGATCGTCGGTCGAAGCTTGCTGGCTTCCTCTCACGCCGGAACACGGCTTCCCATCGCTGTTTTTACAAGGCCTGAGGCGCTCCCCTCCTGCCCGCCCAAATGAAATTGGGAAATGCCGGCCTTCACTTCCTCTCCAAAAAAGATAGGGACAAAAACAGAGGCCGCCCGATCTGGCGGCCTCCATCAAAACGCATATCGTCTGTTATCACAGGCATCCCTACGTTGGCATTATCCAAATCAGGTTATCGGTCGAAGGTCGCACCTTCCTCTCAGCCTGTACTACAAGCTCCCGTCTGTTCAATTGTCCACAGGTATTGTAACCCCATTCTCCGCGCTTTGCAAGACTTTTTTTGAAACGCGGCTTTTCATTCGCTTTGCCGTCGGGCATTTAGCGGTTTTGCCAAGCGCAGTGAGAATCCGGCCGCTGTCTTTGTGCAAAATATGCCGGGCCGCATTGACAAGCCGCCCTAATCGTGGTACATTTTCACTGAGCAGGTAATGAGTTCTACTGATTGCACAAATCACTCAAAGGAGGTTCACCGTATGTTGTTCCAGACCACACAGGCCCACGAGGAGCTGCGCGCCAAAATCCGCGCCTTCGCCGAGGCGGAGGTGAAGCCCAACGCCATCCTCATGGACCAGGAGAGCCGCTTCCCCGCCGAGGCGGTCAAAAAGCTGGCCGAAATGGGCCTGATGGGCATCCCCTACCCCAAGGAGTACGGCGGCGCGGGGCTTGACGTCATGAGCTACGCCATCGCCGTGGAGGAGCTGTCCCGGGTGGACGGCGGCACGGGCGTTATTCTGTCCGCCCATGTGTCCCTGGGCACCTGGCCCATCTTCGCCTTCGGCACCGAGGAGCAGAAGCAGAAGTACCTGGTCCCCCTGGCCAAGGGCGAGAAGATCGGCGCTTTTGGCCTCACTGAGCCCAACGCGGGCTCCGACGCGGGCGGCACCGAGACCACCGCGATCGACAAGGGCGACCACTGGCTGCTCAACGGCCAGAAGATTTTCATCACCAACGGCGGCGTGGCGGACACCTACGTGGTCTTTGCCGTCACCACCCCGGACATCGGCACCCGGGGCATCTCCGCCTTCATCGTGGAGAAGGGCTGGAAGGGCTTCACCTTCGAGCCCCATTACGACAAGATGGGTATCCGGTCCTCCGAGACCTGCCAGCTGAACTTTGACGACGTGAAGGTGCCCAAGGAGAACCTGCTGGGCAAGGAGGGCCAGGGTTTCAAGATCGCCATGGCCACCCTGGACGGCGGGCGCATCGGCATCGCCTCCCAGGCGCTGGGCATCGCCCAGGGGGCATACGAGGCCGCCGTGGAGTACGCCAAGGAGCGGGTCCAGTTCGGCAAGCCCATCGGCTTCAACCAGGCGCTGACCTTCAAGCTGGCGGACATGGCCACCAAGCTGAAGTGCGCCCGGATGCTGGTGTACTCCGCCGCCGAGAAGAAGGAGGCCCACGAGCCCTACGGCGTGGACGCCGCCATGGCCAAGCTGTACGCCTCTGAGGCCGCCCTGGAGGTCACTAACGACGCGGTGCAGATCTTCGGCGGCACCGGCTTCCTCAAGGGCATGGACGTGGAGCGGATGTACCGGGACGCCAAGATCACCACCATCTACGAGGGCACCAGCGAGGTCCAGCGGATGGTCATCGGCGCGTCCATCATGGGCAAGCCTCCCAAGAGCGCGGGCGGCGGTTCCTCCAGCGTGGCCAAGAAGCCCGCCCCCGTCACCGGCGTGCGCAAGGGCCTGATCCTCAAGGAGGGGGACGCCAAGGAGCGGGTTGACGCCCTGGTGGCGGCCCTGAAGAAGGACGGCTATGACTTTACCGTGGGCATCCCCATCGACACCCCCATCGCCCAGGCGGAGCGGGTGGTGTCCGCCGGCCAGGGCATCGGCCCCAAGGAGAACATGAAGCTCATTGAGGACCTGGCGAAGGCGGCGGGCGCGGCCATCGGCTCCAGCCGTCCTGTGGCGGAGACCCACAAGTACGTGCCCCTGAACCGCTACGTGGGTATGTCCGGCCAGAAGTTCAAGGGGAACCTGTACATCGCCTGCGGCATTTCCGGCGCTATCCAGCATTTGAAGGGCATCAAGGACGCCTCCACCATCGTGGCCATCAACAAGAGCTCCAACGCCCCCATCTTCAAAAACTGCGACTACGGCATTGTGGGCGATGTGAATGAGATTCTGCCCCTGCTGGCCGAGGCCCTGGGCCTGGAGGAGAAGCAGCCCGCGCCCCCCATGGTGAAGATGAAGCGGCCCCAGCCTCCCAAGCCCGAGCCCATCGGCCCGCGCTACGTGTGCGGCGGCTGCGGCTACGAGTACGTCCCTGAGCTGGGCGACCCCGACGCCGAGGTGGCCCCCGGCACCCTGTTTGCCAACCTGCCCGAGGGCTGGGTCTGCCCCGAGTGCGCCGAAGGCAAGGAGATGTTCATTGAGGCGTAGTTCCTTTTTCTTGTAAGAAAAAGGAACCGAAAAAGAACTTTTAGTTCGTTTCGGTTCGGGGCAGTTCACCAACGTATGCGCTCGACAACGAATCCGCTGCGTTTTTATGGGTTTTACCTTGATTTATATCAAATAAGGAGGATCGCTTATGTACTGCGTGCGCAGTGTCACCGATAACCTTTACTGGGTGGGCGCCAACGACCACCGCACCCATCTCTTCGAGAACATCCATCCCATCCCCCGGGGCGTGAGCTACAACGCCTATCTGCTGCTGGACAAGTCCACCGTCCTGTTTGACACCGTGGACTGGTCCGCCTGCCGCCAGCTGCTGGAGAATCTGGACTATCTGCTGGGAGACCGTCCCCTGGACTACCTGCTCATCAACCACATGGAGCCCGATCACGGCGCGTCTATCGAGGAGATTCTCATCCGCTGGCCGGACGTGAAGGTCATTTCCACCGAGAAAGCATTCATGCTCATGCGGCAGTTCGGCTTCCACATCGACGGCCACGAGCTGATTCAGGTCAAGGAAGGCGATACCCAGTGCTTCGGGGACCACACCGTCACCTTCGTAGAGGCTCCCATGGTTCACTGGCCCGAGGCCATGGTCACCTTTGACCTGACCAACGGCGTGCTGTTTGCCGCCGACGCCTTCGGCTCCTTCGGCGCTCTGGACGGCAAGCTGTTTGCTGACGAGGTGAATTTCGACCGGGACTGGATCGACGATGCCCGGCGCTACCTCACCAACATCGTGGGCAAGTACGGCCCCCATGTCCAGCTCCTTCTGAAAAAGGCTGGCGGCATTCTGGACAAGATCAAGTTTATCTGCCCCCTTCATGGCCCGGTGTGGCGCAAGGACCTGATGTACTTCATCGACAAGTACGACCACTGGAGCAAGTATGAGCCCGAGGAGCAGGGTGTGCTCATCGCCTACGCCTCCATGTACGGCAACACCGAGTCCGCCGCCCAGGCCCTGGCCGCCAGGCTGTGCGAGAAGGGCTGCACCAATGTTTGGGTGTATGACGTGTCCAACGTCCATGTGTCCCAGCTGGTCAGCGAGTCCTTCCGGCTCAGCCACCTGGTGTTCGCCTCCGTCACCTACAACCTGGGCATCTACCCGGTGATGCACGATTATTTGATGCACCTCAAGGCGCTGAACTTCCAGAACCGCACCTGCGCCATCATTGAAAACGGCTCCTGGGCGGTGAAGTCCGGCGACCTGATGCAGAAGTTCCTGGAGAACGAGATGAAGAACATGACTGTTCTCAACGACCGGCTCACTTTGGCCTCCGCCCTCCATCCGGACAAGGCCGGCGAGCTGGACGCCTTGGCCGACGCCATCATTGAGTCCATGGCGAAGGAGTAAAACGGCGCGGCGTATATTGAACGGCACACCCTTTGTGAGGTTCATCCAAGCAAAGAAGGAAAAAAGCGGTTCTGCGTCTCACGACGCGGGACCGCTTTTTGCAGCGTCTGGTTTGGGACTGAATTACGCCCGCTGGTGAGACAGGCGGCTATGTATGGGCACAGGAAAGGCCGCCTTTTCTTGCAGAAAAGGCGGCAAACAGTTATGAATTCTTCAATTCTGTCAATATGCTTCCAATGTCTGTATCCATACAGAGGCTTTGTTTCTCAATTTCATGGAGCGCGTAGGTCTGCCCCTGATTGATACAGACATAGCTTGCGTTCGGGTTCCGACGGACTTGCTGCCAGAAATTGTACTTGACGATACCGGGGTGTTCATGCACACTCCGAGTTTCAGGTAGAGAACGGCACAGTCTTTATGGCGCTGAACAAAATTTTCGTACCGCTGGGCAGCGGCGTACCAACCGTAAGCGTCAAATAGAGTTGAACCTACCCCCTATGATAGAATGGGAATAAAGGGGGCGTAGAAATGGCAGAAGAACTGAAGTGTCAGAATTGTGGGAAAGGTTTTATCCCAACGTGCCACATCACGCGGCAGAAGTTTTGCAGCGATGCGTGCCGGATCGAGTGGTGGCGGGAGTACCATAAGGCAAACCCATCGGACGAGGAGCCGGGAAAGGAATGTGCGATGTGCGGCACTGCGTTGGGGAATAAACGCCGGGGCGGGAAATATTGCAGCCGGTTCTGCTATCTGCTGGCGGTGAATCGAGGGC
>CATLFX010000041.1 GCA_949935795.1 uncultured Oscillospiraceae bacterium
CCCAGCCCCACAGAATGCCCTTGATGAGGCCCACACAGTCGAACAGGAAACCCTTATCCTTGATGGCGGTGGCCTGGGGCAGCCACTGCCGGTTGGTCTTGGCGTTGCTGCCCTGAGTGGTGGCCCGGGCAATCATCTTATCGTTAGCGGGCCAGCCCCAGGGGCCCAGCATATAGCTGGTTTTGTAGTTGTCGGCGATGTCCAGCGCCTTGGCGCAGAACGCCGCCGACGTCATGAGATAGTTCATGTTCTCCCCTCCCACGAATTTGTCGTAGAACTCCTGCGTAAACCCCAGCCGCCGGGCGCAGTTGGCGGGGCTCTTGTTGGCCGGGCGCTCAAACTCGAGCAATACAATGTTAGACGCGTCCCAGAAGCTGTCCGTGGTCCTCAGCAGCCTCAGAACCGCCGGGAACACGCTCCCCAGCTCCTGAAGGAGATAGTCCACCTGCATGTCCAAATCGCCGATAGAGCGCCCTCTGGCCCTGGCGTAGGCCAGCAGAGCGGCCTTGCGGCTGCTGTAGGTCCACTGGGCCAGCCCATACCCCGCCCCGTCAGTAACGAAGGAGCCGTAGGCCCCGCAGTCCACGGCGGAGGTGTAGTCCGCGTCGGACAGGCCCAGCTTTTTCTCATAGCTGTTTTGCAGGTTCCGGGGGTTCAAGCCGCTCTCGGCGTACAGGTTGCCCATGAGCCCCGCCGCCCCCGCCGGGGTGAGCCCGGCGGAGATCAGCTTGTCCCATATCTTTTGTGCGTTGTCCATGAACCGTCAGCCCTCGACCTCGGGCAGGCCCGCCACGCTGGTGCACAGGGACAGCACCCCCGCCAGCACCGACGCGGAGCACACCAGCGGCCAGTTCACGTCCCCCATGGCCACGGCGGTCCCAATGGTGGCCGCCGCCGTCTGCGCCACGGTCTTGACGGCCCGGATTCCTGCGGCCCGCAGCCATTTCCTGGTGTATGTACTCATTCCTCAGCCTTCCTTTCCAAGTCCTCAATGCGGTGGTTGGCCACCTTGATCTTCTCCTCCTGGAGTTCCGTCCGCTCCTCCACCTGGTACATCCGCTCCACCAGGTTGTTGTGGGCCTCCACACGCTTCTCCAGCTCCTCCAGCCGGTAGGCGATAAGCGCCGTTCCCTTCCGGTTGGAGAAGTAGGTCCCCGCCAGCGTCCCAATGAGCGCCAGCGCCGCCACGATAACAGACTCCACAGCCTTACACCTCCGCCGTGCCTCCGAACTCGGCGGGAACCAGCTCCGGCATGCCAAAGTCGTTGATGATGATGTCCGCCACCTGCTGCTTGAGCAGACGGGGCACGGCGGAGAATTGGGTCCGCTCCTCCACCACGCGGCACGCGAATAACATAGCCATCATTTCACAGTCTCCTTTCAGTTTGGTAAATATCCAAAAGGCCAGTCCGGCCAATCGGTCACGCATAGACCACACCCGCCATCTCCACCAGGCAGTCCTCCAGCATGGCGTTGGACTGGATGGCGGCGGACAGCTTCTGTTTGGTGGCGTCCAGCTCCGCCTGGAGGGCGGCGCTCTTGTCCACGGTGCGGTAGTGCCGGTCGATCTCGTACCAGTCGTAGCAGTTCCCCGCCGGGTCCTCGGCGCTTTTCAGCCTGCGCACCACTCGGAAGCGGTCGGTGACGGTCTCGCCGGGGTACTCCTGGGCCACCTGCTGGAAGCCGGACAGGGCGGTGTGGGCCAGGCCCTTGACGCGCAGGGTCTTCGCGTTGCCGTTGGTGCCGAAAATGTACTCGTATTCCATTTTGTACCCTCCTTATGCCGCCTTCGGCGGGCGTTCCTGGAGGCGGCAGCCGATGTCGCCGTACGAGTCCGACGTACCGTAGCAGTTGACGTAGAACGGGCCGTGATTCTGGTACTGGCTATAGCTACCGCCGTGGAACAGGCACGGGTCACCACCGTCGAAGCCCCAATAATCCGGGACATAGGTCGTGGTGCTCCCACTCGCTGCGCAGGGGAACAACGCCCATTCCAGACCGCTTTGTGTCGGGATGGTAAAGTCAGACGGATAACCGCCCGTCGGCTTGCCCACCAGAACGCCGTTGGCGCTGTCGCTGAACTGATTGGGGTTCTTAATGACGTTCAGGCCGTTGCTGTTGTAGTAGCAGCCGTCCATCCAGTCATACACATTGTCCCACCAGCCCTCGATGTTGCGGTACTGGGTGAACCCGTAGGTATCCCGGTTGGCCGCAGTCGTGCCGGTGTGATACTGCATAGAATCCGTCTTGCCGTTGTTCTCCTTGGAGTTGTTGGCGGAACAGCCTCGACCAATGCGCTCGCCGTTCCAATCGGCAAACTCCACAAGAAACAACATACCGACGTACCACATCTGGGCGAAGTCGATCTGCCAGAAGTTTGCTCCCAGGTTGTGAATACTGGTACGGGCAGCATCTCTGGTGATATTGACTTTCTGCGCCACATTGGTGGTGGATTTCCAATCACTGCCGCAGTGATACCGCCCGATGTAGGAGAAGTCCAGTTCGCCCAGCCCATCGCCTCGGTTCATGTTCACCGGGTCCACGTGGAACCCCTCAACGGGGCCGCTCGCAATTTGCAGCTTCATCGTTTTCCCGGTCTTGGTCCATTTATACCAATATTTAGGCTCCTTGACCTCAACGCCCCCGGCGCGGTTCTCCTTCACCATCCCCGCCCAGGGCATGATATCGTCGAAGGGAGAACTGCCCGTGCCGTTATTCACGGCGGGCACCGGGTCGGTAAATCCGGCAGCATCATCCGTGCGAGAACCTTTCGTCGGGCCGCTGTCGGTCCAATCCCACTCCACACCAAAAATCTGTGTGGCGGTGACGCTGACAGCCTGGCTGGTATCCGCCGCTTCCCCGCCCCAGGAGAAGCGCACTGTCACGATCTCGGTTCCCTCCTCCAGCGGGCCCGCCGGGTCGAACACCAGGTCGGCGTGGTTTACGTACAGCCCATATCCGTTGGAGAACTCCGCCCACACGCTCATCCCGGTGGGGTCGAACAGGTCCCCAGTATGGTAACTGACCTTATTGGGCGGCGCGGTGATAGAGATGGACTCCAGCGTCACATCGCCCCCGCCCTGAATGGCCAGGATGCGGGCGGCGAAGTCGTTGGCGGGAATGGGCTCGGTGGTGCCGTCCTTCTCCCGGATGGCGTCCGCGATGGCCTTCAATTTCGTCTCCTGCGTGCTCAATACGATCCCTCCCAGCTGTCCAGCACGGCGGCGGCGATGGCCGCGTTCACCTGCTCCATGGTGGCCCTGCCCTCCGCCATGGTTTTAGCGTCCTGAGCAGCCTGGGCCGCCGCATTAGCGGTGGAGGCCGCGCCGCCCGCCGCGCTCTGTGCCTCCTGAGCCGCCGCCAGTGCCGCTGCGGCGGGCCCCAGGATGGCGCTCAGCGGCGTCTTTTTCATCTGCCCGCCGTCCGCGCCGTCCACGATGGGCAGAAAGTCCCCCTCCGCCGGGGTTTCCTTGACCTCGGCGGAGTCCTCCAAGTTGGCCAGCCGGGTGATGGGGAAGTCGATGGTGGACTGCCCCCCATCCTTCCCGGTGAGCACCACGTCCCGCTCCAAAACTGACATGTCGTCGCCTCCTTCATATTCTTCGTGCGGCTCGGGTAGGGGCGGTCATCTGAGCGAAAGCGGCGGGAGTGGTCCCCCCTAAGGATGGGTGGGGCCCGCCGTCTTTCGCGAAGAGGGCCGCCCCTGCCCTCTCTGAATTACCCGGACGTTACGACGTGGACGAACATCTCCCCGTCCTGCATGTCCTCGGGGGCGGCAGCGCCGTACCGCACCCCCCGCAGGCCGTCCAGCCGGGCCTTGTCCTCCTTGGACATCAGGCCGTTGGCGGTGGTGCTGGCCACGGCAGTGCCCGCCTTGGCGTCCCATGCGGCCTTTTCAGCGGCGGTGACGGGCTCCATGGCGTCCAGCTTGGCTTTCAGCGCGCCGGTGAAGTCATTGGCGGACAGGCCCATGCCCTCCACCTTGTCCACCTTATTGCCCACGGCGGCGGACAGCGCGTCCGCCACATCCTGGTGCTCCGCGATGTAGTCCGCGATCTCCTTCAGCGTGTCATAGGTCTCCGGCGCCCCGCCGATCAGACCGTCGATGGCGGCGGAAATCTTGCCGTCGATGCCCGAGTCGGTGGGCAGGCTGGTGAGGCTGGTGTAGATGGACGCCAGCGCGGCGGTGAGGGTCATCTCCGTGCCGTTGTAGGTCACGATGGTGTTCTCCCCATCGGTCTTGGCCAGCAGCTCCTTCAGCTCACCCTCGATTTTGATCTGCTCCAGAATGTACTTGGTGTTCGCCATGGTTTCATTCCTCCATTTTTCGTAGTATCAGCGTACCATCGGGGGTATTTTCCCCGTTTGCGCTCATGTTTTTGGCGTCGTATTCCACACCGCTGACGATGGCGGCCACCTGGGCCGCGCCGGTATAGGGCCCGACATCCAGCACCGCGGCGGCTTCCCCGCCGGCATTCAGGCCGTAGTCCGGCTTGGACGGGTCCCGCAGCCTGGTGGCCACCACGTGCCGGCCATGCCGGGCCTCCAGCGCCGCGAAGAGGGCGCTGTGGGCCTCGGGGTCATTCTGGTGGGAGGCCACCGCCTGGGCGGCCTCTCTCACAGCGGCAATCAGATCAGCGTGATCTTTGGCGGTCCAGTTCCGGGCGATGGGCTCCCCCTTGGGCCAGGCTTTGGCCGTGCCCTCCACCCCCCGGACGCAGCCGGACAGGGCCGTGGCCGTCTTGGCGGCGTAGAAGACTGTCTCTCCCTCCTCGTCGGCACCGATGGTGGCCAGGTTGGGGGCGGGCGGGAATGCCTCCACATCGCTCACTGGAATGATGGTATCCCCCGCGCCCACATTGTCCGCCAGCGCCGCCGGAGGCGAAAATGGGATACCGGGATATAGCTGTGTGTCCATGGCGCTGTCTCCTTCCTTCATACGGTGTTGTCTCCCCGGGACTGGACAAAGCCCTGGACGATGAGGTCTAAGCTCACATAGGCCAGGTCATTGGGCCGGATTTCTATGGACAGCCAGCGTCCGCGCGGGATTCTCCCGTCCTCCACCAGAAAATCAGTCACGTCCAGCTCGGCAGTCTGGCCCTCGAAATCCGCCTTTTTCGCCCCGTTGACATACAGAGAAAACCGCTGGGGACTGCCGAAGGTGAAGATCCCGGGGGTGATGTCATGATAGTGGCCAGGGATGGTGACATTATGGTTGTGGCCGGGTATGGTCACGCTGTGCTGGTGCCCGCTCAGGCTGATCTGATGGGTGTGGTCTCCCAGGGTAATCTGGTGCTGATGGGACTGCACCCGGTTAAAATAATGGAAATGGCCGTCAAATCCCTCAGTGGCCGCCCGCTCCCAGCGCACGTTGACGCCGCTGTCCCCGGTGTCGGTGATCACGCCGCCCCCACCCCCGGTGGAGGTGTAGGCCCCGCCGCCGCTGGAGCTGGTGGAGTATTGGTCCTCGGTACTGCTGGTGGTGGACGTCTGCGCCTCCCGGCTCTGGGTGCTTTTGGAGTAGGCCCGGAAGGGGCCCATCCGCACCTTGGCCAGCACCTTGTTGATGATCCGCATTTCGGCGGGGATGAAGAAATCCATCACCGCGCCCTTCTGGCTGTCGCAGTTGGCCTGGAGGGCCTGGGCATAGAGCTGGGTGGCCCCCTGGGCGTAGGTCTGTTCAATGCGCTGCCGGTCCGCCATGTCCGCCAGGGAGGAGGCGATGGAGGCCCCCCGGTTGGCCACCACAATAGAGGACTGGGTGATGTCTCCAAAATCCCGGTCCACCTGGGTGACGAAGGTGTCCACGCTCTCCCCCAGCTCGGGGAACACCACCCGAACCCGGCGGCCAACCTCCGCCTTGTCCCAGTCCGCCGCGGACAGCTCCTGGAAGCCCACCTCATAGGAGGCCACAGGCTCCTGGAGCTCGTCCAGCATAGCCTGGGCGGCGGCCTTGAGACTCTCCGGGTCCTCGTACCGCCGATCCACCCACACCCGCTCAATGAGGCCGTATTTGTCCACCACGGCCTGGGGCGATTGGAGGTAGGGCACGCCGCCGTTCACCCCGGCGATGGACAGCTGGTTTACCCCCTCGCCATAGCCCAGGGGGTACAGCCTGGTGACCACCTGCTGGGGGTCCCGGTCCCGGTGGAAGGTCCCCATGTTGTGCCGCCGCCGGACATACAGCTCCGGGGTCCCGGCCTCCAGCTTTATCAGCGACAGCTTCCAGGGATAGTTGGACGTATCGGTGCGCCACATGTAGGGTCCCGGCAGCGGATTGGCGATGGAGAACAGGGCGGACAGCAGGGATTCCTGCTCCCAGCCGTACTCGAACTGGCGGCGGAAATCGCACTGGTCCAGCACCCAGTTTTTCACAATCTGGTGGTTCAGCACATATTGGATACAGTCCGCCGTGTACACACCCAGATTGCCCACCACATGCCGCCCAAACAGGACGTTGTCGATGAGGGTGGCCAGCACGTGCTCGCACTGATAGCTGTAGGCCCCGGTCTCGTCCACGTCCAGAGTCTCCGGCATGATGCGGTACAGCTCCCCGCCGCCGTGGCGGACATAATGGAAGGGCTTGCAAAACTGATTTTTGGGGTCGTCCCAGGGCAGGGAGAAGCGGAGATACCAGACGGCGTTGATCCGCTGTTCCTCTGAGACGTTGTGGGCGTTCTCCAGCACGGCCACCCGACGCCGGGAAGCCCGGTCAAATACTTCCGTCATAGGTATCTCTCCTGGTAGACGATCTGCCCCGCCAGCCCGCCGCCCTGGGCGCACTCTACGGTGAGCCGGACCAGGGAGCGGGACAGCTCCACCCAGTCCCCCTCCTGGGTGTGGAGGGCGTTTTCCCCGTCCAGCAGGACGGTGAACAGACCGCTGTCAATGCGCAGCTCCCCGCCGGGGGGAATGGTAAGCTGAAAAACAGCCTGGGACCTGGACTGGATGCCTGCCTCCGCCGAGGTGGTGAGCACCGCCGCGGCCAGCAGGGTCCCGGGGATGTCTTTGGCCCCCGCCGCCGTCCCCAGCAGGGCGCTCCTGAGAGAATCCCGGACCGGCATATCCTTGGAGGCCCAGGCGGTCCCGTGGAGGGCCGCCAGCCCCTCCAGCGCCGCCGGAAGGTCCTTTCCAGTCTGAATCCTCCCGCCCAGCGCGGCGGCAAAGGGCGCGCCCACGGCCACATCCGCCCCCAGCCGCCCCCGGGACAACAGCCGGGCTCCCGCCGCCAGCGCGGCGTCCATGGCCAGGACGCCCCGGACGGTCCCGCCCAGCTCCCCCGCAAGCACCGCTCCCGCATCCACGGGGACAGCGCCGCCCGCCAGCCCGCCCAGGGCGGCGGAAAAGGCTTCCCCGGCCTCAATGGCCCGCTCCCCGGCCCCCAGGGAGTACCGGGCCAGGCCGTACCGCCCGCCGTACATGTCAGTTCAGGCCCACGGACACCGAGCCCTCGGCGATCCGGGGCATGTACCCCCGTTTGATTTCCTTGGGCTCCGCCCTGGCCTTGATCCAGATGGGCTCCCCAGAGGCGGCGGCGGTGTAGATGGCGGTGTGGGTCCAGGTCCCCCAGGCGGTAGTGGGGCGGGGGAAGGAGGCCGGGGCGGAGTTGCGCGCCAGCACCTGGCCGGAGGCCTGCTCCGCCGGGGCCCCGAAGGTGATGGCCGTGCGCTGGTAGTTTCCCCCGGACAGCTCCGCGCCCCCGGCCTCCGGAGATCCGTTCCACAGGGCGTAGTAGGGTGTGGTCCCCTGGAGAGCCTGGCCCCGGAAAAGGTTGAGCACCCGGGTCATCCAGGCCCGGGACAGGTCCCCGGTGAGGTAGAGCAGCACATCCCCGGCCAGCAGGACAGGAGGCTCCTCCGCGCCAATGGACAGAGGCTCCACTAGCTCGTTCCGGGCCAGCATATTGCCCCCTGTCAGGGAGTCCAGCACGCCAATGTGGGTAACGGTGCCCACGGCGGTGGGAGGCGTTGGGAAGGTGATGTCAGACAGGTTCTGGATGCCCAGCCCTCCGCTGGCGTCCGCCGGGGGAGAGAATTCGATCTCCATCCGCTTATAGCCGGTGTAGCTCACCTCCGTCCCGGAGGTTCCCGATTCGCCGGGGTCGCTGAGGTAGAGGGCCAGCCAGCATTTGGACGGGGCGGGGAAGGTGACGCCCAGCAGGGTGTTCAGCACCCCCTTTTCCAGATAATCGCAGGCGTACATAGATTTACACACTCCTTTTCACGGCGGTGATGGTGACGGTCTGGGCCGCCTCCTGGGACAGGTTGCGCAGCACGATGAGGCAGGGGGCCGGGGCCGTCCCCTGGTAGGCGATGGGGTTAGAGCCCATGGTCAGGGGCTGGGTCACGGTTCTCCCCAGAGCGAAGGGCGGGTTACAGGACCAGGTGAGGTCAAAGCTTCCCCATTTCAGGTGCTGCTCCATGGGTGGCGAGCCGGTGAGCCGGGCGTTGTAGTGCTTGTCCGGCTCCTTGTCGTAGATCAAGCGCCCCTCGCCGGACAGCCAATAGGCGATCTCCCGGCACATCTCCGGCACCGTCTTTCCCGGCGGGCACTTAAAGGAGCAGTGGAGGCCCTCCACCCGCTCGTCGTACACCCCGGGCGGGCCGTCGTAATAGCCGGACCGGCCCGGGATGACGATCCGCTCATCCCGGCCAGGGGGGAGAATGGCCCGCTCCTGGTCCTGAGTGCAGATGCCGTACACGCTGCTGTGGACGCCTCGGAAGGAAAATCCGCTCACAGAGCGCCGCCCCCTCTCGACCGGCTCTCCTGCCGGACCATGTAGTAGAGCTCCCGTGCGATTCGCTTGACGTCGGACTCATCCCGTACCACCAGTTTGTCGATGTGGATTGGGATCCCTCCCACATCTCCACCCCGGTTGGATACAGCGGCGATGATGGCGGCGGCCTGCCGGTCCTGGGCGGCGGTGGCCGGCGGCTCCACCAGCGTGGAGGGCAGTCCCCTCTCCATGCTCTGGAGGGCCGTCTGAGCAAGCTTTTTGTAGGCGGCGTCCAGATTGTTTTTCTCCTCTTCCGCGCCCCGGATGAGGCCCTGGATATCAAATCGGCCCGCCTGTTCAAACTTATGGGACGGAGAGCGCTGGTCTACCTCTTTCATGTAAGCCCGGAGCGACGCCCGGCCCATTTCCCTGTAGGTGGAGACCAACTCTTCCTTTTTCTCGTTCGTCCCGTTGATCAGGCCCCTGATATTGCGCCTGCCAGTCTCCTTTGCATCTTCCTCCACATTCAGCTCCTTCATGGAGTCATTCATTTTCCTGGTTATTTCATCCATTTTATTGGAATAATCGTTCTCCAGTTCATCCATGATTGCGACAAAGTCATCTTTGCCCTCCTCGACCTTACGGAACTCATCGTTTAGGTCCCCGATCTTTTCTTCGCCGCTACCAACAATCTCGGCCAGAATGCGGGCAGATTCCTTTGATCCGTCGGACAGCTTCAAAATCAGACCTCGATCCACACCTTTTTCCATGGCCTTCTGGATGTTGTCAGCGTAAGACTCCAAATCTTTTTCTTGCTGCTGTAAAGACTTAATCATGTCATCGATGGAAATATTTGCTGATTTATCCAGATCCTCAAAAAGCCCCATCTGACGCTCAAGGTTAGCCCGGGCGGCCTCCATGCTCTTTTGATGTGCCTCATCCAACGCCGCCATCTGGTCGGTGAGCTCCTGGACCCGCGTCTGCATCTCCCGGGACTTAGCGGCGGCCTTTGCCTGCTCCTCGCCGTAAGCGCTGGCCGCCTCCTCCAGCTCAGCCGTCTGCCGCTCGTTTTCCTCCTGGGCCTCGGTGAGCTCCTTGATGGCGTTTTTCAGCTCCCTGGTGTTTCCTGTTCCAGATGTCTCAGCCTCGTCCAGCGCCAGCCGGGCGTCCTTAAGCCTGGACTCGATTTCTGCCCGCTCGGTATCCAACTCGTTCAGCCGGGACACCTGTGCCTCATACTGCGCCTGGGCTTCTTCACGGGCCAGCATGGACTTCAACTCGGCCTCTGTGACACCGATCAGGGCGTCCTTCTCCCGGTCGTAGGCCAGATTCAGCCCCGGTACAGCCTCGTTTAGCTCGTCAATCTTTTGTTCGATCTTGTCCTTTTGCAGAGCAGACTTTTCCTCAACTCTCAGCAGATCCAGCAGAGAGGATGCCATAGCCCGGTTATTCCGCCGCTGGTCCGCCATAGAGTCGTTTAGGTCTTCGTAGGCGTCCTTGCTGTCTTTGAGCGAGTCCGTAAAATCCTGGGTTTTCTTGTCCGCATCATCCAAAGATGCAGCCCATGTCCCAATCGCTGTTGCCAGCCCGACTAGGGCCGCAGTCACTCCAATGATCGGATTTGCCATGAGCAGATTCAATGCTGTGCTTAGGGCCCCAATAATTGCTGGAGCTGCGGCCAGCGCGCCAACGCCAATAGCCAGTGCAGCTAATGCCGTGGTCACTCCTGTCACTGCGCCGACAATCCAAGGGTTGTCGCTTACAAAATCTGTGGCCCACGTAAACGCGTCTGTTCCCGCTTTTGCCAAATCGGTAAGGGCCGGGGCCAGCTGTTCACCGACCGCGATTTTCAGGCCGTCCGCCGCCGAGTCCAGCAGGGTCATCTGCCCAGCCAGATTGTCCAGTTTGATTTCGGACATCTCTTTTGCGGCCCCGCTGCTGTTGTTGATGGCAAGAGATAGCTTTTGGAAATCGGCCTCTCCGGCATTCATAAGCGCCAGCCAGCCGGACATAGCCTCTGTGCCCGCAATAGTCTTGCCGTAAAAAATCTGCTCCTCCGCAGACAGACCGGCCCACGCGGCGCGGCTGTCCACCAGCACGTCGTTCAGCGCCCGGGTGCTCCCGTCCATGTTGTAAAACTGTACGCCCAATTTTTCGGTCAAAATACCTAGAGCGCCCAGCTGTGTTTTGGTGGCCCCCGCGTCTGACGCCAGCCGGGAGAATATGGAGCGCAGCGCCGTGCCCGCCTGCGTGCCTTTGATGTAGGAGTTTGCCATCAAACCAATAGCCAAAGCCGTATCCTCAATGGAGTAGCCCAGAGACCCGGCAATCGGGGCGGCATACTTAAAGGTCTCCCCCATCATGCCTACATTGGTATTGGCGTTGGAGCTTGCTGCGGCCAGCACATCGGCAAATCGGGCGCTGTCCGCAGCCGCCAGTCCAAAGGCGGTCAGCGCGTCGGTGACAATATCCGACGTAGCGCCCAGATCCTCCCCGGAGGCCGCCGCCAGGTGCATAATACCCTCCAGGCCGTCCATCATTTCGTTGGTTTTCCACCCGGCCATGGCCATGTATTCCAGGGCCTGGCCCGCCTCTGTGGCGGTGAAGGAGGTGGTGGCCCCCATATACTTGGCTTTTCCCGCCAATGCGGCCATCTGGTTTCCGCTGGCCCCGGAGATGGCTTGGACTGTAGACATCTGGGACTCAAACTCCCCGAAGGCTTTTACGCACTCCAGCAGAGCGGAAACAATCTCCTCCACCGTTTTGGCCACGCCGGCAGAGGCCAACACCCCGGCCAGCTGATTGATGGCCTCTTTCGATCTGTCCCCGAAGTCCTCAGATTCCTGAGCGGCGTCCTTAACCTCATTTCCGTACTCATCAATGGACTTGGCGCATTTGTAAAAATCTGACTTCGCCTCGTCCAGATATTTTCCTGTCTGCTCCAGCTCCTGGCCCAGCTTTTCCTGATCCCGCTCGGTATTGTTGAGCTGCTTTTGGTAGAAATTGGCCGAGTTTGCCGCCTTTTGCATGCTCTCCTCGGCGTCTGCCAGCTGCTTGGCCAGCTTTTCCTCCTCCTCCGCCGTGTCGGCGGAGGAGCTCTTCAGGCTTTCCAGCTTGGCACGGACGCTGTCTGCCTCATCGGCAAACTGCCGCTGGGCCTTTCTGGCCTTTTCCAGCATTTCAGCTTGCTCGGCGTGCTTCTTGTTCAGCGCCTCCAGCTGGCCATTTAGGGCGGACTGTTTGGCGGACAGCGCCTCCAGGCTGTTGGCGCTGGTTTTGTACTTAGCCTCAACCTTTTCCAGCTCCGACTTGTACACGGCCAGCTCGGAGTTGATATTTTTGATTTTTGCCTTGTATTCGGCCTCGCCGTCCAAAGCCAATTTGGTTGTTATGGTTCTGGTTGCCATTTTGGCCCGTCACCTCCGCCAAAATCAGTCGTACTCAGTCCGGTTTTTCACGCCGTGGGCCTGAAGATAAAGCTCCCACTGATCCATCAGCTCCCCGGGAGCGGATAGCAGGGTTTCCTTTTCCGACAGGCCGCACAGCGTTCCGACCCGCAGGTAATGGGCTCGGGTCACGGTGTTTTTTTTTGCGCGTTCAGCTCCGCCAGACCCAGATCCACCTCATCGTCTTCCGGCTCCACATCCCGGCCAAACCCAAGGGAGATCACCTGCGGGATGGCCATCCGCAGTCCCATGGCCTCCTTGGGCTGTAAGGTGGCCATGATGGCCGCCTCGTCCGCCAGCGGGGCCGGGTCGTAGCCCAGAGCCCGCCGAGCCAGCTCCCCGCCCTCCGCCAGGATGGCGGCGGCCTTGCACGCGGCGGCGGCGCCCTGCCGGCCCCGGTCTTCCAGGGCGTTGATCAGCTGGTTGACGCCGCCGAACTCCTCTTCCAGCCGGACCATGGCATCCACGGTGAGCATCAGATACCGCTCGCGGCCCGCCAGCGTGATTTTTGCCGCTCTCATGGTCAGCCCTCGGAGGCAGCCGTCTTAAACTGCGCCTTGAGCCAGGTCAAAGCCTCTGTCTCCGTGGCCGCCTCGTGGGTGTCCCGCCACGCCCCGGTCTCACAGGCGAAAACCGAAAACGTAGTGGCGGAGGTGCCGAAGGTGATGCTGTCGGCTTTGGTCTGGGCCGTGTCGTTGCCCAGGGCGGCTTTGACCAGAGGGTAGAAATAAGCCTTGTACAGCACCTTCTTGTTCCTCATCAGCTTTTTGAGGTAGCCCAGGCCGCCTTTTGGGGGATCGTCCGCCACATTGTAGTGGGCCGTGCCATCCAGGACGTCCACGCCGTACACAGTAGACGCCACATCATCGGTCATGTCGTCAGTCTCCATGGCGATAGATCCTCCGGCGAACTCGTCCACCGACTCTGCCATCACATCGTCGGCAAACAGCTTGCCGGAAGCCAGGGTAATAGAAAGATCCGCCTTAACCAGCCGCCCGATCCTGACAGGCTCTCCGCTGTAGATGGGGAGCTCCCCCTCCGGCTCCTCCGCCACCGGGCAGAAATAGGGAAATTTTGCGCCAAAGCTTGCCATATTGCATCCTCCTAAAGTTAAAGATTTTTACTGTCCAGATAGGCGTTGAACACCCGTTCTCCGGCGTCCACCGCCGCTGGCTCCGCCTTTGCGTTTGCGGCCGCGATGGCCGGGCGGGGGGCAATGCCCCGCTTAGGAGCCCCATACTCATTGATAAACGCGATTTCCGCGTTACGGACACGTTTCTTACCCCGCTTCCGAGTGCCCTGGGGATAAATATGGACGGCCCGGCCATCCTTTGTTGTTTTCATCTTGCTCTTTTTCACCGATTTGGCCGAAATACCCTCTGAATACTTTCCCCGCCACCGGCTGGAGATTTCTGCCCGCTGGGCCGGGACCAACACATCCGCCTCGGCGTTCAGCATATCCTCCACCACCCGGTCGGGAAGATGGGCCAGAGAATCCAAATCGGTCATCAGGCTGTCCAGGCCATCAAACTCCAGCCGGGCCATCATCCACCCCTCTATCCCCAATAGGCTCCGCCGTCTCACACTCCAGCACATAGTGCTGGCCGTCCTGGTCGGTGGCGTCGACACACCGGGGCCAGGTGAACCCGGCCCGGAACAGCGCCCCCTTGGTCTCCCGCACCTGCTGGAGGCAGCTCTCCCCCAGCGGAGCAAAGAAATGCACGCTCACCAGCCATCGCTCACAGCCCGGCTCATCGTCGCCGTAGTTGTCGCCAAAGGACTCGCAGGAAAAAGTGTAGTACCGGGGCGGGCGCTTTCCGGCGGAGGCGTAGAGCAGGGATTTTTCCACCGGGTCGCCGAACACGTCCAGCGCCGCCTTGACCCTGGCCTCTACGCTCATCGCGCCGCCTCCTTCCTGTGGACCTTGACCTCCAGCCAGCGGTGACGGTCCTCCACGTCGTTGACGCTGATGATCTCATAGGGGGCCGGGTCGCCCAGCTTGTAGATGCGGCAGTCGGGCCGGATCAGCGGCGAGTACCGCATGGTCAGGGTGGCGGGCTCTTGGACCTTGAACTGCATGGCGGCCATGGCCTCCGTGCCGTAGGCGTTTACCCACTTGCAGTGCCACACCCGCTCCGGCTCCTCTGGGGCGAATACGCTCTGTTCCTTCTCGATTGGCGATCCCTCGTCATCCACTGACTTAACTGTTTTTCTGATGTAGATCCGGGTGCGCAGCTCCCCGGCCTGGGCTTGCTTTGCCATGATACCGGCCTCCTCTCAGGACTCGGCGGACAGCCCCTCCGTCTGCTTCAGCTGGTTAATGAGCCGCCGGAACGCCGGATTATCCTGTTCCGTCCCGCCGGTCATGTCCCGGCGGTCCCAGCTGTCCGCCACCATGTAATTCACGGCCAGGTCATACTGGGCCGCCCTGGGAGTACCCGGCGGGGGCTGGGACACTCCGGCGTTGGCCAGATAGCCCACCGCCGCGTCGTACAGCACCGGGATCAGCGTCTGCACCTCCGGGTCGTCCGCCAGCTCTGTCAGCTTGCAGTAGGCCAGCAGGCTGGCCATGCGCTCCTCAGTCATAAACAATGGCCATTTTCAGCTCGGCGGTCAGCGGGGCCAGGTGCTTGGCCAGCATGTAGCCGGACAGCAGGCCTGTGGTCACGCAGACCCACTCGCCGGCCGGGGGCTCATCGGCGAATACCCCCGCGCCCCAGGGCAGCACCGCGATGACCGGCGCGTCCAGGGAAGGCCGTTCCCGCAGCCGCAAGCCGTTCTCCGCCGTCACGGAATACTCCGTCAGCGTCCCCTCAGACAGCTCCGCCTCATCCTGACAGCCCGCCAGCTCACCCGCATCCGCCGGACCGATGATCTCGCCGCTTGCGACCCCCTCAGCGGCCTCCCGGGCCGCGGGGGTGTCCATCCCCATCTCCAGTCCGCCCCGCGCTTCCTGGGCGTTCTCAGCGGGTGTGGGGGCCTTTTTCGTTCTCGCCATGACCGTCACCCCCTCAGCCCTGGGGCTCCTGGGTGCTCGAGCCGCCGCCCTGCTGGGTGCCGCCGCCCGAACCGCCGGAGGCGGGCCGCGCCGCCAGCGTGACGAAGGGGCTCCTGGTGCGGGTGCTGTTCTTCAGCGTGATGGGCGCGGTGACCTTGGGCGTGCCGTTGCAGCGCAGCACCATGCGGAAACACATCTGGTCCGTCAGGAACTCCACGTGCATGGACCAGTCCTGCTTGGCGGTGCCTTTTTTCAGCAGCATGTACTGCTTCAAATCGGCCAGCAGCACGTCGCCCTTGGTCCCCATGGCCTGGCAGTTGTCGTTGAAGAGCACTGGACGGCCCAGGATGGTCTGGTACTGGGCCCCAGAAATGCCCCCCTCCGGCATCCAGATCAGCTTGTCCCCCAGCATCAGCTGGGGAAGCTGGTCCTCCAGGTCGGGGTGCATCATCCACACCATGTTCCTCCGCCCGGAGGTCAAGGCCCGGCTCCACATTTTCAGGATGTTCTGGGCGTTCAGCGTCCCCGCCGCCTGGCTGGCCTCCGCGTCCACCGCGATGAGGGCCCCGCTGTTCAAAATGCCCTTGGGCTTGCCGCTGCCGTCGCCGGAAATGATGGCGTCCTCCAGCAGCCGGTTGGCGGCCACGGTGAAGGCGGACCCAAAGAACCCGGTCATGAAGGCCGCGTCCTGAAGCAGCTCGTCGGTGGCGTAGGCAAAGCCCATCATCTTCTCCAGGTCCAGCTTCAGCTCCTTGAACTTGGGGCGGCTGGCGGCGACGGTGGCCCCCTCCGCCGCCCAGTACATCTGCACCCCGCCGAACACGCTGGCGGACACGTCGGTCTCATCCACCATCAGCCACCGGGCGGCGTTGGAGTTGGCCCCCACGGTGTAGCTGTCCACCCGGGACAGGATGTCGCCGGTGGACACCGCCGTCTCCAAAATCTGCCCGGCAAAATCTTCCTGGACGGCAAAGCCGCCGTCGGCCCCCGTCCCCTCGTTGGCCCCCTTCACCGCGTCGTTCACCTGGAGCAGCCGCTTGTCCACCACATGGGTCTTGGCCGCGTTCACCACAGCCTGGAGCTGCTCCCCCAGGCTGTGGAAGGGTCTGGCCCCGCCGCCCTTGTCCTGAGGAGCGCCGTCGCCGTCGGGCAGAGGCTGGGCGTCCTCCTGACTGCGGCGCATCAGATTTTCCGTGGCGGTGATCTTCTGGCACAGGGCATCCAGCTCCCCGTCCAGCGCCGCCGCCTCGGACACCTTGTTCTCGGCCAGCAGCTGCTCCGCCTGGGCCAGCTTGTCCGCCTTC
Source organism: uncultured Oscillospiraceae bacterium (assembly GCA_949935795.1). Lineage (GTDB taxonomy): Bacteria > Bacillota > Clostridia > Oscillospirales > Oscillospiraceae > Enterenecus. Next base: position 16,465 of record CATLFX010000041.1, read on the forward strand.
TCCCGGCGGAGGTCGTTCAGAACCTTTGCGAAATCCATTTTGTCGTCCTCCTAATAGTGTTTTTTCACGGACAGGGAGACGGCCAGCCGCTCCCGTTCGTCTGCCTGGTCCGGCTCCTCCGCCGGGGTCTCGCCGGGCTCACCATTCTGGGCGTCCAGCGCCGCCTTTTTGGTCCTCAGCTCCGCCGCGCTAGGCAGGCCCCCCGCCCCGCACAGGGCCCGCAGGCCGCCGCCCACGCAGTTCACCACCTGGGCGGGCAGCAGCTCCGCACCGCCGATGATCTCATCCACCAGCCCGGCCTCCGCCGCCTCCTGCACCGGCATCCAGGTCTCCGAGTCCATCATGGCTTTTAGCTGCTCCCGGGTCTTTTTGCCGCGGCATTTCAGCTCGTAGGCGTTAAGGATGGACTGCGCGAATTTATCCAAGTCCTTTGCCGTTTTGCGGTGGTCGTACTGGTTGCCGTCGGCGGTGACGGTTGGGTTGTGGACCATCACCTGGGCCACCGGCGTAGCCCTCACCCGCTTGCAGCCCAGCATGGCGGTGCTGGCCGCCGACGCGGCCAGGCTCTGGACCTCCGCCTCGGTGTCGCACTCGGCGCCCCGCAGCACGGAATACATCTCAAAGCCCGCGAACATGCTGCCGCCGGGGCTGTTAATCTCCAGTGTCAGGGTCTCGCCGGGCGGGTTTTCCGCCACCGCCCGCCGGATGTCCCCGGGGCTGGAGACCGTATAACCGAAAAAGCGGTAAAGCCAAGCGTCCTCGTCCGCCACGATGTAGCCGTTCAACTGCGTCCTCAAGATTTTTTTCCCTCCCCTGAAATGATGTGCTCCACGGTGTCCAGATTTTTGGTCATGAAGAACCGCTGTCCCGCCCCGTCCGGCAGGGGGTTCTTTTCCTCCAGCGCCCGGCAGTCATCCGGGCAATACACACCATAGCCGATCATCTTCTCATAGAACCGGCTCCGGCTCTCGTTGTCCCCCCGGAGGCGGGCCGCCACGTTCATACGGACGTAAAACCCCTGATCCAGCTGCTGCCGGGTCAACAGCTTGTACTGGAACTCCTCCTCCCACTGGGTCACGTAGGGCTGGAGGGTGGAGATCACGAAGTCCAGCTGCTGCTGCTCGTTGGACTCATAGGCCTGCTTGCCGCTCTGGAGCATGTACTGGGGGATGCCGGTGAACCGGCTGACCTCCTCCACTGTGAAGTTCCGGCTCTCGATGAACTGGGCGTCCCTCTGGTTCAGGCCGATGGGGGTATACTTCATGCCGTGGTCCAAAACAGCGACTTTGAACATGGACTCCGCCGCATACTGGTCGAATGACTCCCTGATCTTCTCCCGCCCTTCTCGTTTCATGTCCGTGTCTACCTCGACGATACCGCTCATCCGTGCCCCGTTCTGGTAAAATTTCTTGGCATACCGCTGGGCCCCGGCGTCGGCGGCGATGGCGGCCTTGGCCAGGGCCAGCAGCCCCTTGCCGTACAGGCCGTCGTAGGTGTCGAAGAACACCGTCACCAGCTCCGAGGGGGCGAAGGTCTTTGTCAGGCCGTCCACCGTGAAGTCATACCACAGCTGGCCGGAATCCGGGTCCTTTCGGATGGTCCTCCCCTCGGTGGGCAGGGGGATCAGGTCGGTGATCCGCCCCCGCCGGTCCCTGAAAATGCCCAGATAGCCCTCCCCGTGCCAGAACGCCTGGCTCATGAGGACCTTCCGGCACAGGGCGGGCCCCATCCTGGCGTTGGGCCGCACCTTCAGCAGATAGTCCAGCTCCGGCACGTCCATGGGATAGCGCCCGCCGTCCCGCCGCTGATAGACCGCCATGGGCATGACGCTCATGGCGTTGGTGAGGATGCGGTGGGCGGCGGCGATGGGGGACTCCTGCTCCGCCGTGCGCTGGTTGGAGGGCAGGTCCTCTCCGGAGAAAAAGATCCGCTGGAACCAGCCCTGCACCTGCTCCCAGTCCAGCTCCCGCACTTCTACGCTGTTTCGGGGCCGGGGGGCCAGGGCTTTGGAAACGATCATTCCATCACCTCCTGTTCCGGGCCCTGCCCACCAGAACGCCATAACCCAGCAGACACACTCCCGCCACAGCCAGGGCCGCGCTGAGCCCGAAGGCGGTGGCGGCGGAGGCGGTGAAGCACACCCCTGCGGACGCAAAGAGCAGGTCGTCCAGGTACAGCGCCAGCGAAGCCAGCAGGCGGGGCCAAAGCTCTTTCCATTTTGCCATGTCAGATCCCCCAATCGTCGGATAGTACGTGCTCGTTGATATCGCTGTCCGGAGGCCGCTTCACCAGCACCCGGGCCAAGGCGTTCATCACCGCCGCCACGAGGTCGATGCGCTCGGTGTCGTCCTTGTGCTTCTTGGACAACTTGATATCCCCGTAGTTGTTTTGGACCTCGATGGCGTTGCCCAGGCACCACATCAGCAGCGGAGACTCCTCCAGCACGATCTTTCCCTGGAGCAGCAGCTCCCGGAAGCCCTTCACCGCCAGGTTCTGTCCGG
>CATLFX010000042.1 GCA_949935795.1 uncultured Oscillospiraceae bacterium
GGCCATTGTTGTGCTTCGCAGCGCGAAGCACAACACCATAGCGGCCCCGGCCGCTATCACCGCCGCCCACATCCGGCGGTCCGCACCTGTCCCCTTCATGTCCCCTCCAAAATTGTCGAAAAGGCGGTTTCTCCCAGTTGCGCCGGGAAAAGCTTTCTGATATAATGGTCATATGTTCCCCCGGACAAACGCCGTCCTGGGGGCGCGGACCCTATTATATCACATTACGCGGGAGATTCCTATGAAAAAATATCGTTTTCTTTCCCTGCTTTTGACCGGCCTCCTGGCGCTGACCCTCGCCGCCCCCGCCGCCGCCCTGGAGGACCCCCAGCCCAACTGCAAAGCCGCCATCGTGGTGGACGGGGACAACCAGGAAATTCTCTACGAGCTCAACGCCCACGAGCGGATGTATCCCGCCTCCATCACCAAAATCATGACCTCTTTGGTGGTGCTGGACGCGGTGGACAAGGGGGAGATCTCCCTGGACACCCAGGTGACCGCCTCCGCCCAGGCGGTAGACCTGCCCTGGGACAGCTCCACCGCGGGCATCAAGGCGGGCGAGGTCCTGACCGTGCTGGACCTGCTGTACTGCGACCTGCTGCCCTCCGGCAACGAGGCGTGCAATATCCTGTCCGAGGCGGTGGCAGGCACCTCGGCGGAGTTTGTGGCCCGGATGAACGCCAAGGCCCAGGAGCTGGACATGAAGGACACCCACTTCGCCAATCCCCACGGCCTCCACGACCCGGAGCACTACACCACCGCCTATGACATCTACCTCATGGCCTATGCCGCCATGGGCAACGAGACCTTCCGCACCATTGTCCGCTCTCCGTCCTACACCCTCCCGGCCACCAACCTCCAGGAGGCCCGCACCATTTACTCTTCCAACGGTATGCTCACCGGCTTCTACGCCGGAGCCGGCTATACATACGGCAAGGCCATCGGCATCAAGACGGGCTACACCGGCGAGGCGGGGCGCTGCCTGGCCTCCGCCGCCGTGGACGAGCTGGGGCGCACCTTCTACTGCGTGGTGCTGGGCACCGAGGACACCAAAAATGAGGACGGCTCCTGGTACAAATGGTCCTTCCCCGAGTCCAAGCGGCTGTTGGAGTGGGCCTTTGACAACTTCCAGCGCACCACCCTGCTGGGCCCGGACACGGAGAACGTCCTGCGGGAGGTGTCCGTCACCCTGTCCGACGAGGCGGACTACGTCAAGGTCCAGCCGGTGGGGTCCATCGAGGCCACCGTCCCCTCCGACTTTGACATCAGCCAGGCGAAGCTGGACATCAAGCTGCCCGACAGCATTGAGGCCCCTGTCACGGCGGGAGACAAGCTGGGCACCGTCACCCTGGAATATAACGGCGTGGAATACGGAACCCTGGACATGGTGGCCGCCGACAGCGTATCCAGATCCGACTTCCTTTACACCGTGCAGCAGATTCAGTTCTACTGGAGCAAATGGTGGGTGAAGGCGCTGGTCATCGCCGGGGTGATGGGCATCGCGGCAGTTGTTATTTTCGTGGCGGTGGTGCTCCCCCGCCGGAAGGCCCGGAGGCGGTACAGCCGCGCCGGGGGCGGCCGGCGCCACGCCTCCAACTACCGGGGGCGGCGGTAATTCTGTCGTTTTCTCCCGTTTCCCGGCGATTTCTTTGAAACGTTCATTATTTCTTCACAAAAGGTTCTCAAACCGTCCAACATTTCCCTAAGAGGGTCTGGTATTATAATCACGTCAGGTGCAAAACCAGACAATCTCCTCCCTCTCTCTTTTCTCAAAAAATGAAGGCCCCCCGGCTCTGGCCGGGGGGGCTTTCATTTTGCTCCGGCGCGGAGAAACCGCCCTCTCCGCAAATTCACAATTCCTTCACAGAAGGTTCTCAAACCGTCCAACATTTTCCCCGGAGGGTCTGGTATTATAATCACGTCAGGTGCAAAACCAGACAATCTCCTCCCTCTCTCTTTTCTCAAAAAATGAAGCCCTCCGGCTCTGGCCGGGGGGCTCTCATTTCGTCGGGACAAGCTACGCTCACTCGCTTCCCCTTTACAGGGAAAGCTCGTCCGCTCCGCTGCCCCTCCTCTCCCCACAAAGCCAAAGGGCGGCTTTGCGGGGACCCCATTTGAGGATGAATACGCCGCTGGTTTTCACACCGGCCCTATCTCCAGGCGCGCCGCTTTCAGCGCCTTGTGGAGGGCTACCCCCAGGATGGGGGCGAAGATCACGGCCACAACGCCGTTGAACACAGAGGAGGGCACACGCTCCAGCACGGCCAGCCAGGCCGCGTCGGCGGAAAGCCCCTTGATGAGCAGGCCGTTGTAGAAAAAGCTCTTGGCCAGATAGAGGACGATGTAGCTCACTGCCGCCAGGGCGCTGGCCACCGCCTCGTTGACGTAATTGCTCCTTCCCTTGAAGACCTTGAAGTACACCGCCCCGGCCACAACGCCGTACACCCCCTTGGTGAGGAAGGTGATGGGCGCCTCCATGACGCGCAGGGGGTCGAAGAGGTCAAAGATGGCGGAGCCTATCCCCGCCGCCAGCCCGCCCCACCAGGGCCCCAGCAGGAGGCCGGACAGAGCGCACATCACGTTGCCCAGATGAAACCGGCTGCTGCCCAGGATAGAGGGAATCTGAATCTCCAGCTTAGAGCCCAGCGCCACCAGGGCCGCCATCACCGCGGCCATGCACAGCGCGGTTAAAACCTGCCTGTTTTTGGATTCGTTCATTTCTCACAGCTCCTTCCGGGGCCTTGACGGCCCCTGGTCCTGGTGCTATTATATGAGAAACTGACATTGCTTCCAGTCCCAGTTTTCATCTTTTTTATGTGGTCAGTTTTATGTGAGGTGAAGCCCGTGGCCGATTCCTTCCCCCTCCCCGTGTTCGGCGGGGATTCCCCCTTGTACGACCAGCTCTACCGCCACATCGCCGGGGCCATCCAGTCCGGGGCGCTGGCCCCCGGCACAAAGCTGCCCTCCAAGCGGCGGCTGTGCGCCCTGGCCGGGGTGAGCATGAGCACCGTGGAGACCGCCTATTCCCTGCTGGCGGCGGAGGGCTACGTGCTGGCAAAGCCCCGGAGCGGTTACGTGTGTGCCCATCTGCTCCTCCCCGCCCCCTCCGACCCCGCCCCGGTCCCGGAGGCCCCCCAAAGCCCGGAGCCTCCCCGGTGGGCCTACGACTGCTCCACGTCGGCGGTGGACGTGTCCGCCTTCCCCTTCTCCTCCTGGGCCCGGATCACCAAGGAGGCGGTCTATGAGAACCCCGGCCTGCTCCAGCGGGGCCACCCCCAGGGGGACTGGCCCCTGCGGGCGGAGCTGGCCCAGCTGCTGGCCCAGTACCGGGGGGTGCGGTGCGCCCCGGAGCAGGTGGTGGTGGGGGCGGGGGCGGACTACCTGCTGTCCCTGCTGCTCCAGCTGCTGCCGGAACAGCGGACCGTGGCCCTGGAGGACCCGGGCTACCCCGCCGCCTACGCCGCCGCCGCCCTCCACGGCCGGGAGCCCGTCCCCATCCCGGTGGACGGCCAGGGGATGGACCGGGACGCCCTGGAGCGGTCCGGCGCGGGGCTGGCCTACGTCACCCCCTCCCACCAGTTCCCCCTGGGGGTGACCATGCCCGCCGGGCGGCGCAGCCAGCTTCTCCACTGGGCGGCTTCCGGGCCCGGCCGCTTCCTCATCGAGGACGACTACGACAGCGAGTTCCGCTGGACCTCACGGCCCATTCCGGCCCTCCAGGGGATGGACCGGGCGGGCCGGGTGGTATATATGGGCACCTTTTCCCGGTCCATCGCCCCCGCCATCCGGGTGGCCTATATGATCCTGCCCCCTGAGCTCCTGGAGCGCTTCCGGGCCACCTTTTCCCACGGGGCCTGCGCCGTCTCCCGGTTTGAGCAGGAGAGCCTGCGGCGCTTCCTCGCCCAGGGGCTGTACGGGCGGCATCTGCGCCGGACGGGCAACCTGTACCGCAGAAAGTGCGCCCTGTTCACCCAGGCGCTGGGGGAAATTCCCGGCGTTTCCATCACAGGCGCGGAGGCGGGGCTCCATTTTCTGCTCACCCTGCCCCGGTTCAGCGAGGAGGAGCTGACCGCCCGGGCGGCGGCCCAGTCCATCCGGCTCCACCCCCTGAGCCGGTACTGCCACGCCGTCCCCCCCCTGCCCTCCACCGTGGTGCTGGGCTTCGCCGGGCTGTCTGAGGGCGAGCTGGCCCAGACGGCGGAACGGCTGAAAACGGCATGGGCATAAAAAATTTTCAAAAACCCCTTGACTCTCCCGTTACGTCATGAATTACAGTGTCCCTTGGAGGTGAGAAGAATGCGTTATTCCGTCAGTCAGGCGGCGCGGCTGGCCGGCGTCAGTGTCCGGACACTGCGCTGGTACGATGAGATCGGGCTGCTGAGGCCAACCGAGGTCACCCCCGCCGGATACCGGTTTTACGGCGAGGAGGCCATGGCGGTTTTGCAGCAGATCCTGTTCTACCGGGAGCTGGGCGTACCGCTGGAGCAGATCGGGCGCATTCTGTCCGCCCCGGACCATGACCGGACCGAGGCGCTGCGAAAGCACCGGAACCTGCTGCTGATGAAGCGGAGGCGGCTGGACGACATGCTTCGGCTGGTAGACGAGACGATTGGAGGGAATATCATGTACGACGAGAGGCCCAAGCCCACCCAGGCGGACTGGGAGGCGGTAAAGGAGCAGTACGCCCGAGAGGCGGCGGACCGCTGGGGCAATACCGAGGCGTTCCTGGAGAGCCGGGAGAAGCACAAAGACTACACGCCGGAACAGGAGGCGGCCATCCAGGCCGAAATGGAAGAGATTTTTTCCGCGTTTGGGGCCTGCGCCGACCCGGAGGGGCCCGAGGGCCAGGCTCTGGTGAAGCGCTGGCAGGCGCACATCACCAAGTACCACTACAACTGCACCGACGGCATTTTGGCCTGCCTGGGCCAGATGTACGTCAACGACCCCCGGTTCCGGGAAAACCTGGACAAGTACGGCCCCGGCACGGCCCAGAAAATGAGCCGCGCCATCGCGGCCTGCTGCCAAAAGTGACCGCTCCGGCATCCTGGGGCCCATCAAAACCTACGCTTCTTTGAGCGGCGGCCCCGCGGCGCGAAAGCGCCGCGGGGCCTTTTTTTGATTTCCCCCTTTACGTTGACAAAATGATGTGATATAATTTCCCGTACCAGATTCAGGGATAGGGAGGAATTTTCCATGGAGGAGCTGGCCGAACTGAAACAGCAGCTGACCCGGCAGCGCCCGGACAGCTGGGACGACCTGCCCGACATCCCGCTGTACATGGACCAGGTGGTGGGCTACCTGGCCCGGCAGCTGGTGCCCGTGGGGGACGGCGACGCCCTCACCTCCGCCATGATCAACAACTATATCAAGGACGGGCTGGTGGAGCGGGCCAACGGCAAAAAGTACGGCCAGGAGCATTTGGCCTACCTCACCGCCATCACCGCCCTGAAGCAGGTGATGAGCGTACGGGAGATGAAGGTGCTCACCACCGTGGGCCGGGAGCTGCGGGCCCCCCAGCGGCAGTACGAGTACTTCTGCCAATACCTGGACCAGGCCATGGCGGACGCGGCGGACCGGCTGGACGAGGACACCGCCGACGGGGACCTGCCCAAGCTGGTGCTGGACCTGGCCCTGCGGGGCTACGCCTACAGTCTGGCCTGCCACCGGGTCCTGGCCATTTTGGCCCAGCGCACCGGACATGAGGACCTTTTGCGTAAAAAGAAGTGATCTCCGGCCCAGGCCGGTCTCATCATATTTGAATTTTGGAGGAATTTGACCATGAGCGACTATATCATCATCACCGATTCGTCCTGCGACCTGCCCGACAGCATGGTGCGGGAGCTGGAGCTGGAGGTGCTCCCCCTGGCCTTCATCATGGACGGCAAGACCTATCGGAATTGGCCGGATAACCGGGATATGTCCCCCGACACCTTCTACAACAAGGAAAAAGAGGGCCTCATGGCCACCACCAACGCCGTCAACGTGGAGGAGGCCGCCCAGGCCATCAAGGAGGCGGCGCTCCAGCAGGGCAAGGACGTGCTGGTGCTGGCCTTCTCCTCCGGCCTGTCCAGCACCTGCGGCGCTTTCCAGATCGCCGCCCAGGAGCTGGCCGAGCAGTATCCGGCCCGTAAAATCTACGTGGTGGACACCCTGTGCGCCTCCCTGGGCCAGGGCATGCTGGTCTACCAGGCCGCCAAGCTGCGCCAGCAGGGCAAATCCATTGAGGAGGTCCGGGACTGGGCGGAGCAGAACAAGCTGCGCCAGTGCCACTGGTTCACCGTCAACGACCTGTTTTTCCTGAAAAAGGGCGGGCGGGTATCCGCCGCCACCGCCGTGGTGGGCACCATGCTCCAGATCAAGCCCGTCCTCCATGTGGACGACGAGGGTCACCTCATCAACGTGGCCAAGGCCCGGGGCCGCAAGGCCTCCCTCACCGCCCTGGTGGACAAGGTGGGAGAGCTGGCCGAGGACCCCGCCTCTCAGACCATGTTTATCAGCAACAGCGACTGCCTGGAGGACGCCCAGTTTGTGGCAGACGAGATCAAAAAGCGCTACGGCGTGAAGGAGATCATCATCAACTCCATTGGGCCGGTGATCGGAGCCCACACCGGCCCGGGGTGCGTGGCGCTGTTCTTCATGGGAAAACACCGCTGAGAACGGGTGTTACTTTCTGTTCGTGCAGAAAGTAACCAAAGACACGCTTAGGGGGCAATCCGCTGGTTCGACTTCGGGAGCAGAGGGCGCTCCCTCGCTCACAAGCGGCTTTCCCCCTAAGAACCCCCTTTACGGGGGACGCCCTATACGCAAAAGAGCGGAACCCCTTCCGGCGCGTGGGGCCTTACGACCGATGTCACCCTATTGGCGCTGCCGCCGGTATCCATGTACCGCAAACCGGCGGGGTCCGCGTTCAGCGCCTGGATCATGCGCCGTCCGCTCCTGCCTCTTTGAAATCACGGCAATCGACAGCCGTCTCCCCCTGGGAGGCGGCTGGTTTTATTTGCCGGAAATTTTTTTGCGCTCCCCTATTGACAAAGCCGTATATAGCGTCTATACTGTGTATATCGTATATATACAAAATATCGGGAGCCGCCGACGGGCGGCCCCCTGCGAGGTGGACCATGGACATCATCATCAGCAACTCCTCCGGCGTGCCGATCTATGAGCAGATCGTCCGCCAGCTGAAAGGGCTCATCCTTTCAGGCCAGCTCCCCGAGGGCGAGGCCCTGCCCTCCATGCGGCTGCTGGCCCGGGACCTGCGCATCTCCGTCATCACCACCAAACGGGCCTATGAAGAGCTGGAGCGTGAGGGCTTCCTCACCACCGTCCCCGGCAAGGGCTGCTTTGTGGCCACCCAGAACCGGGAAACCCGGCGGGAGGCCGTGCTGTGCCAGATCGAGGAGCACCTGTCCCAGGCGGTGGACGCCGCCAAGGCGGGGGCCGTGGACCTGGACGAGCTCACCGAAATGCTAAACACGTTGTATAGCGAGGAGTAGTTATGACAAATTGTATTGAGATTAAGGGGCTTGTCAAAAAGTACAAGGCCTTCACCCTGGGGCCCATCGATCTCCAGGTGCCCGGCGGGTCCATCATGGGCCTCATCGGGGAGAACGGGGCGGGCAAGACCACCCTCATCAAATCCATGCTGGGCATCGTCCGGCCCACCGCCGGGGAGGCCGTCCTGCTGGGCACGGACCCGGACCACGCCAAGGAGGACATCGGCATTGTGCTGGACGACTGCTTCTTCTCCGAGTACCTGCGGGTCAAGGACGTGGACACCGTCCTGAGCCGGGTGTTCAAGGGCTGGGACAAGGGGCTGTTCCGGGACTACCTGGACAAATTCGGGCTGGCCGGGACCAAAAACATCAAGGAGCTGTCCCGGGGCATGCGGATGAAGCTGTCCCTGGCGGCGGCGCTGGCCCACAGGCCCAGGCTCCTGCTGCTGGACGAGGCCACGGCGGGGCTGGACCCTGTGGTCCGGGACGAGATTCTGGACGAGTTCCTGGCCTTCGTCTCCGACGAGGACCACGCCATCCTCATCTCCAGCCACATCACGTCGGATCTGGAGAAGGTGGCGGACTACATCGCCTACCTCCACCAGGGCAAGCTGCTGCTGTGCGACGAGAAGGACCGGCTGCTGGAGAGCTACGGGCGGCTGGTTTGTACCAAGGCGGACCTGGACCAGGTGGACCGGGGCTACATCGTAGCCACCCGGAAGGGCCAGTATTCCACCGAGGCCCTCATCCGGCGCAGGGGCGATTTCAAGCGGCTCTATCCCCGGCTGACGGTGGAGCCGGTGACGCTGGACGAACTCATGGTATTTATCGTAAAGGGGGAACAGTCATGACCGGTCTGATTCTGAAGGACTTCCTCATTCTGCGCAAAACCCTGCGCAGCTATCTGTTCATAATGATCGTATACGCGGCAATCGCCTTCAGCGGGGTGTGGACGGCGGACATCGTGGGGGTTCTCATGGTGGTTGTTTTGATGATGCTTCCCATGAACATCTTTGCTTATGACAAGCAGTGCCAATGGGACACCTACGGTCTGGCTCTGCCGGTGGGCCGCACCAAAACCGTGGCCGCCCGGTATCTGTGCGTGCTGCTGCTGTGCATATTCAGCGTGGCGCTGACGGCCGTTCTCGGAGTGGCGCTGTTCGCCGCGGGGCGGGTGGAGGATCCCGTGGAGTTCATGGTGACCTGTTCGGTGATGGGGCTGATGTCCGTGCTGGTGAACGCCATCATGCTGCCCTTCCTGTACAAATTCGGCCCGGAACGGGCCAGAATGATGTTCTTCGGCATCATGGGCGGGGTCGTCCTGCTGATTGTCGCGTTCCTATTTCCCATGGGCGGGCTGAACTGGCTCAAATCTCTGGAGCTTGCCGAACCTACCCTGGGACAGGCGACCATCGTTCCCGCCGTCGCGGCCCTGGCGGGCCTGGTTCTGCTGGCCCTGTCCTTCCTGCTGTCCCGGCACTTCTACGGGTCAAAAGACGTGTGAGGTGGGCATGATGAAGCACTGCGGCAACTGTGATAAGGATTTTGACACCCAGGAAACCCAGTGTCCCGTCTGCGGCGGCGGTCTGCGTGAGGCGGATGGCCCAGCCGGCGACGTCGCCGCCCTCATGCTCCTGCTGTGGCTGCTCCTGGTGGTCGTGTTCCTCTGTTAGCCTCCCCGTTTCCCCTTGCATTTTCCTGCAAAACCATATATAATGAAATGGCTTTCCTTGTGGAGGACATTTCATGATACGCAAGATATGGTAGGAGGTATCCCGTTGAAACGAATCGCCAGTCTGTTTTTGGCCCTGACCTGCGCCGCGCTGCTGCTGTGCGGCGGCATACAGGGCGCGTCCGCGTCCAAGTGGATGCCCAGCAACGGCAAGCCCTATTACATCATGGTCAACCGGGCCCAGAGCACCGTCACCGTCTACGCGCTGGACGAGCAGGGCTATTACACCGTCCCGGTGAAGGCCATGGTCTGCTCCACCGGCCGAAAGGGCCACGCCACCCCCACCGGCACCTACACCATCGGCGGGCGGTGGACCTGGGTACATATGCTGGACGACTCCTACGGCCAATACTGCACCCAGATCAAGGGGAATATCCTGTTCCACTCGGTGTGCTACACCAAAAAGGACCCCTCTACCCTCATGACCCACGAGTACAACGGGCTGGGAGCTCCGGCCTCCCTGGGCTGTGTCCGGCTCCAGACGGCGGACGCCAAGTGGATTTACGACAACTGCGCCCGGGGCACCAAGGTCACCATCTACGACGACGCGGAGTCCCCCGGCCCCCTGGGCAAGCCGGAGAAGCTGGTGCCCCATATCTCCGAGGAACAGGCCAACGGCTGGGACCCCACCGACCCCCGGGAGGCCAACCCCTGGCACACGATTCTGGCGGAAGCCTCCGAGCCCGCGCCCTCTCCCTCGCCCGAGCCCGCCCCGTCTCCCACTCCCAGCCCCGCGCCCGCGGAGGAACGGGTGTCTTACGCCGACGTGGCCCAGAGCCTGTACCGGCTGGCCGGCGGGAGCAAGTACACCCACGCCTCTCAGTTCGCCACCTGGGCGGTGGAACGCCGCTTGATGGACGGCATGATCCAGAAAGATTTTGACCCCCTGGCCCCCATCCCCCGACAGGATATGGCCGTCATGTTCTACCAGTATGAGACCGTGGTCTGCCGGAACGCCCCCCGGGGTCACGGTTCCCTCTCCCCTTACAGCGATTGGTCCAGCATCCGGCTCAACGCCCGGGACGCCATGCGCTGGGCCCTGGGGAACCGGCTGATTCAGCCCCTGTCAAACGGCCAGCTCTCCCCCGCCGGCTATGCCACCCGGCCCCAGTTGGACATGGCCGTCCAGAGATACGAACAGCTCCACTGACCCGGACGAAGAGGCCGCGGCAATCAAGCCGCGGCCTTTTTCCGCTTCTCAACGCCGGGAAAATGTGGTATACTGAGAGCCCAGGCGGCCTGTCCGCCCCGCAAAACAATAACAAGGAGACATAAATGGAAACAATAATACAAATTCTGGCCCGGGAACTGGACCGTCCCGACCAGCACATTGAAAACATCATCACCCTGCTGGACGAGGGAAACACCGTCCCCTTCATCGCCCGCTATCGGAAGGAGCTCCACGGGGCCATGGACGACCAGCTCATTCGTCAGCTGGCCGACCGCTTGCAGTACCTGCGCAACCTCCAGGACCGCCGGGACGAGGTGAAGCAGTCCATCGAAAACCAGGGCAAGCTGACGGAAGAGCTGTCCGCCGCCATCGACAGCGCCGCCACCCTGGCGGAAGTGGAAGACCTTTACAGGCCCTATAAGCAAAAGCGCCGCACCCGGGCCACCATGGCAAGGGAAAAGGGTTTGGAGCCCCTGGCCCTGCTGGCCTACGCCCAGGGCCCGTCAGTGGACATGGAGGCGGCGGCCCAGGACTTCATCGACCCCGAGAAAGGGGTGGAGACCGTGGAGGACGCGCTCCAGGGGGCGTCGGACATCATCGCCGAGATCATCTCCGATGACGCGGACCTGCGCAAAATGCTGCGGGAGCTGTACTGGCTGCGGGCGTCCATCGTCTCCAGGGCGGCGGCCAAGGAGCCCGAGGACAGCGTATACCGGCTCTACTACGAGTTTTCAAGTCCGCTGTCCAAAACCCAGGGGCATCAGGTTTTGGCCATGAACCGGGGGGAGCGGGAGGAAATCCTCAAGGTTTCTGTGGAGATGGACCGGGAGACCGCCCTGGTGGCCCTGCGGCGGCGGGTGGTGCCGGGCCGGGCGGCCATGGAGTTTGTGAAAACCGCCGCCGAGGACGCTTACGACCGGCTCATCGCCCCCTCCCTGGAGCGGGAGGCGCGCTCGGAGCTGACCGAACGGGCCAGCGAGGGGGCCATCGGCCAGTTCGCCCTGAATTTGAAGCCCCTGCTCATGCAGCCCCCGGTGAAAGGCTTTGTCACCATGGGGCTGGACCCCGGCTACCGCATGGGCTGTAAAGTGGCGGTGGTTGACCCCACCGGCAAGGTGCTGGACACCACGGTGGTCTACCCCACCCACGGGGAGCGGGGCAAAAACGAGGCCATCGACAAGCTGGCCGTCCTCATCAAAAAGCATAAGGTGGCCCACATCGCCATCGGCAACGGCACCGCCAGCCGGGAGACCGAGCAGATGGCGGTGGAGCTCATCCGCAAGGCGGGGGACGGCAAGGTCAGCTACGCCATGGTCAACGAGGCGGGGGCGTCGGTGTACTCCGCCTCCAAGCTGGCCGCCGAGGAGTTCCCCGACTTTGACGTGAACCTGCGCTCGGCGGTGTCCATCGCCCGGCGGCTTCAGGACCCCCTGGCGGAACTGGTGAAAATCGACCCCAAGTCCATCGGCGTGGGCCAGTACCAGCACGACATGCCCCAGGCCAGGCTGGGCGAGGCCCTGGACGGGGTGGTGGAGGACTGCGTCAACGCCGTGGGGGTGGACGTGAACACCGCCTCCGCCCCCCTGCTCACCCGGGTGGCGGGGCTGAACGGCACCACCGCCAAAAACATCGTCAAGTACCGGGAGGACAACGGCCCCTTCACCACCCGGAAGCAGATTTTGAAGGTGCCCAAGCTGGGGCCCAAGGCCTTTGAGCAGTGCGCGGGCTTCCTGCGGGTGCCGGAGAGCAATTCTCCCCTGGACAACACCGCCGTCCACCCGGAGAGCTACGGGGCGGCGGAAAAGCTGCTGGCCCTGTGCGGCCACAGCATGGCCGACGTGACGGCCGGGAAGCTGGGGGATCTGAAAGGACAGCTGGCCGCCTACGGCCAGGAAAAGGCGGCGGCGGAGTGCGGCGTGGGCGTGCCCACCCTGCTGGACGTGGCGGCTGAGCTGGCCAAACCGGGCCGGGACCCCCGGGACGAGCTGCCCGCCCCCGTGCTGCGCACCGATGTGCTGGACATGAAGGACCTGAAGCCCGGCATGGAGCTGAAGGGCACCGTCCGCAACGTCATCGACTTCGGGGCCTTTGTGGACATCGGGGTCCACCAGGACGGGCTGGTCCACATCAGCCAGATCTGCGGCCGCTACATCAAGCACCCGTCGGAGGTGCTCAGCGTGGGCGACGTGGTGACGGTGTGGGTGAAGGAAGTGGATGAGAAAAAAAAGCGCATCTCCCTCACCATGCGCAGGGACAAGCTGTAACCTTTTGCCGGCGGATTGTAACGGATTTGCAACCGCATTGTAAGCGCGGATTAACGACTTTGCCCTGCCCGCTGGGGTAGAATGGGGCAAAGGAGTGATCGCCATGAGAAAAAAACTGTCCTGCCTGCTGCTGTCAGGGGCGCTGGCCCTTTCCCTCGCCGCCTGCGCCCCCGCGGAGGAGGAGCCCAGCCCCTCCCTGCTCCCCTCTGCCCCGCCCCCGGAGTCCTCCGTCCAGGTGCTGGCCACGCCGGAGCCTACCCTGTCCCCGGAGCCCACCGTCCCGCCGGACTTCGGCGCGGACCTGCCGGACCGGGATTACCAGCCCTGGCAGGTGGGGTATATGGAGTTCCTCGCCGCCCTGCTCCAGGCAGAGCAGGACACCCGAGAGGTTGAGACGGCCTATGCAGGTTTGGCGGTGGACGAGCGGGGCGTCTGCTGTTTCGACGCGGGGGAAAAGCTGCGCATGACCCAGGTGATGGCCATGGGCAGCGAGTGCTACTCCCTGCATGACGTGGACCGGGACGGCGTGCCCGAGCTGTTTGTCAAGTACGGCGATTGCGAGGCGGCCTTCACGTATCAGTGTTACGCCTGGCGGGACGGGCAGGTGGTGTGTATCGGCGAGTTTTACGGGGGCCACAGCTCCCTGTACGCCCATCCGGACAAGAGCACCGTACTGCGCAACTATGGCCAGATGGGCTGCGCCGCGATGTACGAGTACCCCATGGAAGGGGGCGTGCTGACGGAGGAGCGGGAAATGTTCAGCGAGGAGGATGTGCGGGAGTACACCCCCATCGAGGAGATTGTCCCCGGTGCACGGTACATGGAATATTACTACACCCCTGGGGGCTCGCGGGACAACTCCTTCTTTACGGGAAGAACCCCCTACGCCCTGGGCAGCGCGCTGGTTCTGCCCATCTGCGATTACTACGACGGCCCCGCCGCCACGGGCCATTCCACTGAGACAGCCCGGAGGGCCATCCTGGCGGCGCTGAACGGGGAGCGGGAGGTGTACGGCGCCTCCGGCGACCACTTCAACGGCGACGTGGGCCCCGGTACCTGGGAGGAGTATATCCAGATGGCCGAGGGAAGGCCCAATACCCAGGTCACGGCCCGCGTCGCGGCCTATACCTGGGTAGACATGAACGGCGATAGTCAGGAGGAGTGCCTCCTCAAGATGGAGACGGAGGGCGTCCGGGAAGGGGCAGTGGCGTGGACAGGTGAGACCATCCTGGTGCTCAGCGAGCAGGGGGGTACGGTATACGCCTACTATTTCGGCCACTATTTCCAATCAACATTTTGTGAGGACGGCACGATTCTGGACGACTATGGGAAAACGTGCCGGCTGTCCTTCTGGAAGGGCCAGTGCTATGAGTACGCCGTGCCGGACACCTCCGCCCCGGCTGTGAAGTGGGCGGACGGTTCTCCAGCGGGCTGAAATTTCAAGAAATCTGCAAAAACCTCTTGACTGTAGAGCCACTTGACAGGTTAGGATGGCCCTGGGAGGTGGTTTCATGACCATAAAAGAACTGGAAAACAGGACGGGCATGACCCGGGCCAACATCCGTTTTTACGAGGGGGAGGGCCTGCTGTCCCCCAAGCGCCTGGACAACGGCTACCGGGACTACTCGGAGGAGGACGCCCGGACCCTGGAAAAAATCAAGCTGCTGCGGCAGCTGCAATTGGACATCGACACCATCCGCAAGGTCCAGCAGGGGACGCTGACGCTGGAGCAAGCAGTGTTCGTCCAGGCCACAAAGCTGGAGGGCGACAAGGCGCTGATCGAGCGGGCGGCGGAGGTGTGCCGGGGCATCGAGTCCAGCGGGGTGGAGTACGCCGCCCTGGAGCCCCGGCCCTGGCTGGCCCAGCTCCAGGCGCCCCAGCAGTCCAGTCTGCCCGACGCTCCCCCCGCCGCGCCGGAGAACGAGGAGGTGGACGAGTGGGACTTTGTGCCCAAGGCCTGCTACCACCCCTGGATGCGGTATTTTGCCCGAACGCTGGATATGGCGCTGTACGACACTCTCATCAACGTGGTGTGGCTGCTCCTCTTCCGGGACCTGAGCTTTGTCCGGCTGCAAACGGAGAACGTCCTCACCGCGGCGCTCTGGAGCGTGGCCATGCTGGCCCTCACCCTGGCGCTGGAGCCCCTTTGGCTGCATTTCTGGGGCTGGACGCCGGGGAAGTGGCTGTTCGGGCTGAAACTGCGGGATGGGGACGGGGAAAAGCTGTCCGTCGAACAGGGTTGGGAGCGCAGCTGGACGCTGGCCCGGGAGGGTTACGGCTGGAACATCCCCCTCTGGAGCCTGTGGCGGATGTGGCGGAGCCGGAATGAGGCCCTGGAGGGCTGGAACGGAAGCTGGAACGGCGAGACCGGCTGCCGCTACACCAAGGAGGAGCGGCGGTTTGGCGGCTGGGCGTTCGTGGGGGCGCAGGCGGCGCTGGCGGCGGCGCTGGCGCTGGCCATGCTGTGGAGTATGCTGCCCCCCTGCCGGGGGCAGCTGGATGTGCCGGAGTTCGCCCGGAACTACAACCACTGCCTGCGGGTGGCGGAGTATGACGGCGAGACACTTACACCCACCCTGGACGGCCAGGGCCGGTGGGTGGAGCGGGAACAGCCCAGCGGCACGGCGACCATCTATCTGTTTGGCGACACCACAGTATACGAGGAGCCGAAATACACCGTCTCCGGCGGAGTGACGGCGGTGACGCTTCGCATGAGGAGCCAGGATAAAGCGGTGGGGGGCGTCCTTCGGGAGTATTTGACGCTGCTGTCCCTGTGCCGCTCCACGGGCGGGCTGAACCTGTTCAATGTCCTGCCGGCCCAGGCGGACGCGGCCCGGCTGCTCAGCCGCTGGGAGAATTTCGAGGACGACTTCCTGGGCGTACACATCAGCCAGCAGGTGGAGGCGGCGGGCTATGAGCCCACAACGGCCTTTGGCGCGGTTTTGTGGTGCGAGGACGAGGACCAGCCCCACCACTGCGAAAAGACGGTGACCTTTTCCATCCTCGACCAAAACGGCGTGTTCTCACCCCCGCCTGGACAGGCACAGGCGGACGGATAAAAAGGAGGGGTCAGCAATGGCCGGAAAGCTCTATCTGGTGCCCACCCCCATCGGCAATTTAGGGGATATCAGCCGCCGGGGGTTGGAAACTTTGGAATCCGTGGACTTCATCGCCGCCGAGGACACCCGGGTGACGGTGAAGCTGCTGAACCACCTGGGGTTGAAAAAGCCCATGGTGACCTACCACCGCCACAACTGTGAGACGGCGGGGCCCGCCATCCTCCAACGGATTCAGGGCGGCGAGACCTGCGCCCTGGTCACCGACGCGGGCACCCCGGCCATCTCCGACCCCGGCGAGGACCTGGTGGCCCTGTGCGCCGCCCACGGGGTGGAGGTGGAGTCCATCCCCGGCCCCTGCGCCCTGACGGTGGCCCTGTCGGTGTCCGGCCTGCCCACCGGGCGGTTCACCTTTGAGGGTTTTCTGCCCCTGAACAAGAAAAACCGCCGCGCTCAGCTGGATTCCCTGGCGGAAGAGGCCCGCACCATGGTGTTTTACGAGGCCCCCCACAAGCTGCGGACCACCCTGGACGACCTGGCGGCGGCCTTTGGCCCGGACCGTCCCCTGGCGGTGTGCCGGGAGCTGACCAAGCTCCACGAGGAGGTTCTGCGCCTCACCTTGGGGGAGGCGGTGGAACGTTTTACCGCCCAGGAGCCCCGGGGAGAATTCGTACTGGTGGTGGCGGGCCGTCCCGCCCAGGCGGAGGCGGCGGACGAGGATGGGGCCCTGGCCCGGGCAGAGGAGCTGCGCCGGACAGGGATGCCGCTGAAACAGGCTGCCGCCCAGGCGGCGGAGGAATTCGGGGTCAAAAAGCGCTGGCTGTACAACCAGCTGGCGGCTCAGGACGCATAAAACAAGCGGCGGATTTTTCCGCCGCTTGTCTGTTTCCAGTTTTGGAAAATCAATACCAACATTTACTTGTGTTGCCAGCTGTTGGAAATGATAACATATGGTATAATGTTTCTTCCAATATCTGGAGCACATTTCATCCGCAAAGCCTGTCGAAAAAGGTAATATTTCCCATATTCAGTTTTTGACAAAAAAAGCCGCCCCTTGAGGCGGCTTTTCCTACAGCGGACGGGCCGGGGAATTATTTGCCGCCCAGGTCTTTCAGGCAGCTCGTGCAGATGTTTTTCCCCTTGAAGGACGTGATCTCTCTGGAATCCCCACAGAAAATACAGGCAGGCTGGTACTTGTTCAGGATGATGGACGGTCCGTCAACATAGATCTCCAGTGGGTCGCGTTCCGCGATGTCCAGGGTACGGCGCAGCTCGATAGGCAACACGATGCGCCCCAGCTCATCGACTTTACGGACAATTCCGGTCGCTTTCATTTACGAAATCCTCCTTGCGCCATGCGATAAATTTTGTACGTCACATACTTCATCTTTATTATAACACAACGTATAATTTTGTCAATCAAAAAATTGGGGAAAATCCGTAATTATTGGGAACTCTGTCGGATTATGCCACGGACCCCTTTTACTGGGACATGAATTTGTGCGTCCCATCGTATATATGGGGGGACGGGCAAAGGAGGGACCGATATATGGCGATGTCGCTGATTTGGACGGTCATGGTGGGCGCGGCGATTTTATGCGGCCTGGCCACGGGAAACGGCCCGGCGGTGGCCAAAGGGGCGCTGGACGGCGCCGCCGCCGGGGTGGAGCTGTGCCTTTCCATGATGGGGGTGCTGTGCCTGTGGATGGGCGTCATGGAGATAATGGAGCGCTCCGGCATCGCCCGGGGGCTGTCCAGGCTGCTCCGCCCCGCCATCAAACGGCTCTACCAGGATTTTTCCAGAGATGGAAAAGCGATGGACGCGGTGTCCGCCAACCTGTCTGCCAACCTGCTGGGGCTGGGCAACGCCGCCACCCCCCTGGGGCTGGAGGCGGCGCGGCTCATGGCGGAAAAGAACCCCGGCGTCGCGTCGGACGGCTTGTGTATGCTGGTGGTGTGCAATACAGCCTCTTTTCAGCTTATCCCCACCACTGTTGCCTCCCTGCGGGCGGCGGCGGGGAGCACCGACCCCTTTGACATCCTGCCCGCCGTCTGGCTGGCGTCGGCGGTGTCCATCACGGTGGGGATCACGGCCGCCAAGCTGATGGCCCGCGTGTGGAGGTAGGCCATGGATTTAATTTTCACCATGCTGGTGCCCTTCCTCATGCTGGGGGTGGCGCTGTGGGGGCTGGTCAAGCGTGTGGACTTATGGGGCGCGCTCACCGACGGGGCGGAGAAAGGGCTGAAGGTGTCCCTGCGCATTATGCCGTCCCTCATCGGCCTGCTGACGGCGGTTTACATGCTGCGGGCCTCCGGGGCGCTGGAGCTGCTGGGGGAGGCGGTTGGCCCGCTGCTGACGGCGGTGGGCATCCCGTCGGAGACCATCGGGCTCCTGCTGGTCCGCCCGGTCAGCGGTTCCGCCGCCCTGGGCGTGGGGGCGGAGCTCATCGAGACCTACGGCCCCGACTCCCTGGTGGGCCGGACTGCGGCGGTGATGCTGGGCTCCACCGAGACCACCTTTTACACCATCGCGGTGTACTTCGGCGCGGCGAAAATCGGCAAAACCCGCTACGCCGTCCCGGCGGCACTGTGCGCGGACGTCGCGGGATTCTTGGCCGCGTCCTGGGCGGTCCGCCTTACTTTTTCTTGAAAGAAAAAGTAAGCAAAAAGAACTTTAGTTCGCTGACCATCAGAGCAATATCTGAAACATTTCCGCCCGGCAACGATACTCGGCGTGTGAAATTTAAGCACAAATTTCCCGTAAGCCCCCGGACGCG
>CATLFX010000043.1 GCA_949935795.1 uncultured Oscillospiraceae bacterium
AGACCGAGGCTGCCCTCATCATCCTGGCCATGAACGCCAGCCTCCGGCTGGCTCGCTGGCTTGTGCTCTTTTTCCGTTCCCTTCTGTCCTTGTCCCCATATGTGGTTTTTCAGTAAGCCCTAGATAGGTTAGCCTTTCAGACCTGGGTGTTTATGTGGGTCTTGACCCTGGGGACGATAGCGTTCATTTGGGTTGCAGAGACACTGGTTGTCTTGCGTGATAAAACCATGATACGGGCTGTTCAAAACATGGAGCTTTGGGACGGCGTGACCTTCTGTCAAGGAACCCGGGCCTATTTTCGAGAGGAGGGATACTGGTTCGCCAATAGAGAGTGGGTGTATTTGTTTGTGTCGGGGGTGACCTTTGAGTTCCCAATCAGGCATGTGAAGGAAAAGAAGGGCTGGCAGGAGGCCCATATAAAATTCTCCGAATCCGACTGGATGGATGAAGCGGAGCGGATAGGTATGCTTGAGTGCATGTATGAGGCGGCAATACATGAAAAAAGCGGCGGCGCGTGAGCGCCGCCGTTTTTTCGTTCAAATCCCCTTTCAGGCCGCCCGCCTCCGGCTCAGAACCGGGCCGACCATTCCTCCTCCGCCAGGGCCACGGTGACCCCGCTGCGGGCGGTCTTGGGGACCACCAGCCGCCGGGCTCCCATCATGGCGGCCCGCTCGCACACGTTGTCCACTCCGGTGACCCGGAGCACCCGTTCCGACGGGGTAAAATCGCCCTCCAGTGCCGCCAGCTCCTGGGCGCTGTAAAAGGAGACCGGCCAGCCCCGCCGGGCGCAGAACTCCAGCAGGCCCGCCTCGTCCCGCTTCAAGTCGATGGAGGCGGCGCACTTGACGGCCTTGGGGTGGATGCCGCGGGTCTCCAGCACCCCGTCCACCGCCGCCTGGATGGCCTCCACCGGGGTTCCCCGGCGGCATCCCAGCCCCAGATGGAGCACCGGGGGCGCCAGCAGAAGGGTTTTGGCAAAGGGCTCCCTCTTTTCCCAGGAAATGCAGATCCCCATTTCGCCGCTCTCCCCCGCCGCCGTGCCCGGGGGCAGCTCCCCCTCGATGGGGAAGTCGCAGCACAGGGGCACCGGCCCCTCCAGAATGGCGGCGGACACCGCCTTTGCCGCCCCCATGTCCGAGATGTACAGCCCCTGCCGGGCCGCCCAGGCGTCCACGGAAAACCTTCCGTTGATGTCCGTGGCGGTGGTGACCACCGGGACGGCGTTCAGCGCGCGGGCCAGCTCCTCCGCCAGGGCGTTGGCCCCGCCGATGTGGCCGGACAGCAGGGGGACGACGAATTTGCCCAGCTCGTCCACGCTGAGCACCGCCGGGTCGGTGCGCTTGTCCCGCACATAGGGGGCGATGGACCGCACGGCGATGCCCGCCGCCCCCACGAACACCAGGGCGTCCGCCCAGGCGAACAGCGGCCCGGTGAACCGGGCGCAAGGGGATTCAATGACCTCAAAGTCCCCCCCGGCGTACCGCGCTGAGGCGAAACAGCGGCACTGGTCCCCCGGACGGCACAGCGCCTCCCGCACCCGCAGGGCGGTGCCGCAGCCCCGGCGGCTGTAGGCAAAAATTGCCAGCTTCACAGCGCTCCCTCCTTTTTTAAAAGGGGCGGCCTCCGCCGGGAGACCGCCTCTGACCCAGGGCGGATCAGCCGCCCAGATAGGCTTTTTTCACCGCTTCGTCCTGAAGCAGCTCGTTTCCCGTGCCGGTGGCCACGATCTTTCCCGTCTCCAGCACGTAGCCCCGGTCGGCCACGCTGAGGGCCATCCGGGCGTTCTGCTCCACCAGCAGGATGGTGGTGCCCGCCTGATGGAGCCGCTTGATGATGTCGAAGATCTGCTCCACCAGAATGGGGGCCAGCCCCATGGAGGGCTCATCCAGCATCAGCAGCTTGGGGTTGGACATGAGTCCCCGGCCCATGGCCAGCATCTGCTGCTCGCCGCCGGACAGGGTGCCCGCCACCTGCTTCCGGCGCTCCTTCAGCCGGGGGAACTGCTCGTAGACCCGCTCCAGATTGGGTTCTATGCTGGCGCGGGCCTGGGTGTAGGCCCCCATCTCCAGGTTCTCCTCCACCGACATGTGCTGGAAGATGCGCCGCCCCTCGGGGACGTGGGCCAGCCCCCGCTCCACCAGCTTGTGGGCCGGGATGCCCCCCAGGTTCTGTCCCAAAAATTCGATGGACCCGGTGCGGGAGTGGAGCAGGCCGCACACCGTGTTCAAAATGGTGGACTTGCCCGCGCCGTTGGCTCCGATGAGGGTGACCACCTCCCCGTCGTTCACCTGGAAGGACACGCCCTTGATGGCGTGGATGGCGCCGTAATACACGTTGATATCGTTGACGTTCAGCATTTTTCCGCCGCCTCCTCACTGCTGCTTGCCCAGGTAGGCCTCAATGACCGTGGGGTTGGACTGGATTTCCTCCGCGGTGCCCTTGGCGATGATCTGGCCGAAGTTGAGCACACAGATGCCCTCGCAGATACCCATGACCAGGCTCATGTCATGCTCAATGAGCATGATGGCAATCTGGAAGGTATCCCGGATCTTCACGATATTCTCCATCAGCTCGGCGGTCTCCGAGGGGTTCATGCCCGCCGCGGGCTCGTCCAGCAGCAGCAGCGACGGGTTGGTGGCCAGGGCCCGGACGATCTCCAGCCGCCGCTGGGCCCCGTAGGGCAGGCTGCCCGCCTGGTAGCCCGCCATGTCCTGCATGTCGAAGATGGACAGCAGCTCCAGCGCCCGCTCATGGGCGGCCTTCTCCTGCCGCCAGTACTTGGGCAGGCGGAGGACGCCGGACAGCATGGAGTATTTCTCCTGGTTATGGAGGCCGATTTTCACATTGTCCTCCACGGTCAGGTTGTTGAACAGCCGGATGTTCTGGAAGGTGCGGGCGATGCCCATGCGGTTGATCTGAGAGGGGGTCTTTCCGTGGGTGTCCAGGCCGTCCAGCAGGATGGTGCCCCGAGTGGGCTGGTACACCTTGGTGAGCAGGTTGAACACGGTGGTCTTCCCCGCCCCGTTGGGGCCGATGAGGCCGGCGATCTCCGTGCGGCCCACGGTGATGTTGAACTCGTTGACGGCGGTGAGGCCGCCGAAGTCAATGCCCAAGTGGCTGCACTCCAGGATGGGGGTCTTGTCCAGGTCCCGCTCCGGGATGATGGACACGCTGGGCACGGGCACCATTTTGCCCTTTTGGAACTGTTTCTTCTCAGCCATTTGCGGCCACCTTCTTTCGCTTGGGAATGACCCGGCCTACCAGGGCCTTGAGCTGGTCGTTGTTGGTGGCCAGCATGACCAGGATCAGCACGATGGCGTAGATGAGCATGCGGAAATCGTCCAGGCCCAGGCCGCGGAGCATCTCCGGCAGGACGTAGAGCAGGGCGGCGGCGATGATGGACCCCCGGATGGAGCCCAGCCCGCCCAGCACCACGAACACCAGCACCAGGATGGAGGTGTTGAAGTCAAATTTGGAGGCCACGGTGGAGGAGTAGTTCAGCCCCCACAGCGCCCCGGCGGCCCCCGCCAGGGCGGCGGAGGTGACAAAGGCCATCAGCTTGTACTTGGTGACGTTGATGCCCACGCTCTCAGCGGCGATGCGGTTGTCACGCAGGGCCATGATGGCCCGGCCGGAGCGGCTGTTCACCAGGTTCTGCACCACCAGCAGGGTAATCATAATGAGCACAAACCCGGCGGTGAAGGAGGCCAGCTTGGTGACGCCCACCGCGCCCATGGGGCCCTTGATGATGGCAACGCCGTCCGACCCCAGATTGAACCGCTCCGAGCTGGCGGCGATGTGGAAGCCGGTCTCGTCCACTCCCACATACAGCACCATGATGATATTTTTAATGATCTGCCCGAAGGCCAGGGTGACGATGGCCAGGTAGTCGCCCTGAAGGCGGAGCACCGGCACGCCCACAATGGCGCCGCCCAGCGCGCCCGCCACCGCGCCCACCGCCATGGACACGGCCAGACGGGCGGACGCCATGGGGAGGGCGTTTTGCAGCAGGATGGAGACGGTGATCCCGGAGAACGCCCCCAGGCTCATAAACCCGGCGTGGCCCAGGGACAACTCGCCCAAAATGCCCACCGTCAGGTTCAGGGACACCGCCATGACGATGTAGCAGCAGGCGGGCACCAGCAGGCTCTGGAGGGAGTTGGACAGCCTGCCCATGCCCAGCAGGACCTGAATGACGGCGAATGCGGCGATGACGATACCATAGTTGATGAACCCGTTGAGGGATTTTTTGTTGATCTTCTTCATGGCGCCCTCACACTTTCTCGGGCACATACTTGCCCATGAGCCCGGCGGGCTTCACCAGCAGCACGATGATGAGCACCGCGAATACCACCGCGTCGGACAGGGCGGTGGAGATGTACGCCTTGGCGAAGGTCTCAATGACGCCCAGCAGGATGCCGCCCAGCAGCGCCCCGGGGACGGAGCCAATACCGCCGAACACAGCGGCGGTAAAGGCCCGGATGCCGGGCATAGAGCCGGTGGTGGGGGACAGCACCGGGTAGGCGGAGCACATCAGCACTCCGGCCACGGCGGCCAGGGCGGAGCCGATGGCGAAGGTCATGGAGATGGTGGCGTTCACGTCGATGCCCATGAGCTGGGCGGCGGCCTTGTCCTCGGAGCAGGCCCGCATGGCCTTGCCCATCTTGGTCTGGCCGGTGAACAGGGTCAGGGCGATCATCACCACCACACAGCAGGCGATGGACAGAACAGCCACATAGGAGATGGACAGCTGGTCGGGAACCAGCACCAGGCTGCCCTCCACCAGGGGGCGGAAGGTCTTGGTGTCCGCGCCCCAGAGGAGCTGGGCGCTGTTTTGGAGCAGGTAGCTGACGCCGATGGCGGTGATGAGCACCGCCAGGGAGGGGGCGGAGCGCAGGGGCTTGTAGGCCAGCCGCTCAATGACGATGCCCAGCACCGTGCACACCACCACCGCCAGCAAAACACCCGCCGCCGGGGGCAGGCTGAAGCTGCCCATGGCAAAGAAGCACATGTAAGCGCCCACCATGATGATGTCGCCGTGGGCGAAGTTCAGCATTTTGGCGATGCCGTACACCATGGTGTAGCCCAGGGCGATGATGGCGTAGATGCTCCCCAGGCTGACGCCGGTGATCACGTTGTTCAAAAACGACATACACTCACCTCTCTATTTCTCAACTAAAAATCACAGGTACGACACAGCCGCGGCGGGGAAACCTCCTCGCCGCGGCCGCGGGCAACTAAATACTCATCTCCGTCCGTTGCCGGGCAGAAATTGATCAGTTTATGCCCGGCAGGTCAGCGAACTAAAGCTCTTTTGCTTACGTTTTCTTTATGCAAGAAAACGTAAATTACTGGGTGACGTATCCGCCGTTCTCAACCTTGACCACCACAGGGGCCTTGGAGATCTCGCCGGTGGTGAGCCACTTCATGCCGGTGCCGGTCAGGCCGTCCACGGAGAAGTCGCCGCCGGTGAACAGGGCGATCAGGGCGTCGCACAGCTGGGCGTGGTCCATGCCGTCGATGCCGTCGATCTGGCAGCAGGCCTCGTAGATGGCGTACATGCAGTCATAGCCGTCGGCGGCGAACTGGTTGGGCAGGATGCCGTGGGCCGCCTGATAGGTCTCCACGAAGGTCTTGGTGCGCTCGTCGGTGCCGGAGGCATTGAAGGGGGTCATCAGCAGCAGGCCCTCGGCCAGGGACTTGTCAAAGCCGTCCATGTCCAGCATGCCGTCCATGCCGTCGCCGCCAAAGAAGATGGGGGCGTAGTTCATCTGCTTGGCCTGGGCCAGGATCAGGGAGGCGGGGGTATAGTAGATGGGCAGGAACACCAGGTCGGCGCCGGCGTCCTTACAGGCGTTGAGCTGGACGGTGTAGTCGGTGGTGGTGTCCTCGGGATAGGTGGAGGTGGCCACCACTTCCAGGCCGATCTCCTTGGCATGGGCGATGAAAGCGTCGGCAATACCGGTGGAATAGGCGTCGCCGTTGTTGTAGATGACGCCGATCTTGGTGCCCAGGCCGCTGCTCTTCAGGTACTCAGCGGCGGCAGTGCCCTGACCGGGGTCGGTAAAGCACATCTGGAAGGCGTTGTCCTTGTTGGCGGTGACGTCGGGGGAAGAGGCGGAGGGGGTGAGCTGGAAGTAGCGGTCGGCGAACGTCTCGGCGGCCACGGCCACGCAGGGAGCGGTGGTGGTGCAGCCGTAGATCACCTGAGCGCCCCAGTCCTTCAGGGAGTTGTAAGCGGACACGGCGGTGTCGGCCACGCCGGTGTCGTCCTCATACTGGAGCTCCAGGCGAATGGGGCCGTTCTGGGCGTTGATCTCATCCACCGCGATCTCCGCGCCCCACTCGGTGGCGGTGCCGTACTGGGCGTTGTTGCCGGTGGTGGGGCCGATGCCGCCAACCTTGATGGTGACGACGTCGCTGCCCTGGTTGTCACCGGCGGGTTTGCTCTCCTGGGTACCCGCCTCAGAGGGGGCGGTGCTGTTCTGGCCGCCGCTGCTGGAGCAGCCGGCCAGCAGGCTGAAGCACATGGCGCCCGCCATGAGCAGAGCCGCAAGGTTCTTCTTCTTCATTCTGGTTTCCTCCTGACTATGTGATATGCGCACGGTCTCCTTTAATATCGAAGGGGGCACGATTGCGCCCCCCAGATTGTTGACAATTATATACTTGAGATTTTGAGTTGTCAACTGTAAAAACTGACAAGGAGCACAGAGAGAGAAAAGCCGTTATATGATATTGTGACGGATATTTGTACTCAGGTCACCAGCCCGCCGTTGGGAGACACCACCTGCCCCGTGAGGAAGGACGCCTCATCGGAGGCTAAAAATGCGATGGCGGCGGCGGCCTCTTCTGGAGTGCCGATGCGGCACAGGGGGGTCTCCTCCGCCAGGGCGGCCAGGTCCTCCGGCGACAGGCGGGCGTTCATTTCCGTGTCAATGACGCCGGGGGCGACACAATTTACCCGGATGTTGGAAGGGCCAAGCTCCTTAGCCAAGGCCTTCGTATAGGCGATGACCGCCCCTTTTGTAGCGGAGTAGGCCGCTTCGCAGGAGGCTCCTACCTGCCCCCACATAGAGGACACGGTGACGATGGAACCGGATTTGCGCTCCAGCATGTGGGGCAGGACAGCGCGGCAGCAGTGGTGGACGCCATCCACATTGACGGCAAATAAGTTCCGCCACTGGGCCTCGTCAATTTGACTGATGAGGCCCACATGAGATATCCCCGCGGAACACACCAAAATGTCAAGTTGACAAAAATTTTCTAACACATTGTCAACCATGCGCCGGACCTGCCCAGCGTCGGACACGTCGGCCTGGACGCACAGGGCGGGGACGCCCTGCTGAGACAGCTCCTGAACCAGGGCCCGGGCCCGGGCTTCGTTGCCGCCATAACCCACGGCTACGCCCCAGCCCCGGCGGGCAAACAGCCGGGCGGCGGCGGCGCCGATGCCGCGGGAACCTCCGGTAATCAGCGCATATTTCATCGTAACACTCCTCGTATGGTAAGATTTGCAGATCAATCTAAGTGTATCCGTTTAGTGTGCACCACTTGACCGGTAGGTTTGGAGATACCTGTGATGCAATCAGAACTTACTTTTTACATGGAGTATATCACACGAAAATGTCAATCGCAAATACGAAAAAATACAAAAATTTTTTATCGCGTCAAATCAGGGCCGCGACGCGCTCCCTGAACAACATTTCAGATATTCTCCACCCTACGGTGAATCATTCCGGCGCGCTGTATCTCCCTGCAAATTGTGCTGTCGTTCACCTCCTATGGGCATAAAAAATTAGCTTGCACGTCACAAGCCAATCATTGCTTGCTCTGTGCACCCCAATAGTAATGGCGGCCTAAAATTATATTTACAACCGGCCGGAATCGTGATATCATATAAAATTGTTGGAGTTTCTCCCACATAAACTATATCACATATCAAAATGAGGAGTGTTCCTTTATGAGCCGTATGGTCGGTACCGTATCCCGGGGCATCCGCACCCCCATCATCCGCAGTGGGGACGATCTGGTGGAGATCGTGACCGCTTCCCTGCTGGAGGCCGCCGCCTCGGACGGCTTTGCCCTCCGCGACCGGGACATTGTGGCCATGACCGAGGCCATCGTGGCCCGGGCTCAGGGCAACTATGCCACCGTGGACGAGATCGCCGCCGACGTCCGGGCCAAGCTGGGCGGGGAGACGGTGGGCGTGATCTTCCCCATCCTCAGCCGAAACCGTTTTGCTATCTGCCTGCGGGGCATTGCCAAGGGGGCGAAAAAAATCGTCCTCATGCTCAGCTACCCCTCCGACGAGGTGGGCAACCACCTTGTCAGCCTGGACACCGTGGACGAAAAGGGGGTGGACCCCTACAAGGACGTGCTCACCCTGGAGCGCTACCGGGAGCTGTTCGGCTATGAAAAGCACCCCTTCACCGGCGTGGATTACGTGGCCTATTATCAGGAGCTCATCGAGGCCTGCGGGGCGGAGGCGGAGATCATCTTCGCCAACGATCCCCGGGCGGTCCTGCCCTACACGAGGAACGTGCTGTGCTGCGACATCCACACCCGCCGGCGCACCAAGCGGCTGCTGAAAGCCGCCGGTGCGGAAAAGGTGTTCGGCCTGGACGAGATCCTGAACGCCCCCGTCAACGGCAGCGGATATAACGAGAACTACGGCCTGCTGGGCTCCAACAAGTCCACCGAGGAGCAGGTGAAGCTGTTTCCCCGGGACTGCCAGGGGCTGGTGGAGGCCATCCAGAAGAAGCTGCTGGAGAAAACCGGCAGGCACGTGGAGGTCATGGTCTACGGCGACGGCGCTTTCAAGGACCCGGTGGGCAAGATCTGGGAGCTGGCCGACCCGGTGGTTTCCCCCGCCTACACCGCCGGGCTGGAGGGCACGCCCAACGAGCTGAAGCTGAAATATCTGGCCGACAACGACTTCGCCCACCTGTCCGGCAAGGCGCTGGCGGAGGCCATCAAGGACCGCATTCACAAGAAGGACGGGGACCTGGTGGGACAGATGGTGTCGGAGGGCACCACCCCACGCCGCCTCACCGACCTGATCGGTTCCCTGTGTGATCTGACCTCGGGCTCCGGCGACAAGGGCACCCCGGTGGTCCTTATCCAGGGGTATTTCGACAACTACACCACGGAATAAAGAATGCCGCCGAAGCCCCGATCGTGCGGAGAACAGGCGCAAGCCTCAAATTTCCCCACCCAGACAAGGCCCCTGCCGGGAAACATACCGGCAGGGGCCTGAAAATTTTTGATACGAAGCAGTACGCAAAGAGGCGGCCATGGAACAAGCCTCCTTTTGCCAATGCCGGGAATAGGATGGGATAGCCGGGCAGGCATAACAGGAGGATGAACACCTTGGAAATATACGTTGTAAAAAGCGGCGACACCGTCTATCAAATCGCCCGCCGGTATTCCACACCGGCGGATGACATCATCTTTGCCAATCAGCTGCAAGACCCCGATGTACTTTCCGTGGGCCAGGCGCTTGTGATCCCGACCAATGAGGCCCGCCGCACCGTGAGCCGCGGCGATACCCTGTATTCCATCGCGCGCAGGCACGGTGTAAGCCTTCCGCGCCTCATCGCGGCAAATCCCCAGATCGCCGACCCCAACCGTATTTACCCCGGACAGACGGTGGCCATTCCGGCCGATGGCCGGGAAATGCGGGAAATCGCCGTCAACGGCTACGTGACCGACGCCGCGGACAGCACTCTGAACGCGACGCTCCCCTACCTAACATTCCTCTCGCCCTTTTCTTACCGCTCCGATATGTTGGGAAACCTGACGCCCACCTTCAAGTTGGATACCACGCTCTCCGGCGGATACCGAACGGCAAATCTTCTGACTCTCACCAACCTGCTGGAAGCGGGAGGGTTCTCCAGCCAGATCGCCCACGCCATCCTGACCGACCAGGCAGTGCAGGACGCATTTTTGGAAAACGTGGAGGCATTGCTGGGGCAGGGCGGCTGGTACGGCGTGAATGTGGACTTTGAGTATGTCTACCAGTTCGACCGGGAGAGCTACAACCAGTTCCTGCGCCGCCTGACAGAGCGGATGCACCAGTTGGGTTACATTGTGGTGACCGCGCTGGCCCCTAAGCTCTCGGAGGACCAGCAGGGGCTTCTGTACTCCGCCCATGACTACGCCGCCCACGGCCAGACCGTGGACTATGTCGTCCTCATGACCTATGAATGGGGCTATACATACGGACCGGCCATGGCGGTTGCGCCCCTCAACATGGTGCGCCGGGTGCTGGACTACGCTGTGCAGGCCATACCGGCGGAACACATCCTCATGGGGATACCCAACTACGGCTATGACTGGACGCTGCCCTTCGTGCAGGGCACGGCGGCACGCTCTCTCACCAACGTGGAAGCCGCCGCGCTGGCCGGGCGGGTGGGCGTGAGCATCCAGTTCGACCAAACCGCGCAGTCCCCCTTCTTCCGCTACTACGACGGGGACGGCAGACAGCACGAGGTCTGGTTTGAGGACGCCCGCAGCCTCCGGGCCAAATACGCCCTGGTGAACGAATACGGCCTTGCCGGCGTCAGCTTCTGGAATCTGAACCACCTTTTCCGTACCAATTTTATCGTGCTGGAGTCCATGTTCAGCGTGGAAAAAGTGCTGTGACCACCAATTTGGGCAAAACAGAGGGCCGGAGCAAACGCTCCGGCCCTCTGTTTTGCCCCATGCGTCACTCCCCGGGGCCAGGGTATATGACCTTCCTGAGATTCCAGTTTGCCGCCGCTCTCCGGGCGGCATCCTGCCGCTCGGCCTCGTCTTTGTAGGAGAGCTCCGCCGTATGGGCACCGCAGTATCCGCACTGAACATACAGACACCAGCCGCCCTCCTCCTCGATGCTCCCCACGCTGCCGCAGCAGGGGCAGTCTTCCAGATAGATCTCGTCAAAGTGATCCATGGTCTGTCCTCCTGTCGTTTGTTCGTCCGCCCGGTATAATGTACCACAGAAGGGGAAAAAGTGCAACGGAGTTTTTGTACGGGCCAGCTGGGATCATAAGAAGTTTTTCTTGATTGCTCTAAATGAGCAAATTCAAAAAGTGCACAAAAAGTCTCTAAAGAGATGAATGCCAGCGGAGAGGGAGCCGCGAAAAGCGGACAGGGAGAGGAAAAAGAAATGGACGAAGGGAAAGATAACCAGCATACGGTCAATGGCCTTGGCGGAGCGGACCATAAAGGATTTAAGGCCCAAGTACATTTTATGCTGCTTGAACATGACCTCGATTTTCCAGCGGCGGGTGTAATAGGACAAAATCTCCTCATCAGAAAAACTTGAATCCGAGCAGAGAAACAGCCGCAGGGCCTGCCCTTTTCCGAACGCGTTTTTGGGGTAGGAGAGCAGGACTGCCGCATGGCCGATTCCATTGAGGGCACCCTCGTAGCGGTGGACCCAGTACTCGTGGCCGCCCACTTTCACCAGGTGGTATTGGCCGTTTGGGAGACTGAGGGCATACTCGCTTGCGGGGCAGCGTTTTCCATCGGGATAAAGAATGCGGTTGGATTTCAGCGCTCCGATCATGGTGATCCCTTTTTCCACGACCTTATCCCACAGCCGTTGACAGGTATACCAGCTGTCCATCAGGGCGATGACGGGAGCCCCGGTTTCCGGCAGAGCATCAAGAAGCTGGACCGCCATGTCGATTTTAGCGCCGCTTTCCGGGCAGCAACGGCGCAGTTCGTAACAAAGCGCGGTATTTCCAGTGCTGATATGAGCGCCGGATATTTGATACCCAAAGACCTGCGGCCCCTTCAGATGGGAGTAGTGCCAGCCGGTCCCCTCCATGGGCCGTTTCGCTTTTGAGGAGGGCTTCTTTTTCTCCACTACGGTATCATCTATGCTGAGGTAAACTGGTGCACCGCTCTCCACCGCCTGTTGTGAAACGACACGGAATCCCTCCTGCTGCTTCTCCGATACCTTTGCTTCATCCCCCATCTTACCACTTTTGAGGGAGCCTTTGTTTATTTTGTGTATTTGCTCATTTAGAGTACATATATAATGTGTGGAGCAGCCGGACAGTTTTTAGAGCCGGGATTGAAAAAGAAGTTGAGAGCAAAAAAAGATGCCCCTTGACTTTTTGGGGGAGTGAGTTATGCTTTTTATGCAATTCTCAGTTATGACATACATTGCCAAATTGAGAACTGAGAACAGGGAAGAAAAAGTTAGAAAAAATGGCGAAAAATACTGTAAATGATGAATGAAAACATGGAGAAGATCATCGACATGCTGGAGGACAACGACGACGTGCAGAACGTCTGGCACAACTGGGAGGACTGAGCGGCATAAGGGGGCGGACAGTTGGATGTGCCATACAAACGCGAAGAAAACCGTTTCAGAGGTTCATATGGGCCTGCCGTCCGCACAGCGCGGAGGGCAGGTCCTTCCCTTTGCGGGCACAGTCGGCCCGGATAAGCGGCCCGCCGAGCACCAAAGGTTTTTTGTCACTTTTGCCCCAAAAATTTTGATTTTTCCCCTATCTTTTTTTTGACGGATTTGGTATACTACCCTATAATGTGTAAAATATTGCCCGGAGTGCCGTTCCATACGCGCCGGGCTTCCAGAAATTGATAAAGCCTGTCTGATAGTTAGGAGGGATATCCATGGCAAAGCCCCTGGTGGCCATTGTGGGCCGCCCCAACGTGGGCAAATCCATGCTGTTCAATAAGCTGACCGGAAAACGCCTGTCCATCGTGGAGGACACCCCCGGCGTCACCCGGGACCGGCTGTACGCCCAGGCGGAGTGGCGGGGCCGTACCTTTGACCTGGTGGACACCGGCGGCATCGAGCCGGGGACGGACGACCAGATCCTGTCCTTCATGCGGGAGCAGGCGGAGATCGCCATTGCCGCCGCCACCGTCATCGTGTTTGTGTGCGACATCCGCACCGGCATGACCGCCGCCGACCAGGAGGTGGCCGGGATGCTCCAGCGCTCCCGGAAGCCGGTGGTGCTGGCGGTGAACAAGATGGATTCCACCGGCCACACCGACCCGGATATGTACGAATTTTACAATTTGGGGCTGGGAGATCCCATGCCTGTCTCCGCCGTCCACGGCCACGGCACCGGCGACCTGCTGGACGCCTGCTTTGCGTTCTTCCCCCCGGAGGACCAGGAGGAGGAAGAGGACGACGTGGTCAAAGTGGCCATCATCGGCAAGCCCAATGTGGGAAAGTCCTCCCTGGTGAACCGCATCCTGGGCCAGGAGCGGGTGATCGTATCCGATGTGGCGGGCACCACCCGGGACGCGGTGGACAGCTACCTGGAGAAGGATGGGCAGAAGTACCTCATCATCGACACCGCCGGAATGCGCAAAAAGTCCAAGGTAGACGACCGGGTGGAAAAATTCTCGGTCCTCCGGGCTACCATGGCCATCGAGCGCAGCGATGTGTGCGTCATCATGATCGACGCCCAGGAGGGGGTCACCGAGCAGGACACCAAGGTGGCCGGACTGGCCCACGAGGCGGGCAAGGCCTGCGTCATTGTGGTGAACAAGTGGGACGCCATCGAGAAGGACGGCAAGACCATGCAGCGCATGGAGGAGGACGTGCGGCGGGATTTGAGCTATATGACCTACGCCCCGGTGCTGTTCATCTCCGCCCTCACCGGCCAGCGGGTGGACAGGCTGTTCGGCCTCATCGACAACGTGGTGAACCAGGCCGCCATGCGTATTCCCACCGGGGTGCTCAACCAGGTGCTCAACGACGCCCAGGCCAGGGTGCAGCCCCCCACGGACAAGGGCAAGCGGCTGAAAATCTACTATATGACCCAGATCGGGGTGAAGCCCCCCCATTTCGTCATTTTCTGCAACGACGCCAAGCTGTTCCACTTTTCCTACCAGCGCTACCTGGAGAACCAGATCCGGGCCACCTTCGGCCTCACCGGGACCCCGGTGCGCATCACCATCCGTCAAAAGGGAGATAAGGAGGATTGAACATGCTGAATTCTCGTATGCTGGAAGCGGCAGGCGTCAGCACCGGCTGGCTGGCGGTGGCGGCCATCGGCGTGGCTGTGGTGGCCTATTTCCTGGGATGCTTCAACGGAGCCGTGGTGGTATCCCGCTACATCCTGCGGGACGACATCCGGGACCACGGCAGCGGAAACGCCGGGCTGACCAACTTCTACCGGACCTTTGGCGGGCCGCTGACCTTTGCGGTCATCCTCAGCGACGCACTCAAGGCAGTGCTGGCGGTGCTGTTTGCCATGTTCATCGCCGGGCATATCTCGCCGGAGTTGGTCACCCTGTCCAAGTACTGGGCGGGCGCCTTCTGTATGATCGGCCACATGTTCCCCTGCACCTTCCAGTTCCGGGGGGGCAAGGGGGTGCTGTCCGGCAGCGCCGTGGCCATCATGATCGGCATCGGCGGGGACGGCGTATTCCCCAGCTGGATTATTCCCGTGACGGTGTGGGCGGGGTTCATCGTGCTGGTGGCCGCCACCCGGTATGTGTCCCTGGGGTCCTGCTGGGGCGGGGCGTCCTTCATCGCGGCCTCCTGGATTGTGTACCAGGACCCGTTGATCCTGCTGCTGGCCGCCGTCATGGGCGGGCTGCTGCTGTGGGGGCACCGGGGCAACATGGCGCGCTTGGTGAAGGGCACCGAGTCCAAGTTCGCCTTCCACAAGGGGAGCCAGTCGAAAAAGGCCGGGGCGGGAGAGAACGTCCCGGCGGAGCCCGCGCCTGCGGAAAAGGAGGCCGAACCTGCCCCCGGGACTGAGCCGGAGAGCGAAGAACCCGGCGAGCAGTAAAAAAATCAGGCCCCGCGCACTGCGCGGGGCCTGATTTGCTTCCCTATGGAATCACACGGCGCGGGTGACCTTGCCGGAGCGGAGGCAGCGGGTGCACACATAGACGTGCTTGGGCGCGCCGTCCACCACAGCCTTGACGCGCTTCACATTGGGCTTCCAGGGGCGGTTGGAGCGGCGGTGGGAGTGGGACACCTGGATGCCGAAGTTCACGCCTTTGCCGCAGAACTCGCATTTGGCCATATTGACTAACCTCCTCGCTGGTTGGAATTGGTTCAAACGATAACTACATTATGCTACCATAGAGGCGGGGAAAAATCAAGTGTGAATTTGCTGGATTTGCTATTTTTTTCGGAGACAGAATGTGGTAAGATAGAACACGGACATCATTACGATAAGGAGCGTGACCGGAGTGGCGGGGAAAACTGGCATCAAGCTGGGCACCATCATCGACAACTTTCACCTGAATGTGCTGTACGGCCCGGAGGGCTACCGGGAGAAACTCATCACCATTGACGACGTGAACCGTCCCGGCCTCCAGCTCACTGGATTTTTCGACTACTTTGACCGGGAGCGGATGCAGCTGCTGGGCCTGGTGGAGATATCCTATCTGGAGGGGATTTCGCCGGAAAAGCGGGAGGCGGTGTTCGACACCCTGTTTTCCTATCACACCCCGGCGGTGATCTTCGCCCGCGGGCTGAAGCCCTACCCGGAGTGTATGGAGATGGCGAAGCGCCACGACCAGGCCATTTTGGGTACCCAGGAGAACACCTCCAGCATTATGAGCACCATGATCGCCTACCTGCGCACGGCCCTGTCCCCCTCCATCACCCGCCACGGCGTGCTGGTGGAGGTGTACGGCGAAGGAGTCATGCTGGCGGGGGAGTCGGGCATCGGCAAGAGCGAGACCGCCATTGAGCTGGTGAAGCGGGGCCACCGCCTCATCGCCGACGACGCCATTGAGATCCGCCGGAACCCCAGCGGGGGGCTCATCGGCACCGCGCCGGAGCTGATCCGCTACTACATTGAGCTGCGGGGCATTGGGGTGGTGGACGTGCGGCGGCTGTTCGGCATGTCCGCCGTCAAATTCGACAGCTCCATTGACATGGTCATTGAGCTGGAGAATTGGAAGGACGGCAAGCTGTACGACCGGCTGGGGGCGGATGTGCACTTCACCACCCTGCTGGATACCCGGGTGCCCACCATCACCATCCCGGTGCGGCCGGGGCGGAATTTGGCGGTGGTCATCGAGGTGGCCGCCATGAACAACCGAAACAGGAAGATGGGCTGCAACGACGCTATGGAGCTGGCCATGCAGGTGGACAGCCATATAGATCAAAAGTATTTGGAGATGAACCCCGAATGACCGGGGAGGTCCGGCCCCCGGCGCGGCGCCGGGAGGGGTTCGAGACGGGAGGAGGCAGACGGTATGGGGCCCAGCACCTGGGAACTGTTATTGCGGCTGGCACTGGCCGCCCTGTTCGGCGGCATCATTGGCCTGGAGCGGGAGATCCGGCTGAAAGGGGCGGGTATCCGCACCCACCTCATTGTCGCCTTCGCCTCCTGCATGATGATGCTGGTATCCAAATACGGCTTCTTTGACATGATGGGCTACGAGGCGGTGAAGCAGGACCCGGGCCGTATCGCCAGCGGGCTGGTCACGGCCATCGGCTTTTTGGGGGCGGGCACCATCTTTGTCCGCCGGAGAGGGGTCACCGGTCTGTCCACTGCCGCCGGCCTGTGGGCTACGGTGGGCATCGGCATGACCACGGGGGCGGGCATGTACCCCGTCAGCGCCGTGGGCACGGTGTTTCTGGTGGTGGTTCAGGCCGCCCTCCACCGAGACCACGACGTGCTGGGCACCGCCGCCGGAGTGCTCCAGATTCAGATCGACGACCGGCCCGAAGCGTTGACCGTAGTGATGACGGAGCTGGACCAGCTGGGAATGGAGCCCCGCTCCTGCAAATACGAGCGCAGCGGCGGCGTTCTGACCATTGAGCTCTCCCTGGACCGCCTGCCATTCCCCGAACGGGAGCTGAACCGTCTGCTGTCCCCGCTGATGAAGCACCCCTATGTGAGAGCCATCTTCTGGTGAGCACCCTGGGGCATACGCCTAACGGCGTAGCCTCCAATGACAAGCGAAGCGCAGGGCCCAGGGTTCCGCTCCCTGGGCCCTGTACCATGTGCGGAAACGAGCTGTCACACCGGGTGCCCGAGGCTCAATCCAGGCGCACACCCGCCAGGGAGCGGCAAAAGGGAGTGGCGGACATGGTAAGCGCCAACATCAGCAAAGAAGGAAGAAAGGCCATCTACAAGCGGGACGGATACCGCTGTGCCCTGTGCGATTCTACCAAGTACCTGCAAATCCATCACTACGCGCCGGGGTGGAATCCGTGGTTCTCCAGCCCCTTCCCCTGCGAGCGGTGCCCCCGCGGGGCGGCGGGCTTGCCGTCCCGCCGATGGCGGGCCGGCCTGGGAAAAATTGATCTCTGCCCCTTCATTTTTCCCCTGTTTGGCCGATATATTAGGTAGAAGCGTTGGAGAGGGGGGCATGACATGGGGATTCAGCCAATTTCCGCCGTGGGCCGCGAGGAACAGGACGAAGAGAGCCAGTACGACCTGCTGGCCCAATCCTTGAAAAAACAGGAGGAGAGCCGTACCTCCCTCACTGAGATGATTCAGGACGCCAGGGAGAAGGCGGACGCTCAGCGGGAGAAGTTCAAGCTGGCCAAGGTTACCCCCCGGTACGGCGACGCCCCCCTGGAGGCCTACGCCCGCCTCAGCCGGGCCAAAACCCAGTCCCAGGTCAGCTCCGCCGCGGGGTACGCACGCCGCCGCATCGCCCAGCTGGAGGCGGCCCAGAGATCCGACCCAGACCACGCCGACCAGATCCGCGCCGCCGTGGGTCAGCTGAAAAAGGCGGTGAGCCGGGCGGGGAAAAAGAAGATGGAGATCAACCGGGAACAGCTGGCCCGGGCCCGGCAGAAGCGGATGGCCCGGGAGAACCGGCGCCGGGAGGAGCAGCGCATCAAGCAGGAGCTGCGGCGCAGTCAGTCCATGCGGGCCATCCGGGAGTCGGGATACTTCCGGGAGACAGAGATCGCCAACCGCCAGGCCGACCAGCTCACCGCCACCAAGATGGAGCTGAGGGCCCAGGCGGAACAGCTGGGCTCCGCCGCCATCAAGTCGGCGGACGCCGCCGCGCAAGAGTACGCCGCCGCGGTGGAGACGGCGGCGGCGGTGACAGCGCCCGTGTCCATGCCCCAGGTGGACGTGCAGGCGTAGAAGGACGGCTGTGTCCGTCTCGGATAGAGCTGCGGGCTAAAAAATCATTTAAAA
>CATLFX010000044.1 GCA_949935795.1 uncultured Oscillospiraceae bacterium
CCGGACAGAACCTGGCGGTGAAGGGCTTCCGGGAGCTGCTGCTCCAGGGAAAGATCGTGCTGGAGGAGTCTCCGCTGCTGATGTGGTGCCTGGGCAACGCCATCGAGGTCCAAAACAACTACGGGGACATCAAGCTGTCCAAGAAGCACAAGGACGACACCGAGCGCATCGACCCCGTGGCGGCGGTGATGAACACCTTGGCCCGGGTGCTGGTGAAGCGCGATGCCAAGCCAGACCTGGCCCAGGCCATGCGGACCAGAGATTATCATTTATAACGGGAGGCTGCTATGAAAAAATTAGTCAAAGGCTTGGCGACTCACCTGGGCGAGCTGGTCCTGCTGGGCGGAGCCGCCGCCGTGTCAGTGGGGTGCGGGCTGATCTACCTGCCCGCTGGGCTGATTGCCGGAGGCGTCCTGTCCATCGCCGGGGCGGTGCTGTCCATGTGGGGAGGGGATGAAAAATGAGCCTGCGGGCGGGATTGGTCCGGGCGGGTCAAAGCCGGGCCGGACCCCGGAAATCCGTTGGAGCGCCCCCGGTTGTGCTGACCTTGGAAAACTCCAACGGCTGGTTGGGATGGGGAGAGGACTCAGTGTCCATGAGCCGGGACCGCGCGATGA
This sequence comes from uncultured Oscillospiraceae bacterium, assembly GCA_949935795.1. Lineage (GTDB taxonomy): Bacteria > Bacillota > Clostridia > Oscillospirales > Oscillospiraceae > Enterenecus. Next base: position 618 of record CATLFX010000044.1, read on the forward strand.
AGATTTCCACCGTGAACCGGTGCGTGGAGCTGCTGTCCAACTCCATGGCGGTGCTGCCGGTGTACATCATGAACGAGGGGACCAAGGAGCGGCTGGCCCGCCACCGCCTGGCCCGGGTACTGTGGGGCCGGGCCAACGAGGCCATGAGCTCCTTCGACTACAGTAAGCTGATGCTGTGTAATCAGCTTTTGCGGGGGAACGCCTACGCCTGGATCTTCCGGGACCGGGCCACCGGCTATCCCCGGGAGCTGATTCCTCTGCCGCCTGACCATGTGGAACCCTGGACCGATGCGGGCGGCCACCTGTGGTACCGTTTCTCCCACCCCAGGGCCGGGGCGATGTACGACTTGCGGCCAGAGGAGCTGCTGCATTACAAGGCGTACAGTGAGGACGGCATCCGGGGGATCAGCGTACTGCGCCGGGCGGCTCTTACTTTGAGCACGGCCCAGGCCGCCCAGGAGTATGAAAACAGCACCTGGCGCAGCGGCGGCCAGCCCTCCGGCGTTCTCACCACTGAGTCCGACTTGGGCGGCCCTATCGACGTGGTCCAGGAGGACGGGACGGTAAAAAAAGTGGACCCCAAAGAGCAGCTGCGCCGGTCCTGGGAAACGGTCCACCGGGGCCCGGCAAACGCCATGCGGCTGGCTGTGCTTGACTTGGGCTTGAAGTATCAGCCCATCTCCATGAACAACACTGACGCCCAGTTTGTGGAGAGCAATGAGGTGCGGGTGGCAGACGTGTGCCGGTTCTTTGGCGTACCCCTCCACCTGGCCTTTGCGGGCAAACAGAGCTTTGAGAGCAACGAGCAGAACGGCATTGAGTACGTCAACTATACCCTGCTGGGCTATGAGACCCAGTGGGGGCAGGAGGACAGTTACAAACTGCTCCTGCCCGGGGAACGGGACCGGGGCCTACGGATAAAGCGGGAGCTGAAGGTGTTCCTGCGGGGGGATACCGCCGCCCAGGCGGCGTTGTACACATCAATGCGGAACGTGTCTGCAATGTGCCCCAATGAGATCCGGGCGCTGGAGGACCTGGGGGCCATTCCCGGCGGCGATTCCTACTACGCCAGCTGGAACTACGGCCCCTTGGCCCAGTGGGCGGAGCTGAGCGTGCTCCGGGCTATGGGAAGAGCGGGCGGCGCCCCGCAGGAAGGAGATGAAGACGGAGATGGATAGAATCTTGAAATCCGCCACGGTGGTCAAGCAAGAGGCGGGAGACGCAGAGCTGGCGCTCATCAACATGCAGACACTGCGGCCGCTGGCGGCGGATGAGGTGTTTACCTTCCGGCTGGCCGCTTGCGACGACCAGGTGGACCGGGATTATGAGCGGTTCACCAGCGAGACCCTGGAGGGGCTGGCTGGCCTGTTTGTGGGCAAGAGCGTGCTGATGGACCACACCTGGCGGGCTGGGAGCCAGACGGCCCGGGTGTACGCCGCCGGGGTGGAGGACTCTGGCGGGATCAAGCGGCTGATCCTGCGGTGCTATATGCCCCGGACGGAGCAGACCGCAGGTATCATTACCGCCATCGAGGCGGGGATACTGCGGGAGTGCAGCGTGGGCTGCGCGGTGCGGAGGGCCGTGTGTTCGGTGTGCGGCGCGGACCAGACCAAAACCTGCTGCCCCCACATTCCTGGCCGGGAGTACGACGGCCAGCTGTGCGTGATGGAGCTGGACGGGGCCAAGGACGCCTATGAGGTGTCTTTGGTGGCAGTCCCGGCCCAGCCCGGGGCAGGCGTGGTTAAAACCAAGCGGTACGGCGGCGCGGAAGCGCCGGAGGCGCAGGAGCCCCAGGGGGCGGAGGCCCCTGATGATGATATCCTGCTGGCCCAGGCGGCCCAGGAGCTGGAAGAAAAACGATATGGAGGGAAGTTTGTATGACGTATCAGGAACTGCTGGAGCTGAAGCACAAACGGGCGGAAAAGGTAGCCCAGGGCAAGGAGCTGCTGGCCAAGAAGGACTTGGAGGGCCACAAGGCTCTGATGGCTGAGATCGACTCCTTGAACGTGGAGATCGAGGCCGTGGAAAAGCAGCTGGATTTGGAAACCCAGTTCAGCGAGGCGGGCGGCGGCCCGATCTCCAAGGTGTACGCCCCCGGCCAGGAGGGCGAAGAGGAGGACGGCTATGCTCAGGCGGTGAAGTCCTTCGCGGCGGCGGCCCGGAACGGCTTTCAGGTAGCCAAGGCGGATACCGTCCTCACCGGCCACATGCGGGAGGACAGCGACCAGGACGGGGGGTATACCGTGCCGGAGGACATTGTCACCAAGATCATCTCCCTGCGGGAGGCCAAAGAGAGCCTGCTGGGGGAGGTGCGGGTGGTGAGCGTCACCACCAAGAGCGGACGGCGGACCATCAAGAAGCGGGGCCAGCACCAGGGCTTTGCCACGGTGGCGGAGGCGGCCAAGTTCGGCAAAACGGCTACGCCCCAATTCGCCGTGCTGGAGTATAAGATCGAGAAGCGGGGCGGCTACCTGCCCGTCACCAACGAGCTCCTGGCGGACAGCGACAACAACATCGCCGCTATTGTGGAGGAGTGGCTGGCCGACGAGGCCCGGGTGACGGCCAACAACGAGATCCTGGCGGTGATTCAGGCCAAGACCGCTAAGGATCTGAAGGACCTGGACGGCATCCTGACCGCCTGGGTGGGGCTGGGCTCCACTTTCCGGGCCACCTCCAAGCTCATCACCAACGACGACGGCCTGCTGTGGCTGGGTACGCTGAAGGATGGCAACGGGCGGTATCTGCTCACCCCCAACCCCGCCGACTCTCAGCAGCTCCGGCTGTGCGTGGGTCCCCACGTGCTGCCCGTTAAGACCTACGACAACGGCACCATCCCCACCAAGGACGGCAAGATCCCCATGATCCTGGGCGACCTGAAGGAGGGCGTGGTGTACTGGGACCGCCGGGCGTTCAGCGTGAAGGTGTCCGACACCGCCGTGGTGGGCGACTTCAACGCTTTCGAGCAGGATATGACCATCTGGCGGGGCTCTCTGCGGGACGACTGCACCCAGTGGGATGACGCGGCGTTCATCAACGGCTATGTCGCCCCGTCCGCCGGGGCCTCCGGCGGCACGGGCGGCACCCAGCAGGGCGGCGGCTCGAGCACCCAGGAGCCCCAGGGCTGAGGGGGTGACGGTCATGGCGAGAACGAAAAAGGCCGCCGCGCCCGCTGAGAACGCCCAGGAAGCGCGGGCCGAGCTGGAGATGGGCATGGATACCCCCGTGGCCCAGGAGGCCGCTGAGGGGGCCGCAAACAGCCAGATTATCGGCCCGGCGGATGCGGGTGAGCTGGCGGGCTGTCAGGATGAGGCGGAGCTGTCTGAGGGGACGCTGACGGAGTATTCCGTGACGGCGGAGCGCGGCTTGCGGCTGCGGGAGCGGCCTTCCTTGGACGCGCCGGTCATCGCGGTGCTGCCCTGGGGCGCTGGGGTGTTCGCCGATGAACCCCCGGTCGGCGAGTGGGTCTGCGTGACCACGGGCCTGCTGTCCGGCTACATGCTGGCCAAGCACCTGGCCCCGCTGACCGCCGAGCTGAAAATGGCCATTGTTTATGACTGAGGAACGCATGGCCAGTCTGCTGGCCTACTGCAAGCTGACGGAGCTGGCGGACGACCCGGAGGTGCAGGCGCTGATTCCGGTGCTGTATGAGTCGGCGGTGGGGTATCTGGCCAATGCCGGGGTTTCCCAGCCCTTGCCGGGCACGCCTAGAGCGGCGCAGTATGATTTGTGTGTCAATTATCTGGTCCTGGATGCCTGGGAACGCCGGGAGGTTACGATCACAGGCACGATTACGGCGGACAACCCAGCCTTCCGGCGGCTCATCAACCAACTGAAGCTGACCGAACCGGGGGTGGAACTGTGACCAAGACGGACAGCGGTGTGGCGGTGGGCCGCCTCAGTGACCGGGTGGAGGTGCAGGAACTGCTGAAAACCACCGGCGAGAACGGTACGGCCTGGACCTGGGAGACGGTGCGCAAGACCTGGGCCCTGGCGGAGCTGATGGCCCGGCCCAATGTGTACTCAGTCCATGGCCTGGGGGCGGCGGGGGTGACGTTCACCCTGCGCCGCCAGCCCCTGGACCTGGACAGCGCCCTGTATTGGCGGGGGCAGCACTGTCTCATCACCGCCATCCGGCCCCTGGGGCGGCTGTATCTGACGGTAGAGGCGGCGCTGGTGGTGCTGTCCCAGTGCCGCAACCCGTACACCGGCGAGATATTCCCCGCCGTCATGACGGAAAAGTATGTGCGGCACGAGCAGCTGGAGCCCATGGCCATCAACACTTACCAGCGGGTCCTGGTGGCGCCCAAGGCGGTGCGTTTGACGTCCGGGCCGCTGGTGGAGGTGGACGGGGTGGAGTGGCCCATCATCACCCCCTACGAGCTGGACCCGCACAAGAACGAGTACGAGCTGCGGAGAACCGTAGACCTGTAGTACACCATCGCACCTTGTCAACCGAATACAGACTGACGGAATTTGACAAAAGACAGTACCGTGGGTATAATAAAAAGGCCGATCCGAGAGGGGAGGCCGAAAGGGCGCTGTTACATAAAGGCGGTCAGCCACTTCCCTGAGAAGGGAGGTGATGCGCATGGGAGACGGGCGCGGGGCGAAAACCCTGCGTATCCTGACGTGGTTCATCATTGTGCTGTTTTTGATGATTGCCACGGCCCAAAAAGCGTACTGACTGCCTGGTAGCTCAGGCAGTCAGTATGGGCAACTATATTGACTTGTAGGGGCTGACCGCTTGCAGCAGTGGCCCTTTCGTGATTATTATAGCCAATGGCCCCCGTTTTGTCAACCGGCAAGGCGGGGATAAATTTTTTTGAAAAACCTTGTTGGACTTTTTCTGAAAATACATGCGCCCCCGTCAGTCTGGATTTGGACTGACGGGGTTTTTATTATTTCGGAAAGGGGTGGTGTGTATGGATGTAAGCGTTGATGCATCCGCTATATCAGACTTGATTAAGCGAATGGAGAAGTCCCCTACAGTCATCCAAGAAGCTAAACGCCAGGCGTTTGAGGCTGCCGCGCCAAAACTGAAAGCAGCGGTGGATCGAGCAATTGGCGGCTCTGGAAAAGTACGCAGCTGGCAGGAGGCTCGGGTCGGTTCCGGTGGTGGGTATGCAGCTGTCAGCCCCAAGGCTAAGACATTTGCTAAAAATAAAAGAGGTCAAGAAACTAGGTATAAAGTTGGGTATGTCACTGGCGCTATCAGCTACGGTCATCGGACGCCTCGGAATAAGGCTGGTTATCGAACCAGTTCAAAGAGGGTTGAAGGACGGTATTTCTACGAGTCTGTTGATGAGGATGAGGTAGAAAGAATTGCCGAAGAGGCCGCTAAGCAGATCGTCCAGGCGCTCATTGACCATTTGGAGGGATGACCCATGATTACCAACAACGACATCGCCGACGCCATTGCCGGATTGGTGGAAAAGACGTTCCCCGGTGAGCCCGTTTACCGGGATTACGCCCCGGCGGGCTTCAAGCGGCCCAGCAATCTGGTGGAGATCTCCGGCGGCAAATTCTATCCAAACTTCGGCTGCGGCCAGGTGGAGCTCCGGCCCCAGTTTACCCTGACCACCTTCGTGGAGGTGGACGCCTACCACCAGCAGAACGACATGGAGCTGACCCGGCGGCAGATGAAGCTGATGGGGCTGTTCCTGCCGGGATATGTCAAGGTGAAGGACCGAGCCCCCCATGTGCTGGACGAGGGTGAGATGGAAAACGGACTGGACCTCGCCGCGCTGACCGTCACCCTCAGCTACGTCCTGGACCGCCAGGAGTTCATGGAAATCCAGCAGCTCCCCGATATGCTGGAGCTGCATCTGAGACAGGAGGTAAATACCTATGGCTAAACTTACCAGCCCCCGGGTAACGGTGAGCTTCACCGAGCTGGGCATCAGCGCCATCACCCGGGGCGACAAGGGCACGGTGGCCGTCATCGTCCGGGACGCGGCGAATGTACTGCCCTTCTCCATTACCCAGGCCAGCCAGACCCCCACCACCCTGGGCAAAGAAAACCAGGACTACATCAAGCGCACCTTCCTGGGCTACGTGACCCCGCCCAAGAAAGTCATTGTGTACGTCATGGGGACGGGCGGCGCTCTGGCCGACGCCCTGGACTACATGGCGGCCCAGGTGTTCGACTACATCGTGGGCCCGGCGGACTGCACCAAGGAGGAGGCCGCGGATATCGCCAGCTGGGTGAAGAGCCAGCGGCTGAACAACGGGGCCAAGTACAAGGCGGTTCTGCCCAACCACAAGGCGGACAACTACGCCATCGTCAACTTCACCGGCGACGCCATGACGGACGGTACTACGGTGTGGGCCACGGCGGCGTACTGCTCCCGGATCGCGGGCCTGCTGGCGGGCACGCCCATGAAGATCGCCGCCACCTACGCGCCGCTGCCGGAGCTGTCCGACTGTGCCCGGCTGACCAAGGAGGAGTCCGACGAGGCGGTGGGGGCCGGGGAGCTGGCCCTGCGCTGGGACGGGCGGAAGGTGAAGCTGGACCGGGCCGTCACCTCTCTGGTGACCACCTCCCAGGGGATGCTGGACAGCTTCAAAAAGATCAAGATCGTGGAGATCATGGACCTGATCCGCACCGACATCACCGCCACCGCCGAGGACGAGTATGTGGGCAAGTACGCCAACAGCTACGACAACAAGATGCTGCTGGTGGCGGCGGTCCGGGGGTACTTCATGGGCCTGGAGCAGAGCGACCTGGTCCAGCCGGGGTACACGGTGGACATCGACGTGGACAAGCAGGAGCAGTTCCTGGTGTCCAAGGGCGTGAATACCGAGGAGATGACAGAGCAGCAGCTCCGGGAGGCGGACACCGGCTCCCATGTGTTCCTCCTGGTTCGGTGCAAGATCCTGGACGCCATCGAGGATATCGACATCAACGTGGAAATCTGATTTGAGGAGGAATTTTAAATGCCTAATTCGAGACCCCCCGCAAACCGGGTCATTTCCGGCACCTGGGCCGAGGTCTGGGTGGACGGCGAGCTGTGGGTGGAGTGCGACGGCGGCCAGGCCAAAATCACCAACAACAAAACGGACGTGCATATGTGCGGGGTGATGATGACCGACGTCAAGATCACCAGCCAGAAGGGCACCGGCTCCATCAGCGCCCACAAGGTCTACACCCGCAACAGGGACCAGGCCCGTTCCCTGAACGAGGGCCGGGACCTGCGGGCCACCATCATCATGAAGCTGGCCGACCCGGACGCCTATGGCTCGGAGCGGATCGCGCTGTATAATTGCAGCTTCGACGATGAGACGCTGGCTGACTTCCAGGCGGGTAACCCCGGCAAGGTGAACTATCCCTTCACCTTTACCGGGTGGGACTATCTGGACACCATCAACCCCTGATACGGGAATTAAAGAAACGAGGTAGCTGTCTATGAGTAAATTTCTTGACATGATGCTCCGCCCGGAGGCGGAGGACGTACAAAAGCACCTGCCCACGGCACAATATGAGGTCAAGCGCCTGAGCCGGGCCCTGGGCGAGCCGGTGACGCTGGAGCTTCGGGCGCTGCCCTACAGCCGGGCCCAGGAGCTGCGGGAGATGGAGCGGGATGTGGAGGTCCATATCCTGCTGGCGGGCTGTCAGGAGCTGAAAGACCCCGCCCTTCAGGCCAAATTCGGCGGCGTGACTCCGGTGGAGACGGTGAAGGCCATGCTGCTGCCGGGGGAGATCGTGGAGCTGTCCCGGGCGGTGGAGCGGCTGTCCGGCTTCCGGCAGAATACCATCCGTGAGATAAAAAACGGCTAGAGGAGGGCAGCGACCGGTCGCTGTCCCTCCTGTACTGGCTGTTCCGTTATAAGAACGTCATGCCCTGGGAGTTTTATGAGCGCTCCCAGGGCTACCGGGACCTGACCTATGCCTTCGCCATTCAAGAGTGCGAGGACCGGGCGAAAAAATAGCGCCGCCCGGGGAAGGGGCGGCGGAGGGATTACAGCAGGAGGAATGGGATCATCCCGAGCACGACAATGAAAAGGCCGACAAAAACGAGGACGATCCCTCTGACAGATCTGGGAGAGCGAAACCATTCTTCCCGCTGTTTCCAAGTGTGCCAGGTGGGGAGATCTCGATAGAACGACGTCAGCCACATCAAGCCTCCAACAAGGGCAATCGGCCCGCCAATAATGAGTCCCCAGATCATGTATCGCGTTGCTTCTACCATAAGACCACCCCTTTTCATGTTTTTAGTATATCACAAACTATACCCGCGTCAAGAGGTGAAACTATGCCAAAAGAGAGTTTGAGCGTCTATCTGACCGCTGTGGATAACATGTCCCCGGCGCTGGCGTCCATCATGGACAAGACCAAGGCGCTGGACAAAGAAAGCCAGCAGCTCCAGCAGACCTACAACGCGCTGCAAAAGGCCAATGAGGGGTTGATCAAGCGGAAAACCGAGCTGGAAAAGACCCTCCGAGGGGTTAACGAGGAAGTTAAGGAGGCCCGTAAGCAGTTCAAGCAGCTGGGTGACGAGGCCAGCTCCGACGCCTACGAAAAAGCCCAGCAGAAGCAGCGGGCGCTGAAAGATGAAATCGCGGCCACCACTAAGGCCCTTTCGGAGAACCAGAAGATCTACAAGGAGAACATTGAGACGATCCGCAAGGGAAACATGGAGGAATCCGAGAGCAGACTGAGCGGTCTTTCCAGCCTGGGCGCACTTGCGGCGGGGCTTGGCGCCTGGGACCAAGTATCATCTTTAGTGCAATCTGGCGCAGGAGCAGTTCTGGAGAGCGCTTTGGGAAGCGGCGCGGGGGGCATTGCGTCGGGGGCGTTGTCAAGCGCCATCAGCGGGGCAACTCTGGGCACAGCGATTGCCCCTGGAATTGGAACTGCTGTTGGCGCTGCCCTAGGCGGGATTATGGGCGCTGCGGGTGGTGTAATAGAAGACTGGTCCAATAGGGACGAGGCCTTCAAAGACTACTACGGCGGGCTGTACGGGGACGCAAAGGCCCGCTCCGGCGAGATGGTGGAGTCCGGGTCCACCATTGCCGGGGGGCGGGAACAGACCCGCATGGCCTTCTCCCAGCGCCTGGGCGGAGACGAGCGGGCCGACGCCTATCTGGCCAGGGTGGAGAAAATGGCGGCCAGCACCAACTACGAGTATGACGAGATCGTGGGGTACGCCAAGCTGCTGCTGAACAGCTATGACCCTGGCGAGGTGTTCGGGGTGCTTCAAAAGCTGTCCGACGCCACTGCGGGGCTGGATCTCAGCTCCGGCGACGTGAACATGATGATCTCCGGCCTGTCCCGGATGCGGACCACCGGCAAGGCCACCCAGGAATACCTGAACTACTTCCGCGAGCGGGGCGTGGACACCGACCAGGCCCTCGCCGACAGTCTGGGCGTTGAGAAAAGCGCCATTGCCGACATGGTGAGCAAGGGGAACATAAACGGTGAGGACGCCGCCGAGGCCATTCTCGATTTCATCCAGCAGGAGTTTGGCGGACTCTCCGATACCCTGGCGGGCACCTATGACGCCATGGTGGACAACCTGGGGGATATAGAGTCCTCACTCCAGGCGGCGGGGGGCGACGCTTACAATTCCCTGCGGAAGGAGGGCATCAACGAGCAGATGCTGGCCTATGGGGGCAAGCTGGGGGACGCCATCAAGGAGATCAACGCCGTGATGGGGGAGAACCAGGCGCGGAAGGAAAACCTTCAGGACCAGTATATGAGGGAGGCTCTGGACACGCTGCTGACTGGAAAGCGTGGAACGGTTTTTACCACGGAGCAGCAAGTGGAGCTAAACAGTTTGGCCCAGGAATTTGCAGCAGCCAAGCGGCAGTACGAGGAGAGCGGGAGGACCGACACGGAGGCCGGGGCCAAGATGGAGTCGCTGTATGAACAGGCTCAGATCCTGGGCCAGGCGTATTTTGACAACAGCGATTTTGTCAAAAAGCTGAATGATACAGAGATTGATGAAATCGAGGCCATTCGGAAGGCCACAGGAGGCTTGGAAAACGCATATTCGGCTCTCTACAACTTGAACCAGACCATGAGCAAGGGGCTGGCGGTACGGTGGACCGGCGAAGGGGTCCCACTGCACACCTCCGCTCCTGATACGAGGCAAGTCGAGGGTGCCGAGAATACGCTAACCGCCTGGAGGGCAGACCCGGATTCTGTCACGGGAAGTCAAATCTCAGCCGCGCAGAGAGTGCAGGCAGACGACATGGCAGCCGCTAGGCGCAACGCCTTCGGCCTGGAGCGGGTGCCCTACGACGACTACCCGGCCCTGCTCCATGAGGGGGAGCGGGTGCTCACCGCTTCCGAGGCCCGCGCCCAGGACGCGGGGGCGGGGCCGTCCATCGGCCTCACCGTCACCGGGAACTATTTCACCGGAACCCCGGAGGAGATGGCGGACCAGCTGTGGGAGATCATCATGCGTAAGCTTGAGCAGGCGTATACCGCCGCCGCGCCAAAATAAAAAGACGCCGGGTGTTCCGGCGTCTGGTCAATCTTCCTTTTTGCCGCTTTGGTTTTCAATCAGCTTCTGGACCTTTCTCTTGGCCTCCTCCAGGTCCTTGCAGCCATCCAGGATCATGTCCACCATCTCCAGAATTGTCTTAAACTGCTTATCAGTCATTTCCTGTACCATATCCTTTCCTCCTCGTAACCGGCCCTTCGCTTGACGAGGCCATTATAACATGCGGAAAGAGGGAAGGCAAGGAGGTTTTTATGGAGCGCGTCATCATCCTGAAAAATACGGACACCGGGCAGGCGCTGACCCTGCCGGTCACCCCATCCAGCTACCCCATGGCGGCGGGCCGGGCGGTGGAGCGGCTGGACATGGCCCAGACCGGGCAGATCGCCCTGCCGGGGCTCAAGTCCCTGTTTACCGGGACGCTGGAGTTTATGCTGCCCGCCCGCCGGTATCCGTTCCTCACCGCCGGGGCGGTGACCCAGCCGTCCCATTACATTGGCCAGCTCACCGCCTGGAGCGCCGCCGCCAACGTGTGCCGCTATATCGTCACCGGCACGGACGTCAATATCCCGGTGCTGCTGGGAGCGCTGGACTATGGCGAGAACGACGGCACCAACGACGTCAACTGCAAGCTGCCGCTGTACGAATACCGCTATTTGGACGAGGCCAAGGCGGAGAAGGTGACCCAGAACAACGGAAGGCCGGTGGAGGCCGCCAGCCAGCCGGAGACGGCGGGCAGCTACACGGTGGTGAAGGGGGACAGCCTGTGGACCATCTGTAAAAAGACCTATGGGGACGGCTCCCTGGCCTACAAGCTGGCTACCGCCAACGGTATCAAGAATCCCAACCTGATCTATCCCGGCCAGGTGCTCACTCTGCCGGACAAGGGGGCGCTGGCGGGATACGCGGCCACACCCGCGCCCTCGGTGACTGGAAGCGGGAAATCGACGGCCAGCACCACGGCAAAGCCGCAGGCGGGCCCCAATGTCATTGCCGAAAAGAGCGGGGCCGCCGCCCTGATGGACTCCTGGTGGGAGCGGGATGGAGGTGCGGCGGCGCTCCGGGCATCTATTGATTTGAAGGTGAAAGAACGTGGCCATTGAGCAGGAGTATGTGAAGATTCGGGCCGCCAACCCGGACGGCGTCACCGCCAATATCACCCAGCTGTGCCGCTCCATCACCTGGAGCGGGGACTACCGCAACGCCGCCCGGACGCTGTCCTACTCGCCGGTGGTTTCCGCTGACGATATCCACCTGCCCCGCGCCCCCACGGAGCTGGGCGGCTCGGTGCAGTTCTGGCGGGAGTCGGACCTGCTCATGGACGCCTTCGCCTTGGAGCGCACACGGGACAGCCTGGGCCATACCATTGACGTGACAGCCTATGACAGGGGATTATACTTGACACGCAACAGCGATTTCCGGCGGGTGGAAAAGCAGACGGCTGAGGCTGTCACCGCGTCGCTGTGCGGCAAGTTCGGCATCCCGGCGGGGGAGCTGGCGGCTACAGGGGTGCCCATCACCCGGAATTTCCTGGGCGTGACCTTGTACAAGATCATCATGACCATGTATTCCCTGGCGTCGGACCAGACGGGAAAGCAGTACCGCATCCGTTTCCGGGGGCGGAATCTGGAAGTGGTGGAGATGAAGCAGTCCGACGAATCGCTGATCCTCAGGCCGGGGAGCAGCCTTCTCTCCTGCGTCACCAAGGAGAGCGCCAGCACCATGACCAACAGTGTGGCCATCTATGACGACCAGTACAACCTGGTCACCACTCAGGAGGACGGCGAGGCGGTGAAGCTGTACGGGCTAATGCAGGCGGCTGTCCGCTCCGGGGCCTACGAGGACCCGGGCGGCCATGCCAAACAAATCCTGAAGGAGAATGGCCTCAAAACCACCATTACCGTCAACACCCTGGGCAACTTGAAGCTCATCACTGGGAACACGGTGGTGGTGGAGGAGCCTGTGACGGGCGTCAGCGGGCTGTTTTGGATCATCTCAGACACCCACCGCTGGCAGCGGGGAATCTATCAGACTAAACTCACCCTGTCGCTGGAGGGGCTGATGGACAAGCAGACAGCGGGCAGCGAGTCCAAAAGATAGGAGGGATCAGCTTTGGATGGCGATCCATACGCGCGTTTTGTAGCGCTGGGCCGGAGCGTATCGGCGGACGCTATGCCCGCCGGAGACAGCCAGCAGGCCGGGACGGGCGCGGCCCCGGCCCGGATGCGGCTGGGCGAGGTCGTCAGCCGTGTGCCGCTGAAGGTGAAGGTGGCGGGACTGAACCAGCCCACCGAGGTACTGAAAATCAATGAGCGGCTGGTGAAGGGCGCCAAGTGGAAAACCAAAACCACCAGCCCCGACAGCGATTACAACATCCTCACAGGACCCATTGAGGGCCCGGTCATCCACGCCCCGGGCCAGGGCCAGCTGGTCCGCCTGGACGATGGGTATGTGCACAGCGAGGACACCACCATTGACGAGGCCACGGTGGAGCAGCTGGAGATCGACCTGGAGGTGGGGGATGAGGTGCTGCTGCTCACCGAGGACGACCAGGTATTTTACATCATCATGAAGGTGGTGGATGCGGTATGAGTATTTTCCCCATGATCGACCCCGGAGAGGCGGCAGATAGCGGGAGTCAAGTACTTCCACTTTGCAGGGAGGTGGCCTGGGACTTTGAGCACGACGTGCCCATTTTCCGGGGCGGACAGCCGGTGGTGGTCACCGAAAAGGAGGCGCTGAAGGTGTGGATCTGGCGGGCCCTGCGTACACCTCGTTTCAAATATGAGATCTACACCTGGGCTTACGGCTCAGAGTTTGAGTCCCTGCTGGGACAGGCTTACAGCGATTCCGTCAAAACCGCCGAGGCCCCCCGGTATCTGCGGGAGTGCCTGCTGGTGAATCCGTATATCACTGCTGTAAAGGAAATATCCGTTACATTTGAAGCCGCCCGGCTGACCGTGAAGGGAACGGCGGTCACCATCTATGGGGAGGTGGATTTCAATGCCATTGTTTGAGAATGTCACGCCGGAGGCCATCCTGGAGCGGGTCCTCAGCCGGATGGAGACGGATCTCCAGACCCGGGAGGGTTCCTACGCCTACGACCAGGCCGCGCCCATCTCTTTCGAGATCTGGCGGGTGCTCATGACGCTGAACGAGCTCATTGAGGCGTTCTACGTCAACGAGAACAGCGGGATATACCTGGACGCCCACGCCCGGCTGTTCGCCATGAGCCGCCGGGAGGGAGCCAGGGCGGCGGCAAAGATGACCTACACGGGGGCGGATGGCACCGTTATCCCTGCCGGGACCGTGTTTTACGCCGGAGGCGCTTTGGAATTTCGCGCCACGGCTCAGTCCGTGATCCAAAACGGAACCGCCCAGGGATGGCTGCTGGCGGAACAGCCGGGGGCCGCAGGTAATGTGCCCGCCGGGGCTATCGACCAGATTGGGCGGAACATTCCCGGCCTGGAAAAATTCGAGAGCGGGGAGGGCCAGGGCGGCGCGGACCCGGAGAGCGACACGGACCTGTTCCAGCGTTTGGACGAGAAGCGCAAAAGGCCCCCCACCAGCGGCAACGCGGCCCACTACAGGGAGTGGGCGCTGAGCGTCAACGGGGTGGGGGCCGTGCGGGTGACGCCGCTGTGGCGGGGGCCGGGGACCGTGTTGGTGCTCATCGCCGGGTTCGACCGCCGCCCGGTGGACGAGGCCATTGTGGCCGACTGCGCCCGGTACATCCAGACCCAGCGGCCCGTGGGAGCGGACGTCACTGTGGCCTCTGCCGTGGCCGTGGAGGTGGACGTGGCCGCTCAAGTGATACTTACCCCTACCGCGTCCCTGCCCGCCGTAGAGGCGGCCTTTACGGCCCTGCTGGACGGGTATCTGGCGGACGCCGCCTTTGAGGAGTTCACCATCTATGCCACCCGCGTGGGGGTGCTGCTGATGAGCGTGGACGGGGTGCTGGATTATGACGGGCTCACCCTCAACGGCAGTGAGGAAAATCTGGAACTGGAGCAGAACAGTGTGCCGGTGCGGGGGAAGGTGCGGCTGAGTTGAGGGAATTGATGAGCTATCTGCCGGAAAACTATCCGGCAAGCCGCGAAACCACCGCCTTTCAGGAGGCGCTTCAGCCCGAGGTGGTTCTCCTATGGGAGGTCAGGGACAACCTGCTGGCCCAACTGGACCTTTACACCGCCACCTGGGGGCTGGACTACTGGGAGGACGCCTTGGGACTGCTCAATTGTCAAGGGATTGACCTTGACACAAGAAGGCGGCAGATTGCGGCCAAGCTCCAGGGCCGGACTACCACTACGCCCCAGGTACTCAAAGACGTGGCGGAGACCCTTTTGGGGGTGCAGGTCCGGGTGGTGGAGATTTTTGGCGAGTACCGGGTGGAGCTGGTGAGCGAGGACGGGTTTCGGCCTGGGATCGGGGCGGCCCGGCTACGGGCACAGCTCCAGGACATCATGCCCGCCCATCTGGATTGGCAGATCGTCATACCTACGGTTATCCGCGTTCCCATCCGCACCCATCTAGGAATGCGCCTGAGTGAGACGGCCCTGCCGCCCCGGGATCGCGCGCTGCCGCAGGCGGACATAGTCCCGGCGGCTCGGCTGGGGTGGAGGCTGAGCGTCACAACGCTGCCCATGCGGGCAAAGGAGGATCGAAATGGGCTATGAAGTAACCATGACAAAGGCCGGGTATGAGCTCCAGGCCAAGCTGTTCGCCGAGGGCGGGAGCTTTCCCATCACCAGGGTGGAGGTGGGCAAGGGCGTCTGCCCGGCGGGCACCGACCCGGCCAGGCTCACCGGGCTGGTGGAGCCTGTGGGTCCGGCCACGTCCACTACGCCCCGGCAGGAGGGCTGCGAGGTCAGCCTGACGGTGGAGTACCGTTCTGATCTCAACGGCGGGCTGGAGGAACCGTTCCAGATCCGGGAGTTCGGCGTATTCGCCGCCAAAGCGGACGGGACAGAGTTCCTGCTGCTCTACGGTGACCTGAGCGACTACCCGGAGAGCGCTATCCCGCAGAAATACGGCGGGTGTGTGCGGCGGTATCCGGTGAAGATCGTCATAGGGCCGGACGCCCGGGCGGAGCTGGCCTATCCGGCGGGGGCGTGGGTGATCCACGAGGAGCTGGCCCAGGCCATCGCGGACCACGACGGGGACCCCAACGCCCATCCCTATCTGCTGGGGCTGTGCGCGGGGCTGGACGCCCGCTTGGCCCTGCTGGAGCTGATGTACGCCACGGATGTGTCCGGGAACCCGTTCACGGTGACCTTCGAGACGCTGGACGGGGTGGAGGCGGCTGGCGTGTGGAATCAGCCCCAGGCCCGGATTGAATTCTGAGGGGGGATAAGGTTTTATGGCTTATGTGAAATTGGGGCAGAAAGCGGAAGGCTCCATTGTAAAAATCAAAGAAAACGGCACACTGGTGGACTTCTACGTTGCCAAGCAGAACTATGAGCCGGGGCTGAATGGGGCTGGGCGGGTACTGGTGGCCCGTAAGGACTTTTATGCTCAGATCCAGTGGAACAGCTCCAACGTCAACACCTATGCCAGCAGTACCGTTGACAGTTGGCTCAACAGCACTTACAAGAACCTGCTGGACGCCAATATCCGCACGGCGATGGGCACCACGAGAATCTACTACACCCCCGGCAACGGCAACACTTCCAAGACCACCTTGGAGCGGTCCGTATTCCTGCTGTCCGCCACGGAACTGGGTCGAAACCATTCGTTTCTCAACCAGGAGGGCACGGCGCTGTCCAGCACGATGGTCAACCAACTCAATAGCTCCACCTATGTGCAGTGGACCCGTTCCCCGTACATAGGCGACACCATCCGCGCCTGGGACTTGACCATCGGTGGCGCCCTCTACAGCGGCGGTTGCTCCGAATCCCGTTGGGTCCGCCCTACTTTCACGCTTCCTTCTACGTTCTATGTGCGCGATGACGGTACCATCACCGCCAACACGCCGCCCACCACCCCCGCCGCCGTTACCATCCCCGAGACCATCCACGGCGGGAAGAGCGTCACCGTGTCCTGGACCGCCAGCACCGACGCGCAGGGCAACTTGGAGGGCTACACGGTGGAGCGCTCCACAGACGGCGGCTCCGCCTGGACACAGGTTTACCAGGGCGGGGGGCTGTCCGCCACCAACACTGTGCCCTTCGGCACCGAGAGCGTTATGTACCGCGTTCGAGCCTATGACAGTGAGGGGCTGTACTCCAGCTACCGCAACAGCGCCCAGGTCACCGTCATCAACAACACCGCGCCCACCGCGCCGGGGTCCATCACCGTGCCGGAAACCGTATTAGGCGGCGGCTCTGTGGAAATCAGCTGGACCGCCTCCGCCGACGGCGAGAACAACCTGGCCGGGTATGCCCTGGAGCGGCAGGTGGACGGCGGGGCCTGGACGGAGATCTTCCGGGGCGACGCGCTGAGCTTCACCGACGCCATCACCAAAGGCTGGCTGTCCGTGGTCTACCGGGTCCGGGCCTACGACAGCGAGAACGCTTACAGCGGCTATACTGCCAGCGGCGCCCGGACGGTGGATAACAACACACCTCCCGCCATTACCTGCGCCCTCCCCAGCGGGAGCGACCTCGGGGTGAAGGATGAGGGCTTTGCGGTGGCCTACTCCGTCAGCGACGAGGAGGGGGACGCCATCACCGTCACGGAGTCGATTGACGGTATGGTCCTGCGGTACTTTTCTGCCGTGGACGGGGCGGCGATCAACTTCCAGTTGAATGGGCTCACGTTTGTGAAGGTGCTGAACGGAAAGCACACCCTCACCATCACTGCCAGAGACGATAAGGCCAGCACAGTCCATAACCTGACCTTCACCAAGTCCGTCACGGCAGCGTCTGTCACGCTGGCCCAGCCCATGACCGCCGACGCGCCCATCAGCGTGTGCGTACTGTCCGTCACAGGTTCTATTCCGGCGGACGCGCAGTACAGTGTAAAGGTGACCAACAACGCCCTGGACG
>CATLFX010000045.1 GCA_949935795.1 uncultured Oscillospiraceae bacterium
AGCTTGGAGGTGCCGTAGGGGTTGGTGGTGCCGCCGGTGGGGAAGTCCTCCCGGATGGGGACGGTGGCGGGGTCGCCGTACACCGTGGCGGAGGAGGAGAACACGAAATTCTTCACCCCGTGGCGGCGCATGGCCTGGAGCAGGTACAGGGTGCTGATGAGGTTGTTGGAATAGTACTCCAGGGGCTTGGCCACGCTTTCGCCCACCGCCTTCAGCCCGGCGAAATGGATGACCGCGTCGATGCCGGGGTGCTGGGCGAACAGGGCCTCCACCTCGTCCTCGTGGCACAGCTCGGTCTTGACAAAGGGGACCTTTTTCCCGGTGATCTTCTCCACCCGGACCAGGGCCTCCTCACAGGAGTTATACAGGTTGTCCGCCACCACGATATCGTAGCCGGCGTCCAGAAGCTCCACACAGGTGTGGCTGCCGATATATCCGGCGCCGCCGCAGACCAGAATAGACATAAGACGCGCTCCCTTCCATATTATCAAAAGTGTCTCAAAGGCCCGGCATCATTTCCGGGCTTTTTTATTATACCTGGACCGGGGGGAAATGTGAATAGAAATCTTGCGTTTTTTTTATAAAATATTTCCGTTTTCAGGCCCGACGCGGCACACTGGCGGGGCGCGGCCCGGAGGCAAAAAGGGAAAAGCGCAAGGGGCTCAAAATACACGGTCAGCCTCGCTTTGGAAACGCACATATTCAGTTGTCCTCCTTAAAAATAAACTCTGCGGAGAAGGGACAACCAAGGAGGCAGGTTACTGGCGGGAGGGCGGACTCCCGGGCCCCGACTACCCGACGGGGACTGTGTTTTTATCTCCGCGCTTATGGAAATTGTAGCACGGGACAGGGAAAAAGTCCAGGCCGGGTTTGTGGAAGACGACGGTTGACTGAGGTATGAAATCGTACTATAATTCGGGTACGATTTCGGACAAGGAGGGATGCGGTGTGGATAACCCACTGTCCAGCGCGATGAGGCGCTTCAATCAGCTGCTGGGGGAGACCGACAGGGTCTACCACGAGGCGTCGGTGCGGCTGGGCGTGTCCGACAGCGAGATGAACGTCCTGTATGCGCTGTGCGGCGGGGAGGGGCGCTGTCCCCTCCGGGACATCTGCCGTCAGTACGGCGTCAGCAAGCAGACCGTCAATTCCGCCGTGCGCAAGCTGGAGGCGGCGGGGATGATCTATTTGGAGTCCTCCGGCCCCAGGAGCAAGGATGTGTGCCTGACGGAGGAGGGCTGGGCGCTGGCCAGGCGGACCGCCGTTCCCCTGATGGAGCTGGAAAGCGAGATCTTTGCCGCCTGGACCCCGGAGGAGGTGGAGCAGTACCTCCGGCTGACCCAGCGGTATCTGGACGCCTTTCAAGAGAGGCTGAGCCGATTTCAGAAGCAAAAGGGGCCGGTAACGCGTACCGGTCCGGGAGGATAAAATGAAGATCCAATTGTCAGACCATTTTACCTATTCCAAACTGCTGCGCTACACCCTGCCGTCCATTGTGATGATGGTGTTCACCTCCATCTACGGCGTGGTGGACGGCTTTTTCGTCTCCAATTATGTGGGCAAAACCCCCTTTACCGCCGTGAATTTTATCTATCCCGTGCTGATGATCATGGGGTGTGCGGGATTCATGTTCGGCACCGGCGGCGGGGCCCTCATCGCCAAGACCATGGGGGAGGGAGAGCGGGAAAAGGCCAACAGGATTTTTTCCCTCATCGTCTACACCTCCGCCGCCTGCGGCGCGGCGCTGGCTGTGCTGGGCGTACTGTTCATCCGGCCCGCAGCCGCCGCGCTGGGGGCTCAGGGCCGGCTGCTGGAGGACAGCGTCACCTATGCCCGGATCATCCTGCTGGCCGTCCCCGCATTCGTCCTGCAATTTGAGTTCCAGTGCCTGTTTGCCACGGCGGAAAAGCCCACGCTGGGCCTCTGTGTGACAGTGGCGGCGGGGGTCACGAATATGGTGCTGGACGCCCTGTTTGTGGCGGTGTTTCGCTGGGGGCTGGAGGGGGCCGCCGCGGCCACCGCCCTCAGCCAGTGCGTGGGCGGTATCGTACCGCTGGTCTACTTTGCCCGCCCCAACTCCAGCCTGCTCCGGCTGGGAAGGACCAGGTTTGACGGGAAGATGCTGGCCAAGACCTGCGTCAACGGCTCGTCGGAGCTGATGAGCAATATCTCCGCCTCGGTGGTGAGCATGCTGTACAACGCCCAGCTGCTGCGCTACGCCGGAGAGGACGGCGTGGCGGCCTACGGGGTGCTGATGTACGTCAGCCTGATGTTTCAGGCGGTGTTCATCGGCTACTCGGTGGGGACGGCCCCGGTGATCGGCTACCACTACGGGGCCCAGAATCACGGGGAGCTGCGGAGCCTGCGGCGGAAGAGCACGGCGGTCATCGCCGTATTTGCCGCCGCCATGTTCGCCGCCGCCCAGCTGCTGGCAAGGCCCCTGTCCCAGCTGTTTGTGGGCTACGACCCGGACCTGCTGGAGCTGACCGCCCAGGCCTTTTTCATCTTTTCTTTCTCCTTCCTGTTTTCCGGGTTTGCCGTCTTCGGCTCCTCGTTCTTCACCGCGCTGAACAACGGGCTGGTGTCGGCGGCCATCTCTTTCCTGCGCACCCTGGTGTTCCAGGTGTCGGCGGTGCTGATCTTCCCGCTGATTTGGAAGGTGGACGGCATCTGGCTGTCCATCGTGGCGGCGGAGGCGCTGGCTGTGGCGGTGACGGCGGCGTTCCTGTGGGGCCTGCGAAAAAAATACCAATACTGAGACGAACGCGGGCGGTCCCCTGGGGCCGCCCATTTTTTTCAGAAATTTTCCTCATTCACAAAAAATCCATAGGCAGAGGGAAAAAACTGTGATATAATATCTTCTAACTGCGGCCACATGGAGGAGGGTGAGGAAAAATGAAGCGGCGTTTTCTGCTGGCGGCGCTGGGGGCGGCCCTGGCGCTGTGCCTGAGCGGCTGTATGTTTGAGCCGGTGGACAAACTGTATGCCCTGCCTGTGCTGCCCCAGGAGTACCGGGAGCTCCAAAACACCATTGACGCCACCATGAGCGAGCTGGGGGCGGAGTACGCCACCATCAATTACGGCAGCAACACCTCCACCATTCAGCTGCTGGACATGGACGGGGACGGCGACCAGGAGACGGCGGCGGTGTTCCTCCGGGTGACCGCCGTGAAGGACGAGAAGTCCGGCGAGGAAAAGCCCATGCGGGTGTGCCTGTTCCGCCAGGGGGAGGACCTGTCCTACCACCAAGTGTACATGCTGGAGGGGAACGGGACCTCCATCAACTCGGTGGCCTACGAGGACCTGACGGGGGACGGCAGCCGGGAGCTTATCGTCAGCTGGCAGCTCAGCGCCGGGGTGCACATCCTGTCCGCCTATAATTTTGCCCCCAGCGTGGCCAATGAGCTGATGAGCACCACTTACAACGAGGGCTACGTCACCGCAGACCTGGACCAGGACGGGAGCCGGGAGCTCATCGTGTTCCAGCAGGACATCACCGGCGAGGGATACAATGTGGCGGAATACTACGACTATCAGGACGGGGTGATGGTGCTGTCCTCCACCGGGACGCTGTCCGACGGGCTGAAGGACGTGGTCCGGGCGGAGACCGGCCTGCTGTCGGACGGGAGGCCGGGGGTGTACGTCACCCTGAGCCTGGAAAACGGCTATGTCACCGACGTGCTCACCTTGGACAGGACGGGGCTGGTCAACGTCACCCGGGACGCGGAGAGCGGCGTGAGCCTGGCCGCCGCCTGGACCAACACCGACGCGTCCACCACCGATATCAACGGGGACGGGGTGCTGGAGATCCCCCGGCCCCAGCTGCTCACTCCGCCGGATGAGGAGAACGGCAGCGCCCAGTACCTCATTTACTGGCAGCAGGTGGACTCCGGCGGCAGGAGCGCCACCAGCGACATCACTTATCACTCGTACACCGACGGATGGTATTTCACCCTGCCGGTGGGCTGGGATATCAACAACGTCACCGTGACCAGAGACGACAGCCTGAGCGGCCGGGGAGAGCGGGCGGTGGTGTTCTACCACTGGTCCGGGCAGAAGGCGGACAAGTTCCTTACCATCTACCGCCTCACGGGGAGCAACCGGGTGTCCCGGTCCAAGATGACCGGGCGGACGGTGCTGTACAGCGACAGCAACGCCATTTACTGCGCGTCCTTTGACGCCAAGGTCTGGCGGGACTGCGGGCTGGACCTGGAGGGGATCGGCCAGCGGTTCAAGCCCATTACGGCGGCGTGGTCAAGCAGATAAGAAGTGTGAGGGCAGGCGCATAGGGGAGCTTGGAGCGGAGCGAGGGCGAGCGGCGGGGCCGCAGGCCCCAAAGACCAGCCCGAGTCGGAGTGAAAGCGACCCGGCCATGCGCCCAGCCCGAACATGACACCGATAAGCGCGGAGCGCGGCGGAAACAGACGTATTGATAGAAAGCGGGGACATATCAACATGCGCAAGGTACTGGTTTTGGAGGACGAGACCAACATCCGCAGCTTTGTGGTCATCAACCTGAAGCGGGCGGGCTATGACACCATTGAGGCCGGCACCGGCGAGGAGGCCCTGGCCCTGATCCAGAAGAATCCCGACGTAAAGGTGGCCCTGCTGGACATCATGCTCCCGGGGGAGATCGACGGTTTCGAGGTGTGCCGCCGCATCCGCGCGGGCAACGCCCAGATGGGCATCATCATGCTTACCGCCCGCACCCAGGAGATGGACAAGGTCAGCGGGCTGATGACCGGGGCGGACGACTACGTGACCAAGCCCTTCTCCCCGGCGGAGCTCACCGCCCGGGTGGACGCCCTGTTCCGCCGCACCGGCGGCGTGCCCATCCACGACGTGGACGAGATCAGCCAGCCCCCCTTCCTGCTGAACACCCGCAACCGCACCCTGGAGAAGGGCGGCAAGCGGATCAAGCTCACCCAGGTGGAGTACTCTATTGTGAAGCTGTTCATGGAGAATCCCGGAAAGGCCCTGGCCCGGGAGGAGATCCTGGAGGCGGTGTGGGGCAGGGAGTACCTGGGAGAGCTGAAGATCGTGGACGTGAATATCCGCCGTCTGCGCATTAAATTAGAGGACGACCCTCAGAACCCGGCCCATATCAGCACGGTGTGGGGCTACGGGTACGAGTGGGAGGCATAGGCGGTGCCGCCTTCCCTGCAAAACTAGGCCCTGGGGCCCCCGCAAAGCCGTCCTTTGGCTTTGTGGGGAGAGGAGTTGCAGCGCAATGAGTGAGCTTTTGCCGCAGGCAAAAGCGAGGGATATGGAGCTTGCAACGACGAGGGGCTGCGGGTACGAGTGGGAGGCGTGATGTAACACGGCGCTGAGCCGGAGGGAGGTGACGGAGGAATGGAACAGGAGAACCGCCGGAGGCGGCGGAAAAACCTGCCCATGGCGCCCAAGCGGGAGGACCGGGCGCTGGAAGAGGGCCCGCAGGAGGTGGTCCCCGCCAAAAAACGGGCCCGGGGCCGTCTGCGCCGCCGCTGGCTGGTCAATACCCTGGCGGTGACGCTGGTGGTGGTGGCCATCGCGGTGAGCGCCTTCTCCCTGGCCATGTACAGCTACTATACCTCTACCATCCTGGCCACTCTGGAGAGCAAGGTCCAGACCGCCGCCGGGATGTTCCGCAACTACACCGAGACCACCTACCTGTCCACCGCCCGGCAGTTTATCAACCAGTTTGAGGAAAAGACGGTGATCGAGGTACAGATTCTCAGCGGCGGCGGGCGGGTGCTCATGTCCTCCATGATGGACATATCCGGCGCCAGCACCCACAGTCCCGACGTGGCCGCCGCCATCAGCGAAAAAAAGGTCCGGACCCACATCGGACAGGACCCGGACACCGGAGACGAGGTGATTTCCGCCTCCGCCCCGGTGGTCTACAACAGCGCGGTGGTGGGCGTGGTGCGCATGGTCACCTCTCTGCGGCAGGTCCACGCCCAGATGGTGCGCATTGTGGCGGTGACCTCCTCCGTGGGCCTGGTCATCCTGGTGGTGATGGGCGTCATCGCGTCCTACTTCATCCGCTCGGTGCTGGACCCGGTGATCCGGGTGACGGAGACGGCCAAGCGCATCGCCGCGGGCAGCTACGGCGTACAGATGGAGAAGAAGTCCGACGACGAGATGGGCGAGCTGGTGGACAGCATCAACGACATGTCCATGAAGATCGACCAGGCGGAGCGCACTCAGTCCGAGTTCATTTCTTCCGTGTCCCATGAGCTGCGCACGCCGCTGACGGCCATCAACGGCTGGGCGGAGACCTTGTACAACGGCGAGGTGCGGGACGCCGCCGACGTGAAAAAGGGCATGGGCATCATCGTGTCCGAGGCCCAGCGGCTCACCCGCATGGTGGAGGAGCTGCTGGAGTTCTCCCGGATGGAGACGGGCCGGTTCAACCTGTCGGTGGAGCCCATCGACATTCTTGCGGAGCTGGAGGACGCGGTGTACACCTACCGGGAGTTTTTCCGCCGGAAGGGGCTGGAGCTGGCCTACACCGAGTGCGAGGAGGAGCTGCCCATCATCAGCGGGGACCCGGAGCGGCTGAGGCAGGTGTTCTGCAACCTGCTGGACAACGCGGACAAGCACGGCGGGTCCGGCGGCCGGGTGGAGGTGTCCGTGGGCCGGGAGGAGGACCAGGTGGCCATCCGCATCCGGGACCACGGCCCCGGCGTACCCGAGGAGGAGCTGCCCTTCATCAAATACAAATTCTACAAGGGCTCGTCCAAGGCCCGGGGGTCGGGCATCGGCCTGGCGGTGTGCGACGAGATCGTCAACAGCCACAACGGCTCTCTGGACATTGGCAACGCCTCCGGCGGCGGCTGTGTGGTCACCATCCGTCTGCCCATTGGGGTGGAGAGCGTGTGACGGCCGGGAAATAGAACAAAAGTTCTAAAGCCCCTTGCAATGCGGGCCGGTTTTTGATATACTGCGTTCCAGGCAATTTTCAAAGGAGACAGACAAATGGCAAAACAAGACGCGAACTGCTGTACCCCCTTCAAAACTACCTGCGGCGGACAGGCCCTGATCGAGGGCATCATGATGCAGGGCCCCGGCAAGCGGGCCATCGTGGTGCGCAAGCCGGGCGGGGAGCTGGACGTCACCGAGGAGGAGATCAAGCCCCGGTCCGGACTGGCTAAGCTGCCCTTTATCCGGGGGCTGTTTATCTTCGGCGGCTCCATGGTCCACGGCATGAAGGCGCTGATGCACTCCGCCGAGGTGTCCGACGACGGGTCCATGGAGGAGGAAGAGCTCACCGGCATCGACAAGTGGATCAGCGAACACTTCGAGGAGGACAAGGCCATGTCCATTATCATCACCCTGGCGGCGGTGATCGGCATCGCCTTCTCGGTGGGACTGTTCATCCTGCTGCCCACCGCCCTGACGGGGCTGATCGGGCTGGCGTGGAAGACCATGCCCCTGTGGGTGCGCTCGGTGATCGAGGGTGTGCTCAAGGTGATAATTTTCATGGTCTACTTGTACCTGTGCTCTAAGATGAAGGAGATCCACCGGGTGTTTGAGTACCACGGCGCGGAGCATAAGACCATCTATTGCTATGAGAACGGCCTGGAATTGACGGTGGAAAACGTCCGCAGACAGCCCCGCCACCATCCCCGGTGCGGCACCAGCTTTTTGTTTGTGGTCATCGCGGTGTCCATCTTTCTGTCCATTGTGGTCTTCACGCCGCTGGAGATTGAGAACACCTTCCTGCGCATGGCCCTGCATCTGCTGATGCTTCCCATCATCGTGGGGGTGACCTACGAGTTCAACCGCTACGTGGGAGGTCACGACGGGCCGGTGTGCCGGGCCCTGCGGGCCCCGGGCATGTGGATGCAGAACTTCACCACCTTCGAGCCGGACGACTCCATGATCGAGGTGGGGATCGAGGCGCTGAAACGGGTTCTGCCGGAGAAGCAGGGCGAAGATAGATGGTAAGAGAAAACGAGCAGAGAAGGTGAAAGCCATGCCCGCGACCTATAACGACCTGTATCTGGACGCCCGGAAGGCCCTCAAGGGGGCGGGGGTGGACCAGGCCCAGCTGGAGGCCCGGGAGCTGTTGTGCTATGCCTCCGGCAAGGCCCGGGAGGAGTTTCTCCGGGACCTGCCCCTGTACGCCTCCGATGGGGTGGAGAAACGGTTCCGGGGACTGCTGGAGCGCCGCCTAAAGGGCGAGCCGGTGGCCTACCTTATTGGGGAGTGGGAGTTTTACGGCCTGACCCTGGACGTGTGCCGGGATGTGCTCATCCCGCGCCCGGACACTGAGACCCTGGTGGAGCGGGGCATCCTCTTCGTCCGGGACCTGCCCGACGGCACACGGGTGCTGGACCTGTGCGCCGGAAGCGGCTGCATCGGTCTTGCCATCGCGGAAAACTGCCCCAACACTCAGGTCTATCTGGCGGATTGGCCGGAGGAGGCCCTTCGGGTGTGCAGGCAGAACATCCGGCGGTGCGGCCTGACGGACCAGGTGAACCCCATTCAGGCGGACGCGCTGGAGCCGCCGCCCCGGCTGCTGCGGGACTTTGACCTGATTTTGTGCAATCCCCCCTATATCCCCACCCTGGAGGTGGGACGGCTGGACCCCTCCGTCCGGGACTACGAGCCCCGCATGGCGCTGGACGGCGGGGAGGACGGGCTG
Organism: uncultured Oscillospiraceae bacterium; assembly: GCA_949935795.1. Lineage (GTDB taxonomy): Bacteria > Bacillota > Clostridia > Oscillospirales > Oscillospiraceae > Enterenecus. The sequence continues at coordinate 8,636 of CATLFX010000045.1, forward strand.
AAATTTTACCGGGCCATCGCGAAGAAGTGGAAAAAGGCGCTGAAGCCCGGCGGAAAGCTGATTTTCGAGGTCGGTTACGACCAGGCCCAGGCGGTGAAGGCCATCATGGAGGAGCAGGGTTTTCAGAATGTCCAGGCCGCCATGGACCCGGGGATGCACTGGAGAGTGGTGGAGGGAAATACAGAGCCGTCGGGAACAGTGGATTAAGTCCGTTTTATAGGACATATAAAAGAGTATGATATGGGACAGTAAGAGGCCGGCGGCCCTCAAAACTACGCCGGCGGGAAAGGATGATCGTACATGGCAGAGAAAAAAAAGCAGGTGGAGGCCGCCGCCCCCGCCGCGGATAAAAAGAAAGCGCTGGACACCTGCATCGCGCAGATTGAAAAGGACTACGGCAAGGGCTCCATTATGCGCCTGGGGGAGAACTCCCACATCGTGGTGGAGGCCATCCCCACCGGGTCCCTGTCCCTGGACATTGCCCTGGGTATCGGCGGCGTGCCCAAGGGGCGCATTATTGAGATTTACGGACCCGAGTCCTCCGGCAAGACCACCCTGGCCCTGCACATCGTGGCCGAGGCCCAGAAGCGGGGGGGCGAGGTGGCCTTCATCGACGCCGAGCACGCCCTGGACCCCACCTACGCCCGGGCCCTGGGGGTGGACATCGACTCCATGCTGATCTCCCAGCCGGACACCGGCGAGCAGGGGCTGGAGATCTGTGAGGCGTTGGTGCGTTCCGGCGCCATCGACGTGGTGGTGGTGGACTCTGTGGCGGCGCTGACCCCCCGGGCGGAGATCGAGGGGGATATGGGTGATTCCCATGTGGGCCTGCTGGCCCGGCTCATGAGTCAGGCCCTGCGCAAGCTGGCGGGCTCCATCTCCAAGACCAACTGCATCGTCATCTTCATCAACCAGCTGCGTGAGAAGGTGGGCGTGGTGTACGGCAACCCGGAGGTCACCACCGGAGGCCGGGCGCTGAAGTTCTACTCCTCCGTGCGCATGGAGGTGCGCCGCATCGAGGCCATCAAGAACGGCACCGAGGTGGTGGGCAACCGCACCCGGGCCAAGATTGTGAAAAACAAGGTAGCGCCCCCCTTCCGGGAGGCGGAGTTCGAGATCATGTACGGCGAGGGCATTTCCAAGCTGGGCGAGCTGGTGGATCTGGCCGTCAAGCTGGACATCGTGCAGAAGTCCGGCTCCTGGTTCTCCATGGGGGAGACCCGGGTGGGGCAGGGCCGCGACGCGGTGAAGAAGTATTTTCAGGAAAACCCGGAGATTGCCGAGAAGGTGGAAGCCGAAGTGCGGGCCAACTCCTATAAGCTGATGAGCAAGCAGTCCCAGGTGGCCGCCAAGGCGGCGGGCCGGGCGGTGGACGTGTCCGCCGACGACTTTGATGGCTGACCTACTTTTTCTTGAAAGAAAAAGCAGGCAAAAAGAACTTTTAGTTCGCCACGGCCAGGGTGGTAACCGAAAAATTTCCGCCCGGCAACGCACATTTTGCGATATATAAAGCGAAACGAAGTTTCGCTATTAAAAGTTTCTTTTCGGTTCCTTTTCTTTTCAAAGAAAAGGAATAAAAGAGATGGAGGGCGTATGAAAATCGAGAAATTAGAGCCCTCCCAGCACAAGCAGGGCCGGTGGCTGGTGTGGCTGGAGGACGCCTCCATTGTCCGGGTGGGGGAAGGGGACGTGGTGTCCCTGGGCCTCTATGCCGGGAAGGAGCTGTCCGGCGGGGAGGGGGAGGCCCTCGTTGCCGCCGGGGAGCGGTCCAAGCTCATGGAACGGGCGGTGGGGCTGCTGGCCCAGCGGCCCATGTCCCGGAAGGAGCTGCTGGACAAGCTGTGCGTCCCGCCCAGGCAGAAGCGGGAAAAGTACCCCTATGATAAGCTGGACGGCGGCCCAGACCCTGAGCTTTTGCAAAGGCAGAAGGAGGCCCTGGCGGAGCGGGCCGAAGAGGTGGCCGACCGCCTCATCGAGCTGGGCCTGCTCAACGACGGGGAGTATGCCCGCACGGTGGTGCGCCACTACGCCGCAAAGGGGTACGGTCCCCGGAAAATCCGGGACGAGCTGTACCGCCGGGGGGTGCCCCGGGAGTACTGGGAGGAGGCCATGGGGGAGCGGGAGCCGGACGAGGGCCAGCTTGACAAGCTGGCCCGGCAGAAGCTCCGGGGGGCCGAGCCCACACGGGAAAATTTGAAAAGGGTGTCGGACTATTTGGCCCGCCGGGGCTACGGCTGGGAGGAGATTTCGTCCGCGCTGGACCGCGTCCGGGAGGAGGAATGGGAATAGATGGGATATAAAATAGCGTTCCAGTCCCTGGGCTGTGCCAAAAACCTGGTGAACACCGAGCAGATGATGGCTCTGTGCCGGGACGCGGGCCACATTGTCACCGGAGACCCGGAGGGGGCGGACGTGGCGGTGCTCAACACCTGCGGGTTCATCGAGTCCGCCAAAAGCGAGGCCATCGACGCAATTCTGGAGCTGGCGGAGCTGAAAAGCCAGGGGAAATTGAAAAAGCTGCTGGTGGCGGGCTGTCTCAGCCAGCGCTACCCGGACGAAATCCGGGAGGAACTGCCCGAGGTGGATGGCCTGCTGGGCGCCGGGAGCTATACCGACGTGGTGGCCGCTGTGGAAAAGCTGATGGCGGGAGAGCGTCCGGAGTATTTCGGAGAGCTCGCCCAAGCCTATGACGACGGGGAACGGTGGGTGACCACTCCTCCCTGGACGGCCTACCTGAAAATTGCCGAGGGCTGCTCCAACGGCTGTGCCTTCTGCGTCATCCCCAAGCTGCGGGGACGCTACCGCAGCCGCTCCATGGAGTCCCTTTTGAGGGAGGCGAAGGGGCTGGCGGACAGCGGGGTGAAGGAGCTCATCGTCATCGCCCAGGACATCACCCGCTATGGGCTGGACCTGAAGGATGGGACCACCCTGGCCAAGCTGCTGACCGAGCTGTGTAAGCTTGATTTTCATTGGATACGCCTCCACTACCTCTACCCGGAGGCGGTGACGGACGAGCTCATCGCGGTCATTGCCCGGGAAAAGAAGATCGTCCACTATCTGGACATCCCCATCCAGCACGCCAACGACGGCATTTTGAAGGCCATGCGCCGCCGGAGTACCAAAGCGGAGATCGAGGCGCTGTTCGCCAAGCTGCGGATGGCTATGCCGGATGTGGTGATCCGGACCTCCCTGATCTGCGGCCTGCCCGGCGAGGGGGAGGCGGAATTTGAGGAGCTGTGCCAATTTCTGCGGGAGCAGAAGCTACAGCGGGCGGGGGTGTTCCAGTTCTCCCCGGAGGAGGGCACCCTGGCCGCCGCCATGGAGAATCAGGTGGATTCCGAGACCGCCGCCCGCCGGGTGGAGCTGGTGGTGGACCTCCAGTCCCGGATCATGGACCAGTACAATGAGGACCGTTTGGGGACCTGCATGGAGGTGCTGTGCGAGGGCTTCGACCCCGAGGCGGGCTGTTACGCGGGCCGCACCTACGCCGACTCGGTGGACATCGACGGCCGGGTGCTGTTCACGGCGGCGGGTCTGGTACCGGCGGGAGAGTTTGTCTGGGTGCGGGTCACCGGGGTGTCCGACGGCGACCTGACGGGGGAAATCGAGGAATGACCTGTCAAAGCAGACAAAGAAACTGGAAAATTCTTGTGCATTTTTCCGTGGAATCCGCGCAGGCGGTATGTTAAAATAGGGGGCAAGGCATATGCCCCGGAACGACCAGAACAAAGGAGAAGCAGTGAAATGAACACACCCAATAAGCTCACCCTGCTGCGCGTCATTCTCATCCCCGTGTACCTGGTGCTTTGGCACCTGAACTTTCCCGGCAACAACTATGCCGCCCTGGCGGTGTTCGTGGCGGCCAGCCTCACCGACTTTTTGGACGGTTACATCGCCCGGAAGCACAATTTGGTGACAGACTTCGGCAAGTTCATGGACCCATTGGCGGACAAGATGCTGGTGCTCACCGCCATGACCTGCTTCTGCGCCATGGGGCGGTTCCCGGATTGGGCGCTGGTCATCGTCATGGCCCGGGAGTTCGCCGTGTCCGGCCTGCGGCTGGTGGCGGTGGACAACGGCAGGGTCATCGCCGCCGGGTGGTCGGGCAAGGTCAAGACCTTCTCCACCATGATCTGCCTGAGCCTGATGCACCTGTGGGGCGAGCCATTCGCCATGAATACGCTGGACTGGGTGTGCGTGGCCGTCATCGCCGGCACCACCCTGTACTCCGGCGTGGAGTACTTTGTCAAGAATAAGGACGTGCTCAACTGGAACAAGTGAGAATTTGGGGCCGGACCGTTGGTCCGGCCCTCTTTAAATGGAAGGAGGAACCGCCATGGAATGGTGGAAGGACGCCATCATCTATCAGATCTACCCCCGGAGCTTCCAGGACTCCAACGGAGACGGCATCGGGGATATCCCCGGCATCATCAGCCGCCTGGACCACCTCCAGGAGCTGGGGGTGGGGGCGGTGTGGCTCAGCCCGGTGTACCCGTCCCCCAACGACGACAACGGCTACGACATCAGCGATTACAAGGGTATCAACCCGGAGTACGGGACCCTGGAGGACATGGACCGGCTGATTTTGGAGGCCAAGCGCCGGGGCATCCGGGTTTTGATGGATCTGGTCGTCAACCACACCTCCACCAGGCATGAGTGGTTTGAGAAGAGCCGCAGGAAAATCGCGCCCTACACTGATTACTACTACTGGGCCCCCGCCGGGCCGGAGGGAGAGCCTCCCAACAACTGGACGGGCTTTTTCGGCGAGGACTGCTGGCAGTGGGACGAAATGCGGGGGGAGTACTACCTCCACCTGTTCGCCCGGACCCAGGCCGACCTGAACTACCACTGCCCCCAGGTGCTGGAGGAGGTGAAGGACATCCTGCGCTTCTGGCTGGACCAGGGGGTGGCGGGCTTCCGGTGCGATGTGATCAACATCCTATGGAAGGACAGCCTGGAGGACGGAAAAAAGCGGCTGGCCCTCACCGGGCTGGAGCACTACCTGTCCCTGGAGGAGACACATGAGATCCTGCGGCAGCTGCGGAAGGTGCTGGACGGCTACCGGGCGTTCACCGTGGGGGAGACGGTGTTCGTCACCCCGGACATGGCCCGGGACCTGTGCGCCCCGGACCGGGGGGAGCTGGATCTGCTGTTCTCCTTCGAGCACATGGAGACGGACCAGTATTATATCAAGTGGCTGAAGCGGGACTTCCGGCCCAAAAAGTTCTTTGAGGCCCTGATTAAGTGGCAGAGGGAGCTGCCCTGGAACGCCATTTATCTGGAAAACCACGACCAGCCCCGGTCCATCCCCCGGTTCGGCTGCGACGGCTACTGGCGGGAGAGCGGCAAGCTGCTGGCCACCCTGCTGCTCACCCTGCGGGGGACGCCCTTCCTCTACCAGGGCCAGGAGATCGGCATGGTGGACTTCGACTTTGACGGCGTGGACCAGCTGGACGACGTGGAGAGCCGCAATGTGAACCGCATTTTGTCCGCCTACCACGTGCCGGAGGGCTTGAAGTGGAAGATCATTGCCCGGACCAGCCGGGACAACGCCCGCACCCCCATGCAGTGGGACGACGGCCCCAACGCGGGCTTCACCACGGCGGACCGGGCGTGGCTGGGGGTGAACCGCAACTACCACTTCGTCAATCTGGCGGATCAGGAGGGGGACCCGGACTCCATCTGGAGCTGGTACAAGGACCTGGCCGCCCTGCGCCGGGAGCGGGAGGTGCTGCGCCGGGGGGATTTCCTGTGGCTGGAGTGCACCCACCGGGTGTTTGTCTACCGCCGCCGTCTGGGGGCGGAGAGCGTCACTGTGGCGCTGAATTTCAGCGGCCGCCCCGCCCGTGTGGGCAGCCGGGGGAGGCTGCTGCGGTCCAACTACCAGCGGGAGGGTTTTGACGGGCGGCTGTCCCCCTGGGAAGCTGTGATTTTGGAGGACGGGGCAGGGAAGACATAAAAAGGACCGGACCCGAGGAAACGCCTCGGGTCCGGTTTTGCGTGTTGGGTCACTGGATGGGGAAGTAGTCCCCTCCCACATAGATGCCCTCGATCTGTTCCGCCTCCACCGGCTCACGGAAGTTCCAGATCAGCACCCGGCTGCTGTTCTCCTCATAGGGAGGAAGGAAGACGCCGCACAGGCCGCCTTTTTCCGCTGCCACCACAGAGCCGTCCGCCAGCTTGACGCTGATATTGGCCGCCTCGGTCCCGGCAAGGGCATCCCCCTCAAGGGCGGGGCGGTGGATCTCATAGTCGTGGAAGACCAGGGTCAGGCCCAGGGGGGACAGGCGGGCCTCTTCCGCGTCCAGGCCGGAGACCAGCGCCGTGTCCTTGCCCAGCACGGTGGTCTCCACCTGCTTTACCTTCACCGGAATGGTTCGATTCCACCGATTCCGCCATACCTCTTCATGGTCCCCCGTCAGGTAGCTGTTCATCCGATATACGTCAACCTCAGCGCCGGTCATGTCCTCCGGCATGGCCTTCCAAGTGGACACCACCAGCAGAGCGGTCCGGCTCTCCTCGTCATAGCCCAGGCACTCCGTGCCGTGCATCCAGCTCTCGGTGGCATTGCCTGCCAGCCACTCGTGGACCATGGGGACATCCACGGTCCCGTGCACACGGCCCGGTATGGTGATGTCATCGATCTTGTCGAAGATATCCCCCTCCATGTCCCGGGCCTCCACATAGGCCCGGATGGTGAAGTCGTCCGCCAGCACGGACTTCACCTTGAACTCCAAGCCGTCAATGGTATACGTCTTGTCCTCCTGTTCCTGGGCGTAGGGCGCGAAGCTGCCCAGCGCCTCCGTCAGGATATCCCGCAGCCCAGGGGACGCTCCAAAGGCCGTGCCCACCAGCAGCACGCAGGCCGCTGCCGCGATGAGCGCGCCCTTCACCGCGCCCAGCCGCCGGCGTTTTCTCTTGGGAGGCAGGCTGTCCAGCGTGTCCCGCAAGCGATTGTCAAACCCCTCCGGGGTGGAGACGGCTTCCCGTTCCGCCATCTCTCTCAGCTTTTTGTCAAACTGTTCCATATTCACCCTCCTGTTCTTGCAGCATTTCCTTCAACTGCGCCCTGGCCCTGGCCAGCCGGGACTTCACCGTCCCCTGGGGGACCCGCAGCAGCCCCGCGATCTCGTCCACCGTCATGGCCTCGTAATAGAACAGCGTCACCACGGTCCGGCGGTCGGAAGGCAGGGCGCATACCGCCTCCCACAGCCCGTCATATTGGGCGGGGGGCGGGGCGGCGGGCTCCTGGGGCAGGTCGTCCAGATAGACCACCTTTCCCTGCCTGCGCCGCAGGGCGTAGGCGCAGTTCACCGCGATCCTCACCAGCCAGGGGCGCACCGCCTCTCTGTCCCGGAGCTTGTCCAGCGACTGCCAGGCCTGGAGCACTGCCTGGGCCACCGCATCCTCCGCGTCGGCGTCGCTGTTCAGCACCGACCGGGCCGCCCGGTACATCCGGGGGCCGTGCTCGGTCACCGCGGCGGCGAATTCCTCCTGAGAAAAATCCATATTGGGCGTCATCCCCTTTCGTCTCTCGTCCGGACAGTATATAGATGTCTGGGATTCCAAAAAGGTTCCCGGTCTCCCAAAATTTTTTGTGAAAATCATTTTTGCAATTTTTCATCTTCGGACTTGCAAAATGCGCTTTAGTGGTGTAAAATACTGCATTGTAATCGAGCCCCACTTTCAAGGAAGAAAGGATGCTGACAACGATGTCAATCAAAAACGCTTATCTGCTGTCCGTGCTGGACGACCTGAAGAAGAAGAGCGCCCACGAGCCCGAGTTCCTCCAGGCCGTGGAGGAGGTGCTGGAGTCTCTGGAGCCGGTGGTGGAGGCCGACCCCCGCTACGAGGCGCAGAACATCATCGGCCGCATCGTGGAGCCGGAGCGCGTGGTCATGTTCCGGGTGCCCTGGGTGGACGACAGCGGCAAGGTCCAGGTGAACCGGGGCTACCGGGTTCAGTTCAACTCCGCCATCGGCCCCTACAAGGGCGGCCTGCGCTTCCATCCCACGGTGAACCTGTCGGTCATCAAGTTCCTGGGCTTTGAGCAGATTTTTAAGAACTCCCTCACCACCCTGCCCATGGGCGGCGGCAAGGGCGGCTCCGACTTCGACCCCAAGGGCAAGAGCGACGGCGAGGTCATGCGGTTCTGCCAGTCCTTTATGACGGAGCTGCAGCGCCACATCGGCCCGGACACCGACGTGCCCGCCGGAGACATCGGCGTGGGTGCGCGGGAGATCGGTTTTATGTTCGGTCAGTACAAAAAGATTCGGGACGAGTTCACCGGCGTGCTCACCGGCAAGGGCTTGAGCTACGGCGGTTCCCTGGCCCGCACGGAGGCCACCGGCTTTGGCCTGTGCTATTTCGCCGACGCCCAGCTCAAGGACAACGGCCAGTCCTTTGAGGGCAAGCGGGTGGTGATTTCCGGTTCCGGCAACGTGGCCATCTACGCCAACCAGAAGTGTACCTCTCTGGGCGGCAGGGTGATTGCCATGTCCGACTCCAACGGCTACATTGTAGACGAGAACGGCATTGATTTCAAGGTCATCAAGGAGATCAAGGAGGTCAAGCGGGACCGAATCAAGACCTATCTGAACTATGTCCCCTCCGCCAAGTACGTAGAGGGCTGTTCCGGGATTTGGACAGTGCCCTGCGACATCGCCCTGCCCTGCGCCACCCAGAACGAGATCGACGAGAACAGCGCCAAGACCCTGATCGCCAACGGCTGTATCGGCGTGTTTGAGGGCGCCAACATGCCCTCTACTCCCGGCGCCATCGCTGCCTATCAGGCCGCGGGTATTCTGTTTGCCCCCGCTAAGGCGTCCAACGCCGGCGGCGTGGCCACCTCCGGCCTGGAGATGAGCCAGAACAGCGAGCGGCTGAGCTGGACCTTTGAGGAGGTCGACGCCAAGCTGAAGGGCATCATGGAGGGCATTTACGCCGCCTGCGCCGCTGCCGCGGAGAAGTACGGCATGAAGGGGAACATCCAAGCGGGGGCCAACATTGCCGGATTCCTGAAGGTGGCTGACGCCATGCTGTGGCAGGGAATCTGAGAAGCGTGAGGATAGACCCATAGGGGTGGATGGACCGAAGCGAAGGGCACAAACCAAGGAGGGCCGCAGGCCCGGATGTTTGTGGCCTGAGTCGGAGGGAAGCCGCCCCGTAATGGGTCCAATCCGAGCGTGACAACAGAGAAGCGCGGAGCAGGCGGCTGCGAGGGAGCTTGGAGCGGAGCGAGGCCGAGCGGAGGGGCGCTGTGCGCCCCGCAGACCAGGC
>CATLFX010000046.1 GCA_949935795.1 uncultured Oscillospiraceae bacterium
TCACCGCCAACCTGGACGACGACTGCATCTGGGACACCCTGCACCTGCTCAACGATGTGAACCGCCGGGGCACCACGGTCATCATGGCCACCCACGACAGCCAGTATGTGAATATCCTCCGCCGCCGGGTCATCACCATGTCGGCGGGCCGGGTGGTCACCGACGAGGAAAAGGGAAAATACGGCGATGTGCTGGAACGAGACAGGAAGCCCCTGGTCTTGACCAAGCTCAGAACCGATTTCATATAAAAATCCACAGTCAAGAAATTTAGGAGGAAGAGTCCATGATCAAGAACATGAAGATCAAGAAAAGCCTGATCCTGGGGTTCGGAGTCACCATCGCCATCTCCGTGATCATCATCGTCGCGTCGCTCATTCTGATGAACGTGCAAAAGAATCAGTACAGCGACATTTTGGAGCACTACGTGGGGGCCAATAACATGGTCGCCGAGAGCCGGATCGACTATAACATCGCCGCTCGTAACCTGCGGGACGCCGTGCTGTCCGGCCAGACCGGCAGCCTGGACACCACCGCTGCAAAGATCACCGAGCTGGAGCAGGATCTCCAGCAGCTGACCAGCATGTACCCCCTGGAGGACAAGACCGCGCTGGATAAGTTCACCTCCCTGGCCAACAGCTGGATTAAGGAGGCGCAGACCATTGCCTCCGTCACCCGCACCGATCAGAAGCAGGCCGCGGTGCTGATCGTGTCTGACTGCACCCCGGTGCTGAACCAGATGGCCAGCGCTGGCGACGAGCTGGCCCAGGAGATCTCTAAGGCCGAGGCCGATATCATCAAACAGCAGGACCTGGTGTCCAACATCGCTCTGCTCGTCATTCTGGCCGTGATGGTGATCGCCACCATTGTCGTGCTGCGCATCGCCCTGATCATCATCAAGTCCATCACCGTCCCCGCTCAGCAGGTTCATGAGGCCCTGGAGGGCTTCAGCCAGGGCAAGCTGGACATCCCCGTGGACTACCACAGCACCAGCGAGCTGGGCGAGATGTGCGACGCCCTGCGCACCAGCCAGAACGTGCTGGGCGAGGTCATCAGCGACACCTGCCGCCTGCTGGAGGAGATGGGCAACGGCAACTTCGACGTGCGCTCCAAGGACGCCAACATGTACGTGGGCGCCCTGAACAGCATCCTCACCTCCGTGCGGGCCATCAACGGCGGCCTCAGCGACGCCCTGTCTCAGATCAACCAGAGCGCCGAGCAGGTGTCCGCCGGCGCCGAGCAGGTGTCCACCGGCGCCCAGTCCCTGGCCCAGGGCGCCACCGAGCAGGCCAGCGCCGTGGAGGAGCTGTCCGCCACCATCGCCGAGATCGCCAACAACTCCCGCAAGAACGCCGAGAACAGCGAAAAGGCCGCGGCCCACTCCCAGGACGCCGGTCAGAGCCTCAGCGAGAGCTCCGAGTACATGCAGCAGATGGTGTCCGCCATGGAGAAGATCTCCGAGTCCTCCGCCGAGATCGGCAAGATCATCGCCACCATCGAGAACATCGCTTTCCAGACCAACATCCTGGCTCTGAACGCCGCCGTGGAGGCCGCCCGGGCCGGCAGCGCCGGCAAGGGCTTCGCCGTGGTGGCCGACGAGGTGCGCAACCTGTCCGCCAAGTCCGACGAGGCCGCCAAGGCCACCAAGGAGCTCATCGACCGCTCCATCGTCTCCGTCAAGGAAGGCAATGAGATCGTCCAGAAGGTTTCCGCCGCCCTGCAGGCCACCAACGAGCGCGCCGGCTTGGTCGTGGCCTCCGTCCAGGAGATCACCAAGGCCGCCGAGGAGGAGTCCGAGGCCATCGCCCAGGTGACCGAGGGCATCGACCAGATCAGCTCCGTGGTGCAGACCAACTCCGCCACCAGCGAGGAGTCCGCCGCCGCCAGCGAGGAGCTGTCCAGCCAGGCCGCGCTGATGAAGGAGCTGCTCAGCCGCTTCAAGCTGCGTCAGGACGGCTATCTGCCCAAGGCTCAGCCCGCCTACAGTGCCGCCGGCGCCTCCTCCTACGACGACAGCTACGACGCCGCCCCGGCCGGCGGCTCCGCCTCCAGCGTGTTCAGCAAGTACTAAGCAAATCAACAGGCTGCCAGGGGGCGGCAGTCATGCCGTCCCCTGGCAGTTTTTGTGACCAAGCAAGAGAGGAGCGGACCTATGGCAGAAATGAAGGCCCAGGATAAGGACCTGATCTTTGCCCTGGATATCGGCACACGCAGCGTCGTGGGCGTCGTGGGCCGGCCGGTGGGCGACCGGCTGAAGGTCCTGGACGTGGAGATGGCCGAGCATGGCAAACGGGCCATGATGGACGGCCAGATTGACGACATCAGGCAGGTGGGCGCCCTGGCCAAGACGGTGACCCAGCGGCTGGAGGGCCGCCTGGGGGCCCGCCTGGAGCGGGTGTGCGTGGCCGCCGCCGGGCGGGCCCTGCGCACCCAGAAGGGCTCCTTCACCCTGGAGCTGCCCGAGGAGCAGTCCATCGACGCCGAGCAGATCAGCCGGCTGGAGGCCGGGGCGGTGTCCGCCGCCGAGGAAGCCCTCCAGAGCGACGGAGGCGACCGCCGCCAGATGTTCCTGGTGGGCTACACCGTAGCCCAGTACCGGCTGGACAACTATCCCATGGCCAACCTGCAATACCATACCGGGCGCAAGGCGGAGGCGGACGTGGTGGCCACCTTCCTCCCCGGAGAGGTGGTGGAGAGCCTATACGCCGCCATGCGTACCGCGGGCCTCCAGGTGGCCAGCATGACCCTGGAGCCCATTGCCGCCATGAACGCCGCCATCCCCGCCGAGCTGCGGCTGCTGAATTTGGCCATGGTGGACATCGGCGCGGGCACCACCGATATCGCCCTGTGCCGGGACGGCAGCGTGGTGGGCTACACCATGGCCACCGTAGCCGGGGACGAGGTCACCGAGGCCATTATGCGCTCCTTCCTGGTGGATTTCAAAACCGCTGAGGAGATCAAGCGCTCCGTTGGCGAGAGCGAGGACCTGATCCGCTGCCGGAACATCCTGGGCCAGGAGGAGCGCATTGCCGTCAGCGAGGTGGTCCAGGTCATCCAGGACCCCATGGACAAGCTGGCGGACGCCATTGCCAAACAGATTCTGGGTGTGAACGGCAACGCCCCTTCCGCCGTATTCCTGGCGGGAGGGGGGAGCAAGCTGTCCGGCCTGCGGGAGAAGGTGGCCATCCAGCTGGAGATGGACGAGAAGCGGGTGGCCATCGCGGGCAACAACTTCGCCCTCAGCGTGTTCTCCGACAGCCTGGAGCTGGAAAAACCGGAGTACGCCACCCCCCTGGGCATTGCCATCTCGGCGGGCCTGGGGCTGCTCAACGACAGCTACGTGGTCAAGCTCAACGGCCAGAGCGCCAAGCTGTTCCGCAACGGGGTGCTCACCCTGCGGGATATCCTGCTGATGAACGGCTACAGCTACGCCGACATGGTGGGTAAGACGGGCAAGAGCCTGACCGTCACCCTGGACGGCAAGCGGCTGGTGTACCGCGGCGAGCCCGCCGTTCCCGCCGTGCTGCGGGTGAACGGCGAGGAGGCTGCCCTGTCCATCGTGGTCCACGCCGGGGATGAGATCCACTTCGTCCCAGCCGCCCGGGGAGAGGACGCCCACCGCACCCTGTCCGAGCTGCTGGGGGAGGGTTTCTACGGGAAGGTCATGGTAAACAACGCCATTGCCCCCCTGGACCGCCCTCTGACCCAGGGAGACGTGGTGCTCACCCTGCGGCAGGCGCCGCCTCCGCCCCGGCCTGAGCCACCCGCCGCCCCTGTTTCAGCCGTCTACCCCCCTCCGGCGGCAGTCCCCGCTCAACCCGCCCCCCGCCCCAGGGAGGTACACTTGATCCTCAACGGAGAGCCCCTGGTCCTTCCCAAAAAGGACGACGGGTCCCCCTACTATCTGATGGACCTGCTGGAATACTCCGGCATTGACTTTGAACATCTGGACAGGACGGTGCGCCTGGAGGTAAACGGCGTGGAGCGGGGCTTCCAGCACACGCTGAAGGAACAGGACTCCGTCACCATTTCCCTGATCTGATCAGACCGACGCGAGAGGTGTTAACCCATGGCATTTGGAAAGTCCAAGGCGCCCAAGGAGCCCAAACCCCCTAAAGCGCCCAAAGAGAAAAAACCAAAGAAACCCAAAAAGGAAAGGCCTCCCAAGGGAAAGAAGCCCAAGAAGGGACAGGAGCTGCCCGTGGAGGAGACCGGGGCCGTGGAGGGCGAGGAACAGCCCAAGAAGAAAAAGCCGCTGATCTTTTTCCTCATCCCCATTGTGGTCATTGCTGCGGCGGCGGCCATTATCATCCTTGTGGTGATCCCCAAGTTCACCGGCGACAAGGACGCGGAGCCCAGCGCATCGGTGGAGCCCGATCCCCCGGTTCTGCCCTCCGAGCTGCCGGTGGGAGACAACAAGGTCCCCGGCATGGTGCTGGGCTCGGACGAGTATCAGGCCCAGGCGGTGCTGGCCAAAACCATCACCTACACCTACACCGACCTGGCTGACGCGGGCAAGGTGGCCGAGACCTATGTGGGCCAGCTCCAGTCCGCTGAGGACCGCTTCTCTATCGTGGACGAAGAGTTCGTCCGGCAGAAAGATGAGCCGGACTTCACCACGGAGGAGGGCATGGTGCTGATGGCGCGGAACCTGCCCAAGCCTGAGCCAGCGGCCTCCCCTTCCCCGGAGCCCACGCCTACCCCGGAAGGGGAGGAGAACAGCGCCGCCCCCGATGAGTCCGCCGCTCCCTCTGGGGCCCCCTCGGCTGAGCCCACAGAGTCGGCCGAACCGGCAGAGGAGGCGCCGGATCTGGTGCTCACCGTGCGCATCACCTGGTCGCCCGGCCAGTGCGTGGTCACCGCTGACGAGGAAGAGGGCCGGGTCACCTCGCCGCCGTCCGCCGCTCCCGCCCAGCATCCCGTCACCCAGCGCAGCGCAATGCAGATTCTGGAGGGCATGAGCCCGGCAGAGCTGGGCCTGCCCGGCGACTCCATGGATGCCTATGAAGTCATTCCCATGGACGGCACCGAGCTGGTAAACGACATGGCCGCCATTCGGCTGCACGTATATGGAAGCAGCACCTCCGGGGCCAACGATTTCCTGGGCAGCTACCTCATGACCATCGACGGCGACCACCTCTACCGGGTGGACCCCATCACCGACGAAGTTGTTGAGGTGGAGGGCTACGAGTACACCGCCCCTTAAACCGTTAAAACCGCTGAGAGCAAGCACTCTCAGCGGTTTTCTTTTGCGGGGACCAAGTATGGGTTCTCCAGCGTGCCCTCCAGCCGGAGGGCCGCCCCCTGCCGGGAGCAGGCCTGAAAAACCGGCCCCAGGATGCCCTCCAGCATGGGAACGGCGGACCGGGGAGAGACAGCCTGGCCGGGAGTGAGGGCCCGGGCGATGGCCGGGGCGGTTTCCACCACCTCCAGGCCGTATTCCCGGCCCAGCGCGGTGATCTGCTTGGCGGTGACCCGCTCCCGGGCCTGCCGGTCCAGTGGGCGGAAGCCGATGAGGCCGCTGAACCGCCCGGCGATCTCCCGCAGTACGCCGGACCGTGCCAGGGCCAGCCGGGCGGCCTCGTCCTCCTGGTACAGCCTCTGGGCCAGATTCGCGCCGGCGGGGAGGTTGGAAGGCGCAAATACCGGCCCCTCCGCGGGGGCAAAGCCCAGGGACGGTTTTGTCCCGGACAGGTCGGTGTTGGTGGTGAAGAGAAACACACACCGCCGGAAGTCCAGCTCCCGCTCCCCGTGTTCATCCTCCCGGCGGGCGGTGCACCGGCCCTCGTCCAGGATGGACATGAATACCTTCAGCACCTCCGGGTGGGCCTTGTCCAGCTCGTCGAACATAAACACCGTATGGGCCCTACGCCGCACCGCCTCCAGCACCGGCGGGTCCTCATAGCCCACATAGCCCGGCGGCGCGCCGGTGAGCCGGTAGGCGGAGTGGCCCTGGGTGAAGGTGTTCAGCTCCGTCCACACCAGGGCGAAACGCTCCTCCCCCACACAGCGGTTCAGGGCGGGGGCAATGGCCTTGCCCAGCTCCGACTTGCCCACCCCCGTGGGGCCGTAGAAGATCAGCGACAGGGGCCGCTGCGGCGCCCGCTTGGACACGTGCCCCCACAGCTTGAACGCCGCCGCCTCCACCGCTCTCTCCTGGCCCAGCACCCGGCGCTGGAGCTCCTCCTTCAACATTTGGAACAGGCTGGGCCTGAAAGCGGTGAAGGCGCTGTCCAGCTTCCGCAGGCTGTCCGTCATGGCCTGGAACCCGGCATACCGCTGAACCGCCCCCCGGAGGAAAAATTCGTTCAGGCGCGGGTCCGCTCCGCCGTAGGCCACGGCGGGCCGGAAATAGAGCAAATAATCCTCCCCGTTCCGCCAAAAGCCCACCTGGACACGCTCAGGGGCGCAGCCCGGAGGCAGGGTGCAGCTTGAAAACTCGTAGCTCCGGCCCAGCCGGGCGCAGGCGTCCACCTTCTGCTTCAGCGCCGCGTACCCCGACGGGCCGCAGGCGCAAAACTGGGAAAACTCCATGGATGCCTCCTCACAGCTGTCAAATAGCCATATTATAGCCGTTTGCGCCCTGAATCAACCCTCCGTCCCCCAAATTTTCCATAAAAAAACCGGCCCGCAGGCCGGCTTTTTCGCTTATTCAGGCGTAGACGTCGATATAGTCGCCCTTGGCCGGAGTGGGCACGGCTTCCAGCATCTTCATCAGCTCCTGCCCGGCCAGCTCCTGGCTGTCCATCATCTTCTTGGTGACGGACAGCGAGTAGTTGGTGGCAAAAGACGCGGCGCTCATCCCCATGGCCATGCTGGCAATGGATTCCATCATAGGTCAGTCCTCCTTTCCCTCCGGGGCCGCCGGAGTCTGCGTCTCGGGAGCGTCCCCAGCGGGGCCCTCCCGTCTATCCAGCACGCCGCCCAACAGACCCAGAAGCTCCGCGGGGGCAGCTTCCTCCATGGCGGAATCCCGGTTGGCCGCGGTAGCGGTGATCAGCTCACTGCGCAGAATGGACACGTCCTCCGGCGCGGAGATGGCCAGCCGCACCCGGGTGCCGTCCACCGAGATCACGCGGACCTCCACATTCTCACCGATCATCAGGGCCTCGCCGGCCTTGCGTTGCAGGATCAACATGGGGCGCCCCCCTCCCCGCCGAACTGGGCCAGGGGATGGCGCATCTCATAGGCGTCCGTCTCCAAAATCACCTGCCGGGCCACCCGGGTTTTGGGGTGGATGGCCACGGGACATTTCAGGTTGACGGTACTGTCGGACACGGGCTTTTTCACCACACACAGCACATAAAAACCCAGCTCCTGGCTGTCCGCCGCGCCCAGCGCTTTCAGCTCCTGGGGCTGGAGGACGGGCTCGTAGTGGGGCAGCAGGGAGAAGGGGTCCATGGCCACAAAGGCCAGGGCGGGGGTGTGGATGCTCTGGAAGCACAGCAAAGAGCCCGCGCTTCCGTCAAAAGGCAGGATCAGGAACTCATGCTCCTCCTCGAAGCCGAAGGGCCCCACGGGAAAATGGACCACATCGCCGGCCTCATACTCAATCTCGCCAAAATACTTGGTCTGGAGCTTCAAAGAAACGCCTCCTGTCAGGGTAAATTCCCATCAGGCCTCCACGTCCACCGGGGTGTAGTCGGGGTCGGAGGAGGGTGGGACATACAGCGGCCCGCCCACGTATTTGATAATTACGTCGGGCTGCTGGGTGACGGACAGCTCAATATCGCCGGGGGTAAACTCAAACTTGGGCTGGTTCACCCGCCAGTCGAAATTCAGCTTATCCATCTCATAGCGGATGTGCATCTCACCCGGGTCCCAGGTGATCTCGGGGGGGACGGAGGGCAGGAACTGAAGGCCCACATTGGGCTTGAGGTCCTTGGTGGCCGCCTCGGCGGCGAACTGCGACAGCACATCCTCTCCCAGCTTGGCGTTGAGCAGCATCTGCCCGTGCTGGGCGTAGGTGGCCGTAGCGGTGTAGGACGCCTGCTGGCCCCGCTGGGCGGCCTGCTCCTGAGAGCGCATGGCGGTGGGGACAATGGAGTTGCGCGCCTCAAACGTGTCGATGTTCAGCTTAATGGGCCTGCTCTTAATGCTCAGGCCGCCCTCCCCCCGGGAGATCTCCAGGTCGGCGGTCCCCCGCGTATACTCCAGCTTGGCGTGGGACACCTTCATCTCAATCTCAATAGGGACGGTTTTGATTTCTATCAGGGGATACATAAACTCATCTTCGCTCCTCTCCAGCTCAAATTACTTAACGCCTGGCCGTGATCGCGGTGAATCCGCAGCCAGCGCGAAACGCGCGTCAGATTATTGCAGGTAGTCCATCAAGCTCTGGGAAAGGATGCTGTTGCCTACCTTCAGCGCGGCGTTGTAACAGTATTCAGCCCAGATAAAGGAGGTGATGGCATCCGCCATATTGACGTCCTCCAGCTCGGAGTACTGCTCCTTGAGGTTATATACGTTGTCTTCCAGCAGCCCCACGCTGCTCTCCAGCTTGGTGGTGGCGGCGCTCTGGTTGGTGAACTGGGTCTTGTACTGGTCGGCGGCTGTCTCCAGCTTGCCCACCAGGCGGTGGAACTCATCGTAGACCTCCGTGGTCCACTCGCCCCCGCTGGGTACGCTCTCAGAGATCTCCTTCAGCCGCTGGACGATGGAATAGACGTTCTTGGGGTCGCCGTCCTCGTCCAGGCCGTAGCCCAGGAAGGTCAGGCCGTTGAGGGCCTCATTGAAGGCGCTGGACTCGATAAGCTTGCCGTTCTCGTCCTCCTGGAGGCCCAGGCCGATATCCACGAACCGCTTCTCCTTCATCAGGTAGTCCAGCTTTTCCACGTCCTCGCAGGATTTATCGTAGTCGGCCTTCGCAATGACATTGTCATCGTTTTTGGTCACATAGTAGTCCTTGCCATCCTTGGTGAGCACATAGGGCTGACCCGTCCCATCCGTCATCACGTTGTTTTGAATCTCCTGATACTCGTCCTGCGACATGGAGACAATGTCAGATTTGCGGATAAAGCGTCCTGTTCCATCCGCGTCCGTATAGCTGGTAAAGCTGTTGGGGTCCTCGCCCGCGGCCTTGGCCGCGTCAAACTCATCCTGAGTCAGCGTGGGCGTGCCGCCCAAGAGATAGCTGGTACCTGTTGTGTCATGCGTCAAATTTCCGTTGGCGTCCACCATCAGCGTCTGTCCGCCCTGGTCCTGCACCAGCTTGGGGGCCTCTGTCAGCTCCGCGTCGGCGGACAGATAGTTCTCACCCGCCGGGTCAATATTGCCATTGTCATCCACCTTGACCGCCGCGCCGGTCCCGTCCTCCAGCACCTTGGGCACCGCCGCGTCCACCGGCACCCCCCGGTAATACAGCTGCTTGTGGCCGTCCACATCCTTCACCTCGAAGGGCACGTTCTGGCCGTCCGCCCCGGCGAAAATAAAGTCGTCGCCATAGGTCTGGTTCATGTTCTGGATGATGGTGTCGCTCAGATTATCCAGCACCTTGGACAGCTGGGTGCGGGCGTCTCCCGTGGGGTCATTGAGCCATTTCAGGGTGGCGTCTTTCAGCGTGGCCAAGTCCGAGCCGTTTTCCGTGTCGATGAGCTCGGACACCTTTTGGAGGCAGGCGTACGCCCCCTGGTATTTGTGCCAGGTGTCCCTGCACACGTCCAGCTGACTGCTGGCCTGCATACGGGACTTGCGCAGCCGGAACGCCTTGGCCGCGGCGGCGGGGTCCTCCGCGTAGGAGTTGAATACCCGCTGTGTGAGCACCGTCTCCCGGGCCTTGTTGTCCCGGATGAAGGAGTTCATCAAATTTGTGCGGTAGTTCCTCAAAACACCGCCTGTTGTCGCTCGAATCATGCTGTATTGCCCTCCTTACGCTCAGCGCCCGGCGACGCCGGTATTGTTAATCAGCCGGTCCAGCACTTCGTCGACCACGGTCATCATACGCATAGCGGCGTTCATAGCCTTCTGATACTGCATCATATTCATGGCCTCGTCGTTCAGGTCCACGCCGGACACGCCGTCCCGGTTGGTGTCGATCTCCACCTGCTGGATGTAGCTGTTGTTCAGGTCGATCTGGTTGGCCCGGATGTCCTGGCCCAAAACGGTGTTGATTCTGCTGAACATGTCCCCGAAATCTCCCGTAAACATGCTACTGCTCACCGCGTCCGGTACAATATCCTGGGGATTGTACACCAGGCCCTTGTCGATCATGGTCACCATGTGGTCGGCGTTGGTGTTCTGGGTGGAGTGGTCCAAGTCGCCGCCAAACAGCAGCTCGAACTTGGGCACCAGCCCGAAAACGTCGTCGGTCCAGCCCTGGGAGACGGAGATATTGCCGGCGGTGATGCCCTCCGTCTCATTGTTGTCGTTGCGGGTGCTGAACAGGGGGCCGCCCATAGAAATCCCAAATTTCTCCAAGTAGCTGTCAATTCCATTGGGATAGTCCGCACCGCCGTTTTGCGCTTTATAATGCGCTTCAAAAGCTTCCTTGGCGCTGGCGGACATGTCCCGGTTCAGGGTGGCGGTGACCTCCTTGGCCCCGGCTGTGCCAGGATTTGTGAATCCGGCAAAGTTTCCGTCCGCGTCCACCCAGTAGGTGAGGGGCGTCGTGCAGTCGGGAAGCGGCTTGTAAATGGGTTTTCCGTCCTCGTCCACTTTCCCGGTATCCTGGAGGTAGTTCCCCTTGTGGTCCACCGCGAAGCCCTGGTTGAGCTGGTTGTACTGCTTGGCGAACTCCCTGGCCAGCAGGTCCAGAGACTTCTGGTAATAGGGAATGCCCCGCTTCGAGGCGGCGTTTTCGTCCACATTGGCCACAGTATCCTTGGTGGTAAACTGGCCGTTCTCCGTGAGCAGCTCCCGGACGGCCTGGAGCGAGCCGCGCGTGTCGTTGTCGTCCAGGGCCACCTCATAGGTGTGCTTGACGGTGGTGGTGACCTGCTTCCACTCATTGCCGTACTTGACATAGGAGTAAAGGGTCTCCACGCCGGTGTCGTCATCCTTCTCGTTTGCCGGGAGGTCTTTGCCGTCCTGAGACATCCCCATGAAAGTGGCGTTCAAAGCGGTGCCATCAGCATCTATCGTCACGCCGGGCTGGCCAATTCCCTGCGCCGCCAAAGCGGCCGCGCTGCCCGGCTGTCTGGCGGTAAACACCAGGGTAGTGGGTTTGGCTGCCGTATCGGGATGGGCCCTGACAGTATAGTCGGAGTTGTAAAGGTTCCGGGCGATCAGGTCGGTCAGCTCCGCGTCTGAAATGCCGCTGCTGATCTCATCAGCCCCTGTGGGGTTGTCCTTGAAGGTAAAGACCCTCTCTCCAACCGTCAGCGTTTTGCCGTCGGCCCTGTCTGTGGCTCCCGGCAGGGTGAGCTCGATCTCGTAATTTGTGAACGCGTCATCCCCCACATCATCGTATTGGGACTTGCGCTCGGTCCACTCCTTGTTGTTCACGTCCAACAGCTTGCTGATCTCCACCGCAAAGATGTCGTTGTCCACCTTGGCGGCGTCCTCCACAAAGTTGGTGCCCTGCATGATGGCCGTGGCGCCGTCAGGAATCGGGGTAGTTGCATCGGTGGGGTCATAAGAACCAACCGTCCCGTCCTCCAGCAGGTACAAGAACTTGGTTGGGTCGTTGGGGTCCTCAAGGGGCTGGTCCGTCAGATACAGAAAGTTCTTTACGCCCTCCAGACCTGCAACATCGCTTCCAAAGTAGGGGTTGAGCACCACCCGCTCCTCCGGCACGGTCAGCTGGGAGCCGAACACGCCGTCGATGAGCATGGAGTCGTCGGTGCGCATCTTCGGGTCCGGGTTTTCGTCGTCCAGATAGATGGACAGCTTCTCCACCTTCTGGCCGCAGCCGACGTCCTCCTCGGTGTAGATCACCTTGATATGGAGGTAGTGGGACAGAGCGTCGATCTGGCGGTTGCGCTCGTCCCGCAGCTCCAGGGCGTTGTCGCCGTAGATCTCGCAGTCCCGGATCTCCCTGTTCAGGTCCCGGATGTTGGTGAGGCACTCGTTGATTTCGGTGACCTGGCTGTTGAAGTCCTCCACCGTCTCCTGATAAAGGGTGTCCAGCCTTCTGGCGTAGTCGTTGAACATGCCGCACAGAATGGAGGCGGAGGTGCGCACCAGGTTGTTGTTGCTGACGGTGGGCTCCTTGGAGAAGGCCAGCAGCTTGTCGCGCAGGTCCTGAATCTGGGCGTGGAGGATGCCGTCGCCCTTTTCGTTGTCCCCGGCGTCCTCGCCCTTGTTCACCTCATCCAGGATGCTCTGGATGTGATTGAGGCCGTCCAGCATTTTGTCGTGATAGCCCACATCGGCAGAGACGTTGCGGTAGCGCACGTCCAGATAGGGGTCCCGTACCTGGTTGATGCTCATGACAAGCGCGCCGCTGCCCACGTGGTTGTCCAGCTGGGAGCGGTAGCGGTCGTAGGCCCCGGCCTTAAAGCTGACCTGATCCAGCCGCTGGCGGGTGTAGCCGACGGTATTGATGTTGGAGACGTTGTTGCCCGTCACCCGCAGGCCGTGCTGGGCGGCGTAGATACCCAGGCGGGCGGAGGTAAAGGCGTCAAAGGTTCCCATGGTAGACATAAGCGATAACTCCTTATCTATGTCGCGGGCTTACTCAGGCCCGAAAATCTGTCTTCATGCTCCGGGGGGGCTCCACCTCTGCGGGGGCGTAGCCCGCGTCCACATCCTTGGGGTCGCCTCCGGCGGCGGTGACCAGCTTTTCGATCTGGTGCAGGTTGAGCTCCAGGGTGGTCCGCACCATGTTCGAGCTGCTCCGGTAGATCCGATAGCTGTTCTGCACCTCGGACACCGTCTGATAGGTTTCCTCCTCCAGCTCCGGGGGGCACTTGGTGGGCAGGACGGACAGGGTGGTCCCCTCCAGCCCCAGCTGGGGCACCAGCTTCGCCCGCCGCAGCTCCAGCCCCCGCAGGTTCAGCCCCAGGGCCTGCTCCTGCTTGAGCACGTCGTCCAGGGCCAGCAGGTCGTCCTGACGGACGGCGTCGGCCTTCTGCTGGGCCAGTTCAGCCAGCTGCTCCAGCAGGGAACCCACCTCCCGCAGCAGCTTCAGGTAATCCGAAAAGGGAGCGCTCATTTACCGGCCCTCCCCGAGAAAGAGGATTCTGGCCGCGATGGCCATGGGGTCGGGGACGTACTCCCCGGAGGCCACCTGCTGGCGCAGGGCGGCGATGTCGCCGGTGGTGGTAGCGGTACGCACCTCCTGGGAGAGCCGGCTCACCAGTCCCATATGGAACCGGCTGTCCTGGCTGGGCGCGGAGATGCTGACGCTGTCGTATTTGTTTGTTTCCGGGCTCGCTTTGGCCCGCTCGCCGCGCCCCGCTTTGGTCCGGTAGACCTTTGCGGGACCAATGGAAGAAATCGCGCCGTAGCCGGACGAGGTCAACACAGTCACTCACATCCTTTTGTTATCCGAAGGGGTTTCATTCTCTTACATTCATTTTATATATCGGCAGGCTTCACTCGAACATAAGGAAAAGCCGCAAATTTCTTTGGGTGAAAAAAGCCCGCCCGGAGCCTGATGGAAGAGGCTCCGGGCGGGTTTCACGTTGTTTCAACTACTTTTTTCAATGTATTCCGGGGGCTTCCAGGTCAGCCCAGGGTTTTCAGATGCCGCAGGAGCACGCCGGCCACGTTCTCGCAGGAGGCCTGGACGCACACCGCGCCGATGTTCTGGGCCACGCCGGGCATGCCGTAGACCACGGAGGATTCCTTGTCCTGGCCGATGGTGTAGGCGCCCTTTTTGCGCATCTCCAGCAGGCCCACCGCGCCGTCCTGCCCCATGCCGGTCATAATGATGCCCACCATCTTGCAGGTAACCGTCTCCGCCATGGAGTGGAACATGGCGTCCACCGAGGGGCGGTGGCCGCTGACCTTCTCGCCCACGGTGCAGTTGACGGTGTACCGGGTGCCGATGCGCACCACCCGGCACTGAAGGTCCGCGGGGGCCACCACGGCCAGGCCCCGGCGGAGCTCGTCGCCGCTCTGGGCCTCCTTCACCTCCATGGCGCACAGCCGGTTCAGGCGCTCGGCGTACATTTTGGTGAACCCGGGGGGCATGTGCTGGACGATGACCATGGGGGGTATATCGGCGGGGAGGCGCTTCATCACCTCCAGGGTGGCCTCGGTGCCTCCCGTGGAAGCACCCAGGCCGATCACCACCCGGTCCAAGCCGGGAGCGTTCCCCAGCTTGGGGGCGGCGGTCACCGTCTGGCCCAGGGCAGGGGCGGTGGCCGGGCGGGGCCGGGCATTGGAGGCGATGATAATCTTCTGGGTGAGAGCGGCGACAAACGCCTCGGCGCTCTGCTGGTTGTCCGGCTTGCGGACAAAATCCACCGCGCCCACCGCCAGGGCGTCGAACACCTTCAGGTTCAGGGAGGACACCACGATCACAGGAATGGGGTGGGCGGGCAGATACTGCTTGAGGAATTCAAGACCGCTCTGGCCGGGCATCTCCACGTCCATGGTGACCACGTCCGGCTTGTACTGGGGGATCTTATTCTTGGCGTCCAGGGTGTTGATGGCGAAGCCCACCACCTCGATCATGGGGTGGGCGGAGAGGCCCCGGATAATCATGCTCCGGGCCACCATGGAGTCGTCCACTACCAGGACGCGTATTTTTTTATTCACTGTCGCAGGAATTGCCATATGTAAGGAGTTCCTCCCTTTTTGAGAACTGCCGGGCCGGTCCTTGCCGACCGGCCCGGTGCGCGAATCACTTCTGGAAGGTGGACGGGGCCAGCCGTTTGTAGGGCATGTCGGCGCTGAGGTTTTCCGACTTGCTGATGAGCAGGTAGCCGCCGGGGACGGTGGCGTCGTAGAACCGGCGCACCAGGGCGTCCTTGGTGGGCTGGTCGAAGTAGATCATCACGTTCCGGCAGAAGATGACGTCGAACTTCCGGCGGAAGCGGATGGGGTCCATCAGGTTAAAGGGCTGGAAGATCACGTTGTCCCGCACCTTGGGGGCCACCTGGTACTGCCCCCCGGCCTGGGGGATGAAATACTTCTTTTTCCAGTCCGGCGGAATGGTGTCGGGCAGCTCGTACACGCCCTTTTTGGCCGCCGTCATGGCCCGGTTGGAGATGTCGGTGGCCAGCAGCCGGGTGTCCCATTGGCCGGCCTGGGGGCCCAGGTAGTCGAAGAGGAACATGGTGATGTTGTAGGGCTCCTCTCCGGTGGAACACCCCGCGCTCCAGATGGCCAGGGTCTTATCCCGCTGGTGGCGCTGGACAATGTCGGGAATGATCTGCTTGCAGAACAGGTCCAAATGCTCCTTCTCCCGCATGAAGAAGGTGTAGTTGGTGGTCAGCTTATCCAGCAGTAGGGTAATCAAGTCGTTGTCCTTGGTCTGGAGGACATGGTTCACAAAGTCGGTGAAGGTGGTATAGCCCCGCTGCTTCAGGGGGGTGGACAGCCGGCCGGTGATGAGCTGCCGCTTCTGGGACAGGTCGATGCCATAGTTGCTCTGCACGAACTTTACCAGCCGGTTAAAATCGTTGTCCGTAATCGTCAGGGCGGAGAAAGAACCGGAGCCGCCCGCTCCCTTCCCAGCGTTAGTCATTTGGCGTGAGCTGTTCGCAGTCCAGCACCATCATGGTGCCGGAGCCGTCGGGCAGGGAACACATGCCGGACACCAGCATCTGGGTGCTGTTGGCGGGCAGGGGGTGGATGTTGGCCTTGGGTATGTCCAGCATCTGGTCCACGCCGTCCACCAGGATGCCCAGCTGCACATCGTTCAGGTTGAGGACGACCACCAGGCTGTCCTCGTCCTGGGAGGGCAGGCCCAGCCGGGCGCGGATGTCCAGGATGGGGACCATCTGGCCGCGCATATTGATGATGCCCCGGATATAATCGGGCACCATGGGCAGGTAGGTGATGACCTGGTTATGGAGGATCTCCACCACGTCCTCGGCCACTACCCCCAGCTTCAGGTGGCCCGCCATAAAGATGAGGTACTTCTGGGAGTCCACCGCGTCGTCCAGGTTCAGGGCCTCCATCTCGTCCTCGCGGGCAAACAGGATTTCGTCGTTCATATTCTTCTCTCCTTCTCACATGCCCCGGGCGGCGGTATACAGGCTGGCCACATCCAGGATAATGCTGATGCTGCCGTCGCTGCGCAGGGTGCAGCCGTTGATGCCGTAGCTCTTCACATTGAAGCTGTTCACGTAGGCGGGCAGCTGCTTGACCACCACCTGCTGCTGGCCCAGCAGCTCATCCACAAACAGGCAGTAGGAGTGGTCCCCCGCCTCCAGCCAGATGAGCACGCCCTCCTCGATGTCGCTGAACCCGCCCTGGAGCTGGTAGAGGTCCCTGGCCCGGACGATGGGCACGAAATTGCCCTGGCATTTGATGATCTCGCCCTGACTGGAGTCGTGGATGATATCGCCGGAGGTCACCTTCATGGTGGCCTGGATGTTGTTGATGGGGATGGTGAAGATGGAGTCGCCCACCGCCACCTCCATGGCGTCCATGATGGCCATGGTCAGGGGGATGCGGATGGTGGTGGTCATGCCCTTCCCCAGCTCGCTGGAGATGGACACGGTGCCGCCCAGCTCCTCCACCCCCCGCTTCACCACGTCCATGCCCACGCCGCGGCCGGAGAACTCGGTGACCTCGGTATTGGTGGAGAAGCCGGGGGCCAGCAGGAAGTTGAGGATCTCCTTGTGGCTGTAGTCGATGTCCGGGGAGGCGATGCCCTGGCGGATGGCCTTGTTCAGCACGGCCTCGTCGTTGACCCCCCGGCCGTCGTCGATGATCTGGATGATGACCTCGCTGCCGGTGTCCTGGGCGGACAGGACAATCTCGCCCACCGGGTCCTTGCCGGCGGCGACGCGCTCCTCCTGGGTCTCCTCGATGCCGTGGTCCATGGAGTTGCGGATCATGTGCATGATGGGGTCGCCGATGGAGTCCACGATGGTCTTATCCACCTCGGTGTTCTCCCCGATGAGGGTGAGCTTGGCCGGGCGGTTGAGCTTCTTGGTCATGTCCCGGACGATGCGGGTCATCTTCTGGAACACGCTGGACACGGGCACCATGCGCAGGGACATGGACACGTCCTGGAGCTCGTCGGTGAGCTTGCGCAGCTGCCGGGCGGACTTGGAGAAGGCGTCCAGCGCCAGCCCCTTCAGGTCGGGGGAGGAGGTGACCATGGATTCGGTGATGACGATCTCGCCCACCACGGCGGACAGCTGGTCCAGCTTGGACAGGTTGACGCTGATGAGCGTCTCCTTGGGG
>CATLFX010000047.1 GCA_949935795.1 uncultured Oscillospiraceae bacterium
CAGGGATTTGATCCGCCGCCCGAACACCCGGATGCCGGAGCACTCGGAGATACAGGGCGGAATCATAATCATGTGGTTGCGCAGAGTGCCCTCATAGGCGGGCACAGCCTTGCGCGGGCGCAGTTCCTGGGGCATGTTCGCTCCTTTCTGTGGATCTTTTGTTCTTCTACCTGTACCAGCTTCCCGCCCCGGTGAGGGCGTTTTTCACCACCAGCCGGGGGGATGTGTCCTGCCAGCCGGCGGCGGCGAGCAGGTCGGTGTACTGCTGGGCACTGGCGGAGCCGCTGAGCCACACCCGGCCCGCATACTGGGCCAGCACACCGGCGGTGAGGCCGGACAGCACCGCGTTCCCAGGCAGCAGGGTCTCGTCGGTGGACACGGCCAGCCGCACGTTTCGGGCCTCCAGCTCCCCGGAGACGCGCTCCAGGAAGGCGGACACGGGCACGGTGAGGTCCGCCGGGCGGTTGTCGCTGACGGCCAGCACGTTGACCTCGCCGGAGTTGGGATAGCCCGCGCTGTCCAGCAGGATTTCGTCAAAGCCCATGTCCGCCAGCTCCAGGCACAGGGCGGACAGGTAGTCCACCGCCTGCTGGGAGGCGGGGCTGGACCAGCTCAGGCCCTGATAGTCGTGCCACACGTTGCCCCCCCGGGTCATGAGGGGCCCCACCCAGTTCCGGGCCAGCACCGGGTCCCGGAAGCACTGGACCCGGGCCACCAGGTACAGGTCCGTGGTTTGGGACAGGGACTGCACCGCCAGGGCGGCGCTGTTGTCGGCGGCGTTGACCCCCATTGCGGCGGCCAGGGGGGCCTGGGACTGCCAGGCCAGTTTCCCGTTCATGTCCTTCATCTCCACCACCAGGGCGGTGCCCCCGGCGGCGGCGACGGCCTGGGCGGCGGCGCCGTTTTTCAGCTGGGAGACGGTCGCCGTCACCGCGCCGATGGGCTCATAGACCGGCGGCGGGGCGGGGGTGGGCTCCAGGGAGGGAGTGGGCTCCGCCGTCACATTCACCGGGCCGGTGTCCAGGATGATGGGGTCGGAGGCGATGGGAGGCAGGGTGGCGCTCTCCTGGGCCCAGGGCCAGTGGACCAGCACCCCGTTCTCGGTGTACTCCAAATCCACCAGGGCATAAAAGGCCGCGCACGCCGCCAGCAGGATCGCCAGCAGGGCGATGATGAACAGCAGCACCGTCCGGGTGCGGCTGCCGCCCCGGCCGTGGTACTGGCTGTATCCATATGAATTCCGACGTCCGCCCATGCCGACCCCCCCAGGCATCCGCGCCGCGCGCGGACGCCGCATCGTATTTTAGAACCTGTATACAGCCTCGGGCGCGGCCGGTCCTCTTCCACACGCCCTGGAGCGGTAAACAGGTATGAAAACAGAATATGAAAACCGCGACGATATTATACCATAGCAGTTCCCGGTAGTCCAATGTCAAATCGCTGATTTTTGTTAAAAAATTGTTAAAGCAGGCGTGAAAAAAGACCGCCCGGCGGTCCCGAACGGTCCTTCACCGCCCAATCCACTGGGCCATGAGCAGCAGGGCGAAGCCGGGGGCCCCCAGCGCCCCCAGCACCAGGCCGTTGAGCAGGTTCACCCCCAGCTGGACCCCCAGCAGCGCCCCCACCCCCTGGAAGAGCCCGAGGAACACCATCCCCAGCCCGGAGCGGATGGCCCGACGGCACAGCGCGGCCAGGGGGCGGCGGCACAGGGCCAGGGCCAGCAGCGCCGCCCCGCCCGCCGCCCACCAGACCCAGCCGCTCACACAGCCCCCTCCCGGGCCGCCTCCAGCTGCTTCACCTGCCGCACAAAATAGGAGTAGCGGCTTTGCAGGGAGTTGATCTCGTAGACGCAGGCGTCCACCAGATCAGGGTCGGTGTAGGTATTGAACTGGGCGTAGGCAAAATTGAGCTGATCCCGGGTCTGCTTCATCCCCTCCACCAGCTGCCGGCGCTCCTCATCCAGCCGGGCCGCCTTCCGGCCCCTGAACCGAACCGCTTCCGCCATGGGCTTCACCTTCCTTTCAAGCGGGCATATCGCGGAATGCCTGCTAAGACTCTATGCCAAGTTTGGGCAAATATTCCAGCTCTTATACCGATCCGTCCGCAGAAAATGGGACATCATCTGAATGGCGGCGACCTCAGACCACAAAGTTTGAACTTAAATCAAGTTCAAACAAAACTAATAATCAGATCAATCCGCTACCATGAGCTTAAAATGGCACCTGAAAGGACATGATGGCGTTGAAACGGGAAAAACACATCGGATTTCGTATCGACAGTGAGCTCCACCGAAAAATGGCCTACATCGCCGAGTACGAGGGCCGCTCGCTCACCTGGCAGATGGTTCACCTGATGCAGGACTGTGTGCGCAGGTTTGAAAAGGAGCACGGCCCCATCGACCTGCCGGACCAGGGCCAATGAGGCCGGTCAAGCTGCTGCTGGACCTGCTCTACCCGCCCAAGTGCCCCTTCTGCGGCCGGGTGCTGGAGCGGGGCGAGGAGGGCTGGTGCGCCGCCTGCCAGCGGGACCTGCCCTGGACCGAACCCGGGGAGGGCAAGACGGTGGAGGGCTGCGCCCTCTGCCTGTCGCCCCTGTGGTACAAGGACGGGGTGCGGGATGGCGTGCGCCGCTACAAATTCGGCGGGGGCCGGGGCCATGCCGCCCTGTTCGGGGAGCTGATGGCCCAATGCCTCCAGGACCGCTGGGACGGCCCCGTGGACCTGGTCGCCTGGGTCCCCCTGCACCCGAAGCGGAAGAAAAAGCGGGGCTACGACCAGGCCGAGCTGCTGGCCCGCCGGGTGGGGGAGCTGTCCGGCCTGCCGGCGGAACCCGCCCTGGAAAAGATTCGGGCCACCGCCGTCCAGTCCCAGGCCGGAGAGAACGAGGCCCGGCGGGCCAACGTCCAGGGGGCGTACCGCGCCCTGCCGGGGCTGGATCTGACAGGAAAGCGGGTGGTGCTGGTGGACGACGTGGCCACCAGCGGGGCCACGCTGGCCCAGTGCGCCGCCGCCCTGCGGGAGGCGGGGGCGGAGACGGTGGTGGGCCTCACCCTGGCCCGCGCCCGGTGAGGACCTTAGAACCTGTATTCACAACCTCAAGCGCTGTCTGGGCGGGTCTTTTCCCGTCATGCTTCGTTGTGATTTCTTAAAATAAACACAATTATTCCCGCGAAATCCCGCCTCGCCTGACGGAAAAATCCCTCGCCCATCCAGCGCAATCGGCTATGAATACAGGTTCTTAAAATGAAACCGCTGATTCAAGGCCCCTGGGGCCGTTGAATCAGCGGTTTTTTAATGCTCTAAAAACTGGTCCAGATTCCAGCCGTCAATGGTCTGGTAGGGCAGCCAGACGTAGTGCCCGTTTTCCAAATCCACCACCTGGGCGGGGTCCCGCCCGTCGGCCAGGGCCAGGGCCAGGTCCAGCATGGCCCTGGCAATCCCCTTCCCATTGTTGAGGATGGTGCCGTACAGCTCCCCCGAGGCCACCGCCTCCAGGGCCGGGGCGGTGCCGTCCACCCCCACCACCAGCGCCCCAAGCCCCTCCCGGGCTCGGATGGCGTCAATGGCCCCCAGGGCCATGTCGTCGTTGTTGGAGAACACCACCTCGATGCCATCCCCGAACTCGTCCAGCCACTGGGCCATCTTGGCGGCGGCCTGGCCCCGGTTCCAGTTGGCGGCGTCGCCGTCCAGCTTCTCCACCGCCACCCCGGCGTCGGTGAGGGTCTTCACCGACCACTCCGTGCGCAGCAGGCTGTCCTGGTGGCCGGGCTCCCCCTCCAGCATCACG
This sequence comes from uncultured Oscillospiraceae bacterium, assembly GCA_949935795.1. GTDB lineage: Bacteria > Bacillota > Clostridia > Oscillospirales > Oscillospiraceae > Enterenecus. The sequence goes on from CATLFX010000047.1 coordinate 3,787, forward strand.
TACTGGAGGACCCCGTCCCCGTTCCGGTCCAGCCCCAGCACCTCGTCCCGCCAGGCGCCCAGCACCAGCTCCCCCTGGAGGGCGCCGCTCTCCTCCGCCCGGGCCCCCACGTAGTACACCCGCTCCCGGTAGTCGATGTCCTCCGCCACCGGCTGGCGGTTGAAGAAAATCACCGGCACACCCGCCGCCTCCGCCTTGTCGATGAGCACCGCCGCCGCCGTCCGGTCCACGATATTCACCAGCAGAACGTCGTACCCCCGGTCCAGAAAGCGGTCCACCTGCTCCATCTGGGTGGTCTGGTTGTTGGCCCCGTCCACCACCGAGATGTTGATCTTCCGGCCCTGGGCCACCTCCGCCTCCTGGACCATGCGCTCCAGGTCCTGGGTGACGGAGGCGATGAAGGTGTCGTCCTGGCTGTACAGCGCCACCCCCAGGCGCAGGGTGTCCGGTTCCTGCCCGGCGGGGGAGACGCACCCCGCCAGCGTCCACCCCAGCGCCAGGGCCAGCAGCAGGGCCCCGGCCCGGTCAGCCGGTGACCGGGAACAGCAGCTTTTGGTACTCCGGCTCATAGATATCCTCTCCTCTCACGATGAAAAAGGGGGGCTGTTCCATCTGAACCCGCTCTCCCCTGGCCAGGGCCAGGGCCCCCTCCACCGCCAGATAGCCCACAGCGAAGTCGCTCCACGCGGCGGCGGCGGAGATCACCCCCCGCTCCAGCCAGGCCGCCCCCGCGGCGGTGACACCCACGCCATAGAGGGGGACATCCAGCCCCAGGCTGTTTTTCAGCGCCGCCGCCTGCTCGGTGATGGCGGGCTCAAAGGCCATGACGGCGGACAGGTCGGGATGTTTCAGCAGGCCGGCCAGCCCCGCGCCGGACAGGTCCGTCTCCCCCACCCGAGTCCTCACCCCCGCCGCCTCCAGGGCCTGCCGGGCCCCCTCCATGCGGGCGGCCACCCCGGCGCTGTCCGGGGAGGCGCTGAGCAGCATCACAAATCCGCTCCCGGCCTCCTCCAGCGCGGCCTGGGCCAGCGCCGCCCCCAGGGCGGCGTTGTCGGGGGCCACGGTGAGGGCCGCCCCCTCCCGGGGGGACTCCAGGGAGACGATGGGACAGCCCGCCTCCCTCTGGGCCAGCGCCCGCTCCAGCCCGGCGCAGTCTGCCGGGGCGATGACCAGCACCGAGGTCTGCCCCGCCGCCTCCCGGCGGAGCATGTCCAGCTGGCCCGCCCCGTCGTTGCTCCCGGCCGGGGTGAGCATCCGCAGCTCCGCCCCCAGCTCCCCCGCCGCCTGTTCCATGCCCAGCCGGGCGTTGGACCACAGGGAGGTATCCGACTCCCGGAGGATGACGGACACCTCCGCCGGGGCGTAGGCCTCCCGCCGGGCGGGCGCCTGGGGCAGCAGGGAGGTCACCACCACCGCCGCCCCCAGGGCGGCCAGGATGGCCAGCTGGATCACCGCGTTTCGTTTTTTCCTCACGGCGCGTCCTCCTCCTGGAACCGGGCGGCCTGCTCCCCGTCCAGGGCGGGCAGGCGCAGGCAGACGGTGGTGCCCTCGTCCGGCTCGCTGAAAATGGTCAGGCCGTACCCCTCCCCGAAGGTGAGCTGGATGCGGCGGTGGACGTTGCGCACCCCGATGCCCGACCCGCTGGCGGGCAGGGGGTCGCGCTGTTCGCTGAGCAGGCGGTTGGCCACCTCCGGGGGCATGCCCGCCCCGTTGTCCGACACGTCGATGAGCAGGTCGTCCCCCTCCCGGCGGGCCGTCACGGTGATGAGTCCGTCCTCCTCCGCCCCGGCCATGCCGTGGTAGATGGCGTTTTCCAGCAGGGGCTGGACGGACAGCTTCAGGGTGTACAGCCCCTCCGTCCCCGGGCCCGCCTCCACCCGGGTCTCAAATTTGTTCTTGTAGCGGATCTGCTGTATGTTCAGGTAGTGCCGGGCGTGGTCCAGCTCGTCGGACAGGGGGATGACGCGCCTGCCCCGGCTTAGGGCGATGCGGAACAGCCGGGCCAGGGAGGTCACCATCTGAATGGCCTCCTGGGTGCGGCCGCACTCCGTCATCCACACCACCGAGTCCAGCGTGTTGTACAGAAAATGAGGGTTGATCTGGGATTGGAGCACCTCCAGCTCACTGCGCCGCTTCTGCTCCTCCTGCTGGATGATGTCGTCCATCAGGTGGCGCATGGTGGACACCATGGAGGCGATGGACCGGCCCAGCCGCCGCACCTCGTCGCAGCCGCTCTCCCCGATCTCCACGTCCTCCCGGCCCGCCTCCAGAGCCTTCACCGCCTGGTCCAGCCGCAGGATGGGGTCGGAGATGTAGGCGGATATCCGGAAATTCAAAAAGGCCATTAAAAAGGCGGAAAACAGCAGGATGGACACCCCGGACAGCAGCAGGGAGTCCTCCTCCCACCACAGCCGTGCCTCCGGCGTCACCCCCACCAGCTTCCAGCCGGTGTAGCCCACCGTCTTCACCGCCACCTCCCGGTCCCGGCCCTGGAACCGCTCGTTGTGGGAGCCGTCGGCGTACCCCGCCGCCGTCAGATTGTTCTCCTCCAGCAGGCCGGAGTAGATGAGCTGCTGGCGGGGGTGGTAGATGATCTCCCCAAAGCGGTCGATGAGGTAGACGTAGCCCCCGTTGGGCAGCTCCACGTCCCGGCACACCTGGGCGATGCCGCCGAAGCTCATGTCCACCAGCAAAACGCCCCGCTCGGTGTTGCCCCCCCGGGTGAGCTGGACGTGGCGGCTGAGGGACACCACCCAGCGGCAGCGGCTGTCCGGGTCGTCAAACAGCTCCTGGATATGGGGGGTGGAGAAGTGGAGGTTTTCCATTTTCTCCAGGGCCAGCCGGAACCAGGATGCCTCGTTGGGGAAGGCCGTGGCCTTGGCGGAGGACAGGGGGGCCGCCGCCTCCAGCCCGCCCCCCTCGTTGAACACGGCGATGGACACCACCGCGTCCCGGTTTTCCTCGTAGAGCAGGCCCATGGCGTCGGCCAGGGAGCGCTGGGTCAGGTCGGTCTTTTTGATGGCCCGGTAGTACACGGTGTCGGACACCCGCATCATCCGCCGCAGGTAGCTGTCCAGGTTCATATTCACCTGGGCCAGCACCCGCTGGGTGGCCTCCTGGGTCATCCGCTGGGCGGAGTCGGAAAACCGCAGCAGCAGGCTGGCCCCCAGGAACAGAATGCCGGCCAGGGCCACGGCGGTGAAGGACAGCGACAGCACCAGCTGGATGCTCATACCCCGGTAGCCCTCGGTGAGGCGTCCGGCGAGGCGTTTCAGCACAGACCGCATGGCGCCCTCCCTCCTCAGCCCTGGCCCTCCGCCCGGAATTTGGACGGAGGCTGGCCGAAGTGCCGCTTGAATACGAAGCTGAAATAGTTGGGGTCGGCGTACCCCGTGCGCTGGGCGATGAGGTAGGTCTTCTCATCCGTCTCCCGGAGGAGCCGGGCGGCGTGCTCCATACGCACCTCGGTGACATAGGCGGTGAAGCTCTTCTGGGTCTCCCGCTTGAACAGGGTGGAGAAGTAGGCCGGGGACAGGTGGAGCTGGCCGCACAGGGCCTCCACGCTCAGGCCGGGGTCGGCGTAGTGCTCCGCAATGTAGCTCTTGGCCCCCTCCACCGTCTTCCAGGCGGAGTCGGTGCGCTGGCGGCCCAGCAGCTCCCACAGCCGGAGGGTCCGGCCCAGCAGCCACTCCTCCAGCTCGTCCAGGGACCGGAAGTCGGTGATGGACACCATGCCGGTGAAGCCGGGGCCGAAGATCTCCTCCACGTCCGCCTCACCGGCCCGGGCCATCCGGGCCAGGGTGGTGAGGATTTCCAGAAAGAACATGCGGCTCTGGGGCAGGGACAGCCGGGCCTCCCGCACCCGGTCCACCTGCCGGTGGACCAGCTGGGCCACCTGCTCCCGGGCGCCCAGCTTGACGGCGGAGGACAGGGCCCGCTGGTCCGCCTCGTCCAGGGTGAGCCAGGCCGAGCGGTTGGGCTCCAGGTCGCCGATGTAAAACACCTGCTCCGCCCCCATCAGCACCCGGTAGTCCGCCGCCGCCGCGGCCCCCTCCACCGACTGGTGAAGGCGCTCCGGGCCGGGGCAGGGCCGTCCCACCCCGGCGAACAGGGTCATGCCCAGCAGGGGGACGGCCAGCCTGCACAAGCGCCCCAGCTCCTCGGTGAAGGCGTACACCCGGCCCTCCTCCTCCAGCCGGACCAGCAGGGCCACCGTGTCGTTGTACAGCACCGTGCGCAGGGCGCAGCCCTCCATGGCGAAGCGGCTCTGGAAAAAGCCCTGAATGGACAGCAGCACCAGCTCGTCCCGGCCCGCCTCCCCGTCCCGGCCCGGCACGTCCGCCCGCACCAGCGCCGCCGCCCACCAGCCCGGCGGCAGCTGGAGCTCATACCGGGCGGCCCGGTCCCGCACCTGGTCCGGGGGGATGCGCCCGTCCAGCAGCCGGGTGTAAAACAGCTCCCGCAGTATGGGCAGGCTCTCGTCGTACCGGCGGCGGAGGACCTCGACGTCCCGGCGCTCCGACCGCTCCCGGTCCAGCTCCTCCCGCAGCCGGGTGAGCACCCCGGACAGCTCCGGGGCGGTGATGGGCTTCAAAATGTACTCAAACACGTTCATGCCCACCGCCTGCCGGGCGTACTCGAACTCGTCGAAGCCGGAGAACACCACCAGCTTGGCGGCGGGCAGCAGGGATTTCAGCCGGCCGCACAGCTCCAGGCCGTCCATGTAGGGCATTTTGATGTCGGTGAGCACCACGTCGGGGCGCAGCTGCTCCGCCAGCTCCAGGGCGTCCACCCCGTTGCCCGCCGTCCCGGCCAGGGCGAACCCCAGCCCGGCCCAGTCAATTTTGACCCGGATCCCCTCCCGGATCTCCTCCTCGTCGTCCACCAGCAGCACCCGGTATTCCTCCATCGCGGCGCACCTCCAGACTTCATTGCCTGATTGGCGTTTTGCGGGTCAAAACGCCCGCCGCCCATGGGCGGCGATATGTCATATCATACCATATCCGGGCCCGTTTGCAAACAGCAAAATGCCCGCCCGCAGACGCGGGCGGACATTTCACACCGTATTTAACCTCAGATCACTTCTTCACCAGGTACTTGCGCATATCCAGGGCGCAGGCGAACAGGATGATGCCGCCCTTCAGCGCGTACTGGAGGTTCTGGTCCATGCCCACCAGGGGCAGGGCCACAAAGATCAGCCGCAGCATCAGCACGCCGATGACAATGCCGCTGATCTTGCCGATGCCGCCCACGAAGGACACGCCGCCGATGACGCAGGCCGCGATGGCGTCCAGCTCGTAGTTGACGCCGGTGTTGGCGGTGTTGGAGGCGATACGGGCGCTCTCCACGAAGCCGGCCCAGCCGTACATGGCCCCGGCCAGGGCGAACACGGCGATGGTGGTGGCGAACACGTTGACGCCGGACACCCGGGCGGCCTCCTCATTGGCGCCCAGGGCGAACATGTTCTTGCCGAAGGTGGTCTTGTTCCAGATGAACCACATGACAGCGGTGAGGATCACCGCGTAGATCACATAGTTGGGGATTTTCACCGAGCCGAAGGTGAGCAGGGGCGGGTTGCCCACCACGAAGTTGCGGTAGCCGTCGTCCAGGGCGGAGATGGCCATGCCACCGTTGTTGCCCATCTGCACGTACAGCAGCAGGACGGTGTACAGGATCAGCTGGGTGGCCAGGGTGACGATGAAGGGGTGGAGCTTGAACTTGGCCACAAAGAAGCCGTTGAAAGCCCCGATGGCCGCGCCGATGGCCACCACGATGAGGATGACCAGGGGGATGGGCAGGGTGCCGATGTTGGGCCACATCTTGTTGGCGGCGGTGGTGGACTGGAGCAGGGAGGCGGCCACGCAGGCGGTGATGCCCACGGCGCGGCCCGCGCTCAGGTCGGTGCCGGTGAGCACGATGCACCCGGCGATGCCCAGAGCCACCGGCAGGTAGGCCGCCGTCAGGGACAGCAGGTTCACCAGAGAGGTGGGGGACAGGAAGGACGGCTGGGTAATGGCCACGTAGGCGGCCACCACCAGCATGATGATGATCAGCGCGTTGTTGAGCAGGGCGTCGCCCACCTTGCGGGCCGTCAGCCCCTGGGCCTGCTCGGCCAGCTTTTTGGATTCATTACTCATGGGGACTCCTCCTCTTTACACGTATTTGGCGGCCAGGGTCAGGATCGCCTCCTGGCTGGTGGCCGCGGCGTCCACCTCTCCGGCCACCTGCCCGCCGGACATGACAATGATGCGGTCGCACACGCCCAGCAGCTCGGGCATTTCCGACGACACCATGATGACGCCCTTCCCCTCGTTGGCCAGGTCGATAATCAACTGGTAAATCTCATATTTCGCGCCCACGTCGATGCCCCGGGTGGGCTCGTCCAGCAGCAGGATCTCCGGCTTGGTGAGCAGCCAGCGGCCGATGATGACCTTCTGCTGGTTGCCGCCGGACAGGGAGCGGATCTGGGTGCGCTGGCTGGGGGTCTTGATGTGCATGGCCTGGATGGACCAGTCGGTGTCCTCCCGCATTTTCTTGTCGCTGAGCACCACGCCGCCCAGCAGATAGCCTTTCAGGTTGGAGATGACGGTGTTCTCCTTGATGTCCCGGATGCCGAAGATGCCGGTGGCCCGGCGCTCCTCGGTGAGCAGGGCGAAGCCGTTCTTAATGGCCTCCTTGGGAGAGCGGTTCTGGATCTCTTTGCCGTGGAGGGTGATGGTCCCTCCATCCCGGGTCATGGCGCCGAACAGGTTCTCCAGCACCTCGGTGCGGCCCGAGCCGTCCAGTCCGGCGATGCCCAGGATCTCCCCCTTCCTCAGCTGGAAGGTGGCGTCCTTCAGCCGGGTGTACCGGCCCGCGATGTGCTGCACGTCCAGGATGACCTCCCCCGGCTGGTTGGTCTTGGGGGGGAAGCGGTTGGTGAGCTCCCGGCCCACCATCAGCCGGATGATCTCGTCCATGGTCAGCTCCTTGGCCGGGCGGGTGGCCACCCACTGGCCGTCCCGCATGATGGTCACGTCATCGCTGATGCGGAGAATCTCCTCCATCTTGTGGCTGATGTAGATGATGCCGCAGCCCTTATTCCGGAGCATGTTGATGATGCGGAACAGGTGCTCCACCTCGGTCTCGGTGAGGGACGAGGTGGGCTCGTCAAAGACGATGACCTTGGCGTCATAGCTCACCGCCTTGGCGATCTCCACCATCTGCCGCTGGGACACGGGCAGCTTGGACATGATGGCGTTGGGGTCTACGGTGACCTCCAGCTCCTCGAAAATCTCCCGGGTGCGCTTGTCCATGATGCGCTCGCTGACGATGAAGCCGCCCACCTTGGGGTAGCGGCCCAGCCACAGGTTGTCCTTCACCGTGCGGGTGAGGGCCTGGTTCAGCTCCTGGTGCACCATGGCCACGCCGTTCTCCAGGGCCTCCTTGGAGCTTTTGAACTCCACCTCCCTGCCGTCCAGGGTGACGGTGCCCTCGTCCCGGCGGTAGATGCCGAACAGGCACTTCATCAGGGTGGACTTGCCCGCGCCGTTCTCCCCCATGAGGGCGTGGACGGTGCCGGGCCGGACGGTGAGGTTCACGCTGTCCAGCGCCTTGACGCCGGGGAAGGACTTGGAAATGCCCCGCATTTCCAGCAGTGCCGGCCGATCCATACGGTTCCTCCTCTCTGCAATATGAACAAGCGGGGCTGCCCACCGGCAGCCCCGCTCGTCTGTGGGTCAGTGTACGGTACGTTTCAAGCTTATGCTATGGGGCTCAGTCCTCGCTGCTGGCGTCGTACACGCCGTAGGGGACGCGGATCTTGGCCACACCCTCGTCCACGGTGTAGCTGCTGGTGTTGTCCATCAGGGCGGCGCCGGACTGGACGTTCTTCACCAGGGTGATAATGGTGGAGGCCATGCCCACGGCGTCCTGCTTGATGGAGCCGGTCATGTTGCCCTGCTTGATGAGGGCCTTGGCGTCGTCGGTGGCGTCCACGCCGAACACGGGGATGATGGTGGTGCCCTCGCCGTTGTTGTAGCCCACGTTCTGGAGGGCGGAGATGGCGCCGGTGGCCATGCCGTCGTTGTTGGCGATGACCAGCTCGATCATGTTGTTGTTGTCCTTGTTGTAGGAGCCCAGCAGGGTGACCATGTAGTCGTTGGCGGCCTGGGCGGACCACTTGCCGGCGGTGTCCACCAGGTACTTGGTGGCGGCGCTGGAATCATAGTACTCCAGCTCAGGCTTGCCGGCGGCGGTGAGCACCTTGTTGGCGTCCTCCACGCCATACTGGGTGCGGGCCTCGGCCTCGGCGTTGGCCTCCTGGCCCTTGAACATGACGTAGGAGATCTTGCCGTCGCCGTTCAGATCCACCACATCGTAGTTGTCCACCAGGTAGTTGCCGATCATCTCGCCCTGCATGTGGCCGGCGTCGGGGGCGTTGGTGCCCACGAAGGCGCACTTGTCATAGCTGTTGATCACGTCGTTGTCGGCCACCTCGCGGTTGAAGAAGATCACGGGGATGTCGGCGGCCCGGGCGGCCTCCACGATGTCCTTGGCGGGGTCGGAGGTGGAGGTCTCCACGATGTTGACGATGAGCAGCTTGGACCCGGCGGTGATGGCGGTGTTCACCTGGTCGGCCTGGGTGGGCTGGCTGCCGGCGGCGTCCCAGTTGTTGGGCTTAATGCCCAACTCGCCCAGCTGCTGGTCCAGGGAGGCGCGGACGGTGGAGATGTACACGTCGGAGAAGTCGTAGTAGAACACGTCCACCCGCAGGTCGCCGGCGGGGGCGGGGTTGTCGTCGGGCTTCTGGGTGTCGGTGGTGTCGGGGGCCTTGCTGGTGTCGGCGGCGGGCTCCTTGGGGCCGCAGCCGGCGAACAGGCCCAGCATCATAACAGCTGCAAGAGCGAGAGCAAGCTTCTTTTTCATTCTCAGTTCCTCCTATTGAACAGTTGAATTTGCCGGAAGGCGAACCTCTCAGCATGGCCATTCTAACCGCTCCGCCGGAAAAAAGCGATAGAAAATTCTTTCCAATTATATGAAAAAACTTTGTTCTCCTCCGGGAGCGGCTGTCCCCAGCCGGTTTTGCCGGTTTTCTCAGGCTGGATTTTCCTCTTTTCCGCCGTCCGGCGGGACACGACAAAAAAAGCTGTACTTTTCCATCCGGGTGTGGTATACTCCTTCAAACAGGTTCCGCCCCCCCTGGGGCGTCGAGCCTCTTTCGTATGGCGTAAGGCGTCCAGCGGGGCGCTTTTTGATAGGCAGAGCACAGGACGGCGCCGGCTGCGGGGCCGGAGCCTCCCCTCCGACGGCGAGACAGGGCCGGGCGGGCGGGGGCCCGGCCCGCGCAGCGCAGAAGCGCGGAGCCGCCGCGGGCAGGCGACGCGTGACAACGCGGGGAATTGCGCCGCGTATCTTGCTGCACCCAGCGTTCTCTGCCATCTACATAGGAGATCATGGGCGGGGCCCGCCGGGGCCTGGTCTTTATTTCCTTGCGCAAAAAAGAAGCGTCCGAGCCGTTGTGAGCAGCGCGGGTGGAGTGAAGCGAGGGCGAGAAACCAAGACCGCAAAGCGGTCTGTTTCGAGTCCGAGTCGGAGCGAAGCCGCGCGTCGCGAACAGGCGAGGCGTGACAACAACATGAAAGAAGCGCTGCGCCGTCGCGAGCAGGCAAAGCGTGACAACAACATGGAAAAGGAGTAACTATGGCAGAAAAATTGAAAATCATCTCTCTCGGCGGTCTCAACGAGATCGGCAAGAACCTCACCGTCTACGAGTACGGCAGCGACATCATCCTGGTGGACGTGGGCATGGGCTTCCCCGACGACGACATGTACGGCATCGACGTGGTCATTCCCGACTTCACCTACCTCATCCAGAACCGGGACCGCATCCGGGCCATCTTCATCACCCACGGCCACGAGGACCACATCGGGGCCATCCCCTACCTCATGCGGGATATCAACGCCCCCATCTACGCCACCCGGATGTCGGCGGGCCTCATCAAGCTGAAGCTGGACGAGCACCGCCTCACCGACAAGGTGAAGCTCATCACCTGCGAGGCGGGCGAGACCGTCAAAGCGGGCCGGTTCAGTGTGGAGTTCATCCATATCAACCACTCCATCGCCGACGCGGTGGCCTTTGCCATCCGTACCCCCGTGGGGGTGTGCGTCCACACCGGCGACTTCAAAATCGACCCCACCCCCATCCAGGGCGGCATGGCCGACCTGACCCGGCTGGGCGAGCTGGGCAACCAGGGGGTGCTGGCCCTGCTGTGCGACTCCACCAACGTGGAGCGCCCCGGCTTCACCAAGAGCGAGCGGTCGGTGGGGGCCTCCTTCGACGCCCTCTTCCGGGGCTGCGAGAGCCGCATCATCGTCACCACCTTCGCCTCCAACATCGACCGCATTCAGCAGATTATCGACGTGGCGGCCAAATACGGCCGGAAGGTGGCGGTCACCGGCCGGAGCATGGAGAACGCTATGAAGGTGTCCACCGAGCTGGGCTACATGCACATACCCGCCGGGACGGTGGTGGACGTGGCCCACATCAAGACCCTCCCCCCCTCCAAGGTGTGCATCATCACCACCGGCAGCCAGGGGGAGACCATGTCCGCCCTCACCCGGATGGCCTTCAACACCCACCGCCAGGTGGACATACAGCCCGGCGACCGGGTGATTATCTCCGCCTCCGCCATCCCCGGCAACGAGGACTCCATCGGCAACGTCATCAACGAGCTCTACCGCCGGGAGGCCGAGGTGGTCAACGAGCGGGAGCTGCCCCTCCATGTGTCCGGCCATGCCTGTCAGGAGGAGCTCAAGATCATGCACGCCCTGGTGCGGCCCAAATTTTTCATCCCCGTCCATGGGGAGCAGCGGCACCTCAAAACCCACGCCAAGCTGGCCCGGGACATGGGTATGGACCCCCGGAACATCGTCATCAGCGACGTGGGAAGGGTCATTGAGCTGACCCGGGACAGCGTCAAGCTCAACGGCACGGTGCCCGCAGGCAAGGTGTTCGTGGACGGCTACGGCGTAGGCGACGTGGGGGCGGTGGTCCTCCGGGACCGCCAGCACCTGGCCCAGGACGGCATGGTCGTCGTGGTGGTCTCCATGTCCGGGGAGGACGGCTCGGTGATCTCCGGGCCGGACATCATCACCCGTGGCTTTGTCTACGTCAAGGAGTCGGAAGAGCTGATGGAGGAGCTGCGCCAGGTGGCGGTGGACGCGCTGAACACCTGCGAGCAGCGCCGCGTGCGGGACTGGTCCTCCATCAAGTCGGAGATGAAGGGGGCCCTGTCCGGCTATCTCTACAAAAAAACCAAGCGCAACCCCATGATCCTGCCTGTCATCATGGAGGTCTGAGAAAACGGGAAGCGGCCCGGGTCCATGGACCCGGGCCGCTTTTTTGCGCGCCGCGGCTGAAGAGCCGCCGCAAGCGACATGACGCTTGCCTTATAGTATTCGGTTAGGACTGATTTGTCTCTTCTATCCGCGCCCAACCAAGTCGAAGCCCAGCGAAGCGGGTTCGATTTGGAGAAGAGGAGCAAGGGAGCGGATGGCATTTTTGCAAAAAAACGCCGGAGCAAAGCGGACTTTGCTCCGACGATGTGGAGCTGCTGGCCGGACTTGAACCGGCGACCTGCTGATTACGAATCAGCTGCTCTACCAACTGAGCCACAGCAGCCTATGGCGGCTACAACAAAAGACTGGCATATTTTACACCAGAACCCCCCGCTTGTCAAGGTGAAAATCTGGGAATCTGGGTGTTAGAGGGACGCAAGGATAAACTGCATCAAGCCTATCTCAAACGCAAGGCCAGCGGTGCACAGAAGCGGTACGAGGACAAAATCAAGGCAAAGAAAAAGGCCGAGATGGACGCGAAAAAGGATACAATCCGGGCCGAGGACAGGGCCAGGGGCGTGTATGTCCATGTGGGCGATCTGCCGCCCCAGGTGCCTCAGAAGGGTACATTGCCAGCCAAAATCGCCAGTTAAAAACATCGTGAGTGGAAAGGAACCTGTCATGAAAAACGGTTTGACTTATACGAAAGTGGGAGATTATTATATTCCTGACCTAACCCTGGGCGACCAGCCGGACTAGCCTATCGGACTGTATGGGCGTATGCGGCGGGATTACCTCAAAGAGTACCGCCCCGGCCTGTTCAACACGATGATGCTGAATGGGACGTTGTACCCCCATCTGGCGGAGGTGGATGAAGCAGCCCAGCGCCGCCTGGATGCGCTTATGCCGCAGTTGGCAAAGGAGGCGGGGGCCACCGAGGCGCTGAAAGCCCGTGACCCGTTGGCCTGGGTGGGGCTGATGAACTGTTACAAGGCTCAAGTGGAGGAAATGATTTTTGCGGAACTAATCTATCAATAAGTAGGGCCTGCTGAAAAACTTTTAAGCAGCTAAAAAAGTGAGGAACAGGAATTGCATAAAGAGAAACTGCGGAGAAACTGCGAAGAAACAGCTGAGAAAGATTCGGAAGTATGGTATCATAAAGGAG
>CATLFX010000048.1 GCA_949935795.1 uncultured Oscillospiraceae bacterium
CTCCGACTCCGCCGGGGCCTCCGGGACCGCTTCCGGCTCCGGTCCGGCCTCCTCAGCGGGGGCTTCCGGCTCCGGGGCAGCCTCAGGCGCGGGCTCCTCCGCCGGGGCTTCCGCCTCGGGTGCGGGCTCCGCCGCCTGAACAGGGGCCTCCTCCACCGCTTCGGGGACAATCGGGGCCTCGGGCTCCGGCACCTCCTCCGCAGGGGGGGCGGGCGCTTCCTCTTCCGGCTCATCGGGACTCACGGGGGGCTCCGGGGGGGCGGGAGGCTCGGGGTCCGCCGGAGGCTCCGGGGGCTGATAGCCCACGGTGTCGCCGTTTTCCACCAGCATCTCCAGCGCGGTGGCGGGGCGCGGGATCACCCGCGTGCTCACCACCCGGCACACCTTGCCCGCCGCGATCTTGGCGGCGTCCACGGCGGCCTTGACGGCCCCCACGTCGCCCTGGATCTTCACGGTGGTCCAGCCGCCGCCCTTGGTCAGCTCATAGCCGATCAATTCCACATTGGCGGACTTCACCGCGGCGTCGGCGGCGGTGATGCCGCCGGCCAGCCCCTGGGTCTCGATGAGCCCTAAACTCTTCTGCATACAAGTACCTCCTAGTCCAGAGGTTTCAGCGGCAGTTTCTTCACCAGCCGCGCCGCGTTGGCCCCCAGGGCTCGCACCTGGTCGGCCTGCCGGGCGGGGACCCGGTAAAGCGGCTGGCTCTGCTCCAGCTTGGAGTAGTGCAGAACCACGAACTGCTTATCCAGTCCCAGTCCCACCTCCAGCCGGGAGGCCTGGGCGGCTTCCCAGGCCATAGCCAGCGCGTCCATGCCCTCCTTCGTCCCCTGCTCCCAGGGGATGCCCTCCTCCTCCATGCCGTAGGTCAGCTGCCGCAGGGCTGACGGCGAGGCATCGGGGCTCATAAGAACGTGGACGTTGGGTTTGGTCATTTCAATGGGCATGGCCATGGGTCAGGCCCTCCCTTCCAGCGTAGACAGCACCAGACCGGTGGCCACCGCGTTGCGGGGGCCCTCCGAACCGCGGATGTTGCCGCGCCCGGCCACCACCTTGTACTGAGACAGGGCGTCGGTGACCATCTGGGGTACCTCGAAGTCCAGGGCGGAGCCGCCCACCAGCACCACAAACCGGATATCCCGGACGTTGCCCGTGGGGCTCACCCGGGTGAGGGCCCGGATGGCGTTGGTGACAAACACCTTCTGCTTGGCCTGACGGCGGATGAGGCGGATCTTTTCCATAGACCAGTCCCCCTCCAGAGGGATCATGTTGCCCTCCTTCAGGATGACCACTTTCGCAAAAATATTGGGGTCCAGCGGAGTGGGGAAGAATTCCACGGTGCCGTTTTCGTGGCGGATGTGGAACAGGCTCTCCACCTTGGCCATGGGGTACTTCTTCACGTCTTCCGCCGTGTCAAAGTTGTCCAGGCCCATCTCCGATTGGATGAGGAGGGTGACCATGTTGCCCGCTCCAGCCAGATGGATGGAGTGGATGATCCCGTCCTCGCTGATGATGGACGCGTCGGTGGAACCGGCGCCCATGTCCAGAATTGCTAAAGGTTTGTTGGTGCCCGGCGTGGTCAGTGCGCCGCGAATGGCCATGTCGGCCTCCACGCCGCCCACTTCCACGGGCACACCGATCTGCTCGCCGAACTCCTTGGCGATGGCCTCCATCTGGAGACGGTCGGCCTTCACCATGGCGGCGATGCCCACGGCGTTCTCCTGGGAGAACTCGTTGGCCAGACCGCCCTGGACCTTCTGGGGGGTGAACGTGTCCACCGCCAGCAGGTCCTGAATGTGGATGTCGCGGGGGTGCTGCTTGGTCAGGTTGGCCATGACCTGGCGCACCTTCTCCAGCATGCCGCCCGCGTTGGTGCCCGGCTCGCCCCGCACGTCCTCCAGGGCGGGGATGGACTCCACCGCCTTCATGATCTTGTCCGCGCCGTCGTCCACGTCCACCTTCACGGTGCGCATGACGCCTTTCAGCTCCATGGTGCCGGCGGGGATCTTGCGCTCCTTCACGTCGCCGCTGGGGGTCTTGATGACCACGGCCGAGCGGTTGCCGATGAGGGCCCGGGCGATGGGGACCACCTGCCGGGTCTCCTCCGAGGACAGGCCGAACAGGGTGGCGATGCCGTAGGGATTGGACAGCACCTCCACCACGCCGCCCACCGGGGCCACCTCCACCGCCGAGCGCATACCCAGGGGAACCTTGTCCACCAGGGTCACCTCGTCCACGATGGGGATCTTCCGGTCCAGACGGTTGTGGATGAGCACGCCGTCGTCCCGCTGCACGATGGCGGCGGTGACCTGCCGGGTGCCGGCGGAGCCCTTGTTGATGAGCTTCGCCGCGTCCTCAAAATCCACGCTCTTGGGGATGACCGCGATGTAGTCCTTCCCGCCGGGGGCGTCCTCCAGCTCGGTGACCAAGATGGTCTCCCCCACCCCGACGCCCATGCCGCCGGGGGTGGAGGGGTTGTGACCGATCATGGTGGACTCGGTGATGATGGTCTCGGTGATGGTCTCCATGGCCACGTCGCCGATGACCGGGGCGGCCTCGTTGAGGCGCACCTCCGACAGGTCCTTTACCTCCAGGCCCGCCTTTTCCAGGGCGTCGGTCAGGGAGTGAAAGATGCCGTTGATATTCTGCCGGGTCCCTTTGATGCCTGTGGTAGGCACCGTGCCGCTGGCCAGGAATTCCAGCTTGCCGCCGTCCAGCCTGGCCAGGGCGGTTTCCGTTGTCGCGTTGCCAATATCAATGCCTGCGACGATCTTCATGTGCGGTGCCTCCTGACTAATGGGTTTTTGTTCAAGTGCTCCAGCCCGCCGCCGGACAAGCCGCTAAAAGCCGCCAGCACTTGACGCCAGCGAATCAGAACTTCTTCAGACGGTCGCGCTTCTCGTAGACCTCGGCGGCCTCGCGCACCAGCCCGGCGGCGGTCTTGGCGCCGTACTTGCCGTCCAGCTCGTTGGCAATGTCCAGCAGCTCCTGCTTGGTGGAGCGGTAGGGGCGCAGGGCGTTGTAGATCTCCAGCAGCCGCTCGTCGGGCACCGCGATGAGCTCAGCGGCCCGGCGCAGGTTGCCCGCGAAGGCCTCGCGGTTGACGGACTCGGCCACCTGAGCCTGGTACTCCAGGGTCTCGGGGGCGATACGCATGTCGTCGGAGGTCAGCTCACCGCTGATGACCTTCTCATAGCTCAGAGAGCTGAAGGGCTTGCCGGTGGGCGTCTTGATCTTGGCGGCCTCTTTCTCGGCCAGGGGGTAGTTGGCGGCGGTCATCTTGCCGCCGGCGGGGGTAGAGGGAGCGGAACCGCCATTGTTCATGGCGCTCATGACCTGCTCCACGATCTGTCTCATTAAAGCTTCCTGATCCATATTCCTGCCTCCCTTTACTTAAACGAAACGGTGACGGCCTGAGGCTTCTTGTTCCGGTCGCAGTGCTCGGTCTCCTTGATGTGGAGCAGAGCGGCGATGGCCTGATAGGTGGGACGGGCCATCTGGTCGTTGCGCACGGTGACGGGGGTGGGAGCCTCGCCCTTGGCGTACTTGGCGGCGTTCTTGCCGATCTGACGGAAGGTCTCCATCTCGATCAGCGGCGCCTGAGAGAACAGCTCCAGGTTGCTCAGGGGGGGCAGGTCCTTCTGGTGGATCACCGTGGTCCCCTTGGACTGGATGCCGATGCCGATGCCGGAGCCGGAGTACTCGGCGGCGTCATGGGCGACGAAGGACACGTCGGAGGTGCGGAACACCCGGATGATGCGCCACTTCATGCCCTCTTCCTCGATGCCGGCGATGATCTCGCGCAGCACCTTGCTGTGGGGCTGATGAATGATGGTCTCATGCTGGTACACGCCGAAGGCGGGGGCCAGGCCGATAACCACCTCGTCGGGGGCCACACCCTTGGCGGCCTCGCCGGTGTCGGCCAGGGTCATCTCGCCGGCGGACAGGGTGCTGGCGCTGGGAGCGGCAGCCTTGGCCGCGGGAGCGGTCGAGGCGGTGCCCATCTCCTTGAGGACCTCTTCGATGACACTGCGGAGCATATTTTCGTCAAAATTCATAATTCGACCCTCCCTCTGATTAGATGTCTTCCGGCCGGATGGCGTTGGGGATGTTCTTGATCTGCTCCCAGCGCTCCTCGCTGAGCTGATAGCCGGTCATGGGACCGTGGTAGTCGTTGGGGGCGTTCACGCCGGAGTAGACGTGGAAGTCCTTGTCGAAGATGGAGGCGGTGTGCAGGTAGTCGCCGGCCACCTTCTGGCGGAGCATGTTGTAGATGTTCTGGGCCACGTCGGGGAAGCCGGCCTTGTCCAGCGCCTTGACGAAGTCCACGCCGGTGACCTTGCGGGCCATCATGGCCTCGATGGCCTTCAGGTCCTCGTTGACGTTGCGGTCGGGCATATCCTGAGAGCCCCGGGCGTAGGTGGCGGCCTCCACTTCCTCGTCGGTAATGGGGGGCAGACCCAGCTCACGGAACATTCCCTGGAGGGCGCGGGCGGCCTTGTTGCGGGCCTTGATGACGTCGTCCTCCTTGACGGGCTGCAGGCCGCCGTCGATCTTCATGTCGCGCTGGATGATGTTCCAGTCATCGTAGTCGTCGGCATCCCAGTTGGAGCCCGCGAACATATTGTCGTAGTTCGGGGTGGCGGAGTAGCCGGAGCAGATGTAGTCGGTGCCGGAGAACAGCTGAGGCACGCTGCGGGCCACCCGGCGCAGGTCGGAGTGGGTGAAGGTCTGGTCGTTGGAGGTGGTGGACTCCAGGTCCAGCAGCATGGCGATCAGGTTCTCAGCGGCGATGGCGCGGATGCCGCCGGGGACGCCGGCGGGAACGCCGACACAGGAGACGGAGCCGTTCTGGGTGCCCTGCACGCCGGCACCCTTGGTGACGGCCAGGCAGCGGGCCTCCAGGTACAGCATGGACTTGCCCTCGGCGTAGCCCATCTGGACCTCGGAACCGGTGCCGGAGGTGAAGCGCATCTTCAGGCCGCGGCTGGCGTAGCAGCTGGCCAGGAACGCCTTGGAGTAGGGGGTGTCGTCGCCGTCCATGAAGACGGGCTCGGTGCCGTAGACGGAGATGGTCTCGGCGTAGGTGGTGAAGCCGCGCATACCCAGCTGGAGCTCAGTGGCCTCTTCCAGGGCGCACTGGGTCATGATGCCGGGACGGCCGGCCTGAGCGCCGACAAACAACGCCATGGCGTTGAAGGGGGCGTAACGGGCGATGCCGACGGTGGTCTCCATCTCGGCGAAGCCGCGGACGGCAGCCTCGGCGGCGTCGGCGGCGATCTGGATGGGGTTGTCCTTCACGTTGGTGACGTGGCACTGGTTGGCGGGCATCAAGCGGGCGCGCATCTTGGTCATGCCCATCATGATCTCCACGATGGTCAGCTTGCCCACGATCTCCGTCAGCTTGGCGGGGGTCACAGACAGGGTGATGTCCAGGATCTCATCGCGGGAGACGTTGATGTCAACGATCTTCCGGGCGATGTCCAGAGAATCCATGGCCATGGCCTTCTCCGCGTTGCCCAGCCGGATGGCGTGGTCGGCGATGAAGGTGTCCAGCATGTCGAAATCGGCGCGGGTCTTGCCGTCCATCTCGACAATCTTGCCGCCCTCGATCTTGATACTGGGCTTGGGGTCGAAGGGGCTGTTCATGGCGATCAGACCGACCTCCGGCCACTCCTGTACGTACCCGTCCTGGTTGACCGGGCGGGCTGCCAGAGCTTCAAAACGCTTAGATTTCATAGCTTATGCTCCTTCCCGGTTTCAATTAAATGATGTAGGGGGTGGTGGAGGACTTCAGCTCCTCGCTGGGCTCCAGAGTCCTCAGGGCCTGCATGCCGATATCGCGGGCGGCGATGAGGGCCTGCTTCACGGCGCCGGAGTCGCCATAGAAGAAGGTGTTGACCTCGTTGGAGTAGCTGGTGCCGCCGTTGCCGGGGGTTGCCACGCTCAGCACCTCGACGTTGGCCGCCTTCACCGCGGCGTCCGCGGCCAGGATACCGATGCCGGCGGGGGCGCAGGAGATGATGCCCATGGCCTTGCCCAGAGGGGCGTTCCAGACCTTGTTCAGCACGTGGGAGGCGCGGGCGGTGTACTGGAACTCCAGATGGCCGGCGCTGCTGCCGTACACGTCGCCGAAGTGGACCTCGGTCTCGCGCAGGGCAACCTCGACGGCCCGGCGGGCGTCGGAAACGTCCTCAGCGCCAAAGACGATCAAGCAGCCGTGGCCGCCGCCGCCCTCGGTATCGCGGGGGCACTCCACCATGACGCACTCCGTGTTGGTGGCCTTCACAGCCTCGTCAGCGGCGAAGATCTGGGGGCCGGCGCCGGTGCGGTCGGAGATGATGCCGATGGCGCGGTACTTGGGGTCGATCTTCAGGGCGTCGTGCACCTGGTGGTCCAGGTTGGCGATGACCAGGCCGATGGTGTGGCCGATGGCGGTGCCGACAAACTCAGTCAGGTTGCACTGGGGGGCGGCCGCGCAGGCGCACTTCTCCTCGGCGGGCTCGGAGGCGCCGATCTTCTTCATGACCTCGTCCATGACCTTGCTGACCAATTCATCCATGTGATTTACCTCCATTTATAGAAGTTGATATTTGTGATGACAAAAACTGTACTGCCGGGGTGTCGCCGGGTTTTGCGGATTACTCCATGTGGGGCAGGATCTTCTCCACGTCGCTGTGGGGACGGGGGATGACATGGACGGAGACGACCTCGCCCACCTTCTCGGCGGCCACGGAGCCGGCGTCCACGGACGCCTTGACCGCGCCCACGTCGCCGCGGACCATCACGGTGACCAGGCCGGAGCCGATCTTCTCGTACCCCACCAGAGCCACGTTAGCGGACTTCACCATAGCGTCGGCGGCCTCGATGGCGCCAACCAGGCCCCTCGTCTCGACCATGCCCAGAGCTTCCTTCTGCATACTTGCTGCCTCCTTTGATTTTTATGGCCTGCGGGCGCATCCTGCCGCAATGCAGCCTGCGGCTGCGACATACGCATGCCTATCATGCTTATTATACAAGATGTAGGGGATGTTTTCTTGACCGCAGCAGGTACTTTTTTGTCCATTCTTTCCAAAACAAAAAATTGCCCGTCCCTTCTTTTTCGACGTTTCCGCCAAGTTTTTGCCAAAAAAATGCGAAAAATCCCGCTCCGCGGCAAATTGCCGAAGAACGGGATTTTTATCCAAAAGTTTCAGTTTTTGGCTTATTATGTCTTTTTATGGAGAAATGCGCCAGCTTTATCCCATAATCTCGGCCAGGATCTTCTCCACATGGGCAGCCTCCACCGGCCGGGGATTGGTGGCGGTGGTGGCGTCCGCCAGGGCGGCGGCCACCAGCTCCTCCTTCATCTCTTTCACCTTGTCCAAATCCGCCCCCTGAGCCTTTAAGGTGGCGGGTATGCCGATCTTCCGGTTCAGCTTCTCCGCCTCGTGGATCAGGTTGGTCACCCCCAGCCGCACGTTGGGGGCGGGCAGGTCCAGCACCTTGGCCATACGCTGATACTTCCGGGCCGCCACGCAGTACTCGCCCTTGTGGACCGTGGCCAGGTCCGCGTTAAAAGCCAGGACCTTGGGCAGCAGCATGGCGTTGATCCGCCCGTGGGCGATGTGGAGCTTGCCGCCGATGGCGTGGGCCATGCCGTGGTTGACGCCCAGCCCGGCGGAGTTGAAGGCCAGCCCCGCCATGCAGGAGGCATTGTGCATTTTCTCCCGGGCCAGCAGGTCGTTCCCGTCGGCCACCGCCAGGGGCAGGAACCGGAACACCAGGGACACCGCCTTCTCACACATGGCGTCGGAGAAGTCGTTGTAGCCGGTGGACACATAGGCCTCCAGGGCGTGGGTGAGCACGTCCATCCCCGCGTCGGCGGTGACGGAGGGGGGCGCGGACACGGTGAGCTCCGGGTCCAGAATGGCCACCATGGGCCGCAGGGCCCGGCTGCTCAGGGGGTACTTGAGGCCCCGCTCCCTGTCCGTGATGACGGCGTAGTCCGTCACCTCGGAGCCGGTGCCGCTGGTAGTGGGGACGGCAAAGCACTCCATCTTATCGGTGTCCACGTCCAGCACCTTTTTGGCCACCTCCCGGATGGCCTTGGCCGCGTCGATGGTGGAGCCGCCGCCCACGGCCACCACCGCCTGGGCCCCGCAGTCCCGGAACGCCTCCACCCCGGCAGTCACCACCTCAATGGGGGGATCGGGCACCACCCCGTCGAACACGCTGACGGTGCACCGGGTGAGGAAGGAGGCCACCCGCTCGGGCACCCCCAGCTGATTCATAAAGCGGTCGGTGACGATGAGCACCCGCTTGTCCTCCACCCGGCGCAGGCGCTCCAGCGCGCCCTCTCCAAAGTACACCTTGGTACTGACGTTGAATTCCTGCATACATACCCTCCATATTCTGGGGCGCGGTCCTCAGCGGGATATGCCTCCCTCTCCCGCCCCCCGCACGTGCTGGTGCTGCTCCCGGTACTCGGTGGGGGTGAGCCCCACCTTCTTCTTGAACGCCTTGCCGAAATAGTTGGTCTCGCTGTAGGACAGCTCATAGGCGATGTTGATGACGGGCATGTCCGTGTCGGTGAGCATGTCCTTGGCGGCGCTGATCTTGCCGTCCATCATGTAGGTGATGAAGTTCACGCCGGTGATCCGCTTGAAAAACTTGCTGAAATAGCTGGAGCTCATGTTGGCGTACTCCGCCGCCTCGTCCAGCCCGATGCCCTCCTTCACGTTGCGGTCCACGTAGTTGAGCACCCGCTGCTCGTCGCTGACCGCGTAGCAGCGGTCCTCGTCGATGGCGTCGAAAATAACGCCCCACATTTTCTCCAGCACCAGGAACGTGTCGTGCTTGCGTCCCTGCTGGTCAAACCGCAGCCGGAAGCGCTCTATGATGTTGGACAGCTTCAGCTGGGCCGGCGGCCCCAGGGAGCCACCCAGCCGGGCCAGCCCCTCGGCGAAGGACAGGACGCTGAACCGGACCACGTCTATATCATCCGTTTCTTCGTAGAGAGAATCAAGGTAATCTTTTGTGGTATTGATGCATTTTTTATAGCAGAAGGCCTGCATATGCTCCGCCGCCTGCTTGAGGTACTTCTCCCGGTGCTCCTTCTCCCACTCCCCGGCGGGCTTGGCGTTCCACTGCATCATCACCTCCGCGGCCGCCACCAGCCAGGCGGGCCGGTAGGGCTTGAGCAGGTAGTCCTGCACTCCCAGCCGCCACACGTTGGCCACGATCTCCGACCGCTTCCCCGTGGAAGTGACCAAAATAGGCGCCTCCGGGGCCAGCTCCTTGGCAGCGGCAATCATGTTGCAGTAGTCCGCGTCGAACCAGGGCACATCCACAATGACCAGGCAGAAGGAGCCCCCGGCCAGCAGGTCCAGGGCCTGCTGGGGGGCGGCGGCGGGCAGTATCTCCGTCTTAGGCAGTCCCTCCGTCAAAATTTTTACCATATTTTCCCGCTCCAGGCGGTTTTCATTCAAAATCAGCACACGGCACACGGCCGTTCACACCGCCTTTCTCTCCTCGTCCGTCCGCCCTCACCGCCACTTCAGCGGCAGCCGCAGCCGGATGGCGTAGCCCGGCTGTCCGTCCTCCCGGGGGCCGATGGACAGATCGCACCGCTTGCCCATCACCCGCTTCAAACTCCGGTTCAGGTCCCGCAGGGAGCTGTGCTCCCTGGCCAGGTATTCGTCCGCCCGGTTCTCCATCTCCTCCGGACTCACGCTTTCGCTGTTGGCCTGCACCAGCACCAGCAGGTCCTTGCCGCTCTCCTCGGCGTATATGCCGATCTTCCGCCGGCCGTCCTCGCTCTTGAAGGACTGGAGCGTCACATCGATGATGGGGCGGAACACCAGGAAAGGGCAGTTGATTCCCCAATACTGCCGGGGCACGGAAATGCTGAAATCCAGCATCTCCCCCCACCACGCCTTTTGGACCCGGAGAAAGGCCTCGGCGTAGTTCAGCTCCTCCCCCAGCACGGACAGCTTGCGCTCGCCGTCGCTGGTGTACCGGATGATGTCCGCGAAATCCAGCGCCACCGCCCCGGTGCGGTCCGCCCCCTCCTGGTAGGCCAGCTGGGTGATCAGATTCATGACAAAAAAGAACTGGTCCGAGCCCTCCTGCTGCCACAGCGGGCCGTGCTCCTGGCGGCGGACCGCCCGCTCCTGCTCGGACTGGCCCCAGCCCTCCTCCGCCTCCCGGTCCCCCGGCTCCTGGGCCGCCTGGACGTGCTGGTCCTGGAGGGCGTAGAGGATCATATCCCGCACCACCTGCACTGAGGCCAGCAGCTTGTCGTAGGTCATCTCCCGCAGCTGGCCGTAGGACTCCGCCATGGCCTCGGTTTTCCGCCAGTTGCCCCGGGGCACGATGTATTCCAGCTCCCGCTCCTCCGCGTCGGCCAGGCGCACCTGCCCCCCCATCACCGACCCTAGGTAGTTGTCGTCCAAAATCAGCGGCACGGCGAAGTCCACCAGGTCCGCGTGGCAGCGGTAGATATAGGGCTGGCCGGTGATGGCGGCGTGGAGGCCCCCGTGGGCGTCGCACTGCTCGCACAGCTCGGAGAAGCCCTGAAGCTCCCGGCCCAGGGCGCAGTGGTCGGTGAAGCCGCTGTACTTTGTGATGGGCCGCCCCTTGTAATCCACGGTGACAAAGGCCAGTCCCATGGCCTTGGAGCACTTGTCCTGAATGGACTGGATCAGCTCAATATTGACCTGATCGGATATTTTTTTGAACTCTCCCAAGGATATTTCGCCCCCTCGCGGCGCATTTACGCTGTTTTAGCGCAAACTGGCCCCACTGTAAGTCTCTTCGACCTCATTATAGCAAAAAAACACCCCTGCGCAATAAAATATTTTGAGGTTGGCGGGTGTTTTTTTGTCTCAGGAGGAATTTTTTGACTTTAAAGGCAAATTGTCGAAAAGCAAAGCTGGAGGGCGCTTTCGCGGAGGTCCCTTTTCCGCACTAACGTCAGCGGCGCGGCCCAATTAGGGCCGCGCCGCGTTCTCCTGTTCTTCTGGCTGTTCTGAGGCCTTTTCCTCCGGCTGAGGTTCCGCCGCCGGTGCCGTGCCCGCCGCCTCCCGCAGCACCTGGGCCCCCCGGGCCCGGTCCTTCAAAGAGGGACGGCCAAACCGCTCCCGGCCCATCTCAATGGCGTTGTGGACGCCTCCCGCCCGGTAGGACACCGCCGCCCCCGCGGTGACGCCGCCGATGATCACGCCGCCCACAATGCCGACCACCGGGTTCACCGCCAGCAGCCCGCCGAACATGAAGTTCAGCGCCACCGCCCCCAGGGATACCAGGCTCAGCAGCCGGGCGTTGCGGTTGATGTTGTTGTTCACGATGGAGGTATAGGTGTCCAGGTCCTTGATGACGGTGTTCTTGATGAGCTCGTAGCGCTCCTCCAGGAACTGGAACTCCAGCGCCACCTGCCCCTGGAGCACATAGCTGTTCTGCATCTGCATGGGGAAATACCCCTTGTCGATGCGGGCGATGATCTCCTTGATGGCGATGACCTGGTCGCCGTACAGGGTGTACTTCCGGCGGAAGTCCAGAATCTGATAGGTCCCCGTGTTGTCGATGTGCTTATCCAGGGTGTCCTCCAGCCGCTTCATGTCCTCCACCCCCCGCTCCACCAGGGCGGACAGGTCCGCGATGGCAAACTGAAGGGCATACATCAGCGCCTGGCCCAGGTACTTCACCGTCTTCCCCTCCAGGTACTCCCGGAACAGCCCCTGGGGGGACTCCTCAATCACCAGGTTGCTCCCCGCCTGCCGGAGCCGCAGCTCCCCCGGCATGGCCTCGCCGCCGTAGGTCAGCTCCAGCGTCAGGCTGTCCTCGTCGCCGAAAATCCGCTGCCGGCCCACCGGGGTCTCAACCGGCCCGTAAAAAATGCAGTATTCGCTGCCCTCCAGGCCCGCCCCCTCAGGGTGGCGGCCCCGGTTCATGCGCTGGTAAAAGGTGAGCTCTTCCATAGGACGGCACCTCACATTGCGCGTCTGCGCTGGTCTGTCCTTCATGATACCGCAAAAAAGCCCCCGCCGCAAGGGAATTTTTTGACACCCCATCCCCTTTCCGTAAAAAACGCCTCCGCTCTTGACACATCCGGGAGGCTGTGATAATATACTGGAACGGTATGAAAAACCAAACAGCGCGATGAACGCTGGAAGTAACCCGATTTGAGAACCGTCAGAGAGGGGCCGCCGCCAGGCTGAAAGCGGCCCTCGGGAAGGCTTCGGGTGAAATGCAGGCGGGAGCGCGGGGGACTTGGACGCCCTCCGTTCAGGAAGGACGGATTCAATCGGCAAGAGCGGTTTGCGAAAGATTTTGCGTCACAAAGAGGCGCGGGTTCGCAGGCATACTTGTGTGTATGGCAAGAAACCGCAACGAATTTGTGGCGGAAAATATCCGCAAAGCGCCGCAGGCGCATTGAATCGGTGCTTCCTCCAGGCCACGTCACGGCCTTTGAGCGAAAAACGAGAGTGGAACCGCGGCACCGCCGCCTCTCATGCCTTGATTGGGCATGAGATTTTTTTGTTTTGTGAACAAGGAGGCATTTTTCTATGACCCGATTGGGCGAAACCCTGCGGGCTTACCAGGCCCGGGACCCGGCGGCCCGGAGCAGGCTGGAAATTTTCCTGCTCTACCCCGGAGTGCACGCCACCCTTTACCACAGATTGGCCCATTTCCTGTACTGTCACCACTTAAAGTTCCTGGCCCGGTTCGTGTCCCAGTGGAGCCGGTTCTGGACCGGCATCGAAATCCACCCCGGCGCGAAAATCGGCCGCCGCCTGGTCATCGACCACGGCATGGGCATCGTCATCGGCGAG
Organism: uncultured Oscillospiraceae bacterium; assembly: GCA_949935795.1. Lineage (GTDB taxonomy): Bacteria > Bacillota > Clostridia > Oscillospirales > Oscillospiraceae > Enterenecus. The sequence continues at coordinate 12,813 of CATLFX010000048.1, forward strand.
ACCGCCGAGGTGGGGGACGACTGCCTCATCTACCACGGCGTCACCCTGGGGGGCACCGGCAAGGACCACGGCAAACGCCACCCCACCATCGGCAGCAACGTGCTCATCTCCACCGGGGCCAAGGTGCTGGGCCCCTTCAAGGTGGGGGACAACTCCCGCATCGCCGCCAACGCCGTGGTGCTGAGCGAGGTGCCCCCCGACGCCACCGCCGTGGGCATCCCCGCCCAGGTGGTGCGCATCGCGGGGAAATCCACCCACTACGCCGACGAGGTGGACCAGACCAGCGTGAAAAATCCCACCCTGGAGCGGCTGGCCGCCCTGTCCGACCGGGTGGAGGCCCTGGAAAAGCTGCTGGACCAATGCCACATCGAGGGACGGCGGGAGTCCTGCGCCGCCTGTACAAAAGAGAACGAAACCTGAAAGGGAGGACAATACCATGTATCTTTACAATTCCGCCACCCACAAAAAAGAGGAGTTCCAGACCCACACCCCCGGACGGGTGGAGATGTACACCTGCGGCCCTACCGTCTACCACTTCGCCCACATCGGCAACCTGCGGTCCTACATCATGGAAGACGTGCTGGAGAAGTTCCTGCGCTACGAGGGCTACGACGTGAACCGGGTGATGAACATCACCGACGTGGGCCACCTGGCGTCGGACGCGGACACCGGCGAGGACAAGATGCTCAAGGGCGCCAAGCGGGAAAACAAATCCGTCATGGACATCGCCAAGTTCTACACCGACGCCTTCTTCGACGACTGCGCCAAGCTGAACATCAAAACCCCCGAGGTGGTCCAGCCCGCCACCGGCCTCATCGACGAGTTCATCAAGACCGTGTCCGCCCTCATCGACAAGGGGTACGCCTATCTGGCGGGGGGAAACGTGTACTTCGACACCTCCAAGCTGGACCGCTACTACGTGTTCAACGACCACGACGAGGAGGACCTGGCCGTGGGCGTCCGGGAGGGCGTGGAGGAGGACCAGAACAAGCGCAACAAAAACGACTTCGTCCTCTGGTTCACCAAGTCCAAGTTCGAGGACCAGGCCCTGAAATGGGACTCCCCCTGGGGGGTGGGCTACCCCGGCTGGCACATCGAGTGCTCCTGCATCTCCATGAAGTTCAACGGGGAGTACCTGGACCTCCACTGCGGCGGCGTGGACAACGCCTTCCCCCACCACACCAACGAGATCGCTCAGTCCGAGGCCTATCTGGGCCACCCCTGGTGCCGCCAGTGGTTCCACGTCCACCATCTGAACACCAACAGCGGCAAGATGTCCAAGTCCAAGGGGGAGTTCCTCACCGTTTCCCTGCTGGAGGAAAAGGGGTACGACCCCCTGGCCTACCGCTTCTTCTGCCTCCAGAGCCACTACCGCAAGGGGCTGGTGTTCTCCTGGGAGAACCTGGACAACGCCGCCGGGGCATATAACAAGCTGGTCAAGCGCGTTGCCGCCCTCACCGGAACGGAGGGCGGGGTGGATGAGGAGGCCGCCGCCCGGTTCAAGGAGAAATTCCTCACCCAGGTGGGCAACGACCTGAACACCTCCATGGGCATCACCTGCCTGTACGACGTGCTCAAGGCCCCGGTGAACGACGCCACCAAACGGGCGGTGCTGGCCAGCTTTGACAGCGTGCTGTCCCTGTCCCTGCTGGAGAAGGCGGCGGCGCTGCGGGAGAAGGAGGCCGCCCAGGCCAAGTCCGCCGCCAGCGCCGGAGGCTTCACCGTCCAGGGCGAGGGGGACCCGGCCATCGACGCGCTGGTGCTGCAAAGAGCGGAGGCAAAGAAGGCGAAAAACTTCGCGGAGGCCGACCACATCCGGGACGAGCTGAAAGCCCAGGGCGTGGAGGTCACCGACGTGCCCGGCGGGGCGGTCTGGAAGCGGGTTTGAACAAAAAAGCGGCGGCGCTCACGCGCCGCCGCTCTTTACATCACTATCATCGTCTCCTGCTCTTTGACCGCTTCGACCATGATGCCAAAGGCCACGTCCCGCTCGTCTATGCCGGCCCAATGATAGTGGTGGTCCGATATCTGAGGGATCAGCCAATACTTTCTCCCCGGCCCCCGGATCACCTGAACCGCGAAAATCAGCCTCGGATCATCTACATATATGTAGACCAGCCCCGGCAAGAATATCGACCAAAACCCATCCTTGCCGAAACATGCCCGGATACCCTGGAGCAGGGTCACGCCTTCCCCAATCTCCGCCGTCTTTGCCAGCCGGATGGCCCGCTTATCCTCCCACCAGTGGATGATTGCCGAGATGAGCGTGAGCGCCAAAGCCAGAAAAAGAGACCCGTACACAATGGTCATGTACAGTGCGGTTAGATCCAGAACCCCGACCTCCTTTCACGTCCCAATATCCGTTTCCCTCCACAGCCTCCCCCGGGGGCTTGCGCCCCCAGGGGCCGTCAGACCGGGGGAAAACAAAAACACTGTGCAGGTTTGACCCCACACAGCGTGAATGAGCTCAGCTCTTCATGCACACCCGCTAAACTAAAAACGGCAACAACAAGCAACGACAAAATCCCTCTTGCGAAAGAGGACTGCTTGTCGTATAATAGTCGTGCGGTGCGGCCGGATGGCCGCTGTGTAGGTGG
>CATLFX010000049.1 GCA_949935795.1 uncultured Oscillospiraceae bacterium
ATGGAGGTCCAGCCGGGGGACGAGGTCCCCGTGCCCTTTTCCTTTGCCACACAGACGCCCCCGGAAAACCGGGCGGTGTGCTACCTGACCTATACCAATGAACGGACGCACCAGGTGATCCGGGACCACCTCCACCGCTCCCCCCTGTTCTCCGGGGTCATCGAGGGAGTGGGGCCCCGGTACTGCCCCTCCATCGAGGATAAGGTGGTGCGGTTTGCCGATAAGCCCCGGCACCAGCTGTTTGTTGAGCCCATGGGGCTGAACACCGAGGAGCTGTACATCCAGGGGTTCTCCTCCTCCCTGCCCGAGGAGGTGCAGGTGGAAATGCTTCACACCATTCCCGGCTTGGAGCGGGCCGAGATGACCCGATGCGCCTACGCCATCGAGTACGACTGCGTGGACCCCACCGAGCTGCTGCCCACCCTGGAGTGCAAAAAAATCCCCGGCCTGTACGGCGCGGGGCAATTCAACGGCTCCTCCGGCTACGAGGAGGCCGCCGCCCAGGGGCTGATCGCCGGAATCAACGCCGCGCTGAAAATCAAGGGGGAGCCACCCCTGGTTTTAAGCCGGGGGGACGGCTACACCGGGGTGCTCATCGACGACCTGGTGACCAAGGGCACCAACGAGCCCTACCGGATGATGACCTCCCGGACGGAGTACCGGCTCATCCACCGGCAGGACAACGCCGACAAGCGGCTGGCCGCTTACGGCCATCGGGCGGGTCTGGTGCGCGGGGAGCGCTTAGAGCAGATCGAGGCAAAATACGCCGCCGTGGACCGGGAGATCAAACGGCTGGAGCACATGGGCGCGGCCCCCTCTCCCGCACTGGACAAGCTGCTGGAGGAGAAGGGCGAGCCACCCTGTCCCCACGGGGCGCGGCTCATCGACCTGCTGCGCCGCCCCCGGCTGAGCTACGCGGACCTGGCCCCCTTTGATGGGGAGCAGCCCGGCCTCCCCCCCGAGGTCACAGAGCAGGTGGAGATCTCCGTGAAATACCAGGGCTACATCGACCGCCAGCTCCGGCAGGCGGAGGAGCTGCGCAAGCTGGAGGGCAGGCCCCTCCCCCCGGATGTGGATTACCTGTCCATCCAGGGACTGCGGCTGGAGGCCCGGCAGAAGCTGGACAAGATACGCCCGCTGAATTTGGGGCAGGCCAGCCGGGTGTCCGGGGTGTCCCCGGCAGATATCACCGCCCTGATGGTTTATCTGGAGAGAGGTTAGCGCTATGGAGATCGTGGTCTGTGAACTGCCTGCCGTTTCCGTCATTGGAATGGAGGGCGAGGCAAAGCCCGGACACAACCCCACTTCCGCGCTGTGGGAGAAGGCCAGCGCCCGGTATAACGAGGTGGAGGCGTTGGCCTTGCGGGATGAAAACGGTTTGCCCGTGGGTTTCTGGGGGGCCATGAGCAATCTGTCCCGCTCTTCCCTGCCTTGGGAGGATGGATTTTCCAGAGGGCTTTATCTGGCGGGGGTACAGGTCCCCCCGGAGGCCCTGCCGCCGGAAGGCTGGACAAAATGGACGCTGCCCGCCTTCGCCTGCCTGCGGGTCAGGGCGGAGGGAGATTACGCCGCTGCGTTCCAGGCGGGATTGAAGGAGCTTGAGCGGCGCGGGCTTGCGCTGGCCGGCGCGGTGCAGGAGTGCCAGCACCCGGCGGAAGGCGGGCAGCTTTACCTGTTCTTCCCATTCAAACGACTGTGAGAGGAAGCATAAGAGATGAGACTAGTTTTGGCCGTTATCGTGTGTAAAATCCTGCGGTTCATCGGCGGGCTGCTGGGCCGGGGCAGCTCCCTGCCGGGGCAGTTCGCCCTGAAGGTGTGCCCCGACGTGCTGGGCCGGGTGAAGCTGCCCGAAAACGTCATCGCCGTCACCGGCTCCAACGGCAAGACCTCCACCGTGGAGATGATCGCCGCCATTTTGAACGCGTCTGGAAAAAAGGTGGTCTACAACAAGGAGGGCTCCAACCAGATCGAGGGGGTGACTACCCTGATCCTGTCCAACTGCTCCCTGGGGGGCAGGATGCGGGGGGACGTGCTGCTGCTGGAGAGCGACGAGCGCTACGCCCGGCACACCTTCCGGTGGTTCCACCCCACCCACTTCGTCATCACCAACCTGTACCGGGACCAGCTCACCCGCAACGGCCACCCGGAATGGGTGTACGACGCCATCAAGCCCGCCGTCTTCCCGGAGACCACGCTGGTGCTCAATGCCGACGACCCCTTGGTGTCCTGCTTTGCCCGGGACCACGACCCGGCCAAGGTGAAATGGTTCGGGCTGGATGAGTGCTCGGTCAGTACCAAAGAGCACCACGGCGTGTACCACGACGGCGCCCGCTGCCCGGTGTGCAAAGCCCGGATGGAATACAGCTGCTACCACTATGCCCACATCGGCCACTATGCCTGCCCTTCCTGCGGGCACAGGCGGCACGGCACGGACTTCACCGTCACCGCCCTGGACCTGAAAGAGGGCACGCTCACCATCAACGGGGAGACCGGCCTCTCCCTGGCCTTCAAGAGCATCTACAACGTGTACAATATCCTGGCGGCTTGGTCGGTGTGCGCCCTGGCGGGGGCGGACCGGGAGACCATGGCCGGGGTAATCAACAATTATATGCTGAAAAACGGGCGGATGGTCACCTTCACTCTGGGAAAGCACCGGGGGACTCTGCTGACCTCCAAACACGAGAACTCGGTGGCCTACGACACCAACCTGGCCTATATCGCCGCCACAGACAGGCCCTGCACGGTGCTGGTCATTGTGGACGCCATCAGCCGGAAGTATTTCACCGGGGAGACCAGCTGGCTGTGGGACATTGACTTTGACCGGCTGAGCGCCCCCCACATCCAAAAGGTGATGCTGTACGGCAGGTACTGCAACGATTTGGCGGTGCGCTTCAAGTACAGCCACGTCCCGGCGGACAAAATCGAGGTGGGGGAGAGCATCGCCACGGCGGCGGAATACCTGAAAGACAACGGGGACGAGGACCTGTTCGTCATCACCTGCTTCTCCGACCGAGACAAGCTGCTGGCCCATGTAGAACGAAATGGGTAAGGGCTTCTTCCTTTTTCTTGAAAGAAAAAGGAAGCGAAAAAGAACTTTAATTCGTTTCCGCCATAGTTGTGGTCAAGCGCTCCCGCGACGGCAGCCAAAATTGGTTTAGTTTGAGAAGCATAGAGGCTAACCTACTTTTTTTCAAAAGAAAAAGGAAGCAAAAAAGAACTTTAATTCGCCACGAAGGTGGTTGTAATCAGACGATTTCTGCACGACAACGAAACGTGCGTTGATGAGGAAGGAAATTGTATGGAATTGACGATCCTGCACCTTTATCCCGACTGTATGTCCCTGTACGGGGAGTATGCCAACGTGATGGTGCTCCGCCGCCATTTGGAGGCCACGGGGGTGTCCGTCACGGTGGAGACCGCCTTGTTTGAGGACACGCCGGATTTTGAACGGGCCGGCTTCATTTACATGGGCGCGGGCGCCGAGCGCACCCAGAAGGCGGCGCTGGCCGCCCTACTCCCCCACAAGGAGGCGTTTCAGGCCGCCGTGGACCGGGGGGCCGTGGTGCTGTTCACGGGGAACGCCATGGAGGCGCTGGGGGCCTCCGTCACCGACGCCGCGGGGAAGGTCTGGCCCGCCCTGGGACTTGCGGATTTCACCACCGTGGAGACGGACAAGCGGACCCCGGAGGACGTGGTGGCCCATACCGCGCTGTGGGAGAGCGCCGCGGTGGGCTTCATGAACAAGTGCTCGACCACCAAAGGGGTAAACGCCCCCCTGTTTGACCGGCTGTCCCTGGGTTTTGGCAACGAGGACGAAAAGGGCCCCGAGGGCTATGTGTCCGGCAATGTGTTCGCCACTCACCTCACCGGGCCCATTTTGGTGAAGAACCCGGACTTCACCGACCTGCTGATCCGCCGCCTGTTCGCCGCCAAGGGCTGGGAGCTGCCCGAGAAGCTGCCCGTTTTGCCCTACGAGCGGGAGGCCTATGAGGTGACGCTGAAGGAGCTGACAGGGCGGGCAGGGGGCTGAGAGCGCTCCCGGCGTCCGCCCCGGGCCGAACGGCGCGCCCTGGAGGCGCGGCTGCGTGGACCTGACTTATAGCCGGCGCCTGAACGCGGGCGGCAGCGCAAATAGGGGGGAATCAGTCCCGGCTCCGCGCGCCGGAAGGGTATCCGCCCGCTTCTCGTATAGGGCGTCCCCCGTAAAGGGGGTTCTTAGGGGGAAAGCCGCCTGTGAGCGAGAGCGCTTCCTTGGCGCTCGAAGTCGAACCGGCGGATTGCCCCCTAAGCGTGTCTTTGGTTCCTTTCTGCACGAGCAGAAAGGAACGCCCCCGGCAGGGCGCACCCCTGCCAAAGGGGTTGGAAACCCAAACGTTACATCATGAAACACAAAATCCCTGTTCAAACGGGCCGGATTTGGTATGCTGAGAGCATCAAATCAACGAGGTGATACCATGAGTTTAGGAAACAAGCTGGCGGAGGCCCGGCGGGCCAAAAATCTGACCCAGGAGCAGCTGGCGGAGAAATTGGAAGTGACCCGGCAGGCGGTGAGCCGCTGGGAGTCCGGCGCGGCCTACCCGGAGACGGACAAGATCGTGCGCATGGCCCAGATTCTGGAGGTAAGCTGCGACTACCTGCTCCAGGACGGGGTGGACGAGAAAGGCGCGCCCGTCAAGGCCCCGGTGACCCGGCTGCTCAAGCAGGCCCAGGGAAAGCGGGTGAAGCTGACCTTCTATGAGGACGACGGGATGCCCTTTGTCCACGACTGGTGCGTCATTCAGGACTTCGACGGGTCCTGGGCCAACGTGGAGGTGGTGGTCAACAGGAAAAAGCCGGAGAAGAACGAGGTGCGGCTCATTCCCCTGTCCGCCATCAGCACCATCACCTTCCTCAAGGACGGGGAGGCGGCCCGCCGTTCCCCCCTGGAGCTGAACTGAGGAGGGGCGGGATATGGAATATTTTGGCGTATTCTCGTTTATCATGGTGCTTGTCCTCATGGGCAAGGTGAGCCGCCTGGAGCGCATTTTGCGGGACAACGGCATCGGTCCCGCCCGGGTGACGGGCCTGGGGGAGCAGATGAGAAAACAGGTGGGACAGACCGTTACACTCACCCTGGAGGCCAATGACGGCGATATCATGGGCAAAGAGTGCAAAATCCTGGACGCCGACGAGGACTGGGCGCTGGTGCTGGCCAACGCGGGCAAGAAGAACGAGTGCGAGAAGCTGATCCGGCTGGACAGCGTGAAGCAGATTAAGGTGAAATAGCGCTGAGCCGTCGTGAGCAGCGCGGATGGACCGGAGCGAGGACAAAAACCTAGCCGTCGCGCAGCGGAGGCAGGTTTTGTCCGAGTCGGAGGGCGCTGTGTGCCAGTGGCACACGTCCAGCGCCGACCGAGCCGAAGGCGAGACAGCCGCGCGTCGCGAACAGGTGAAGCGTGGATACATCAAATGAGGTAATTATGGACATCTCCCTCCACTACATCAAAAAAGGGTCGGGCTTTCCCCTGCTCCTGCTCCACGGGAACGGGGAGAGCGGAGATTACTTCATCCACCAGATAGACGAGTTCGCCCGGTATTTCACCGTGTACGCCGTCGACACCCGTGGACACGGGCGGTCCCCCCGGGGGACGGCCCCTTTTACCATCTCCCAGTTCGCGGACGATCTGCTGGAGTTCATGGACGAACAGGAAATTGGAACGGCCCACATCCTGGGCTTCAGCGACGGGGGCAATACCGCCCTCACCTTCGCCCTGCGGCGCCCTGAGCGGGTGGGGCGGCTGGTGCTCAACGGGGCCAACCTGGACCCATCCGGGGTAAAGCCCTCCGTGCAGATTCCCATTGTGCTGGGGTACAGGCTGGCCTCCCTGTTCAAGGCCCCCAAGGCCAGGGCAAACGCCGAGCTGCTGGGATTGATGGTGAACGAACCCCGCATCAACCCGAAAGAGCTGGCGGCGCTCGCCATGCCCGCGCTGGTCGTTGTGGGAAGCAGGGACATGATTCAAGCGTCCCACTCCCGGCTCATCGCGGACAGCCTGCCAAAGGGACGGCTGTCCACCATTGAGGGGGACCATTTCATCGCCAATAAACAGCCCGCCCAGTTCAACCGGGCGGTTCTGGAATTTTTGAAGGAGGAGACCCCATGAGCGAGCTTTGGCTGGAGGTAACCCTTCCCGTTCCGGCGGAACGGCTGGACCGGGTGTGCGATATCCTCACCGCCAACGGCATGTCCGGCCTGGTGGTGGAGGAGGAGGGGGATTTTCTCCGTTTTCTGGAGCAGAACCGCCAGTATTGGGACTATGTGGACGAGGGCTTGGCCCAGCGCATGAAGGGGGCCAGCCGGGTGAAGTTCTACGTCCCGGACAGCGGGGAGGGGCGGCGGCAGCTGCGCCAATACCTGGCGGGGCTGGGGGAGTACGAGTCCCAGACCGTTTCCCTGCGGGAGGAGGACTGGGCCACCTCCTGGCAGAAATACTATCAGCCCATCCCGGTGGGAAAACGGATTTACATCGTCCCCGACTGGATGCGGGGGCAGGGCGTGCCGGAGGGACGGGTCCCGCTGTACCTGAACCCCGGCCTCACCTTCGGCACCGGGGCCCATCCCACCACCCAGCTGTGCCTGGAGCTGCTGGAGGAGGCGCTCCGCCCCGGGGACAAGGTGCTGGACCTGGGCTGCGGGTCGGGCATTCTGGCCATCGCGGCGCTGGCCCTGGGGGCCTCCCGGGCCGTGGGGGTGGACATCGACCCCAAGGCGGCGGACGTGGCCTTTGAAAACGCCGCGCTGAACGGGATCGGGGACGGCCGCTTATCCGTGTACGCCGGGGATGTGCTCAGCGACAAGAAATTAGCGGCAAAACTGGAACCGGGGCAGAACCAGGTGGTGCTGGCCAACATCGTGGCGGACGTTATCATCCCCCTGTCCGCCAAGGCGGGGCAGTTCATGACGGACGGCGGGATGTTCCTCGCCTCCGGCGTCATCGACGGGCGGCAGGACGAGGTGGAAGCCGCCTTGAAGCAGAACGGCTTTGCCATCGTCCGCCATCTGGAGCGCGGAGGGTGGCACGCGTTCCAGGCCGTGGAGGCCGCTCCGCGCTGAGTCTGCCGCCGTTTTCCCGGAACAAACAAAAGCGGGGCGCTCCAACCGGAGCCGCCCCGCTTTCGCATTCAGTTGAAAGGAAACCGTCAGCTGCATCTTAAACCGGGTCTCCCCGTATACGGCGCGGACATCTTATGGAAATCACTGTGAAAAACCGGCCAGCAGGGTAAGCCACTCCTCCGCCGTCACCCCCTGGGACAGCCCCAGGGAGTAGGAAAAGCTCCCGTCCGTCCACACCGCCAGCACATACACGCCGCCGCTGCCCTTGAGGGTAACGGCCAGGCCGCCGGCTGCAAGCTCGGCCATATCACCATAGGCTGTGTAGTCCCCGGAATTGTCCTCCGTCCCGGCGGACTGGCGGTATGTGGCGGTCTGTCCCGCGCCGCTGTACTGAATCTGGGCCAGCTCGTTCCAATAGGAGCAGTAGGCGGTCTCCTCCGGCTCAAAGGGCAGGGCAAAGCCCTCCTCCACTTCAAAGCCCACCAGCCTGGACAGTTCGGCCAGCGACGGGGCCTCCTCAATTTGGGGAACTACCTGCACGCCCCCTTCCGGCGGCAGAAGCCGGACCAGCCGGGGCAGCGCCGCCGCTTCCGGGCGGGCCTTCCCCTCCGCCGAGAAAAACCGGCGGAGCCAGCCCCGGAGCGGCTCCAGCGGCGAGGGAAGCGGCGCCGCCCGTGCGAGACAATATTCCATCTGACTGTCCTCCTATCCCAAACGGGAGGGGCCGCCGCGCCCGGGCCGCCCCTCCCGTTTTTTCACTTGACCGACTGGATGAGCGCGGTCATGGCGGCGGCGCTCATGCCCGCGCCGGAGGTCACGGAATAAGTATAGCCGCTGCTCTCCCAAATGGCAACCATGAACAGGCCGTTTTCACCCTTCATGATCACGGAGGAACCATTTACCTCGACGGTTTTAGCCTGGGCGTACTGATTACAGTCGCCGCTGATATCCCCGCTGCCCGCCTCCTTGCGGACGCAGATTTCATTTTCATCGTTCCCGTAAAAGACCTGGATCATTTCTCCGCTCATGGTCTCGATGTCCCGCCGGGGGCTGCCGCCGGCCTTCTCAGGAACGGTCAGCTCAAAACCCACAACTTTGGCGGTCTCCGCCAGCGTGGTATGACTTGTAAAGGGGCTGGGGAGTTGGACGGCGCTCATAGAGCTGGGATCGGTATTGATATGAATGACGTTCCCCTCCAGGGTAACAGTCCCCTCCTTACAGCCCAGCAGGGCGTCAAACAGCTCCACGGGCACATAGGTGGCGTCGTTGAACACATAGGGAGCGCAGCCCAGGGAGAAAAGGCTGGCCCCCGCCATCCCCTCCTGGGTAGGGGCGGCGAAGTACTGGTCCACGCCGACGGTGAGCTGGGCGTACCGCTCCGGCCCCGTCACGGTGACAACACCGTTGTCCCAGGCGACGGTGAAGCCCAGCTTTTCCGCCACGGCCCGCAGAGGAACCACGACCTGGGCCCGGACGCCGGAGTCCACGCCGTCGATCTCGACGGCATAGCCCGTGGCGGCGGTTTCCTCCGCGGCGGCGGGCGCGTTGTCACCGGAGGCCAAAGCGGGAAGAGCCATGGCGGCCAGCAGGGCCAGGGAGAGCATACCAGCCAAAAACTTTTTCATAAAAATCTTCCTTCCATCGAATTTGGTGCGGGCGGCGTTCCCGCCGCTCTGTCCTGTATACAGATGGGAGGGGAGAAATGTTGCGGGAACAGAAAAATTTTTGGGCCGGCGCGGAGCTCTGTTTCGAGTTATAAAGCAAAGAACAGATTTAATCCAGAAGGCAGATAATGGAAAATTCGCCCGAAAAGGGCCTGCCGCAGCGGTTCAAGCCCTTGTGTTTCGACAAAACCCGCGCTATAATGAAGTTATACCAATTATAGACCGGGAGGTGGCAGAATGTCCAACCGTCCAACCTTAAAGACCATCGCGCAGATCGCCGGACTGTCCCATGTGGCGGTGTCCAAGGCCCTGCGGGACGCCCCCGATATCTCCGCCGCCACCAAGGAGCGGGTCAAAAAAATCGCGGACGAGCTGGGCTATACCCCCAACCTGGCCGCCCGGAACCTCTACCTCCAGCGCACCGGGGCCATCGGCATGATGGTGCCCGCCATGGGGGACAACACCGCCTACGACCTCATCTTCAACAGGGTCAGCATGGCGGCGGCGGAGCAGGGCTACTGCGTCATGCTGGGCAGCAGCCACCGCAGCGTGGATCTGGAGGTGAGGCACTGCCGCATGATGGTGGGCAACCAGGTGGGGGCCCTCATCATAGCCCCCTGCACCAGCGACGTGTCCCACATCAAAGCCGCCTGCGGCCCCACGCCGGTTATCTTCATCGGCGGCAAAGTCGAGCCCGACGAGGACTACGCCATGCTGTGCGACTACCACCACAGCGGAGAGCTTGCGGTGGAGCACCTGACCGGCCTGGGCCACCGGGACATCGCCCTGCTCACCTACGGCCCGGAAAACCGCACCGTCACGCAGAAGGAAGAGGGGTTTTCCCTGGCCATGGAGCGCCGGGGGCTCGCGCCCCGCATTGTCCGCGCAGGCCATGTCGGCGACGCCATGCGCGCCGGAATGGACGCCGTGGAGCTGCTGCTGAGGGGAGGGGAGTTTCCCAGCGCCCTGTGGTGCGCCAGCGACTACATGGCCATCGGAGCCATCAAGGCGCTGAAAGCCCACGGCCTGTCCGTCCCCGGCTGCGTGTCGGTGATGGGCCACGACGACCTGTACGCCGACCCCTGGCCGGATATGGGCCTGACCACCCTGCACACCCCCATGGGGGAAATTGGACAGGCGGCGGTGGAGCTGGCTATCGCGCTCATCGAGGGCCGCCGGCAGGCGCGGCCCCGGCAGGTCTTTCAATCTACCCTGGTGGTCCGAAGCAGCACCGGGCCTGCCCGCCGGTCCCTGTAGGCGCGGCGCTCCGGGCCGCAGGCCGGACGGCACAACAGAGCAAAAGCGGGCGGCGCTTGAAGCGCCGCCCGCTTTTTTGGATATGGGTAGAGCACAGGCGGATGGTATCCGCCCCGCACGGCTGCTGCCGCGCTTATTGCAGGAGCTGGAGCACGCCCTGAGGCACCTGGTTGGCCTGGGCCAGCATGGCCTGGGCGCTCTGGATCAGGATGTTGTTCTTGGTGTAGGCCATCATTTCCTCGGCCACGTCCACGTCGCGGATGGTGCTCTCGGCGTCCTGGATGTTCTCGGTCATGACGGACAGGTTGTTGATGGTGTGGTCCAGACGGTTCTGGGTCGCGCCCAGGGTGCCGCGCACGTCGGACACGGTGTTGATGGCGGCCTTGATCACGTCCACAGCGGCGGCGGCGCTGGTCTGGTCGTCAATGCGGATCTTGTCCAGGCCCAGGGAGGAGGCGTGCATATCCTTCACGTCCACCTCGAGCTGGTTGAACTTCTCGGCGGTGTCGCCGATCTGCAGGGTCAGGGCCTTGCCGGACTCGGTCTTGGTAGCGCCGTCCACGTAGAACCCGAACTGCTCGGCGATGCCCGCATGGGTGGACAGGTCCACGCCCTCGCCCCACTTGTAGTCCTTGTTCTCGGTGAAGGTGACGCGGCCGGGCTCGTCGTTGCCGACGGAGAACATGGCGTTGGGGTTGGCGGTCTCGGTCAGGCGGACCAGAGCCTTCTCCAGCAGGTCGGCGTCATCGGCGGTCATGTCGGTCAGGTCGACCACGTTGTCGCCGGTGACCTTGCTGTCCTTGCCCACGGCGAAGGTGTAGGTCACGTCGCCCACCCGCAGCTGGGAGCCGTCCTTGAGGCCGGCCAGGTCGGCGGACTCGATATAGGTGCTGGCCAGACGGCCGTCGCTGGCGGTAGCGCCCTGCTTGATGTTCACGGTGGAGGCGTTGGGGTCCTTGCCGCCGGGAGTGGTGGCGCCGGGGGCGTCGGGATCATCAGCGGCGGTGTCGGTAATGTAGGCGTACTTGGTGGTGCTACCCGTGACGTCAATCTTAGCCGCATTGTTTGCATTCGCACCAAACTTGAGGCCAGTAATCTCGGTGTAGTCCTCAGTGCCGCCCGCAGCCTCCCTGGCCTCGTTGTTCATCTGCCGCTGAACCGCAGACGCCAGCTTATTCATCATGTCCAGAGCACTATTATCCTTGGTTGCCGCAGTACCGAGAGCACCCGCACCATCAGTAGCAGCAGTAAGCTTAGTGTCGGTCATATCAATGAATTTGCCGGAGTCCTGTTCTTCCTTGGTCAGACCGCCGTTCTTCAAGGTGACCTCGTAGGTCTTGCCGTCAATCTCAACACTGAACTTATCGCCCTCATGCCAAGTGTACGTAGCAGCATCATCCGCCCAGTTGGTGGGCTCAGTAGTGGCGGTGCCAGTCTCCACTTCGGCCGGAGTCAGCTTAATCTGGACATTCTTGCCAAGGTCCTGATTCGTCTTTGTGACTTCCTTATTGAAGCTGGCCTTGGACAGCGTGATGGTGGTAGGAGCGGTGGTCAGCGCGTCGCCGTCCTTAATGCCCAGTGTGATTGTGGCAATCTTGTTGTTATCCTTGTCGTAGAGATAAAGGGCTTTATCAGCGGAGCCAAATGCACCGGTTGCCACGCCAGCATCCGGAAGTTTGGTCGGGGGCGTAGCGTTATCTGTAGCAATATAGTACCCAGCATCCTGGAGACCCTGGCTCAGTTCCACATGAGCCTTGGTATTAGCGCCTGCCTTATTGTCAGCGGCAATGCCCTCCAGCGTGACAGTGATAGTCTGGTCTCCATCAGCCAAAATCTGGTTTAAAGCGTCCGTCTGTTTGGCATTGAGACTCAAAGCAAACAGCTCACCAGTATTCGGATTAAATTTATCGCCCACCTTGCCACCATCTTCAACCGTGAAGCTGGGGGCCACGTTCAAAGCCTGGTTGTTGCCCGCGCCCAAGGTCACGGTGGTAACGCCGCTGGCAGGTGCCGTGGCAATAGCAACGTTATTATCCGGCATTTCAATTGCAATAGTGCCAATCACATCGCCGTTTGCTTTATCCATAATCTTCAAAGTGGTAGTACTGGTAGCACCGTTGGCCAGAGCTTTGAGATCCAGGACACCCTTATCACCGATAGCATTTCCGGAGTCAGAAGTGATTTCATAGCCATCGCCAAGGGCTTCCAACAACTTACTGAGATCAGCCTTGGCACTTACCGGCTTGCCAGCGGCGGCGGCATAGGTCGTTGTAACCTTGATATCGACGCCATCGCCCAAAGCCTTATTCAGTGCATCCTTCTGCTCATCGGTGGCATTGTTGTTCCAAGCGAACGCAACGCTGGTAACATTTGCGCCAGCCCCATTCTTGGTGGCATCTATGTCAGCGAATTCGGGCTGGGTCACATTCAGCCGGTCATTGACAACCGCGCCGCTGCCAATACCCTCGTACTTGACGGCCATGTTGCCGTTGACAACCTCATCGGCGGTGGCGGGGGCGTTGGCCTGCTTGAACACCAGACGGTCGCCGTCGGCCTCGACGGTAAACTCCACGTCCGCGCCGGTGGCGCTCTTCAAGGTGGTGGTACCGCCCAGCTTGGTCTCAAAGGCCTTAGCGATGTCCTCGGCGGACGCGCCCTGGGCGATCTCGGTGCCGTCCAGGCTGATCTTCTCGTTCTCACCAATGGTGATGGACACGCCGTCCTTGCCCGCCACGGTGGAGTTGTTGAACTCGATGGCGAACTCGGTGCCCTGGGCCTTTTTGCCGCCGGTGTGCACGATGGTGCCGTCGCCCACGACGGCGTCATTGTTGGCGGTGGAGCCAACCCAGTCGGCGATATTGAAGCCCTCGGCGCTCTCGGCGTTAATGGTCTTCACCGTGCTGTCCAGGGAGCCGTCCAGCAGCTTGATGCCGTTGAAGTTGGCGCTGTCGGCGATGCGGTTGATCTCGCTGGTCAGCTGGTCCATCTCCTTCTGGAGCTGGGCGCGGTCGGTCTCGTTGTCGTAGGTGCCGTTGGCGGACATGGTGGCCAGCTCCACCATGCGGTTGAGCATGTCGTGGACCTCGGTCAGGGCGCCCTCGGCGGTCTGCACCAGGGAGATGCCGTCCTTGGCGTTCTTCTGGGCGGTCTCCAGGCCGGTGATCTGGGCGCGCATCTTCTCGGAAATGGCCAGACCGGCGGCGTCGTCGCCGGCGCGGT
>CATLFX010000050.1 GCA_949935795.1 uncultured Oscillospiraceae bacterium
GCGCCGCCTCCAGCTCCGCCCGGGTCAGCAGCGGCGCTTCGGCGTCCTGCCAAAAGTGGATGTACAGGCCCAGGCCGGGGCTTTCAGCGGGGCAGTGGGCGTAACCCTCGCCCCAGCCCTGTTCCCATTGGTCCCGGCAGTGCCACTTCACCGATTCCAACTCCTCCTGGTCGAGCTTGCCTCTGCTCCGGCAGGTGTAAGCGCCATAGGGCCTGCCGCCCACCAGCTCCACGGTCCGGGTGAGGGAAACGATCCTTTCACACACCTCGGACCAGTCCTGATCGGATGAGGTGAATGCGCTGCGGGCGTCCTCCTGGGGTTGGAGCGCCCGGAAGGCGCCCATGATCCGGCCCAGGTATTCCTCCGCCCGGTCACTCCCCACCGCCTCCAGAGGGACAGCGCGGCCTTGGCTGTCCCGGTCTATCACGTCCACCTGGAGGGGACTGTACAGCGTCAGCTCTGCCATGGCGCTCACCGCTGCTCACGCCCCCTTCCTTTTTTCCCTTTCTGGGCCACCCTCCGGGCCGCTTTGATGGCCGGGTTATCAGGGTTCCAGGTGTTGATGCGGACGGCGGCGCTGGTACACCTGCGCCGCTGCTCATCCGTATAATATTTGGCGTACAGCCGGGGCAGATATTCTGGGATGTCCGGCCAGTCATAGGGATATCCGATACCCTCGCCATAGGTGATGCTTCGCCGCACTTCTTCTTCCAGCACAACGTGTTCATAGCTGCCAAAGCTGCGGGAGTCCCCATCGTATGCGCCGCGGCCCGCAAGCGCCAGGGAACAGAATTGGCGGTCCCGGTAGTCCGGCGCGTCGGCCAGGGAATCGGGGTCCTTCAGCGCGGCCATGTACACCTCCCGGCCCTGGCCCACCAGCCATGTTTTAAAGCTGTCAAATCCGCTATTGGTGGTGCAGCTCTCGTCTATGACAGAGGCGGCGCACCAGATCCCATACTGATGGGCCAGACCTCGGTAAACGCCGGATATAACGTCAAAAACAATGGCCCGCTCCTCACCCTGCGCGATTAGCTGCCCCTTCAGCCATTCGTCGGCCTCGCCCTGGTGCTCTTTTGCCTGGTCGATCAGTGACCAAAAGGCGTCCAGATCGATTTCCATGGCTTCGCTCATCGTGCTTCACCTCGCTTTTTCTCGTTTTTTGACGCTCGGGGAACCGCATTTCTTTTGGGAAAGGCAGTATTTCCCCGAGCCCTGCCCATGTGGGCCAGCACGGTCCGCAGGTTTTTCCAAAAGCCCATGGTCAGGCCGCCCCTCTGAATTTGGCCAGCAGCCGGTCCAGCACACGGATGCGCCGGCCCGTCTTTGCGGCAGACACACTCAGGCCGCTCATCTGGCTTTGGAGGCGGCGCTGGATGGCCTTGAGCTTCTGCCGGTCGCCGCAGCACTCCACCACCACGTACTCGCTGCCGTGTGCCAATACCTCCCGCTTGCCCGTCTCGTCCCGGATGCTGGCCATGAGACGCTGGCCCAGCCGCTTGCGGTAGCTGTCCTGGAGGGCGTCCGCATCGCCGGACACGCCGTGCTTTTTCAAAATGGCGGCGATCTCCCCGGAGCTGATCCTCATGTTGGCGCCCAACGCCGCCATGATTTCCCGCTCCGCCTCCGGGGGCAGGATGGGCCTGCCGGGAGGACCTGTCCCCTTTGCCGGGGTCTGATTATTCAACGTTCCACCTCCGATTTCTTCTTGTGAGATTTTTTCCTGCTGATATTTGTAATTTCAGCTGCTTTTTCGGCATCCTTCCGGGCAAAAACGTACAGGCCGCACATAGGCGCCGCGTCCCCTGCCTGGAAGCCGGGCGGGGCGTCCTCCGGCCTGTGAGCCACATGGAGAAACACCCTGCGGTCTGTGTCACGTTGCCAGGTGCTGTAGCTGTGTTCACCCTCCCGGCGCAAAACGAGATGGCCGCAGTCAGGGAGGCGTTCAAACACAAACTGCCGCGCAGCTTTCATTTCCGGCCAAAACGCCGGCTTGATATTGTGCTCCAGCTCACCGGCCATGGTGTGGATGTAGCGGATCATGCGGCGGATGTGCCCGCACTCGAATTCATATTCACCCTCGCCATATCTCCTGGTGAAGAGGGACCATTTTTCCCGGGCATAGGGATAATCCAGATCGACGCCGAACAGGCACTGGAATCGCTCTTTGTCCAAGGGATAAAAGCAGACGCCGCCATATTTCGGACCTGCATTGGGCTGCCCATCTGAAAAAAAGACACGGTAATTGTCCAGAATGAAGGGGTGGGTAATACCCAGGACCAATTTGGACAGGCTATGCACCCGGCGGTCGGTCAAGGGATCACTAAAATTGCTCCATCCGGCCAGTTCTCGGGCGTCGCAGTCATCAGCCGCGAAAGTCCCGGCCTGATACAGCTTCTGCCATTGGCGGACGGTGAGCACATCTGGGTTCATCGCTCCTGCTCCTTTCGCCTGGGCGCTTTATCCCGCGCCGACTTGAGGCGGGGAGGAAGGTGGCGGAGCGGGTCGGGCGCTCCCTGCTGCAGCTCCGGTCCCAGCCCGTTCAGATAACGGGTCATCTCCCGGATATTGCCGCACTGGAACTCCGGCTCCTGGAAGCCGTACCGCTCGGTATACAACACCCATTTGGCCTTTTCATGAGGGCTGTCTTTGATCACCAGGAAATACTTCCCGTTTCGCTCCCCAGACAGGGGTTCAAACCGCGCGTCATCGTACAACGGGCCGCCCAGGGGACAGTTGTTCTTGAACCAGACGTAGAAATTGTCCAGGATGAACGGGTCGGTGATCCCCATCACGGCTGGGGCGATCTGCTTCAGACGGCCCGCCAGGGATTCGTCCCGGCAAAACCAGTCGTACCAGCCCGCCTCGCATTGAGTGGCTGTGTCTTTCCCGCTGAAAGCGCCCAGCCGGTACATCGCCTGCCACTGGCGGACGGAGATGTTCTCACGCATGGCCGTCCTCCTTACATTCTCGGCCCTTTTTGTTCAAAAAAGTTACCCTCCTCTCGGATAATCATGGCTCACCTGCATGGCGACCTGGTTGTTCACAGACGTCGGGGCGTTGAACAGCGCCGCCAGCAGATATGCTTTGGGGTTGAGCACCTGGGTGCGGTTGGCCCGCAGGGACTCCAGGACGCCCACGATGTGGTCCGAGTTGATCTGCCGGAACCGTTCCCGCGCCAGCGCCATGGGGTACTCCCTGTCCCGCCCCACGCGCAGGACGGGGCCGGGGTCCAGCGCCACCTCCAGCATGAGTTCCGCCAGCTCGTCCACCTGCTTGGGGTCCTCCCACTGGACGAGATAGTCGTAGTCGATCTGGGTCCTGATCCGGTCCCGCTCCGCAGCGATGTCCCCGGCGCAAAGACCCGCCTCCGCGCCCGCCATTCCATCCGCCGCAGATGGATGGATAGAATGAGTAATGGCTCGATGAGTATTTGATTGATTTTTAATAGATGAATTAGTATTTAATTGGGCGGGCTTTCCCGCGCATGGCGCGGCCACATCCGGCTCCACCGCATCCGGGTTTTCCGTATGCGGTGAAGCCATACCCGGCCCTCCCGTCTGTGGATGAGGCGTACCCGGTGCGGTCGGCTCCGGGGGCGGCGTATCCGCCCCGCCCTGGGGCTGCTCGTAGATGACGTACTCGGTGTCGGCGATCCGCCCGCCCTCACCTCGGAGCAGGCGGCGGACGATGTAGCCCGCCCCTTCCAGCTCCCGGACGGCGCTGCCGATGGCGTCCACGCCCTCCTTGCAGATGGCCGCCAGCCCACGGGTGGTGTAGTTCCACGTCTCGGGCAGGGACAGCATCATGGACAGCAGTCCCTTGGCCTTCAGGGACAAGTTCATATCCTTCAAATGAAAATTGGACATGACGGTGTAATCCCGTGTCCGTTCCACTCTGAAAACTGCCATTTCAACACAACTCCTATATATTATAATGTAAGGGCCGGAGCACATCAGCACCCCGGCCCAGCCAATCATTTCGTTCAGAAACCCGTCAGACTACCGCTCCTGTCCGCCGCGCCCGGTTTTGTGCCGGGACTGGGGCTTGCCCGGTGCGTCGGGACCGGCCTTCTCGGGCTGATCAGGCGGCAGGACGTTGAAAACGTCTTTGCCCGGTATGAGGCCCAGGCCGCGCCCGTTATCCCAGGTCACAAAAAGGGTGCCCACGTCGTCAATGTCACGAAGCGTCCCCGTGGTTCCGGGTTCAATGGGCCGCGGGTCGTCTGTCATCTCCACCAGCTCGATCCGGGAGCCGATGGGGTACCGCTTCCGCAAACGCTCCACCTGCGCTCTGTCAATCATTACGTTCTCCTCCTTCCGCGATGTCCACCTCTACCGGCAGCATCCGTTCTAAAATGTCCGCGATGGTGGTGAACACCTCCGCCAGCTCCCGGGAGTCCCGGACGCTGTCCTCGATCTCATCGGTCCGCATCCGGGTGCACTCCACCCAGATACGGACGTTTTCCTCCGAGGGTGTGAGCAGGACCGCCCGCTCAAAGGCTTTGCAGAACAGCCCCGCGATCTTGCCCCGGCGGTCCGCCTCGGCGTCAAACGCCTGGATCTCTTTTTTCGCTTTCGCCAGCTCCACCGCCAGGGCGGCGGCATTCTCCCGCTCCTCCTCTGGCACCTCCTGGAGCTGGCGGGTCAGGTTGTAGCCCTGGTTGATAGACAGCTCACCGCTGTCCAGGGCCTCCCGGATGGGAGCGGGGGCGTGCTCGTCGATCTGCATCACCTTGCCCATGGTGCGCTCACCCAGGCCCACCGCCTCGGCCAGCTCTTTGCGGGTATCCACAGGAGCAGAGTGGACCTCTGGCAATGTTGCCGAAGGTCCACTTTCATACTGATTCCCGTGATATTCCTGTAATTTTTCTTTAGCTCTGGCCTCGACGTCCGGCTTCAGCTTGAGGGCTATTTTGCCCAGCTCCCACTTGTCCAGATTGCGGCGGCCCTTCTGGGTATCCAGCGCCCACTGCTTGGCCTCCAGCATATCCGCGAACGAAAACACAGCCATTTTATAGGGGAGTCCGTGTTTTTCGCACAGCTCATGCCGGTGATGGCCGTCCACGATCACCATGTCCTCGTTGACGATGATGGGAGAGTAACAGCCGTTGGCCAGCAGATCTGCCTCCAGCGCGGCCAGCTGCTCCCCCGTGAGAGGGGGAAGCAGCTGGGCCATCTCAGGCAGGATGACCGGCGTGGCTTCGGTGCTGGCGTACTCGGCACCTGTGTTCCGCATCAGGCGGCGGACTGGTCGGCGTCAGCCGGAGCCGGGAGGGCGTTGGCGGCCTCCGCCACCTCACGGGGCCAGAGAAATTCTACGTCATACGCCTTGATGAGAAAGCCGGGCTGGCGGCTGGGCTCCTCCTCAAAGGTAATGGTCTCGAAGTCCCCCGAAACGGCCAGCTTACAGCCCTTCACCGCGTAGGCGGCGCACCGCTCCGCCAGTCTGCCCCGCACCTTGGCGGAAATGAAGTCGGTGGGACGGACGCCCTCCCGGGTGCGGTAGCGGCGGTCCGAGGCGATGCGCAGGATGGCATAGGGCTTGCCCGTGGTCTCGTTCAGCTTCAGCTCCACGTCGTTGGTCAGGTTGCCGGTGGCTGTGATTTTCAGCATATTAGTTTCACTCCTTGTTGTAATGTAGGGACCCGCCTCGCGGCGGGTCCCCCGGTAGGGCTCAATACCCAGTCTTGGGCAGGGTGGGGATCACGGGCTTGCCATAGACGGTGGTCACCCACCGGCTGATGGCCTGGACCCACACGCCGTTGTACACACCGCCCACATCGGCGATGTTGGTGAAGGCGGTGGAGGCCATGTTCCGCACAGCGGTACACTTCAGCATGGGCTTCTCCACCTGGGCAAAGCCAGCGGGAGCCTGCCCGAACACGAACATGACTTCTGTCACTCGCTCGTTGGAGGCCAGACCCAGCGCGGCGGAGGACGCCGCCAGGGTGTAGTTCTTGCTGGTGGAGAGGTTGTCCGCCAGCGTCCGGGGTTCGCCGCCGTTCACCCGGTAGGTAATTTTATAGCGGCCCGGGAAGTTATAGGTGCCGGTCACCACGGTGTCCAGGCGCACCTCGGCGGGAAGCGTATCCCTCCAATAAAACGATGTCAGCATGACGTTGGAATTGTTGCCGATGCTGGAGAAGGTGTAGTTCACCGGCTGGCCCGCCATGGCCTGCTTGGGCCCGGTCTTGGTGATGGACACGCCGGTGGACAGGGCCTTATTGGTCACCTCGAAACGGACGATCTCGCCCGCGTGCTCCAGGTAGGCGGTGAGTTCCTGGTCGCTGACGCCGTAATTGGCCGGGGCTTTCACCTCTTTGATGGTGTACCGGGAGAGGGGCAGGGGCTTGGAGGTGGCCACGCCCCTGCTGTCGGAGCGGATGGTGTCCACCAGGTTGCCCGCCTTGTCCCGAATCTCAAAGACAGCGCCCTCCAGCAGAGTGCCGGCGGGCAGGCCGTTGGTGGAGTTGTAGTCCGCGGATTTTTTCGTAATCTGGATTTGAGCGGTGATAGGGGTGTTCTTCCACTCGATGAGGGTGGTCTCGCCCGCCTTGACATAGACGGTTTTCATCTGGGTGTCGGGGATGTATCCCTCGTTCTCCAGCTCCCGCAGGTAGTAGCGCCCGCCGTCCGCCAGATCCTCGATATAGACGTAGCCGGAATTGTCCGAGGTGTACTGCCCGATGGGCTTGCTGGTGCTGTCATAGAGCAGGAAGCTGACGCCGTAGATGCCTTTTCCGGTGACAGCGTCCGTCTTATGAATCAAAATCCCGCTGAAAGCCTTGTTTTCCACGGTGAGGGTGGTGTTTTTGCCATCCTTCATGTTGAAGGTGTGGTGGGTGGAATCCAGCCGGTACTCCTTGGGGCACTCGGTTTCCACGGCGTAATAATTGCCAGCGTCCAGTTGGAGGGTGGCGCGGCCCTCGCTGTCCGTGGTGATGGTGTCGATGAGCGCGTCATCATCGGCGCGGCGGATCTCGAAGGTAACGTTGGGGATGCGCTTCTCCTTGTTTCCAGCCACCACCTTGATCAGCTCGAAATTGCCAGAGGGGGCATTGTAAAACGTCAAATATTGCGTGTCATCCGGGTTGACCTCCACGGTCTGGATCTGGGTGGCCGGGTCGATAGAGTAACCGGGGAGGGTCTTGATTTCCTTGACCACCACGGTGCCGGTGACGGACACCCGGATCTCGCCGTTCTGGTCGGTCTGGAAGACGCCCTTGGAGGACAGATGGCCGTTGTCAGCGTCCACATACCGCCCATCCGGGTGGGTCAGCTCAAACTGCACCCCGGCCAGGGGTTTCTTGGTCACGGAATCCAGCTTGCGGATCACCAGGGTGCCAGCTCTTTCGTTCCAGAAAACCAGCTCAGGGGCCTGCTTGCCGGACTTGATGGTGATGGTTTTGGGTTCACCGTTGAGCACGAAGCCCTCTACAGTGGCCACCTCCTGGGCGGTGACGGTGGTGCCCGGCTCCAGGTCCGGGATCACGATCTCGCCCGCCGAATTGGTGTAGAACGTCCCATCACCCGTACCGATGGGAGCGCCGAAGCCGTCCGTCAGCTTGAAGCACACCCCAGCCAAGGGTTCCCGGTTGGTGCCGGTGATGTACTTTTTGATGGTGAGGGTCATTTTGCGGTCGTTCTCCACGATTACATCGTTGCCGCCAGTGCCGGTGTCGCCGCCGGGCACGGTCACAGTGCCGCCGCCAGTGCTGCCGGTGAGGGTATTTGCCCCATTTTTCACTGTGATGACCTGGGGCGTGGTGTTCAGCACGTACCCGTCCGGCACTTTGGTTTCCACCACCTGCACCGTACTGCCGGGGACGAGTCCGGTGACAATGGCGGTGCCGTCCTTCCCGGTGGTGCAGCGGGCCAGAACAGCCCCATTGCCGTCCTTTACCACGAAGGAGGTGTTGGGCACGGGCTTCCCGGTGACCGCGTCCAGCTTGGTGATGGTCAAGCTGCACAGAGGCTCGTTCAGAAATGTGAGGGTCTGGGTGTCCAGCGGGTGGACGGTAACGGTCTGCACCTGGGTGGACTGGTCAATCACGTAGCCGGGGGCGGGCTTGGTTTCCTTCACCACCACGGTGCCGGTGATGCCCTCAATCCTGATCTGGCCCTTGTCGTCGCTGGTGTACAGGCCGTTGGAGGACAGATGGCCGTTGTTATTGTCCACAAACCCGCCGTTGGCGTAGGTGAGCTGGAACTGCGCGCCGGGGATGAGAGCGCCGGTCAGCTTGTCCTTCTTTTCGATGACCAAGGTGCCAGCCCGCTTGTTCCAGAAGGTCAACTGCTGCACCCCGCCCTTAATCTGGATGTCCTGGGGGGTGCCGTCGAGGACGAAGCCGTCCAGGGTCTTGATCTCCCGGGCCACCACGGTCATGCCCGGCTCCAGCCCGGTGAGGGTGATGTCGCCGGACTTGTCCGTGAAATAGATCCCGTCGTCGGGACCCACCGCCCCGCCGTTGCCGTCCGTCACCTTGAAGGCCACGCCGGACAGCGGCTCGTTCTCGGTCCCCTCAACATACTTGTGGATGACCAGGGTGGCGGTGGGATCGTTGTAAAATGTGAGGCTCTGGGTGTCGTTGGCGTCCACCGCCACCGTCTGGGAGCGGGTGGCCTCGTGGATGATGTAGCCGGGGATGGTGTGCTGCTCGGTCACCACGTAGGTGTCCGGTTTCAGGCCGGAGATCACGATCTGGCCGTCCTTATTGGTGAAGTAGATACCGTTGCTGGACAGCTTCCCCTCCTGATCGGCCACCACCTGGCCGCTGGAGGTAGTCACCTTGAACTCCACGCCCTCCAGGGGCTTCCCGGTGGCGGAGTCCTTTTTGTTGATGATGAGGGAGCCTT
>CATLFX010000051.1 GCA_949935795.1 uncultured Oscillospiraceae bacterium
GGCGGGGCTGGTCCTTGGAACGGCCCTGGCCGTTGCTGTGATTCCGGCCGCTGCGGCGGTTCCCCTGGCGCTGGCCCTCGGGCTGCTTCTGCTGGGTGTTCTCCCCCAGGTAGCGCTCCAGCACCTGGTTCAAATCGGAGGGGCCCTCCAGATTCCGCCCGGTGCGGAGCTGCTCCCCCTCCTGGGTGCGCAGCTTTTCCAGCTCCTCTCTGGGGGGCGGTTCATAGCCCTCGGGCCGCCGCCCCTTGCCGGAGCGGACCACCCGGATCTCGTCGGCCAGGTAGCTCTTGGGCTGCTCGGTGGAGTCCTCCAGCTTGACTTTTACCTGCTCCTTGAGAAGATTGACGTTGGACACGGTGCCCACCCCGTCGGGGCACTCCACAAAGGACTCCTGTTTGGGACAGCGCTTCACCGCGTCCTCATAGGCCCCCTGCTCGTACTTGAGGCAGCACATCAGCCGCCCGCAGGTGCCGGAGATTTTGGTTGGGTTCAGGGACAGGTTCTGGGTCTTGGCCATTTTGATGGACACGGGCTGGAACTCGTCCAAAAACTGGGCGCAGCAGAAGGGCTTGCCGCAGATGCCGAAGCCCCCCAGCATACGGGCCTCATCCCGCACGCCGATCTGCCGCAGCTCAATGCGGGCCCGGAAGATGCCCGCCAGGTCCTTCACCAGCGCCCGGAAGTCCACCCGGCCGTCGGAGGTGAAAAAGAACAGGATTTTGCTGCCGTCGAAGCTGTACTCCACCTGAACCAGCTTCATGTCCAAGCCGTGGCGCTCCACCAGCTTCTGGCAGGTGCGCAGGGCCTCCTTCTCCTTGCCCCGGTTCTCCCGCACCTGCTTCTCGTCCTTCTCTGTGGCCAGCCGCACCACCGGGCGCAGAGGCTGGACCACCGCCTCGTCCTCCACCATGGTGTTGCGGCGCACACAGGTGCCGTATTCCAGCCCCTTGCCCGTCTCCACGATGACGTTCTGCCCCTCGGCCAGCTCCAGGCCCGCGGGGTCGAAATAGTATTGCTTGCCGCCCGGCCGGAACCGGACGCTGACGATCTCTGTCATGGGGGTGTCCTCCGTAAAATGTGATGTTAAGGGCCTTCTGAATGTTGTGGGTCATTCTTTTTCTTTGAAAAGAAAAAGAATCAAAAAGAAACTTTAGACCGTTACCGGCATGGGCATTTTCGCGAAATTACCGGTCGGCCACAAAATCAACGCTGATACAAAAATATATTTGTTTTTGCCTGTTTTTAAGAGATGGCGGCTATTACTTGATAACAGTCTAAAAGTTTCTTTTTTCGCTTCCTTTTTTCTTTTCAAAGAAAAAAGGAAGGCCCTTAAAAAATATGGGTAACCAACAGAGCTAACGTGTGGCCCGCGCCGGGGTTGTACACCCCGTTGTCCCGGCAGGTTTTCAGGGCCTGGAGCGCCTTCACCCCCCGCTGGGGATACCGGGCCAGCTGGCGGGAGACCTGGCTTTCCACCTCCGCCAGCAGGGCGGCCAGCTGGTCCGGCTTGGGTTTGTCCAGCTCCACCTCCACCAGGGCCTTGGCCACCGCCAGCTCGTCCCCGGTGAGCAGAAGCCGGGCCAAAGACGCCGCCCGCTCCAGCAGCTCCGGGGCCGGGGGGGCCTCCTCCGGGGGGAGGGACAGGGGCTCGCACCGGGAGCGCACCGTGTCCAGCAGCAGCCCCGGCTGGCCGGCCAGCAGCAGAAACGCGGCGTAAGCGGGGCCCTCCTCCAGCACCTTCAGCAGGGCGTTTTGGGCGGCGGGGTTCATGGCGTCCGCCGGGTCGATGCGGTATACCTTCCGCCTGCCCTCGTTGGGGCGGACGTAGGCGTCCGCCCGCAGGGCGCGGATCTGATCCACGGTGATCTCCCGCTTGTCCGGGGCGGGGGCGGCCCGGTATACGTCGGGGTGGACGCCGGCGCCCGCCTTCCGGCAGGCCCGGCATTGGCCGCAGGGCGGGTCCGGGCTCTCGCACAGGTAGGCCGCGGTCAGACGGTCCGCCAGGGCGGCGCGGCTGTCCCCGCTCCCTCCGGCGATGAGGTAGGCGTGGGACAGGGGGTGGGGCAGGTCCATTCGGTTCACTCCTCCCTGGGGCGTATCACGTCACAGTAAACTTCATTATACCCTATTTCCCTCAAATAGGCCAGATGTTTTTTTTCAATCCGCTCCCCAGGGGCGATGACCGGTACGCCGGGGGGATAGGGGGCGATCTGTCCGGCGCACACCCGGCCCGCGCTCTGGGACAGGAGAACCCGCTCCCGAGGGGCGAACAGGGCCCGGCGGGGGGTGAGGACGGCCTGGGGCGGTTCCGGGGGCGGCGGTATGGGCGGATAGGGGCCGGTGAGGCCCGTGTCCGCCAAAGCCCGCTCCAGCCGTTCCGCCTCCGCCGGGCCGCCGGCGCAGGTGAGGATGCACACCACATGCCCGGCGTCGGCCATCTCCGGATAGATCCCCCGCGCCCGCAGGGCGTCCGCCAGAGCGAAGCCGTCGGGGCTGAACAGGGTGAGCCGGGCGGGGTCCAGCGCCAGGCCGTCCCTCGGGGCGAGGGCGGGCCAGCGCCCGCGAAGGGCTTCCGTCAGGCGGACCGTCTCCAGATAGCGGGCGGTCCCCTCCCCCTCCATGTAGTCCCGGGCCGCGTCCAAGGCGGACATGAGGACGTAAGAGGGGGATGAGGTGCCGTACACCGACCCCCAGCGCTGGAGCTGGTCCAGCCCAAAGCCGTTGGCCAGCAGCAGGGCCGTCTGGCCGGGAGCGGGGAGGGTCTTGTGGGCGGACATCACCACCACGTCCGCCGCCTGATACCCCGTATAGCCCAAAAAGGGCAGGTGGGCCCCGTGGGCCCCGTCCACCATCAGCTTGGCCCCGTGGGCGCGGCACACTCCGGCGATGGCGGGAATATCCGACAACACGCCGTAATATGTGGGAGAGGTGATACAGACCGTTTTGATCTCGGGGTGCGCTTTGAGGGCTTTACCCACCGTTTCCGGCAGGACGGGCCCGGTCACCCCCTCCCCCGCCAGCCAGGGCCGGGGGATAAAATGAGGGGTCAGGTCCAGCAGGGCCAGAGCGTGGTAGACCGAGCGGTGGCTCCCCCGGTCCAGGGCCGCTGGCCCTCCCTCCCCCGCCAGCAGGGCCAGCCCGGCGTGTATGCCTTGGGTGGAGCCCCCGGTGAGGAACAGGCAGGAATCAAAACCGAACCGCTCCGCCCACAGCCGCTCCGCCGCCTGGATGGCGTCGGGCTCCCCGCCGTACAGGTCGCCGGTATGGCCGTTTTCCGTGAAGTCGATCTCTGAGGGCCAGGGGAAGCCCCCCGGCAGGGGCCCGCCGTGGTGGCCGGGCATGTCCAGCCGGAGGGGGTGGGTCCCGGCCAGGGCCCGCAGGCTGTCATAGAGAGGGGTGGGCATGGTCAGCAACCCTCCAGAAAGGCGCGGGCCTTTTGGAGGGTGTCCCGGTCGGAGGGGTGGGTCAGCGCCTCCAGCGCCTCCTCAAAGGGCAGGAAGCGGGCGTCCGCCACCTCCTCGGGCTGACAGGTCAGTTCTCCCCCGGACAGGCGGGCCAGAAAAAACACCACATCTTTGACAACCCCCGGTTTGGGGGAATAGGTGATGACCTCCCGGAAGCCGTCGATGAAGTCCACCGTCAGCCCGGTCTCCTCCCTGATCTCCCGGACTGCTGTCTCGTGCTCCGTCTCGCTCCCCTCCGCGTGGCCCTTGCACAGGGTGGTGTGGCCCAGGGTGCTGTGGAGCACCAGATAATTACGCACAGTATTTTCCTCGGTAAAAATAACCGCTCCTGTACTTTTTTCCCGTTTCATATCCATCAGTCCTTGTCTGTAAATTCCTTCAGCTCCTGCAAAAACTCCTGGTAGTCTTCCTCAGACCAGTAGAAAGTCAGCTCCTCTTGGGTGTATTCCTCCCCGGAGGTGTCCATGAAATGCTCCCCCACGTCATAGCCCAGGCGGTTCAGCACGGTCTGGGCGAACTCCCGGAAGAACATGCCGATGGCGGTGATGACGGTCCCATCCTCCACCACCGGCCGGTGGACGAAACGAGCCGTGTCAATGAAGGGGAAGGTCTGGGCCAGCTGCATGAAGAACCCGGCGGTGAAGTCCCTCCCCTCCAGCAGTCCCGTCTTGGCCAGCAGGGCCGGGGCGGAGGAGATGGCGGCAAACAGGGTGTCCGTTCCCTTTCCCCGGCGGAGAAATTCCATCAGCCTGCCGTCGAAGAGGGCGGGAAGGGGGTTGACGGCGCCGGGGAGGATGACGCAGGCGTAATCGGCGGGGTCCGCCTGGTCCGCCGTTTTGTCCGGCATGACGGTAAAGCCCTCCTCGCTGGCGTACGGCTTATTCTCGGCGGCAATGACGTCGATTTTCTCCCCAAACCACACCGTCAGGGCGGAGGTGAGGCAGGTGATCTCCTGGAGGGAAAAGCTGGGATAGATCAGTACGGCGTATTTCCTCTGTTTCATAATTTGCTCCTTTACAAATCCCCATGCCCCCTGGCATAGGCGTCCAGTTCCGGGGTGCGGGACCAGTACCGCACACCCCAGGTCTCAAAGCTCCACTGATCCATGTAAGGGTTGCACTCATAGTCCACGTAGTAGAGGACCCCGTCCCGGCACATGAAATTGGTGGGGAACCAGTCGATGTTCCACCCCGCCGCCCGCAGGGACCGGGACAGCGCCCGCGCCTGCTCCAGCTGCCAGGGCTCCGCCCCGCCCCGCAATACATGCCGGTAGACGGTCTCGCCGGGGAGAAGCTCCTTCAGCAGCAGCTCCCCCTCCCGGTCCGCCTCCAGCAGCCTGGGGATGGGCACCCCCAGGGCGGACAGCGTCTCGTAATCCCGCAGCTCGGCGGCCAGCTTGTCCCCAAATTGATAGTAGTCACAGGGCTCGTGGTGGATCTGCTTCAGGGCGTACCGCGCCCCATTCCGCTCCGCCAGCCAGGTGTAGCCGCCCTTTCCCTTGCCCAGCAGGCCCAGGACGGCGTATTGGTTCCCGTTCAGTATAAAACTGTCCATAAGGGCCTCCTTCGCGGCCGTGCCGCCGTAAATAATTAACAGCATTATAACAAAAAATTGTAGGAAAGCCAACAGGAGACGCGGAATTTTTATACGGGTTTACAAATTGCCGGAATGGACACAAAAATAGCGGTTTGTGGTTGTTTTTGGCGGAAAGATGTGGTAAACTGAAACTGCGATTACCTGCCGCCCCATGGGCGGAAGCAGAAGCGGAGGCATTATGGAAGAAAACAGAAGGCCCTTTGGACAAATGCCCGATGGTACCCCGGTGGAAGAGCTCACCCTGCGGGCGCTGGGACCGGAAGATACCAAATACGTCTGTAAAATCATCACCTACGGCGGCGCGGTGCGCTCACTCACCGTGCCCGACCGGAACGGAAACCCGGTGGACGTGGTGCTGGGGTTCGACACCTTAGAGGACTACCGGGCCCAGGACAAGTATATCGGGGCCCTGGTGGGGCGGTACGCCAACCGCGTCGGCGGGGCGGAGTTTACGCTGAACGGGGCCCAATACCCCCTGTTTGCCAACGACGGGCCCAACTCCCTCCACGGCGGACGGACCGGCTTTGACAAGCGGGTCTGGACGGTGGAGGAGCTCGGCGGGAGCGCCGCCACCCTCTCCCTGGTCAGCCCCGATATGGACGAGGGCTACCCCGGCAGTCTGGAGGTGCGGGTGACCTACACCCTGTCCGAGGGCGGGCTGGCCATCAGCTACCGGGCCAAATCGGACAGGGATACGGTGTGCAATCTCACCAACCACAGCTATTTCAACCTGTCCGGCCACGACAGCGGCAGCGTGGAGGGCCAGTATATCAAGCTGAACGCCTCCCGCTACACGCCCGCGGGCCCCGGCTCCATCCCCACAGGGGAGATCGCCCCCGTGGAGGGCACTCCTATGGATCTGAGGACGGCCCAGCCCATCGGGACCCGCATCGGCGAGCCCTTCGGCCAGCTGGTGATGGCCGGGGGCTACGACCACAACTGGGTCATCGACAAACACGAGGGGACGATCTGGACAGCCGCCGCGGCCTGGTCGCCGGACACCGGCATCGCCATGGATGCGGCCACCACCCTGCCCGGAGTGCAGTTCTACGCCGGCAACTTCCTCAGCGGCTGTCCCAGGGGGAAGGGGGGCGCGGTTTACGGCGACCGCCACGGCTTCTGCCTGGAGACTCAGTTCTTCCCCGACTCCCCCAACCAGCCCGGTTTCCCCTCCTGCGTGCTGAAGGCCGGGGAAGAGTACCACAGCGTCACAGTTTACAGCTTCGGTGTGGCCGACTGCGCCGAAAAGCTGTGAGGAAAGAAGGAATATCATGACAGACAGCGAAAAAAAGATGCTGATGGTCAACGCCTGCAAGGTGCGCATCGGTATCATTGAGTCCACCCACGCCGCCAAGGCGGGCCACCCCGGCGGGAGTTTGTCCTCCGCCGAGCTGTTCACCTACCTCTACTTTAAAGAGATGAACGTGGACCCCAGGGACCCCCGCAAGCGGGACCGGGACCGCTTTGTCCTCTCCAAGGGCCACTGCGCCCCGGGGCTGTACGCCGCCCTGGCGCTGAAGGGCTTCTTCCCCTGGGAGGACCTGAAAACCCTGCGCCATATCGGCAGCTACCTCCAGGGCCACCCGGACATGAAGTCCATCCCCGGGGTGGACATGTCCACCGGGTCCCTGGGTCAGGGGGTGTCCGCCGCCTGCGGCATGGCTCTGGCCGCCAAGCTGCAAAACAACCCCTGCCGGGTGTACACCCTGCTGGGGGACGGCGAGATCCAGGAGGGCCAGGTGTGGGAGGCGTTCATGTTTGCCCACCACTACAAGCTGGACCACCTGTGCGCCGTCATCGACAACAACGGCCTCCAGATCGACGGGCCGGTGGACCAGGTCATGAGCCCCTATCCCATCCTGGACAAGCTGAGGGCTTTCGGCTGGGAGGCGGCGGAGGTCGACGGCCACGACTACGACGCTTTGGAGGGGGTCTTCGCCCAGGCCAAAACCGTGAAGGGCCGTCCCTTTGCCATCGTGATGAAGACCACCAAGGGCAAGGGGGTCAGCTATATGGAGAATCAGGTGGGCTGGCACGGCAAGGCCCCAAACGACGAGCAGGCCGAGACCGCGCTGAAAGAACTGAACGCGGAGCTTGCCAGACTGGAGGGGATGTAAATGGCGGACGTGAAAAAAATCGCCACCCGGCAGGGGTACGGCGAGGCCCTGCGGGAGCTGGGGGCCGCCCACGACAATGTGATTGTGTTCGACGCGGACCTGGCCGGCTCCACCCAGACCGCCATGTTCGGCAAGGCCTTCCCGGACCGCCACTTCAACTGCGGCATCGCCGAGGGCAACATGATGGCCGCCGCCGCCGGGGCCGCCTCCATGGGCATGGTGGCCTACGCCTCTTCCTTCGCCATGTTCGCCGCGGGCCGGGCCTATGAGCAGGTGCGCAACTCCATCGGCTACACCGGGCTCAACGTGAAGATCGGCGCCTCCCACGGGGGCATCTCCGTGGGCGAGGACGGCGCCACCCACCAGTGCCTGGAGGACTTTACCCTTATGCGGTCCATCCCCGGCATGGTGGTCATGTCCCCCGCCGACGCGGTGGAGGCCAAGGCCATGGTCAAGGCCGCCTATGAGCACCAGGGGCCGGTGTATATGCGCTTTGGCCGCTCCCCCGTGCCCGTGTTCCACGACGAGGCCGCCTTCCATTTTGAGATCGGCAAAGGCGAGGTCATGGGGGATGGCACGGACATTGCCATCATCGCCAACGGCCTGCTGGTGGCCGAGGCGGTGGAGGCCGGAAAGCTGCTGGCGGACCGGGGCGTGTCCGCCCGGATCATCAACATGGCCACCATCAAGCCCCTGGATGAGGAGATCGTTCTGAAAGCGGCGGCGGAGTGCGGGAAGATCGTCACCTGCGAGGAGCACTCCATCATCGGCGGGCTGGGGGAGGCGGTGTGCTCCCTGCTCAGCGAGAAGCGGCCCACCCCCGTCAAGCGCATCGGCACCCCCGACGTGTTCGGCCACTCCGGCCCGGCGGCGGCCCTGCTGGAGGAGTTCGGGCTGTGCGCCGCCAACATCGCCAGGGTGGCGGAGGAGTTTGCCAGGAGCTGAGGGGCGGAGGTCAAGGGCCTTCTTCTTTTTCTTGAAAGAAAAAGAAGAAGCAAGAAAAAGAACTTGAAACAAGTCCTATTG
>CATLFX010000052.1 GCA_949935795.1 uncultured Oscillospiraceae bacterium
CTCTTCCTTTACCGCCTCCCAGAACGCATCTGATATTGTCCATGACTTGTAGCTCTTTTTCTCCATTTTTCCCACCGCCTTTGGTGGACATTATACCTCATTTGTCTATTTACGGATAGGCTCTTAGCCCTTCACCGCGCCAGCCATGAAGCCCTTCTCGAAGTACTTCTGCACGAAGGGATAGATCACCAGCATGGGCAGGGCCGCCACAATCATGGAGCAGAATTTCAGCAGCTCGGTGAGCTTGTTCAGCTCGGCATAGCCGCCGGAGATGGTGGCCGCCTGACTGGCGGTGGCGGAGCTCTTAATCAGGATGTTCCGCATAACCAGGGGCAGCGGAGAGCCCTTGCCGCCCAGGTAGATCAGGGCGGTGAACCAGTCGTTCCAGTAGGCCACCATGGAGAACACCACCATCACCGCCAGAATGGGCATGGACAGGGGGATCACCACGCTGAAGAAGGTGCGCAGCTTGGAACAGCCGTCGATCTCGGAGGCCTCCACCAAATCGTGGGGGATGGAGTTCTGGAAGTAGTTGCGCACGATAATCATGTTGCCCACCCCCACGCCGCCGGGGAGGAACAGGGACCACATGCTGCCCACCAGGCCGGTCTGCTTCACCACCAGGTAGGTGGGGACCAGGCCGCCCGCGAAGTACATGGTGAACAGGAAGAAGACGCTCAAAAACTTCCGCCCGGGCAGGTCCTTCTGGGCCAGGGGGTAGGCGGTGATGTACAGCATGACCACGGAGAAAATAGTGCCGATGACGGTGTATTTTACCGAGTTCAGAAAGCCGGACACGATTCCGTCATTGAGAAATACCCCTTTGTAGCCCTCCAGGGTGAAGCCGCTGGGCAGCAGGAAGGTCTTGCCCGCATAGACCTGGTAGGGGTCGGAGAAGGAGGCCACCACCACATAGTACAGGGGGTAGGCCACGATGAGCAGCACGATGGCGCAGATGACCGTCAGGATAATCTGGCTGGTGCGGTCGGACATGCCGGATGCCTGTTTCATTTCCGCTCCCCTCCTTTACACAAATTCCACGTCCGAGGCTTTGGACGCGATTTTATTCACGATCAGCAGCAGGATAATGTTTACGGCCGTGTTGAACAGGCCCACGGCGGTGGAGTAGCTGTATTTGGCGTTTTGGATGCCCTGCTCGTAGACGTACACGGCAATCACGTCGCTGGTGGCCTTGTTCAGGTCGGTCTGGAGCAGCCATACCTTTTCGAAGCCCACGTTCATCAGTCCGCCGGCGGCCATAATCAGGTTGAGGATGGCCATGGGCAGCAGGGCGGGCAGGTCGATGTTCAGGATGCGCTGGAACACGGAGGCGCCGTCCACCTTGGCCGCCTCGTAGAGGCCGGGGTCCACGTTGGCCAGGGTGGCCAGGTAGATGATGCAGCCCCAGCCCGCGTCCTGCCAGATGCCGGAGGCGATGTAGATAGTGCGGAAGGCGGAGGACTGGGTCAAAAAGTCGATCTCCGTGCCCAGAATCAGGTTGATGAGGCCGCCGGAGGGACTGAGGAAGATGCGGATCATACCGCAGATGACCATGACGGAGATGAAGTGGGGGGCGTAGAGGACGGTCTGTACCACCCGCTTGAACCGGGCATTGCCCAGCTGGTTGATCATCAGGGACAGGATGATGGGGATGGGGAAGCTCCACAGCAGGCTGAACAGGCTGATGAGCACCGTGTTCACGATCATCCGGCTGAATGTGGGGGCGCTGAAGAAGCGCTGGAACCAGTACCAGCCCACCCATTCGCTGCCCATGTAGCCCCGGCTGGCCTTGAAGTCCCGGAAGGCGATCTGGATGCCGTACATGGGGATGTACTTATACACCACCGTCAGCACAACGGGGACCAGCAGCAGCGCGTACAGCTGCCAGTTGTCCAAAATGCGCTGGCCTAAATTCCTGCCCGGCCTGGCAGGAGCGGCGGAGGTTCTGTTTGCCATATGACTCACTCCCTAATTCTTTTTTGCTCGCTGCGATATGAAACGTTACATATGCTGTGCTTTTATGATAATACAGGAAATCCGGCCCTGTCAATCCCTTTTATCCCACGCGAAAGCATTTTTCGCTTTTCCACAAAAAGCGCCGCCCCAATTTGTGCAGTTGAACAAAAAGTTATGATTTTTTAAAAATCACTTGCAAAATAACGTTTCATGAATATAATGAAATCAATGGTGAAACATTTCACGGTTTGAGAGGTGAACCCCATGAAACGAAAGGAAAACGCCCCCACCATGAAGGATGTGGCCCGGGAGGCGGGGGTGGCCTTGGGCACGGTGTCCAAGGTGTTCAACGACATCCCCGTGGGCAAGGACTACCGCAGGCGGGTGGAGGAGGCGGCCCGGCGGCTGGGCTATCAGGTCAACAGCTACGCCCGGGGGCTGAAGACCAATAAGACCTGTTCCGCCGCCCTGATCCTGCCCGACGTCACCACCCCCTTCTTCTCCGCCCTGGCCCAGAACGTCTGCCAGCAGCTGGCGGCCCGGCAGTATAAGACCATCCTGTCCCTCACCGCCTCCGACCGCTCGGCGGAACAGCGGTGCATCCAGATGGTCCAGCAGAACAAGGTGGACGGCATTATCGGCCTGACCTACAACCCCGATCTGAAGGTGGACCCCGACCTCCCCTATGTGAGCATCGACCGGCATTTCAGCCGGGACGTCCCCTGCGTCGCCTCGGACAACTTCGGCGGGGGGCAGCTGGCGGCGGAAAAGCTGCTGGAGCTGGGGTGCGTCCGGCCGCTGTTCCTGCGCATGTGGTCCGGCGTACCGGGCGAGGCGGACAAGCGGTGGGACGGCTTTGCCTCCGTCTGGCGGCAGCGGCGGATAGACTGCGCCTCCCTGCATCTTAAAGACGAGGAGGGCTACGGGCCCTTCCGGGAGTTCCTGGCCGGACATATGGAGGGGGGGCGGCTGGCCTTCGACGGCGTCTTCTGCGTCAACGACGACCTGGCCGTCCGCGTCCGGGCTATGCTGGAAGAATTGGGGCTGCGGGTCCCGGAGGACGTGCAGCTCATCGGCTTTGACGGCATCCGCCGCTTTGCCGCGGAGGGGTTCCATTGCTCCACCATCGTCCAGCCCGTCCAGCGGCTGGCGGAGACCAGCGTGGGCCTTTTGCTCCAGGAGGACCGGAGCAGTCTGCCCAGCCTGGTGTGCCTCCCGGTGAGCTACGCCCCCGGCGGCACTACCCGGGAATGAGGCGCGCCATGGCCAGCGAATATTTGAAGTGGAAGTACCGGGATGAAAAGCCTGAGGAACGGCGGGCGCTGACCCCCAAGGAAAAGCGGAAAAACTGGTGGCACTACCACAAATGGCACGCGGCGGTTGGCGCGGCGC
The DNA here is from genome assembly GCA_949935795.1 of uncultured Oscillospiraceae bacterium. Taxonomy (GTDB): domain Bacteria; phylum Bacillota; class Clostridia; order Oscillospirales; family Oscillospiraceae; genus Enterenecus. Next base: position 3,349 of record CATLFX010000052.1, read on the forward strand.
TGGCCGGAATGGCGCTCAGCCTGGCCTGCAATATGCTGGGCGTAGGGCAGGTCAAGCCGGACTATCAGATTGCCTACGTGGGGGAGAACGCCCTGCCCGACGGCACCGCCGCCGCCATTGAGACCGCGTTCGCCGCCCTGGGCGAGGACCTGAACGGCGACGGGCGGGTGGCGGTGCGGCTCAACCAGTACCCCACAGGCGGCGCGGACCCCAACCTGGCCGCCGCCAGCCAAACCACCCTCATGGGGGACCTGCTGGAGTGCGAGAGCTACTTCTTCCTGCTGGAGGACCCGGCCCGGTTTCAGGCGGACTACCACACCCTGTGCCGCCTGGACGGCTCCCTCCCGGAGGAAGCGGACCGCTCCGCCCAAGGGACCTATCTGCCCTGGACCGGCTGCCCGGCCCTGGCCGGGGCGGAACTGGGCGGCTATTCCTACCAGCTGCTGGGCGAAACGGTGAGCGGCAGCAGCGGCGAGCTGGTATCCGGGCTCTATCTGGCCCGGCGGGGGTTCTGGACCAAAAAAACCGCCCCATACCCGGAGGGGTGTGAGGCGCTGTGGAACGAACTGGTGAAAGGAGCGGCAGGATGAAAAAACCTGTGATGCTGCTGTTAACGGCGGCGCTGTGCCTGGGCCTGACCGGCTGTGCGGACAGCCAGCCCCCGGAGCGGGCGGCGGACGGCTCGGGCTGGGGCGAGGGCTGGGTCACGGTGGGCGGCGTGATCGGAGTGGACGCCCCGTCGGGCATGGACCCGCGGGAGAACAACGAGGCCCTGGCGGCCAACGGGATGTATTACGCCACCTGGTCCATGGGCGAGGCCGAACCTTACACCAACGAGGACGGCGAGGAGGCGGAGCTGTATGACGCCCAGATCTACCTTCTGCTGGGCAGATACCGGTCCGCCAAGGACGCGGAGAACACGCTGGCCCAGTGGATGGACATGGCCTCCTTGAATTACGCCATTGAATCCACCGCAGAGGAGACCCACAGCGGCGTAGGCTTCACCGTCATCACCTACGCATTTGAGTCTGAGGCCAACCCCTATGCCCGGGGCGCGTCCGCCTTCGGCGTGTACGAAAACTGCGCCGTCAGCGTGGAGCTCACCTGCCGGGAGGACTTTGACGCAGACCCGTCCCAGCTTCTGGCCCGCTTTTTGGACCACTGCCACTACGCCGCCCCGTAAGGAGGAAACGATCATGGGACTTTTCGTTCGTGAAGACCCCGGCTACAATGAGAATATCCGCCAGACCGGCTTCAACCGCTACAAGCAGCTGCTGGCCCTCCGCTTCGGCCAGTGGTGGAAAGCCGGCATGGCCGCGCTGGCCGGCTTCATCCCGCTGACCGCCGGGATTGCCTGCGCCATCCTGACCTCCAGCGTGCTGGTGCTGATCCCCTGCTCCATCTTGGGCGGCATGATCGCGGGGCCGTTTCTGGCGGGACTGTACGACGCCGTCCTCCGGGGCCTGCGGGACGACCCGCTCCCGTGGAAGGAGGCCTGGAGCCGCGCCTGGAGGCAGAACTGGCGGGAGAGCCTGCTCCCCGGGGCGGCGATGGGCCTGATGGCGGGGCTGTACGCCTTTATGGCCATGCTGTTCTGGTGGGCGGAGGTCCCGCCCTCCTTGGGAACCGTGGCGCTGTACCTGTTCAGCCTGCTGCTGGTGTTGGCGGCAAACACCCTGCTCTGGCCCCAGCTCGTGCTGTTTCAGCAGAGCCCCTCCGCCCGCCTGCGCAATGCCGCGCTGTTCCTCGTCAAGCGGTTTTGGCGGGTGATGGGCGCCGGACTGGTGCAGCTGGCCTATCTCGCTGTTCTTGTGCTGTTCGCGCCCTGGACGGTCTTTCTGCTGCCCGTCACCGGCATGTGGTATGCCGTGTTCCTGTCTCAGCTGCTGATCTACCGGCAGCTGGATGAAGATTTTCACATTGAGGAGTCCTTTGCCGGACAGTTTCCCGCAAAATGAGTTGCCAATCCCGGAACCAGCCCGCCCTTGACAGGGGCATCCGTGATACGGTAAAATCAGGCTGTACATCCCATATGGGAACCATTGACTGCATGGAGGGAACCGTCATGGCGGCTGTCAAAGAACTTCCGGCCTGTCCGGTGGAAACAACGCTGACCTTAATCAGCGACAAATGGAAGGTGCTGATTCTGCGGGATCTGCTCCCAGGGACAAAACGCTTCGGGGAATTGAAAAAGACCATTGGGGGCGTGAGCCCAAAGGTGCTCACCGCCCAGCTCCGCCAGATGGAGGACAGCGGCCTGCTGGTCCGGACCGTCTATCCCGAAGTGCCGCCGCGGGTGGAATACGCGCTGACGGAATTGGGATACAGCTTGAAGCCCATTTTGGACGCCATGTGGAGCTGGGGCCAGGAATATAAATCAAAAACCGCGCTGTGATAGTGGAGACCGCCTCCTCAGACAGTTGCTTGATTCAGCCGCCTGTTCCTGCTATACTGGGGGCGGGGAAGAATGGGAGGACAGACTATGGTACAGGAGTATTTGCACAATCTGCCCGATCACCTTGAAGACCTGGAATTTCCCGGCGCGGGCGACCGGGCCGTCTGGGAGGGCCTGCCGGAGGGCGTTCGCGCGGCGCTGATCCGCCGGGGAGAGGAATACCTGGGCTGGCAGTGGCCCGTGATGACCTGCGGCGACTATCTGACCTTTTCCCGCACGGGAGACCGCACCCGCTACGAGGAGAAATGCCATCCCCGCCAGCAGGCCCTGTGCGCCCTGGCCCTGGCGGAGTGCGCCGAGCACCGGGGCCGGTTTCTGGACGACCTGATCGACGGGATCTGGTTCGTGTGCGAGGAGAGCGGCTGGCAGCTCCCCGCCCACAACACCTACGTCCGGGACACGCCCGCCCTGCCCCTGCCCGATACCGCCCGGCCCATACCCGACCTGTTCGCCTGCGAGTCGGCGGCCAACCTGTCCCTCATCCGGGCGCTGCTGGGGGAGGAGCTGGAGGCGGCGGCCCCGGGGCTGTGCCGGCGCATTCTCCGGGAGGTGGATTCCCGGGTGGTGGCCCCCTACCTCCGGGAGCATTTCTGGTGGATGGGAAACGGGGACGAGCCCATGAACAACTGGACCTCCTGGTGCACCCAGAACGTGCTGCTGTCGGTGTTCACCTCCGGGTACGGCCAGGACGTGAAGCGCCGGGTGGCGGAGCAGGCCGCCTACAGCCTGGACTGCTTTCTGAACGGCTACGGCCCGGACGGCTGCTGCGAGGAGGGGGCGGAGTACTACCACCACGCGGGGATCACCCTGTGGGGCGCGCTGGAGGTGCTGGACCGGGTGTCCGGGGGCCATTTCGCCCCCCTGTTCCAGGAGGAAAAGCTCCGGAACATCGCCACGTACATCGTCAACGTCCACGTGGACGGGGACTACTACCTCAACTACGCCGACTGCCTGCCCCTGGCGGGGCCGCGGGGAGCGGGGGAGTACCTCTTCGGCCTCCGCACCCAGGCCCCCGGCCTGTGCGCCATGGCGGCGGCGGACGCGTCCCGCCGGGAGACCCGGGATCTTCCCTCCAGCAAAAGCCTGTTTGAGCGGCTGCTGGACGCCCTGTGCGCCCGGGCGCTGGCCGCCCCCGCCGTCCCGGTCCCCCCCCAGGAGGAGGTGTTCTACCCCAGCACCGGGCTGTGGGTCGTCCGGGACGAGACCTGGTGCGTCTCCCTGCGGGCGGGCCACAACGGCGTCAGCCACGGCCACTGCGACGCCGGAAGCCTCATCGTCTATTGCAAGGGACAGCCCCTGCTCATCGACGTGGGGGTGGAGACCTACTCCGCCAAGACCTTTTCGCCGGAGCGGTATTCCATCTGGACCATGCGCTCCGACTGGCACAACCTGCCCACCGTGGGCGGGCGGGTCCAGGGCAGCGGCAGGGAATACGCCCCCGCCGGCGTGAATCGCTTCCGGGAGGGAAACGCCTCCGTCCTAGAGCTGGAGCTGGCCCCGGCCTATCCGGGGGGCGGGTTCTCCTACACCCGCCGGGCGGTCCTGGACCGGGGCGGGAAGGGACTGACGGTGACCGACCGCTATCAGGGGGAGGAGGAGGCCGTGCTGTCCCTGCTCTTCGCCCAGCGGCCCGTCTGGCGGGACGGCGCGCTGGAGACCCCCGCGGGCTCCATCCGCCTGGAGGGCGCCCGGGAGCCGGCGGTGGAAGCCGTCCCCATCCGGGACCCCCACCTGCGGAAATGCTGGCCGGACACCCTGTACCGGGCGCTGGTCCCGGTGGACGGCGTGCTGGAAATGCAGTTCCTGCCCTGACGCTCCCTGGGCCTGACCCCCGTAAAGCGCGCAAAAAGGACCGCCGCTGGCCCAGCGGCGGTCCTTATCTGTTTCGCGGCACAGGGGGCAGTTCCGCGCCTTACCCCTTCAGGCCGCTGGTGGCGATGCCCTGGACAAACTGCTTCTGGAAGATGAGGAACACAATAATGACCGGGATATCCTGGAGCGGGTGCTGTGCAGGACGTGGCCGCCGCCATCGGCATCACCCCCAACTACCTGTCCAGCCTCTTCAAGCGGCAGCTGGGGCAGAATTTTATGGACTATGTAGGGCTTACTGAAAAACCACATATGGGGACAAGGACAGAAGGGAACGGAAAAAGAGCACAAGCCAGCGAGCCAGCCGGAGGCTGGCGTTCATGGCCAGGATGATGAGGGCAGCCTCGGTCTTTGC
>CATLFX010000053.1 GCA_949935795.1 uncultured Oscillospiraceae bacterium
TTCAAAAATCTTTAGGGACAGGGCTTGGGTTGGTGTTGCCTTTTTCCTGTATCACTACGCTTTTTCTGTTGCTTTTCTCTGAATTTTTCTTTTAATCACTCCTTGACTTCATACCACTGGACTTATTGATTTCCTGTTATTCTGCCCCATGCCGGGGGAAAAATCGCGCTATTCGGTGAAGAACAGGGCCGCGCCGCCGAAAATGCCCGCGTTGTTGCCCAGCTGAGCCAGGGCAAAGCGCGCTTCGGCGCAGGCGGGGAAGGCGCAGGCCTTGAAGGCGGCCTCCACCGGGTCCAGCAGGGCATGGCCCGCGGCGGACACGCCGCCCCCCAGCAGGATGACCTCCGGATTGACCACGCAGCTGACGGCAGCGGCGGCGTATCCCAGCGCGGCGGTGGACTCCGCCACCACGGCGATGGCGTTCTTGTCCCCGGCGGCGGCCGCGTCGTACACGTCTTTAGCGGTGACCTTTTCCATCTCCTTGAAGGGGGAGAACTGCCGGGCCGCCCGGATGATGCCGGTGGCGGAGGCGGTGACCTCCAGACAACCCTTTTTCCCACAGCCGCACTGCCAGTCGGTGTGGAAGGGGACGGGCATATGGCCTACCTCGCCCCCCGCGCCGGTGGCCCCGGCGATGATCTTTCCATCGCAGATGATGCCGCCGCCGATGCCGGTGCCCACCGTGAGCATCACCAGGTTGCGGCAGCCCTTGCCGCCGCCCTGCCAGGCCTCGCCCAGGGCGGCCAGATTGGCGTCGTTGGCCACCCGGACGGGCACTCCCGCCCGGCTGGACAGCTCCTGGGCGATGTCCACATTCTTCCAGCCCAGGTTGGCGCAGTGGACCACCCGGGACTGGTCCAGCACCGGGCCGGGAACGCCCACGCCCGCGCCCACGCACTGGTATTCGTCCGAGACGCCGCCCATGCCCTGGAAATCCTCCATCACCTGGCGCATATGGCCGGCAATGTCGTCAAAAGTGGCCCCCAGGTCCCGGAAGGTGGGAAATTCCCGCTTGTCCAGCAGCTCCCCCTCCCGGCTTACAAGGCCCAGCTTGACGGTGGTCCCGCCGATATCAACGCCAAAGCAAACCTGTTTCACGCTCCTGACCTCCTCTTTTTAATATGCCGCTCTCCTGTTCCGGCGGCTTACTTGGTGTGCCAGATGTTCTTCGCGTATTCCTCTACGGCCCGGTCAGCGGAGAAGAAGCCCGCCTTGGCGGTGTTTACCAGGGACATCTTGGTAAACCGGGTCTTGTCGCCGTAGATGGCGGACACGTCCCGCTGGGCCCGGACATAGTCGTGGAAATCGGCCAGGCACATATAGGGGTCGGCGGGGCCCTTGTGGTTGGTGGTGAGGGAGCGCACGATGTCGTCGAAGTGCATCCCGCCGATGCCGCCCATGAGCAGGTCCATCACCGCCTTCAGCTCCGGGTCATTGCGCACGTAGTCCAGGGGATTATATCCGCTGCGCCACAGCTCGTTCACCTCGTCGGTCTTGAGGCCGAACAGCACGATGTTGTCGTCCCCCACCTGCTCGTGAATCTCCACGTTGGCGCCGTCCAGGGTGCCCAGGGTCACCGCGCCGTTGATCATCAGCTTCATGTTGCCGGTGCCGCTGGCCTCCTTGCCGGCGATGGAAATCTGCTCGGAGATCTCGGCGGCGGGGATGATGATCTCAGCCAGGGACACGTTGTAGTCCTCCATAAAGACCACCTTCAGCTTATCCTGGATGTCCGGATCGTGGTTGACCAGGTTGGACACGGACACGATGAGCTGGATGATCTGCTTGGCCATGATATAGCCCGCGGACGCCTTGGCGGCGAAGATGAAGGTCCGGGGCTGGAAGGGGGCGCCGGGGTTGACCTTGATCTCCAGATACATGTGGAGAATCTGGAGCACGTTGAGCAGCTGGCGCTTGTACTCGTGGAGGCGCTTGATCTGCACGTCGAACAAGGAATTTGGGTCCACCATCACGCCGTTGCGCTTGAGGATCAGGTCGGCCAGCCGCTTCTTGTTGTCCAGCTTGATCTCCTGGAGCTTCTGGAGCACCTTCTGGTCGTCCTTGTACTTCAGCAGCTTCTCCAGCTGGGTGGAATCGGTGGTGAACCCGTCGCCGATCAGGTCCTTCAGCAGGGCGGTGAGCTCCGGGTTGGCCTGACACAGCCAGCGGCGGTAGGCAATGCCGTTGGTGACGTTGCAGAAATGGTCGGGCTCCATCTGATAGTAGTCCCGGAAGATGGAGTTGGTCAGGATCTCCGAGTGGAGCTTGGACACGCCGTTCACCTTGTGGCAGGCGGACAGGCACAGATTGGCCATGCGGATCTCGTTCTTGCTGATGACAGCCATATACTCGATCTTGCCCATGTCGTTGCCGTAGTAGCCGTGGAGGTCCACCCGCAGGCGGCGGTCGATCTCCTGGACGATCTGGTACACCCGGGGCAGCAGCTGCTCGAACAGCTTCACGTCCCAGCGCTCCAGCGCCTCGCTCATGACGGTGTGGTTGGTGTAGGACAGGGTGCGGCAGGTGATGTCCCAGGCCTTGTCCCAGGGGTAGTTGTACTCGTCCACCAGCAGGCGCATCAGCTCGGGTACGCACAGGGCGGGGTGGGTGTCGTTGATGTGGATGGACACCTTGTCGGGCAGATTGTCCAGGCTCTTGTAAACGCGCAGGTGCTTTTTCAGGATGGTCTGCACCGAGGCGGACACCAGCAGGTACTGCTGGCGCAGGCGCAGCTTTTTGCCCTCCACATGGTCGTCGGCGGGATAGAGCACCTTGGAGATGACCTCCGCCATGGTGTCCCCCTCCAGAGCCTTGGCGTAGTCGCCCCGGGAGAAAGCGGACATGTCGAAGCTGTTGGGGGACTTGGCGGACCAGAGCACCAGGGGGTTGACCGCCTTGCTCTCATAGCCGGAGATATACATGTCGTTGGGCACCGCCATGACGGACTGGAAGTCCACGTGCTTCACCCGGTATTTCCCGTTATCCTCCCAGCCGTGGACGCTGCCGCCGAAACGGACCTCCACCGCCTCGCTCTCGTGGGGGACCAGCCACACGTCGCCCATGTTCAGCCAGTCGTCGGGGAATTCCACCTGCCAGCCGTCCACGATCTTTTGCTTGAAGATGCCGAACTCATACCGAATGGAATAGCCCGTCATGGGCAGGTCCAGCGTGGACGCGGAATCCATATAGCAGGAGGCCAGGCGGCCCAGGCCGCCGTTGCCCAGGCCGGCGTCCGGCTCCATCTCGTAGAGGTCGTGGATGTCCACCCCGCACTTGGCCAGCGCCTTGGTGAACACGTCCTCCAGCCCCAGGTTGTACAGGTTGTTGCGCAGGGACGTGCCCACCAGGAACTCCATGGACATATAGTACACCTGCTTGCCCTGGTTCTTCTTGTAAAACTCAGCGCTCTTGCTGGCCAGCATGCCGTTCACCACGTAGCACAGGGCGCGGTACACCTGCTGGGGGGAGGCGCTCTCCATGGGACAGCCGTAGCGCACCAGGAGGGTGTCCTCCAGTTGGGAGATGATTTGTTTTTGATCCATACGATATGCAGACTCCTTCTTGACCGGCAAAGAGCCGGGGAATTGATGAAAAAATCACAGCCCGCTCCCGCGGGCTGTGATGGCGCGGGACGTACCAATACGCCCCCCTATTATAGCATAAAAGTCAGCACTTTTGCACTATAAATTTTCACTTTTTTCATTTCCAGAAAAAGAGGCGCGTTTTAAGGAAAAAGCAGGGGAAATAGCCAGGTTAATCCACTAAAGAGTGATAAATATCCCAGTATTCCTGCACAGACCGTTTCCAGGAACTGTCATATGCCATGACACTCTTCTGCAAAGCGGTCCAGTGCTCCTTGTCCTGGAACAGCTCCTCGGCCCGGCGGACGGCCCCAAGCATATCGTGGGCATTATAGCTCTTGAAGGTGAAGCCGTTGCCCTCCCCGGTCTCGATGTTGTAGGCGGGGACGGTGTCAAACAGGCCGCCGGTCTCCCGGACCACGGGGATGGTACCGTAACGCATGCCAATGAGCTGGGTCAGGCCGCAGGGCTCCTGCCTGGAGGGCATCAGCACCATGTCCGCCCCGGCGTAGGCCTGATGGGCCAGGGTGTTGTCGAACACGATGTTGGCGGACATCTTGGCGGGGAAGTTGGCGGCGTAGGAGCGGAACATGTCCTCATACTGCCGCTCGCCGGTGCCGATGATGACCAGCTGGCAGTCGTCCCGCATCAGGTCGTCCATGACCGCCTGCACCAGGTCCACACCCTTGTGCCCCACCAGCCGGGTGATCATGATAATCATGGGCACGTCCTTGACGGCCAGCCCCAGCCGCTGCTGGAGGAACTGCTTGTTTTCCGCCTTTTTCTCCAGGGTGCCCGCGTCGAAGTTGGCATAGATCAGCGGGTCGGCGGCGGGGTCGAACACCTCGGTGTCGATGCCGTTGACCACGCCGCTGAGTTTGTAGGCGTGCTGGCGCAGCACATCGTGGAGGCCGTGGGCAAAGTAGGGGTCCTGAATCTCGAAGGAGTAGGTCCGGGACACGGTGCTCACCCGGTCAGCGGTGTGGATGGCGGCCTTCATCAGGTTGCAGCAGTCGTCGAAGCGCATGGTGGGCTTCCAGTCGTCGGGCAGGCCCAGCACCTCATCCACAAACTGCTCGGGGAAGCGGCCCTGGTACTCCATGTTATGGATGGTGAACAGGGTCTTGATGGGCTGGTATTTCGCCGACTTCATATAGTGGGCCCGGAGGAACACAGGAACCAGGGCGGTCTGCCAGTCGTTGGCGTGGATCACATCGGGATACCAGTCCAGGTACTGGAGGGACTCCAAAATGGCCTTGGAGTAGAAGGCGAAGCGCTCGCCGTCGTCATAGTGGCCATAGCAGCCGTCCCGGTAGAAATAGTACTCGTTGTCAATAAAATAGTACTGGAGCTTTTTCTTTTTGCTCACCGCCCGGAACAGACCGCAGTATACGTTTCGCCAAGACAGGGGGACCGAGAAGTTGGTGATATACTCAATCTCAAACGCGGGGTTGTCCTTGATTGCCTTGTAGTAGGGCAGAAAGACATAGACCTCGGTGTTGGGACTCTCGGCCAGGGCCTTGGGAAGGGCGGCGGCCACGTCGCCCAGCCCGCCGGTCTTGACGAACGGCGCGGCTTCGCTGGTGGCTAGTAAGATTTTCATACGGTGACTCCTTTGCGAATGACAACCGGGTTGGCGTCCAAGCCCTTGAGCTGGGCGCCGTCGCTGACGGTCACCCACTTGTCCACAATGACGTTCTCCAGGCTGGCGCCCTCGCCCACCACGCTGCCCTGCATGATGACGCAGTTCTTCACCTTGGCGCCCTTGCCGATCTTCACGCCCCGGGACAGCACGCTGTTCTCCACACTGCCGTCCACAAAGCAGCCGTCGGCGATGACACAGCGGTCCACCTGGCACTCCAGGCCGTAGTAGGCCGGGACCTCGTCGGTGACGCGGGTGTGGATGGGCCGGTCGCCCCGGAACAGGGAGGCGGACACATCGTCATCCAGGATGGCCAGACTGCTCTGGAAGTATTCCTCCACATTGCGTATCCGGAGCACCGTGGTGTTCACCTCATAGAGGTTGATGGACAGGCGGCCCCGGTTGAATTCGTGCTGGATGAAGTCCCGCAGGAAGTCGTAGATGCCCCGGGAGGTGTAGTCCCGGATGACGTTGATGAGCAGCTCCCGGGAGATAATCATGTGGCCCATGCTGGCATAGTCGCCGGGCTTGGCGGCGCAGTCCAGGGCGTAGGCGGTGACCCGGTGGCTGGGGTCCGCCTTCATCACGGAGGCAAAATTGATCTGGGACTCCTCCGTCTCCTTGGTGGCCAGCATGGTGATGTCGCAGCCGCTGGCGATGTGGTCCTCCAGGGCGGCACGGTAGTCGATGTTGCACAGCACGTAGGCGTCGGCCAGCAGGACATAGGGGGTGGAGGCGATGGTCTCCAGATAGTCCAGGGCGTTGCGCAGCTCGTCCAGTTTGCCGCGGCTGCCGCTGGTGTTGCCGTCCTGGGTGGCGAAGGGGGGCAGGAGCTGGAGCCCGCCGTTCTTACGGTTCAGGTCCCACTCCTGGCTGTTGCTCAGGTGGTCCATCAGGGAGTGGTAGTGCTGCTTGACCAGCACGCCCACATTGAGAATGCCGGAGTTGACCATGTTGGACAGCGCAAAGTCCACCAGGCGGTAGCGCCCGCCGAAGGGAATGGCGGCCATGTTCCGGTCCTGGGTGAAAGAGTTCAGCGCGTCGGAGTACATCTCGGAGAAAATAATACCAGTCATTTTCATGGTGGACACCCCCTTAAACGATTTCATTGGGCTTGACGATGGAGCCGGGCTCAATGGTCCTCTGGTGGCCCACCACGGCAATGCCGCCCCACTCGCCCGGCGGGCAGTTCTCGGGCCGCTCGCCGATCTTGGCGCCCTCCTCGATGACGCACTGCTCGCCCACAATGCAGTAGCTCACGTTGGCGCCCTTGCGCACCACGGTGTTGGGCATGATCACCGCCCCGGTGACGATGGCGCCCTCCTCGATCTCACAGCCGGTGTACAGCACGGAGTGCTCCACGCTGCCCCGGATGGTGCAGCCCTCGGCCACGAAGGAGTTGGTCACCTTGGCCCCGGTGCCGATGCGGGTGGCGGGGGCGGAGTAGTTCCGGGCGTAGATGCGGAAGCTGGGGTCCCGCATGTTGATGGGGTCCTTGGGGTCCAGCAGGTCCATGTTTGCGTCCCACAGGCTGTTGAGGGTGCCCACGTCCTTCCAGTAGCCCTCGAAGGAGTAGGCGTACATGGGCCGGCCGTCCTTCAGGAAGTTGGGGATGATGTTCTTGCCGAAATCGTTCTCGGAGCTGGGGTCGGCCTCGTCGGCGATGAGATACTCCCGCAGCACGGACCAGGTGAAGATGTAGATGCCCATGGAGGCCAGGTTGCTCTTGGGCTGCTTGGGCTTCTCCTCGAAGTCCACGATGGCGCCGTTCTCATCGGTGCTCATGATGCCCATGCGGGTGGCCTCGTCCATGCTCACCGGCATGACGGCGATGGTGCACTCGGCCCCCTTCTCCTTGTGGAACTGGAGCATCTTGTTGTAGTCCATCTTGTAGATGTGGTCGCCGCCCAGTACCGCCACATACTCGGGGTTGTAGCGGTCCACGAAAGCGATGTTCTGATAGATGGCGTTGGCGGTTCCCTTGTACCAGGACTCGGTCTTGGACTGGGTGTAGGGGGGCAGGACGTGGGCTCCGCCCCAGTTGCGGTTCAGGTCCCAGGGCTGGCCGTTTCCGATATAGTCGTTGAGCTCCAGGGGCTGGTACTGGGTGAGCACACCCACGGTGTCGATGCCGGAGTTGACGCAGTTGGACAGCGGAAAATCAATGATGCGGTATTTGCCGCCGAAGGGTACCGCCGGCTTGGCGGTGTCCTGAGTAAGCACGTACAGGCGGCTGCCCTGACCGCCGGCCAGAAGCATGGCGATACACTCTTTTTTACGCTGGAACAAGTTGAACTCCCCCTCAATATTTAATTTTCGGTGCTGGACTTTTTGGCGCGGGGCTTGCGGGCGGCCTTGGGCTTTTCCTCCCCGGCCTCCGCCTTTTTTGCCCGGGGCTTACGGGTAGTGGCCTTGGGCGTCTCAGCGGCCTCCGGGGCCTCCGCCTTG
>CATLFX010000054.1 GCA_949935795.1 uncultured Oscillospiraceae bacterium
CAGGGTCAGCCCCCTGGGAATGAACGCGCCGAAGGACTGGCCTCCGCCGCCGGTACAGCGGACCGTGACGGCGTCCTCCTCCAGCCCGCCGCCGTGGAGGCGGGTGATCTCCGAGCCGAACAGGGTTCCCACCGCCCGGTCGGTGGAGGTGACAAGCAGGGAGATCCGGCATTTCCGGCCCTTTTTCAGCGCGCTTCCCAGCTTGGCCAGCAGCACAGACTGGTCCACCGTCTCTTCCAGCTTGAAATCATACCGGTCAGCGGGGTCGCAATGGGTTTTATATCCCTCCCCAATGTAAGGGTTGCCCAGGACGGCGGACAGGTCCACCGCGGCGGCCCGGCCGTTCACCGCGCTTTCCCGCTGTTTCAGCAGGTCGGTGCGGCCCACCAGCTCCTCCACGGTGCGCACACCCAGCTTCGCCATGTGCTCCCGCAGCTCCTGAGCGATGAAACGCATGAAATTGACCACATATTCCGGCTTTCCTTTGAACCGTTTCCGCAGCTCGGGGTTCTGGGTCGCCACCCCCACGGGGCAGGTGTCCAGATTGCACACCCGCATCATGACGCAGCCCAGGGTCACCAGCGGCGCGGTGGCAAACCCGAACTCCTCCGCCCCCAGCATACAGGCGATGGCTGTGTCCCGGCCCGTCATCAGCTTTCCGTCGGTCTCCAGCACCACCCGGGAGCGAAGGCCGTTCTGGATGAGGGTCTGGTGGGTCTCGGCCAGCCCCAGCTCCCAGGGCAGGCCCGCATGGTGGATGGAGGTCCGGGGTGCGGCCCCGGTGCCCCCGTCCCAGCCGGAGATGAGCACCACCTGGGCCCCGGCCTTGGCCACCCCCGCCGCCACGGTGCCCACGCCCGCCTCGCTCACCAGCTTGACGGAGATGCGGGCGCTGCGGTTGGCGTTTTTCAGGTCGTAGATGAGCTGGGCCAGGTCCTCGATGGAGTAGATGTCATGGTGGGGCGGCGGAGAGATCAGCGGCACGCCGGGGGTGGAGCAGCGGGTTTTGGCGATCCAGGGGTACACCTTCTTTCCAGGCAGGTGGCCGCCCTCGCCGGGCTTGGCCCCCTGGGCCATTTTGATCTGGATCTCCCCGGCGCTCACCAGGTACTCGCTGGTGACCCCGAACCGGCCCGACGCCACCTGCTTGATGGCGGAGCAGCGGAGGCCGTTTCGCAGCCGCTCGGGCAGCTCGCCCCCCTCGCCGGAGTTGGACCTGCCCCCCAGCAGGTTCATGGCCTGGGCCAGACACTCGTGGGCCTCCTGGGAGATGGAGCCGTAGCTCATGGCCCCGGTCTTGAACCGCTTGACGATGGACTCCACGCTCTCCACCTCGTCCAATGGGATGGGGGTGTCCGCGTATTTCATCTCCATCAGCCCCCGGAGGGTGTGGGGGGAGTTCTCATCGTCCACCAGGGCGCTGTACTGCTTGAACAGGCCATAGTCCCCGGTGCGAGCGGCCTGCTGGAGCAGGTGGATGGCCTGGGGGCTGTACATATGGTCCTCCTGTCCCAAGCGGGCCTTGTGGGTTCCCACCGAGTCCAAAGTAAGGTCCACCTCCAGCCCCAGGGGGTCGAAGGCCCGGCTGTGGTTTCGGTCCACCATGGCCTCGATCTCCTTCAGGCCGATGCCGCCAATGCGGGAGACGGTGTTGGTAAAGTATTCGTCCACCACGTCTTTGGCGATGCCCACCGCCTCGAAGAGCTGGGCGGACTGGTAGGACTGGAGGGTAGACACGCCCATTTTGGAGGCGATCTTCACGATACCTCTCAGGATGGCTTTGTTGTAATCGTCCACCGCCGCCCCGAAGTCCTTGTCCAGCATCCCCTCGTCGATGAGCCGGCCGATGGTCTCCTGGGCCAGATAGGGGTTGACCGCCCGGGCCCCGTAGCCCAGCAGGGCGGCAAAGTGATGCACGTCCCGGGGCTCGCCGGACTCCAGGATGACGGACACCGCCGTGCGCTTTCGGGTGCGCACCAGATGCTGCTCCAGGGCGGACACCGCCAGCAGAGAGGGGATGGCCGCGTGGTTTTCGTCCACCCCCCGGTCGGACAGGATGATGATATTGGCCCCGCCGCGATAGGCCCGGTCGGCGGACAGCTTCATCTGGTCCAGCGCCCGCTTCAGGGGCATATTTTTGAAATACAGCAGGGACACCGTCTCCACGCGGAAGCCGGGCCGGTCCATGTGTTTGATCTTCAGCATATCCACCGAGGTGAGGATGGGGTTGTGGATCTGGAGCACCCGGCAGTTTTCAGCCCGCTCCTCCAGCAGATTGCCGTCATCCCCCACATACACCGCGGTGTCGGTGACGATCTCCTCCCGGATAGCGTCGATGGGCGGGTTGGTCACCTGGGCGAAGCGCTGGCGGAAATAGTCGAACAGCGGCCGGTCCCGGCGGTCCAGCACCGCCAGGGGAATATCCGCCCCCATGGCGGCGGTGGGTTCCGCCCCCGTTCGGGCCATGGGCAGGATGGCGTCCTTGACATCCTCCCAGGTGTAGCCGAACGCCTTCTGCACCTGCGCCAGCCGTTCCGGCGGGCAGGTCTCCACCCGGTGGTTGGGAATGGCCAGGTCCTTCAGCTGGAGCAGCCCCCGGTCCAGCCATTCGCCGTAGGGGCTGCGGGCGGCGCAGCCCTCCTTGAGCTCCTCGTCACCGATGACGCGGCCCTGGACCGTGTCCGCCAGCAGCATTTTTCCCGGCTCCAGCCGGGATCTCTTCAGAATATGGGCAGGGTCGATGTCCAGCACCCCAACCTCGGAGGACAGGATGAGCCGGCCGTCGTCGGTGAGGTAATACCGGGCGGGGCGCAGGCCGTTGCGGTCCAGCACCGCACCCACCTGGTCGCCGTCGGAGAACAGGATGGCTGCGGGGCCGTCCCAGGGCTCCATCATGGCGGCGTAGTATTGGTACAGGTCCCGGCGGGCACGGGAGAGATTAGGGTCGTTCATCCAGGGCTCCGGGACGCACACCATCACCGCCAAGGGCAGCTCCATGCCGCTCATCACCAGAAATTCCAGGGTGTTGTCCAGCATGGCGGAGTCCGAGCCCCTGGCGTCCACCACCGGGAACACCTTGTCCAGCTCCCCCTCCCACACCGGGGAGGACATGGTCTCCTCCCGGGCCAGCATCCGGTCCGCGTTGCCCCGAATGGTGTTGATCTCTCCGTTGTGGGCGATGAGCCGGTTGGGGTGGGCCCGCTCCCAGGAGGGATCGGTGTTGGTGGAGAACCGGGAATGGACCAGGGCGATGGCGGAGGTATAGTCCTCATCCTGCAGATCCAGGTAGAACTGCCGCAGCTGGCCCACCAGGAACATCCCCTTATACACGATGGTCCTGCTGGACAGGGAGGCCACATAGGTGTCGCCGCTGGACTGCTCAAACTCCCGCCGGGCGATATAGAGGCGGCGGTCGAATTCCAGCCCCTTTGCCAGCCGTTCCGGGCGGCGGACGAAGCCCTGGACGATCCGGGGCATTTTATCCCGCGCCTTCCGTCCCAGCACCTGGGGGCATACCGGCGCCTCCCGCCAGCCGATGAACTCCATCCCCTCCCGCTCTGCGATGAGCTGGAACATCTTCATGGCCTGATTCCGGCGCAGGTCGTCCTGGGGGAAGAAGAACATCCCCACCCCGTAGTCCCGTTCGCCCCCCAGCTCAAAGCCCAGCTCCGCCGCCGCTTTGGAGAAGAAGCCGTGGGAGATTTGCAGCAAAATACCCACGCCGTCGCCGGTCTCGCCCGTGGCGTCCTTTCCCGCCCGGTGCTCCAGCTTTTCCACGATCTTCAGCGCGTCGTCCACCGTCTGATGGGTCTTTCTACCCTTGATGTCCACAACGGCTCCAATGCCGCAGGCGTCGTGCTCGAACCGGGGGTCGTACAGGGGGGCCGCGGGCCCCGTTTCCTTTTGTCTCATAGCGAAAACCTCTTTTCGGGGTCATATGAAGTCAACGGGACGGCCGCCCAATGAGCGCCGTCCCGTTCTGTCAGGCGTCTCTGCCCGGTCAAAATTTCTCCAGCACCTGCCGGGCGGTGTCCGCCAGCCGCGCGCCGTGGTCCATGCTCCGCTTTTGGAGCCACCGGTGGGCCTCCGCTTCCGTCATGCCGTCCTGTTCCATCAGCAATGCTTTGGCCCGCGCCACCAGCTCCTTTTCCTCCTGGCTGCGCCGGGCGGGGGCCTGACTGGTCTGGGCCAGCTGGGCCAGCATCCGCACCGAGGCCAGCAGCGGCCCCCGGCCCACCGGGGCAGGCAGCTTGAATATCCCCGGCGCGGCGCACAGCTCCAGTTGGGCCTGGGGGGCCACCATCAGCATGGCGCACCGCTGGGGCAGGTCGAAATACAGCGTCTCACAGCTTTCGTCCGTCAGCTTGAAGCCGCACACCACCAGGTCCAGCCGCAGCTTGGCCACCGTCCGCTTCACCTGGGCGGCACTGCGGCAGGTGAGGCAGGAAAATTCTCCCGTGCTCTCCAGCGCTTCCCGGAGCCGGTCGCAGTTGGACTGGCGCTCAAAGGCCACCACGATCTGCCGCATGGCCCTCACCTCGCTTCCGGGAAATTCAGTAGTTCATCATGTATTTGTCCCGCTCCCAGCTGGAAACGCGGGTGCGGTACTCGTCCCACTCCGCCTCTTTTCCGGCGATGTACTGGCTGGAAACGTGCTGGCCCAGGGTATCCATCACCAGCGTGTCCTTCTTCATGGCGACGAGGGCCTCCTCCAGGGAGCCGGGCAGGGCCTCGATACCGTGGCGTTTCCGAACGGCCGGGGACATGGCGAAGATGTTCTCGGTGACCTCCTCCGGCGGGGTCATCCCCTTCTCGATGCCGTCCAGCCCCGCCGCCAGGCAGACGGCCAAAGACAGGTAGGGGTTGCAGGCCGGGTCGGGGCAGCGCAGCTCCACCCGGGTGGCCTGTCCCCGGGCGGCGGGGATGCGGATGAGGGCGGAACGGTTGGAGGCGGACCAGGCCAGATAGCAGGGAGCCTCGTAGCCGGGGACCAACCGTTTGTAGGAGTTGACCAGGGGGTTGGTGACGGCGGCCATGCCCTTCATGTGGGCCAGGATGCCCGCGATGAAAGCATACGCCTCCCTGGACAGGCCCTTGGAACCGTTCTCGTCGAAGAACACGTTTTTCCCGTCCCGGAACAGGGACATGTTGGTGTGCATTCCCGAGCCGTTGATGCCGAAGATGGGCTTGGGCATGAAGGTGGCGTGGAGCCCATTCTTCTGGGCCAGGGTCTTTACAGCCAGCTTGAAGGTCATGATCTTGTCGGCGCACTGGAGGGCGGGGGCGTACTTGAAGTCGATCTCGTGCTGGCCCTGAGCCACCTCGTGGTGGCTGGCCTCGATCTCATAGCCCATCTCCTCCAGCGCCAGGCAGATCTCCCGCCGGGTGGACTCCCCGTGATCCAGGGGGCCCAGGTCGAAATAGCCCGCCTCATCGTTGGTGCGGGTGGTGGGCTTGCCCTCCTCATCGGTCTGGAACAGGAAGAACTCCGCCTCGGGGCCCACGTTGAAGGTGTCGTAGCCCATGGCCTTCGCTTTCTCCAGCACCCGCTCCAGCACC
>CATLFX010000055.1 GCA_949935795.1 uncultured Oscillospiraceae bacterium
TCCACCCCTCGCTGACGCTCGGGGCCCTTACTGCGCGTCCAGGGGTGGTACTGCCTGCCGGCAGCACCCGTCCCCCTGTCCGCTTGCCCTCGCTGGCGCTCGGGTGCCCTGTGCGCGGACGCCCTGCGGGGCGTCCTGCTCCGGGGCCCCTGGCCCCGCTTCCATCCCCGTACCAGCGATTGACAGACCGGGGAAAAACCGATAAAATGACATATCTTCCCTTTGTACCGACACGCCCGGTTGAAAACCGGGCGCAGCGGCAGAAGAAGGGAAACCAGTAAAAGTCAGCCGCCAGCCTTGACAAGCTCCCCCGGCAATGATGGCCGGGCGTCCCCCGACGGCGACGAACTCAGGAACAGGCAGGCTTCCATGCCGTCGGGGCGCGGCATTGTATCATTGCCGAAAGAGCTTGTCAAGGCCGGGCCCCTTCGGGGTGGCTGACTCCCCCCCTCGGGCTCGGAATCTAAGAACAGGCTGTGCCGCGCGGCAGCGGCCTTTTCCCCTTGTACACCCTAAAATCTTATCAGAAAGGAGGCAAGAGCTGTGCCAGCTTCCAAGAAAAAGCCGCAATGCTACATTTACACCCGAGTATCGACCCAAATGCAGGTGGAAAAGTATTCCCTTGACGCCCAGCGGGAACGGCTGCGCCGGGAGGCGGACCACCGGGGCATGACCATAGCCGCCGAATTTTCCGACGAGGGCAAGTCTGGCAAGAACACGACAGGACGGCCCCAGTTTACGGAAATGCTCAGGCGTATCCAGACCGGGAACCCGGACGGCGTGTGCTATGTCCTGGTTTTCAAGTTGTCCCGGTTCGGCAGAAACGCCGCCGACGTGCTGTACAATCTCCAACTCATGCAGGACTACGGCGTCAACCTCATGTGCGTTGAGGACGGCATTGATTCCGCTTCCGCCGCAGGGAAGATACTGTTTCCCGTCCTGGCCGGAGTGGCGGAGCTGGAACGCGAGAACATCCAGGCGCAGACCATGGCCGGACGCTGGCAGAAAGCGCGGGAGGGCAAGTGGAACGGCGGCCAGGCCCCCTACGGCTACAAGCTGGAAAGGGGGGAGCTTTCGATTGAGGAATCCGAAGCCGGGCTGATTCGCGTTATCTTTGAGAAGTTCGCACACTCCGACCTGGGCTACTCCGGCGTTGCGAAGTGGCTCAACGCGAATGGCTACAAGAAGAACACGCGCCAGAACAACCTGTACAGCCGTATCACGGAATCGTTTGTCAAGGCTGTACTGGACAACCCGGTCTATACCGGCAAAATCGCCTATGGCCGCCACAAAAACGAGAAAATCGAGGGTACCCGCAACGAATACCACAGCGTCAAACAGGCCGAGTATGAGCTGTTCGACGGCAGGCATGAGGCGATTATCCCGGATAAGCTCTGGCAGGAGGTACGCCTCAAACGCCTTGTGACCGGCATAAAGAAAGAGGACCGCCACGGCCCGAAGAATGTCCATATCCTCTCCGGCCTTATCAGGTGCCCGGATTGCGGCGCGCCTATGTTCGGAGCGGTCCAGCGCAAGCCCAAGAAAGACGGTACTGGATTTTATTCGGATATGCGGTATTACATCTGTAAAAACACCAAGATTGCAGCCGGAAAGAAGTGCGGCTATTCCCACCATGTCAGGCAGGACGTCCTGGACGCCCAGGTCCGCGCCGTAGTCCAGGAGGCCCTGCGGAACGTGGACTTTACGGAGCGCATTATGGCGGCTATGGGTTCGGCGGACAATTTAGACACATTGAACGCCGAGCTGGACACCTTGCAGGCCGCCCGGAAGAAGGAGTTGCGCCAGAAGACAAAGCTGTTGGGTAAGATTGCGGAGCTTGACGCCGATGATGACCTGTATGATTCCATGTACGAGGATTTACATTCTGTACTGCGGCAGCGCGCCCAATCTATCGCCGAGCTTGATGATAAAATCGAGCAGGTCTCTATGGCGATTCATAACGCAGGCAGGCAAAACCTCACGGCGGAGCAGGTCCACACGATTGCCAGCACTATCTTTAATATGATGGATATTATGCCCGCCGAGGATGAAAGGACCATCATGCGCGCTTTGGTGGACAGCATTCAGATTTACCCGAAGCCCCTGCCAAACGGCTTGATTTTGAAGAAAATCCGATTTCGCTTTCCTCTGGAATGCGATTTGTCTATGGAAGGGCCTGATTCCGGGGACGATGACGATGGCAGCAATGACCCGCCGACTGGCGGGGACCGTTCCCCTGATAAGGATTCCCCGACTGGCGGCAGTTCTCAGAGTGACGATGATAAAACGTCTGATGGCGATTTTTCTTGTGCTGAAAATTCCCTACCTATTCAAACAAGTGTCCCGGAACTGTCGGTGACGAGGAAGGTCACGCCCTGGATGGGGTCAGTGGTGCCGTCCACGTACTTCTGGATGGTGAGGGTCTGCTTCGGGGCATTGTAGAAGGTCAGCGTCTGCGTGTCCTGGGGGTTGACCTTTACCGTCTGGGTCTGGGTGGCCGGGTCGATGGTGTAGCCGTCGATGGTCCGGGTTTCCTTCACCACGATGGTGCCGGTGACGCCGAAAATGTGGATTTCCCCATGGGCGTCGGTGGTATACAGACCATTGGAGGACAGGTGCCCGTCGGCATTGTCCACGTAGCCGCCGTCCGCGTAGGTCAGCTCAAATTCCACCCCGGCCAAAGGCTTACCCGTGGCCTTGTCCAGCTTGCGGATGATGAGTTCACCAGCGCGCTTATTCCAGAAGGTGAGGGAGGGAGCGCCTTCACCAGCTTTGATCTTCACGCTCTTGGGGGTGCCGTCGAGGACAAATCCATCAACGGTCTTCTACTTCGGAAACATTACACCATCAGCGAGAAAAATGACGCCCAAGGTGTTTGAGGAGGAATTCAAGCTGAACGAGCACCTGGACGCCCTCAACCGGCTGGCCTGTTCGACCCGTGGAACGGCGGCGGGAGCTGCTTCGAGATCCAGCTGGAGAATATCCTTGAGCCGTCCTGCGGCGTGGGCAGCTTCTTCGGCTGCCTGCCGGAATCCATGTCCGCGTCCAGGCTGTACGGCGTGGAGCTGGACGGCATATCCGGCCGCATCGCAAAACTGCTGTACCCCAAGGCCCATATCACTATCGCCGGGTTCGAGACTACCAACCAAAAGGATTTCTACGACGTCGCCGTGGGCAACGTCCCCTTTGGCGATTACAAGGTCCATGACCCGGCCTATGACAAGCACGGATTCAGCATCCACAACTATTTCCTCGCCAAGATGCTGGACCAGCTGCGCCCCGGCGGCGTCATGGCCTTCGTCACCAGCCGCTACACCATGGACAGCAAGGACAGCGCGGCCCGGAAGTACCTGGCGGAGCGCGCCGACCTGCTGGGGGCCATCAGGCTTCCCAACAACGCCTTCAAGGCCAACGCCGGGACGGACGTCGTGGCGGACATTATCTTTCTCCAGAAGCGGGAGGAACCCGCCGTCGGACTGCCCGACTGGGTGGGCGTCATGGAGAACCAGGACGGCTACCCGGTCAACGTCTATTTCAATGACCACCCCGAGATGGTGCTGGGCTGCCCCGGCGTTGAGAGCACCCGGTACGGCCACGACTACACCGTGTACCCCTCGCCCGGCGCGGACCTGGCCCGGCAGCTCCATGAGGCCGTCGCCCACGTCCGCGGCCAGTACCGGGTCCCCGAAGTCGCGGAGCTGGAGGCGGAGGAGGCCGCAGGCGAGGCCATCCCCGCCGACCCGAGCGTGAAGAACTACTCCTACGCCGTCGTGGATGGCGCGATCTACTACCGCGAGAACTCCGTCATGGTGAAGTCCAAGCTACTTCCTCCAGGTGACCTCCGGCAATTACGAGCCCTGCGGCCTGTTGCCCCTCCAGTTCCCCTCCGGGATGGAGACCGTGGAGGCTCAGAAAGAGGATGTGCCCCGGGATATGGAGTGCTACGTGGACGCGGACGGCAATACATACGATTTCGCCTACGGCCTGAACTGGTCCGGCGCGCTGAACGACGGCTATCCCACCGTCAGCTTCCTGGAGGGCCTGAAAAACGCCGGGCTGGACACAAACAGCGCCCTGAGCGGCTTCTACACCGGCTACTGCGCGGAGCGCCCCGTTGGCAGCATGTTTGAGGCCAACTGGACCCTGCCCGAACCCAACGTGAGCAAATATTCCGACGACCTGATCTCCGGCGCGAAGGAGTTCTCCGACACCGCCATGGTGGTCATCACCCGCATCGGCGGCGAGGGCGCGGACCTGACCCGGGACATGGTGAATGAGCCGCTGTATGACGATTCCCTGAACGAGGGCAGCGACTGGGACAGCGGCGACCACTACCTCCAGCTCTCCAACCGCGAGGAGGAGATGCTGGACCTGGTCTGCGATAACTTTGACCAGGTCATCCTGGTCTACAACGGCGCGAATCCGTTCCAGCTGGGCTTTGTGGAGAACTATCCCCAGATCAAGAGCGTTCTCTGGTGCGCGGGCGTCGGCCAGTCCGGCTTCAACGCCCTGGGTAGCATTCTGACCGGAGAAGTTAATCCCTCCGGCCGCACCGTGGACACCTTTGTGTACGACCTGACCGCCACCCCCACGTGGAACAACTTCGGCGACTTCACCTATGAGGACATCTTCACCAACGACACCGGACGGGCTCAGCTGGCCGCCGCCAGTCCCACCTTTGTGAACTATGTGGAGGGCATCTATGTGGGCTACCGCTTCTATGAGACCGCCGGCACGGAAAACCTGATCGACTACGACAAGACCGTCCAGTATCCCTTTGGCTACGGCCTGAGCTACACCACCTTCACCCAGGAGATGGGTGCCATCTCTGAGAGCGGCGGTGCCATCAGCTTTGACGTCACCGTCACCAACACCGGCAGCGCCGCGGGCAAGGATGTGGTGGAGGTCTACTACAACCCGCCCTACACCAACGGCGGCATTGAAAAGGCCAGCGCCAATCTGGTGGCCTTTGCCAAGACCGGCGTGATCGAGCCGGGTAAGTCCGAAAACGTGACGATTTCCTTCTCCGTGGAGGACATGGCCTCCTTCGATGCCCACGGCGCGGGTGCCTACGTGCTGGAGGCCGGCGATTACATCATCTCCATCAACTCCGACTCCCACAACGTGATCGACTCCCAGACCTACAGGCCAGCTCTGATTTGGTGGAGGCCAACAACAGGAATTGCATAAAGAGAAACTGCGGAGAAACTGCGAAGAAACAGCTGAGAAAGATTCGGAAGTATGGTATCATAAAGGAGGCCAAAAAGCAGGGGTTTTGGTAAAAATCCTTGAATATGGGGG
>CATLFX010000056.1 GCA_949935795.1 uncultured Oscillospiraceae bacterium
TCAACACCTGGTACGGCGGCGAGATGAAGAAGGGCATGTTCTCCATGATGAACTACTACCTGCCCCTGAAGGGCATCGCCTCCATGCACTGCTCCGCCAACACCGACATGAACGGCGAGAACACCGCCATCTTCTTCGGCCTGTCCGGCACCGGCAAGACCACTCTGTCCACCGACCCCAAGCGCCTGCTCATCGGCGACGACGAGCACGGCTGGGACGACGAGGGCGTGTTCAACTTCGAGGGCGGCTGCTACGCCAAGGTCATCGACCTGGACAAGGAGTCCGAGCCCGATATCTACAACGCCATCAAGCGCAACGCCCTGCTGGAGAACGTCACTGTGGACGAGAACGGCAAGATCGACTTCCACGACAAGTCCGTCACCGAGAACACCCGCGTGTCCTACCCCATCGAGCACATCGAGAAGATCGTCAAGAACGTGCACCCCGCCTCCTCCGGCCCCGCCGCCAAGAACGTGATCTTCCTGTCCGCCGACGCCTTCGGCGTGCTGCCCCCCGTGTCCATCCTGACCCCGGAGCAGACCCAGTACTACTTCCTGTCCGGCTTCACCTCCAAGCTGGCCGGCACCGAGCGGGGCATCACCGAGCCCACTCCCACCTTCTCCGCCTGCTTCGGCCAGGCCTTCCTGGAGCTGCACCCCACCAAGTACGGCGAGGAGCTGGTGAAGCGGATGGAGAAGTCCGGCGCCAAGGCCTATCTGGTCAACACCGGCTGGAACGGCACCGGCAAGCGCATCTCCATCAAGGACACCCGCGGCATCATCGACGCCATCCTGGACGGCTCTATCCTCAAGGCCGACACCAAGACCATCCCCTACTTCAATCTGGCCGTGCCCACCTCCCTGCCCGGCGTGGACCCCGCCATCCTGGACCCCCGCGACACCTATGCCGACGCGTCCGAGTGGGACACTAAGGCCAAGGACCTGGCCGGCCGCTTCGTGAAGAACTTCGTGAAGTACACCGGCAACGACGCCGGCAAGGCTCTGGTGGCCGCCGGTCCGTCGGTGTAACAAAGTCCGCGCCGCTTCGCTTCCGCCTGGCGGCGAAAGCTCCGCCCGCTCCCTTTGTTCCGCCTCTCCCCACGCGGCCCGCGCGCGGGGGCCCCATTGAATTGCATAGGCCGGGCGAATAGGGGCGCCGCGCTCCGGCGCGGCGCCCCTTGTTTCTCTATACCACACGATCCAAGCATTGAGAGATTTTTGGAGGTGTATCCAATTTGAAGAAAAAGGTCCAGATCACCGAGACTGTGCTCCGCGACGCGAACCAGTCCCTGATGGCCACCCGCCTGCCCTACTCCGACTACGCCGACATCCTGCCCACCATGGACAAGGCCGGCTACTACTCGGTGGAGTGCTGGGGCGGCGCCACCTTTGATTCCTGCCTGCGCTACCTGGGGGAGGACCCCTGGGAGCGCCTGCGCAACATCCGCAAGAATATGCCCAACACCCGCCTGCAAATGCTGCTGCGCGGCCAGAACCTGCTGGGCTACAAGCACTATCACGACGACGTGGTGGAGAAGTTTGTCGAGCTGTCCATCAAGAACGGCATCGACGTCATCCGCATTTTCGACGCCCTCAACGACTTCCGCAACATCAAGACCGCCCTGGAGGCCACCAAGAAGTACGCCAACAAGCGCACCGTCGCCTCCGGCTGCATCTCCTACACCCAGAGCCCGGTGCACACCGTGGCCAAGTACGTGGAGATGTGCAAGGAGCTCAAAAACATGGGCTTCGACACCATCTGCCTGAAGGACATGGCGGGCACCATGTCCCCCAACGAGGCCGAGGGCCTCATCAAGGGCATTAAGGACGCCATCGGCGAAATGCCCATCATCCTCCACACTCACTGCACCACCGGCATGGCCTACATGACCCTGATGAAGGCCGTGGACTCCGGCGTGGACATCATTGACACCGCCACCTCCTGCTTCTCCAACGGCACCAGCCAGGCCGCCACCGAGACCATGTTCTACGCCCTGAGCCAGTACGGCGTGGACACTGGCCTCAACGAGGAGGTCATCAACAAGGTCAACGACTACTTCAAACCCATCAAGCAGAAGTATATCGACTCCGGCCTCATCAACCCCAAGAGCATGGCCACCGACTCCCAGGCCCTGGTGTACAAGGTCCCCGGCGGCATGCTGTCCAACATGATCGCCAACCTGAAGGACATGAACGCCATGGACAAGTTCGACGAGGCCCTGCTGGAGATCCCCAGCGTCCGCAAGGACCTGGGCTATCCCCCGCTGGTCACCCCCCTGTCCCAGATGGTAGGCAACCAGGCCGTCACCAACGTCCTGATGGGCGAGCGCTATAAGCAGATCTCCAAGGAGATCAAGAACTACTTCAAGGGCGATTACGGCATCGCGCCCGGCGAGGTGAGCGCCGAGCTCCAGACCAAGATCCTGGGCGAGGGCGGCCAGCCCACCGACTGCCGCGTCGAGGACTCCAAGCGCACCGGCGAGGAGTTCAAGAAGGCCAAGGAGGCCCTGGGCGAGCTGTGCCGGTCCGAGGAGGACATGATGAGCTATATCTGCTTCCCCGACCAGGCCGAGAAGTTCTTCCAGGACCGCAAGGCCAAGGAGGAGAACGTCGCCATCTACACCATCACCGAGGCATAAGGGGGGCAGAGGTTATGAATCCTGTCGCTCTTACCGCCGCCCGGATGGGCATCGGCGACGCCGCCATCGCCGCTGTGCTGGGCTACGCCGTGGTGTTCTTCGGCCTGATCCTGCTGATGGCCGTGGTGGTCCTCATGGGCAGGGCCATGGCGCGCTCCCGCGAGAAGGCCAAAACCCCGGCTCCGGCCGGCGGCTCCAGCGCGGCGCGGCCCGCCGGCACAGCGCCTTCCGCAGCCCCGTCTGCGCCCCCGGCTCCCGGCTCCGCCGGTGAGGTCAAGCTGTTCGACGTGCCCGACAAGGAGGCCGCCATGATTATGGCGATTGTGGCCGACAAGATGGGTAAGCCGCTGAACGAGCTGCGCTTCAAGTCCATTAAGGAGGTCAAGTGAAATGAAATATAAAGTGACCCTGAACGGCCGCACCTACGAGGTGGAGGTGGAGGCGGGCCAGGCCATGCTGACGGACGAGTACGAGGCCTACGCCCCCAGCGTAGCGTCGCCTGCCGCGCCCGCGGCCCCTGCCGCCGCCGCGCCTGCCCCTGCCGCGGCCCCCGCCGCCGCGCCTGCCGTCACCGCCGTCGGCGATCCGGTGAACTCTCCCATGCCCGGCACCATCCTCCGGGTGGAGGTGACCGAGGGCACCGCCGTCAAGGAGGGGCAGCTGCTGGTGGTGCTGGAAGCCATGAAGATGGAAAACGAGATCCTCGCCCCCAGGAACGGCACCGTCTCTCAGGTGGTGGTGCAGAAGGGCAGCCATGTGGAGACCGGTTCGCCGCTGATCGTGCTGTCATAAGGAGGGGTTTTTGTGGATATCTTACAAACCCTGTCCAAGCTGGTGAATGAGTCCGGCTTTGCCGGATTTTTCCTGGAAGGCGGCTGGAAGTACCTGGTCATGATCGTCATTGCCTGCGTGCTGCTCTACCTGGGCATCGGCAAGAAGTTTGAGCCGCTGCTGCTGGTGGGCATCGCCTTCGGCGCGCTGCTCACCAATATCCCCGGCGCGGGTCTCTACCACATGGGGATGTGGGACGCCTATGTGTACGGGTGCTCCTATGACGCCACCAATGATTACGCCCTCTACAATACGGCGGAGGCCCATGCCTATACCGAGGAGGAGTATTACTATTACCTCGCGGCCAGGGCCTGCGGCCACACCAACGCTCAGATCGACGAATATTTCGCGGCGCGGGCGGAAACAGGCAGCGATATCGCCGCCGACTTCCAGGCTCTGTCCACCTCCGCCGACTTCCATCAGGACGTTCTGTCCACCATGGAGATCAAAAGCGAGCTGTCCTTTACCGACGTGGCCCACTACGGCGGCCTGCTGGACATCCTGTATATCGGCGTGAAAGCGGGCGTGTACCCCTGCCTGATCTTCATCGGCATC
The DNA here is from genome assembly GCA_949935795.1 of uncultured Oscillospiraceae bacterium. GTDB lineage: Bacteria > Bacillota > Clostridia > Oscillospirales > Oscillospiraceae > Enterenecus. The sequence continues at coordinate 4,025 of CATLFX010000056.1, forward strand.
GGCGCTATGACCGACTTCGGTCCGCTGATCGCCCGGCCCTCCTCCCTGCTGCTGGGCGCGGCGGCGCAGCTGGGCGTGTTCTTCGCCATGTTCGGCGCCATGCTGCTGGGCTTCACCGGCCCTGAGGCCGGTTCCATCGGCATCATCGGCGGCGCGGACGGCCCCACAGCCATCCTCACCACCTCCAAGCTGGCCCCCCACCTTCTCGGCCCCATCGCCATCGCCGCCTACTCCTATATGGCCTTGATTCCCATGATCCAGAAGCCGCTGATGCGGGCTCTGACCACCAAAAAGGAGCGGGAAGTGAAGATGGAGCAGGCCCGGGAGGTGTCCAGGGTGGAGAAAATCGTCTTCCCCATCATCGTGGCTGTGTTCGTCATCCTGCTGATTCCCTCCACCGCGCCCCTCATCGGCTGTCTGATGTTCGGCAACCTGCTGAAGGAGACCGGCGTCACCGAGCGTCTGAGTGACACCGCCCAGAACGCCCTGATGAACATTGTGACCCTGTTCCTGGGCATCAGCGTGGGCGCCACCACTGTGGCCACCCGCTTCCTGACCCTCCAGACCATCGCCATTGTGGTGCTGGGCGTCATCGCGTTCAGCTTCTCTACCATCGGCGGCCTGCTGGTGGGCAAGCTCATGTATAAGCTGTCCGGCGGCAAGATCAACCCGCTGATTGGCTCCGCAGGCGTGTCCGCCGTGCCTATGGCGGCCCGTGTGTCCCAGGACGTGGGCCGGGAGGCCAACCCCAACAACTTCCTGCTGATGCACGCCATGGGTCCCAACGTGGCCGGCGTCATCGGTTCCGCCATCGCGGCCGGCTTCCTCATCGCCGTGTTCGGAGGCTGAGTCCGGCTTCGGAAAATTCCAACCTATGCAAAAAACTCCCGGTTTCGCAGCGCGAAACCGGGATTTTTTACTTGTACTCTGCCACTCCCGCTGCGCAGACGGCTGACCGCTCGGTCGCTTTCGCTTCGACTCGGCCTGGTCTGCGGGGCGCACCGCGCCCCTCCGCTCGGCCTCGCTCCGCTCCAAGCTCCCTCGCAG
>CATLFX010000057.1 GCA_949935795.1 uncultured Oscillospiraceae bacterium
CCATCATCACCGGCAATCTGGTGCGCTATCAGTCCCTGGCCATCGGCGGCACCTCGGTCATCATCGTGGTGGGCGTCGCCCTGGAGACCGTGAAGCAGATGGAGGCCCAGATGCTCATGCGGCATTACAAGGGCTTCCTGGAGTAAGGAGAGGCGGCTATGGGTATGAAGCTGATCCTGCTGGGCGCCCCAGGCGCCGGCAAAGGGACCCAGGCCGAGATTCTCAGCGCCAAGCTGGGCATCCCTACCATTTCCACAGGAAACATTCTCCGCGCGGCCATCAAGGAGGAGACTCCCACCGGTTTGGAGGCCAAATCCTATATGGACGCCGGCAAGCTGGTGCCTGATTCGGTGATTATTGGCATTGTGGCTGACCGTCTGGCCCAGCCCGACTGCGCCAGGGGCTTCATTCTGGACGGGGTGCCCCGCACCATCGGCCAGGCCGAGGCCATCGACAGGGCGGGCATCACCTTCGACCGGGTGCTGTCCATCGAGATCTCCGACGGAGAGATCGAGGAGCGCATGTCTGGCCGCCGGGTGTGCCAGAGCTGCGGCGCCCCCTACCACGTGAAGGCCCGCCCCCCCAAGGCGGAGGGGGTGTGCGACTCCTGCGGCGGACCTCTGGTCCAGCGGGAGGACGACCGGGCCGAGACCGTCCGGGCGCGGCTGGCGGTCTACCATCAGGAGACCGAACCCCTGAAGGGCTTCTACGAGGGCAAAGGCATCCTGGTCTCCGTGGCCAATCAGGACACCATTGAGGGGACCAGCCAGGTAATCATGGAGGCGCTGGAGCTCTGATGGCGCTGGAAATGATATCACTGAAATCCCCCCGGGAGATCGAGGCCATGCGCCGGGCCGGGCGGCTCACCGCCCAGGCCCGGGCGCTGGCGGGCTCCATGGTGCGCCCCGGGGTCACCACCCACGAGATCGACAGGGCGGTCCGCCGCTTTATCGAGAGCCACGGGGCCAAGCCCTCCTTTCTGGGCTACGGCGGCTTCCCCGGCTCGGCCTGCATCTCGGTGAACGAGGTGGTCATCCACGGTATCCCCGGCCCCCGAAAGCTGCGGGAGGGCGACATCGTCAGTGTGGACGTAGGCGCCTTGATCGGCGGCTTCCACGGCGACTGCGCCGCCACCTATCTGTGCGGGGAGGTCAGTCCGGAGGCGAAGCACTTGGTCGAAGTCACCCAGCAGAGCTTCTGGGAGGGCATCAAAAACGCCCGCCGGGGCTGCCGGGTGAGCGACATCGGCCACGCCGTCCAGGTCTATGTGGAGGCCCACGGCTTCTCTGTAGTCCGGGACTTTGTGGGCCACGGCGTGGGCGCCAGGCTCCACGAGCCCCCCGAGGTGCGCAACTTCGGCCCCGCGGGCCACGGCCCCCGGCTCCAGCCGGGGATGACCATCGCGGTGGAGCCCATGGTGTGCGCCGGAGGCTGGCAGGTGGAAAACCGGGAGGGCAACTGGACCACCGTAACGAAGGACGGCTCCCTGGCCGCCCACTATGAAAATACCATCCTCATCACCGAGGACGGCCCGGAGATTCTGACCGTCACGGAGGACGGAACCTATGTATGATTACACAGGCTGGATCGTCCAGGCCAACGCCGGACGGGACAAGGACGGTATTTTCTGTGTGGTAGGCGTGGATCAGGAGGGACACATGCTGCTGCTGGCCGACGGAAAGCGGCGCAGGCTGTCCCGGCCCAAGCGGAAAAAGCTGGGCCATGTCTCGTGTTTGACTGACGACCAGTCGCGCATGTATGACCATCCTGTGGTCCACAGCCTGAAGCAGGGAGAACCGGTCTCCGACCGGGCATTGAGACGGGCGCTGGCCGCCTTCAAGGAGGGATATTCGCTTGGCAAAAGATGATATGATCGAATTGGAGGGCGTCGTAACCGAGGCTCTGCCCAATACCACGTTCCACGTGGATATCGGAAACGGACACATCATCCTGGCACATATTTCCGGGAAGCTGCGCATGAATTTCATCCGCATCCTCCCCGGCGACAAGGTGACCATTCAGATGTCACCCTACGACCTGACCAGGGGAAGAATCACCTGGCGGTCCAAGTAACTATCAACGACCGAGTTGTCAAGGGTTCCCCGGGAGCCTTGCCTCCGGGGGGGCGGCCGCAGGCCGCCCCCAAACCGAAGCCCAGCGAAGCGGGTTCGGTTTGGAGAGGAGGAGCGGCGAAATGAGTGAGCTTTGCCCGAAGGGCGAAGCGAAGGATATGCAGCCCGCGACGACGAGGGGCCATTAAGGCATTCATCAGGAGGTTTTAACAATGAAAGTCAGACCGTCCGTGAAGCCCATGTGCGAGAAGTGCAAAGTCATCAAGCGCAAGGGCAAAGTCATGGTAATTTGCGAAAACCCCAAGCATAAGCAGAGACAAGGATAATGGAGGTGCTGTAAAAAATGGCTCGTTTAGCCGGTATTGACCTGCCGAGAGAGAAGAGAATCGAGATCGGCCTCACTTATATCTACGGCATTGGGCGCACCAGCGCCAACAAAATCCTGGCCAAGGCTGGGGTAAATCCCGACACCCGCGTGAAGGACCTTACCGAGGAGGATGAGGCCAAGCTGCGGGAGGTACTCCACGACTACACCGTGGAGGGCGACCTGCGCCGCAACGTGGCGATGGACATCAAGCGGCTGACCGAAATCGGTTGCTACCGGGGCATCCGCCACCGCAAGGGGCTGCCCGTCCGCGGCCAGCGTTCCAAGACCAACGCCCGTACCCGCAAGGGTCCCAAGCGTACCGTCGCCAATAAGAAGAAGTAAGGAGGGATACACATGGCTGCGAACAAAGGTAAAAAAGTGGTGCGCAAGCGCCGCGAACGCAAGAACGTAGAGAGGGGCCAGGTGCATATCCGCTCCTCCTTCAACAACACCATGGTCACCGTGACCGACGCGCAGGGCAACGCCCTGTCCTGGGCCTCCTCCGGTGGCCTGGGCTTCCGCGGCTCCCGTAAGTCCACCCCCTACGCCGCTCAGAGCGCTGCCGAGACAGCCGCCAAGGCCGCGATGGAGTATGGCCTGAAGACCGTGGAGGTCTTCGTGAAGGGCCCCGGCCAGGGCCGCGAGGCCGCCATCCGGGCGCTGCAGGCCGTGGGCCTGGAGGTCACCCTCATCAAGGACGTGACCCCTGTTCCCCACAACGGCTGCCGGCCCCCGAAGCGCCGCCGCGTCTGATCGATTGAAGGAGGTTTTGACAGATGGCTAGAAATATGCAGCCCATCGCCAAGCGGTGCAAGGCGCTGAACCTGTCCCCCGCCGCCATGGGCTATGCCAAGAAGACAACCAACCGCAACCCCAAGGGTCAGATGCGCAAGAAGCAGTCTGAGTACGCCATGCAGCTGACCGAGAAGCAGAAAGTAAAATTCGTCTACGGCGTGATGGAGAAGCAGTTCCATATGTACTATGAGAAGGCCTCTCGTATGCAGGGCAAGACGGGCGAGAACCTGCTCACCCTCATTGAGCGCCGGCTGGACAACGTGGTGTATCGCCTGGGCTTCGCCATGACCCGGCGTGAGGCCCGCCAGCTCACCACCCACGGCCACTTCACAGTCAACGGCCAGCGGGTGGATATCCCCTCCTACCTGGTCAAGTCGGGCGACGTGATCGAGGTACGGGAGAAGAGCCGCGCCTCCGTCAAGTTCAAGCGCCTGACCGGCGAGGACGCCCCCGTGGTCAATGTGCCCAAGTGGCTGGACCGCAACAAGAACACCCTCCAGGGCACCGTCGTTGCCATGCCCACCCGGGACGACATCGACTTCCCCGTGGAAGAGCACCTCATCGTCGAGCTGTATTCTAAGTAATTTTTGCGGCCCGCCAGGAGGACGTTTGGTGTGTAGGGGCGCGCGTTGCGCGCTCGCGGGCGGCCATGGGCCGCCCCTACACGCAGACGGACTGTAGGGCGGGACGACCCGGCCCGCCGCGGATGTGGTGGTTTGGGCAAACGGCGCGCCGAGGTCGTCGCGCCCTACGCCTGTTTGCCCAGACCCGGCGGGTATAACAGAACTTAGAGAACCCTCAGATATTGGTGAGCTGAATGAAGCGGCGCGAAACGCGCCGCCGAGAAAAGGAGGGTATTCCAGCATATGATAGAAATTGAAAAGCCCCGCATTGAATGTGTAGAAAATCCCGGCGACGCCTCCTACGGCAAGTACGTGGTGGAGCCGCTGGAGCGGGGTTACGGCACCACCCTGGGCAACTCCCTACGGCGGATTCTGCTGTCCTCACTGCCCGGCACCGCGGTGACTTCTATCAAGATTTCCGGGGTACAGCACGAGTTTACCACCATCCCCGGTGTGAAGGAGGACGTGACCGAGATCGTCCTCAACGTGAAGGGAATCATTGCCAAGTTGTACAGCGAGGGCACCAAGACCGTCCATATTGAGGCTGCCGGAGAGTGCCGGGTCACTGCCGGCGACATCAAGGCGGATGCCGATGTGGAGATTCTCAACCCCGATCTGCACATCGCCACCCTGGGCCCGGACGCCGCCCTGTCCATGGAGCTTACCCTGTCCCACGGCCGGGGCTATGTCTCCGCCGACAAGAACAAGCCCGCCCAGTCCATCATCGGGGTCATCCCTGTGGATTCCATCTACACCCCGGTCCGCAAGGTCAACTATACGGTGGAGAATACCCGTGTGGGGGACGCCACCGACTACGACAAGCTGACCCTGGAGGTGTGGACCAACGGCACCATCGACGCCCGGGACGCCGTCTCACTGGGAGCCCGCATCCTGTGCGACCACTTCACCCTGTTCACCGATCTGTCGGAGACCATGGGCAGCCGCTCCACCGTGGTGGAGAAGGCGGAGACCCAGCGTGACAAGGTGATGGAGATGACCATCGACGACATGGACCTGTCCGTCCGCTCCTATAACTGCCTGAAGCGGGCCAACATCAACACGGTGGAGGACCTGATCTCCAAGACAGAGGAGGAGATGATGAAG
>CATLFX010000058.1 GCA_949935795.1 uncultured Oscillospiraceae bacterium
GTGGGGCAACAAAAAATACATGAATATGAAGCACTTAGAGTCGATCCAGGGAGAAGCTTCTATTGCCAGCTGACTTCATCCAACCAGAGTCTGTAAACTATTTTGCGCATAACTCTTGACATTACCGCACTGGACGCTTTGCCTGATGTGCCGCCTGTCTTCTGACTTATGCATTGGGGTACGGTGTACCTGCGCCTGCGGTCAACTCCAATGCCGCCACGTCTCCCACCACAATGACCGCCGGGGGCTGGACGCCCGCCGCCCTGACCTTTGCCGCGATGTCTTCCAGGGTTCCACGGATAACCGCGGGGTGCGGGGCATTCCCGCCGGACACCACGGCGGCTGGGGTTTCCGGAGCTTTGCCCGCCTCCATCAGCCGCCGGGCGATGACCTCCAGCCGGGACAGGCCCATGAGGAAGACCAGCGTCCCCGGCAGTCGGGCCAAATCGTCGAAATGCTCCGGCAGGCCGTCGGGGGTGTCCGCCGTGTGGGCGGTGATCACGTGGAAACTCTGGCTCACTCCCCGGTGGGTGACGGGGATGCCCGCCAGGGCGGGGATGGCGATGGGAGAGGTAACGCCGGGCACCACCTTAAAGGGCACCCCCGCCGCTTGCAGGGCCAGGGCCTCTTCGCCGCCCCGGCCGAACACAAAGGGGTCGCCCCCCTTGAGCCGCACCACGTCTTTTCCCTCTCGGGCCAGCTCCACCAGCTTGGCGCAGATGGCCTCCTGGGTGGCGGAGTGCTGTCCCTCCCGTTTGCCCATATAAATGCGGTCCGCATTTGCCGGGACCTCGCTTAGCAGCTCCGGGGCAATGAGGTCGTCGTACACCACCGCGCCGCAACTGTGCAGGAGCCTCAGCCCCCGCACAGTGATCAAGTCGGCTTGGCCGCACCCCGCCCCCACCAGATAGACGGTCCCTGTCATGATGTTCCCTCCTCAGCGTTCAGAAGTTTCTCCAGCCTCTCTTCGGGGAGCGGCCAGCCGTCCGATTTACAGGCGTCGAACAGGGCGGCAAAGACCAACCCCCGGCGTTTTTCGTCGGGGACAGCCTCTTTGACCGTCTCCCGCAGGCCATCCAGATAGTCCAGCAGTTCTCCGGCGTCTTGGGGAATGAGCCGGTCGATCTCCCGCTTCCAATGCACCGCCCCGCTGGGGCTGGCCCCGCCGGTGGAGATGCCGACGGACAGCGGGCCCCGCTTCACCAGCGCCGGGAACAGGAAGGTGCACTTTTCCCGGTCGTCCACCACATTGACGGGAATCCGCTTTTCCCGGCACAGGGCGGCGATTTTTGAGTTCAATTCGTTATCATTTGTGGCGGAGATAACAAACAGTTTACCTTCGATGAGGGTGGGCACAAAGGGTCCCTGCACCAGGGTCAGGCCGGGGATGGCCTCGATCTCCGGGAGAAAGGTCTTGGCGCACACCGTCAGCCGGGGCTCGTAGGGCAGCAGCTTCTCGATTTTCCGCAGGGCCACCCGCCCGCCGCCCACGATCAGGCCGTCGCCGCCGGAGATATCCATGAAAAAGGGGAAATAGGCCACAGGACTCCCTCCTAACCGTAATAATACTGCCAGCCGGACTCCGTTTCCACCCGGCGCAGCGCCACGCCGAACACCTTGTCAATTTTCCCGGAAGAGTAGACATCTTCCACCGTACCGTAAGCGGTCAGCCGCCCCGCAGACAGCAGGGCCACATCGTCCGCCCCCCGCATAGCCAGCGGCAGGTCGTGGAGCACCATCACCACCGCCCGGCCCTCCCGGGCCAGACGGCGGGCCGCCGCCATGACCTCAAGCTGGTGGCCCACGTCCAGGAAGGTGGTGGGCTCGTCCATCAGCAGAGTGGGGGCTTCCTGGGCCAGCGCCATCGCCAGATAGACCTTCTGCCTCTGGCCTCCGCTCAGCTCTGCCATGGAGCGGCGGGCCACGTCGGCGGCGTCCGCCCAGCGAAGCGCCCGGTCCGCCGCCTCGTAGTCCTCCTTCCGATAGCGCCGGGGGTAGGACAGGTGGGGGAACCGCCCGTGGAGCACCATCTTGTAGGCGGTGATGTTGGGAGTGGACCGGGACTGGGAAAGATAGGCAGCCTTCAGCGCCCGCTCCCGGGGGGAGAGGGACTCCAGCGGGACCCCGTCCATCAACACCTGACCGCCGCTTTTGGGGTTGAGGCCCAGAGCGGTACGCAGCAGGGTGCTCTTGCCGCAGCCGTTGGGACCCAGCAGGGCCAGTACCCGGCCGGGGGTGAAAGCCAGGGAAATATCATGCACCACGTCCTGCCCGCCGTACCCGGCGGACAGGTCTTTCAGCTCAATCATGGACGCGCCCTCCCCTCTGCCGGATGAGCAGCCAGATGAAGAAGGGCCCCCCGGCCAGACTGAGCACGATGCCCACCGGAAGCTCATAGGGGGCGAACAGCAGACGGCCCAGCAGATCGCACAGGGTTAGGCAGACCGCGCCCCCCAGAGCGCACCCCGCCAGCAAGGGGAGGCTGTCCTCTCCAAGCAGGCGGCGCATAATGTGGGGCACGATGAGGCCCACAAAGCCGATGAGCCCGGAAAAGCTGACGGCGGCCCCGGCCAGGGCGGCGGCCAGGATGAGCAGGACCAGCCGCAAGGGCTTGGCCCGCACCCCCAGGCTCTGGGCGGTGTCCGCCCCCAGCATGAGCACGTCCAGCTCCCCGGCCAGGGAAAAAATCAGCACCATGGCAACCACGATGACCCAGAAGGCGGGGATGATCCGGCTCATGGACAGGTTGGCCAGCCCGCCGATGCGGAAATCGGAGTAGCCCGCCAGGGCGTCGGGGACGAAGGTGACCACCGTATCGGTACCCGCGCCGAACATACCGGACACCGCCACCCCGGCCAGCACCAGGGTGAGCTTGGAGGCCCCGGTTTTCTCCGCGATGAACAGCACCAGCAGCACCCCGGCCAGCGCACCGGCAAAGGAGGCGATGGGCAGGGCCAGGGCCGCGGAGGGGGCCAGCGCCCCGCACAGCGCCGCCGCCAGCCCCGCGCCGGAGCTGACGCCGATGATATTGGGCGCGGCCAAAGGGTTGTCCAGCACGCTCTGGATGAGGGCGCCGGAAACCGCCAGTGCCGCTCCGGCCAGCAGGCACCCGCAGGTCCGGGGCAGACGGGCATAGCGGACGATCTGGGCCGCGGCGCCTCCGCCCTCTCCCAGCAGGGCGGGGAGGATGTCCCCCGGAGCCACGGCCACCGCCCCCAGGCACATACTCAGCAGGGCGGACAGCAGCATCAAAACGCACAAAGCCGCCAGCCGCAGGCCGTTACTCCGCCGGGTAGAGGATGTCCGCCAGCTTTTCATAGGCTTCCCCCCAGCGTGCGTTAGGCTTTACGTTGTAAAGGGTGTGGTCCAGCACGTGGAACCGGTTTTCCCGCACGGCCCGGAGATTGGCCCAGGCCGGGTTGTTCAACAGGGTCTCCTCCAGGGCAGCCTGGGCCGCCTCCTTGTCCGAGCCCTGATAGACCGCGAAAATATAGTCAGGGTCGGCGGCGATGATGCCCTCAATGCTCAGGTTTTCCAGCAGGGAGCTGTCGCTGTCCGCCACGTTGACGCACCTCAGGTCCGCCAGCATCTCCCCCAGCACGCTGCCCTCGCTGCCCTTCACCTTGATGACCGAGGCGGCGGCCCGGATATACAGCACCTTGGGCGCGGAGCCGTCCTGCCGGGCGGCGGCCTGCTCCACCTGGTCTTTCACCTGGACGCCGTATGTTTGGTAATTCTCGGGATGCCCGGTGAGCCGGGAGCAGACCTCCAGCATCCGCAGGTAGTCGTCAAAATTGTCCACCTCAAAGTAGGCGGCGGGGATGCCCGTGGCCTCGAAGGTCTCCAGCAGCTCCACGTCGGCGGTGGTGTTGCAGCTGGCCAGGATGAAATCGGGCTCAGCGGCCAGCAGGGTCTCCAGGCTGGGGTCTTTCACGGAGCCAAGGTCAGCCACTGAGTCGTCCAGTCCAAGATCAAAATTGGTCCAGGTGTCGCCGGCGGCGGCCGCCAGCGTGTCCTTCCCTCCCGCCAGGCACCAGATGTCGGCAAAGCTGCCGATGAGGGCGGCGGTTCGTTGGGGGCGGGCGATCTCCAGCTCCCGGCCCAGGTCATCGGTGAAAGACACGGTTTCCGCAGCTTGGGCGGAAGGGGCGGCGGAGGGCTCCGCCTGACTGGGGCTGGGGGCAGGGGATTGGGCGGGTGTTCCGGCACAGCCGGACAGCAGCAGGGCGAGCGCAAGTGTCACGCAGCACACACGTTTCATAGGACAAAACCTCACTTTTTGAAAAAGCTCCGGGAAATGATGCTTTTCCATCTTATCCCATGGGCGTCGAACTGTCAACTGGTGCTTTTCAGTCCTCCTGTGCTCCTGTCCTGTCTGGAGGGGGGTTCCTGAATTTCATGCCTATCCCGTCCCCGATCTTATGGTCAGGGGGCGGTGGTATCTGTCCGACTCCTGGACCGCGCCGGAGAGCGGCTTTTGGCACGGCCTGAGCGGCCTCCGGAGCGTGATAGAAAGGCTTGACTATCTGCGTGATTTGGGCGTAGACTAGATCTGGTTGGCCACGTTTTTCAAGTTTCCTCTCAACTACAACGGCTGCGACGTGGCCTTGGACTGATCTCTGATTACTATTTTTATAGGCGATTGCGAAAGTAAGGGCGAAAGGAAGAAGTAAGCGCCAAGGAAGGGAAAGAGGGGCAAAAGGGCGCAAAGAGATAACCGCCGGGAGGCGGGCAGAAGAATCTATGGGATGAAGCTCAGGC
>CATLFX010000059.1 GCA_949935795.1 uncultured Oscillospiraceae bacterium
TGCCTTGAGATATTTTTCCTGGTAGAAGGCCAGCCACTTGCGGAACTCCGGCTGATCGCCCTGGCGCACGTCCCGGGCGTAGTCGTGGAATTGCAGGTCCGCGTACCGCAGCTCCAGCACCGCCAGGGCCACGTTGGAGCAGTGGGCCGCCACACGCTCAAAGTTGTTGATGAGGTCGTTGAGGATGAACCCCATCTCCAGCGTGCAGGCCCCGTTTTGCAGCCGCCGGATGTGGCGCAGCTTCATCTGCTCCAGCATGGTGCTGATGACCTCCTCCAGGGGCTCCACTTGCTGGGCCAGCCGGATGTCCTCCAGGGTCAGGGCCCGCTGAGTCAGGTCCACAATCTCCCGCACCGCGTCGGCGGCCCGGGTCATGTCCTCCAGCCCGTCGTGGGAGAAGCCGATGCCCTTGTCCTCCATCTCCTTGGCCAGGGCGGCCAGATTCACCGCGTGGTCGGAGATACGCTCCAGGTCAGTGAGACAGTGGAGGTAGTGGGAGCTGATGAGGGTCTCCCGCTCGTTGAGCCCCCGGCTGTTCAGGTGGAACAGGTAGTTGCCCAGCCGGTCCTCATAGCGGTCCACCACGTTCTCCCGGCTGAGGATCTTGTCATACTTCTCCTGGCTGAACTTGGTGAACAGGTCGATGGAGCGCTCCAGGTTCTTCACGGCGGCATTGGCCATGCGCACCACGGTGCGGCCGCTCTGCTCCAGGGCCAGCGGGGGATAGTCCAAAAAGATCTCGTCCAGCAGGTTCTCCTGGTCCTCCTCGTCGTCCTCGCTGCGTTCCTCCTTGATGGTGAGCACCGCCAGCCGCACCAGCCCTCCGGTGAAGGGGAGCTGCACCAGGGTGGCGGCCACCTTGAACACGGTGTTGAACACGGCAATGCCGAAGGCAGAGGCGGGCAGGGCCATAAAGCCGAAATCCAGGAAGGTGTGGGCCAGGTAAAAGGGCACCATGAACAGCGCCGAGCCCACAATGTTGAAATACAAATAGATAATAGCGGTGCGCTTACCGTTGGCGTTGGTCCCGATGGCGGACAGCAGCACCGGCACACAGGCGCCGATACACATGCCCAGCACCATGGGGATGGCCACCTCATAGCTGATGGCCCCGGTGGCGGACAGGGCCTGCAAAATGCCGATGGAGGCGGAGGAGGACTGGATCACCGCCGTCACCAGCACACCGATGAGCAGGGACACAACCGGGTTGGAGGCGGCGGAGATGAACTGCAAAAAGGCCTCGTTTTCCTTCAGCGGGTCCATGGCGGAGCTCATAGCCTGCATGCCGCTCATGAGCACCGAGAAGGCCAGCAGGATCAGGCCGATGTTTTTCTGGGTCTGCTTCCGGCAGAAGAAATACAGTATGATACCGATAAAGGCGATGAAGGCGAACACGGTGGCGGAGGTGAAGCCGCCCTCTCCCTCCACATTGGCCAGGGTGAGCACCCAGCCGGTGGCGGTGGTGCCGATGTTGGCCCCCATGACGATTCCCACGGCGTTAGCCAGCTGCATGATGCCCGCGTTGACAAAGCCCACCACCATGACGGTGGTGGCGGAGGAGGACTGAATGACCGCCGTCACCAGCGCGCCCAGCAGCACGCCCTTGACGGGGTTGGAGGTCAGCTTGCCCAGGATGGTCTCCAGCTTGCTGCCCGCCACCTTTTTCAGCCCGTCCCCCAGCAGGGTCATGCCGAACAGGAAAAAGGCCAGCCCACCCAACAGTGATATGATGTCCGCAATACCCATGTAACTCGTCCCTTCTGGCGGGGCCCGCCCGCGCTCCGGATGTTAATCGCACACGAACAGAGTTATTGTACCATACCTTTTTATCAATTTCCTGCCTTTTTTATAATTTCTCTATGTTGTCGAATTTTGGGGCCGGGAGAGTCAAATTTTTGACAAAACAGAGAAAAGGCCGGAGCGCGCAAGGTATATTTCCGGATAGAACCCCATACAAATGGAACTGAGTATGCGTGAGGAGGGTTCAGCTTTGGAAAACAAACTGTATGAGGATATCGCCCAGCGCACCCAGGGCGATATCTATATCGGGGTGGTGGGCCCTGTGCGCACGGGGAAGTCCACCTTCATCAAGCGGTTCATGGAGACCTTGGTGCTGCCCAAGATCGAGAACGGCTTCATCCGGGACCGGGCCCGGGATGAGCTGCCCCAGAGCGGGTCGGGCCGGGTGGTGATGACCGCCGAGCCCAAGTTCGTCCCCGAGGAGGCGGTGGAGATGGCCATGGAGGACGGCAGCGTGTTCTCCGTCCGGCTCATCGACTGCGTGGGCTACATGGTGCCCAGCGCCCTGGGTCAGCTGGACGGGGAACAGCCCAGGATGGTCACCACCCCCTGGTTCGACCACGAGATCCCCATGACCCAGGCGGCGGAGTACGGAACCCAGAAGGTCATCACCGACCACTCCACCATCGGCATCGTGGTCACTACCGACGGCTCGGTCACCGACATCCCCCGGGAGGACTACCTGGAGGCGGAAGAGCGGGTCATCAGCGAGCTCAAGGGGCTGGGCAAGCCCTTTATGGTGCTGCTCAACTCCGCCCAGCCCTATGGCGAGCGGGCCCAGACCCTCCAGGCGGACATCGCCGAGCGGTATGACGTGACCTGCCTGGCCGCCAACTGCCTCACCCTGGACGAGGGGGCGGTGAGCGAGATTATCCGGGCGGTGCTCCACGAGTTCCCGCTCAAGCAGATGGACCTGTTCCTGCCTCCCTGGGTGGACGTTTTGCCCTTCGACCACCCCATCAAAAGCGGCCTGTACGCCATGATCCGGGAGGAGACGGCGGGGCTGGTCCGTCTGCGGGACGCGGAGGGGGCGGTACTGGCCATGGGCGACCGGGAGGAGGTGAGCTCCGCCGTCCTCAACCGGATGGACATGGGAAGCGGGGTGGTCACCGCCACCCTGGACCTGCCCCGGGGACTGTTCTACTCCACGGTGTCCGAGCGGTGCGGGCTGGAGATCCGGGACGACGGCGACCTCATCGACCAGCTCACCCAGATGGCGGCCATGAAGCGCAGCTACGAGAAGGTGGAGGACGCCCTGCGCCAGGTGGAGGCCACCGGCTACGGCATCGTCATGCCCGACCCGGAGGAGATGACCCTGGAGGAGCCGGAGATCGTCAAACAGGGCGGGCGGTACGGCGTGCGGCTCAAGGCGTCCGCGCCGTCCATCCACATGATGCGGGCAGATATTCGGGCGGAGGTGTCCCCCATCATGGGCACCGAAAAGCAGTCGGAGGAGATGGTGGACTACCTGCTGCGGCAGTTCGAGGGGGACACCGGGAAGATCTGGGACTCCAACATCTTCGGCCGGTCTTTCCACGAGCTGGTGGGCGAGGACCTGAACGGCAAGCTCAAGCGAATGCCGGAGGAGGCCCGGGAAAAGCTGCGGGAGACCTTACAGCGGATCATCAACGAGGGATCCGGGGGGCTGATCTGCATCATTTTATAAGGAAAACAGCGGGCGGCACAGGGGCGGATGGCTCCCCTGTGCCGCCCTTGAAAATTGTTAGAAAAAAATTTAAATTTTCCCTTGACAACCAGCCGCCCCTGTGCTACACTACAATCACAACAAGGGCAAACCCGGCGAAAGCCGGTGGCGCAAAGCTAAAGGGCCTTCCCTTTGGGGGTGGCAGCCAGTTGCAGACGATACCTGGTAACGTCTTAAAGATTGGTTGACTTTAGAGGTTGCGCCTAGGCGCAACCTCTTTTCTTGCTCCGCAAGAAAAGAATGGCCTTTGCAAACTACCAATGAGGAGGTGAGCCGTGACCATAATAAGCCCTAAAAGTCCCAACGATTTTCTGTAAAAGGCACATCATCTGAAAGGATGAGTCGCAAAGGCATGGGGGCTAATGCCGGCGCGGACTTTATGCCGGCGATGCCAGCCCGCCCGCCAGAATTTCAATTCCTATATTCTGATATTCATTATTAGGAGGAGAAATTATGGCAAAGAAGTATTTTAAAAAAGCCCTGTCTATGACGTTGGCCCTGGTCCTTTGCCTGAGCTTGGCCGTTCCCGCGTTGGCGGCGGAGGGAGAGGAGAAGACCCTGCCCCAGGAACTCCTTGAGAACGTGGAGGATGGGAAGATCGACGCCGCCAACACAGCGGGCCAGGAACTGATCGACGACACCTTTAATGCCCTGAATCCGGCGGAGACTCCTGCGAAGGATAAGACCGTGGACGATGTTGTCGATAAGGAGGACGGCGAGTATACCGCCAAGGGAGGTGTCCTGACGGAGAAAGACCAGGCCGAGGAGGCGCTTGAGGCCGCTGAGGGTAAAGTCAACGTTGCCAACACCGAAATTGGCAAGGTCGACAACGCTAAGAGCGAGGCTCAGGATGAGATCGAAGCCGCCAAGACTGCGATTGCCAACGCAGCGACTGATGCCGCTGCCGCCCAGGCCGCCAAGGAAGGCGCCGAAGCCGCCGCCGCCGCTGCCAAAGGGGTCGCTGAGGAGGCCGCCGAGGAGATCGTGGCCGATACCGGGAAAGCGGAAGCCGTTGGGGATGCCTTGACGGTGGAAACCGATGACGGTGAGAAGAAGGCCGTGCCATATCACGCGGCAGAAATACTGCAGCAATGAGTGCCGGTACAGGTACAACAACGCAAAGCGGTACTACAAAGGGGAGGTAAACATCTGCCCGGAATGCGGGGATGTGGTGGAGCAGCAGGA
>CATLFX010000060.1 GCA_949935795.1 uncultured Oscillospiraceae bacterium
TATTGTCCCGGTAATACATCGTCTTTTACCCCCATATTCAAGGGTTTTTACCAAAACCCCTGCTTTTTGGCCTCCTTTATGATACCATACTTCCGAATCTTTCTCAGCTGTTTCTTCGCAGTTTCTCTTTATGCAATTCCTGTTCCTCACTTTTTTAGCTGCTTAAAAGTTTTTCAGCAGGCCCTAATTAATTCATCAGGGAGCACACCAGCTCGGTGTACGCCGCCGGGTCCTCGATGGGCAGGCCCGCGATGAGCAGCGCCTGGTGGTACAGCACCTCCACGTACTTGGCCGCGCGGTCCTTGTCCTCCCCGTCCAGAGCCGCTTTCAGCGCCCCAAAGGCCGGGGAAGAGGGGTTCAGCTCCAGCACCCGCTCCGCCTTCATGCCCCCCATGGGCGAGGCCCCCTCCAGCTTGGAGAAGTACTTCTCCATCTCCAGCGACATGGGGCCGTCCGCCGTCATGCACACCGGGGCCGTCTTCAATATCTTGGACACCCGGGCCTCCTTCACCCGGTCCCCCAGGGTCTCCTTCACAAAGTCCAGAACAGGCTTGGCCTCCTGGGCCTGCTTCTCCTGCTCCGCCTTCTCCTCGTCCGTCTCAGGCAGCGCGTCCGGGTCCGACACCGACTTCAGCTGCTTGCCGGATACCTCCCGCAGCGCCTGCATTACAAACTCGTCCACCTCTTCCGTCAGGTAGAGAATCTCCCAGCCCTTGTCGGCAATGCGCTCCACCTGGGGCAGATGGGCCGCCTGTTCGCTGGTGTCCGCGCAGACGTAGTAGATGAACTCCTGGCCCTCGCCCATGCGCTCCACATACTCTGCCAGAGAGGCCAGCTTGCCCTCCTTGGAGGTGGTGAACAGCAGCAGGTCCTGGAGCAGCTCCTTCTTGGCCCCGTAGCCCTCGGTGATGCTGTACTTCAGCTGGCGGCCAAAGGCGGACCAGAACTTCTCGTACTTCTCCCGGTCGTCCTTCATCAGCTTGACCAGCTCGTTCTTGATCTTCTTCTCCAGGGCTGTGGCGATGATTTTCAGCTGGCGGTCGTGCTGGAGCATTTCACGGGAAATGTTCAGCGAGAAGTCGGGGGAGTCCACCACGCCCTTCACAAAACGGAAGCAGTCGGGAAGCAGGTCCGCGCACTTGTCCATGATGAGCACGCCGGAGGAGTACAGCTGGAGGCCCTTCTCGTACTCCCGGGTGTAGAAGTCGTAAGGGGTGGCGGAGGGGACGAACAGCAGGGCCTTGAAGGTCACAGTGCCCTCGGAGGAGGTGGTGATGGTGGCCAGCGGGGCCTGCCAGTCGCCGAACTTCTCCTGGTAGAAGCCGTCGTACTCCTCCTGCTTCACCTTGGAGCGGGGGCGCTGCCACAGGGGGACCATGGAGTTGATGGTCTTCTCCTCCACCACCGTCTCCCACTCCGGCTTGTAGTCCTCCCCGGCGTCCTCCGGCTTCTCCTTCTGGCGGTAATCCTCCACCTCCATGCGGATGGGGTGGCGGATGTAGTCGGAATACTTTTTAATGAGGGACTGGAGACGGCTGGTCTCCAGATACTCGCTGTAGCGCTCGTCATCCGTGTCCGGCTTCAGGTGCATGACGACGTCGGTGCCAGGCTCCTCCTTCTCGCACTCCGTCACCGTGTAGCCGTCCGCGCCGGAGGATTTCCAGCAGTGGGCCCCCTCCTCCCCGTGGCGGCGGGTGACCACCGTCACCTCGTCCGACACCATGAAGGCAGAGTAAAAGCCCACGCCGAACTGGCCGATGATGTCCGCCGCGCTGGCCTTGTCCTCCCCCATGTCCTGCTTGAACTGGAGGGAGCCGCTCCGGGCGATGGTGCCCAGGTTTTTCTCCAGCTCCTCCTCGCTCATGCCAACGCCGTTGTCGGACACCGTCAGGGTGCGGGCCTCTTTGTCCGGAGTGACGGTGATGCGCAGGTCGCCCCGCTTTGTATTCACCGAGTCATCCGTCAGGGAGAGATAGGCCAGCTTGTCGATTGCGTCGCTGGCGTTGGAGATGATCTCCCGGAGGAAAATCTCCTTGTGGGTGTAGATGGAGTTGATCATCAAATCCATCAGACGCTTGGATTCCGCTTTGAACTGTTTTTTTGCCATGATTCGCGCACCTCATTATATATAATTTTTAGAAAACAATGTTTTAGCACTCGCACGGTTTGAGTGCTAACGATACTATAATACAGTCGTTTGGATTTTGCAAGGGGTATCTAAAAAAATTCACAATTTTCCCGGAATATCCGGGGGGCAAAGGGGCAAAATATGGTCGGATGGGAGAAATAACAGGTGTGGTCGGGAATGATGAAAGTTTTGGTTGCCTTTACTTAGCAGGAGTGCTATAATGTGTTGATGGAAAGTAGGCTCCCAGGCTGAAGCCTTGGTTGAGCCCTCCTCTTTTGTGCTGATTTTGAAGGGATCTACCCTTCTTTTACCATTAAACCGGTATTGCCGGGAGTCAGAGGTGCTGATTTGAAAAAATATGTGATTCACGGCGGGCGTCCGCTGTATGGCAAGGTTGAAATCAGCGGCGCTAAGAACGCCGCCGTCGGTATTATCCCCGCCGCCCTGCTGGTGGAAGGCCCCTGCCGCATTGAAAATATTCCCGCCATCAGCGATGTGGACCTGCTTTTGAATATTCTGCGCGATCTGGGCGCCAGTGTGCGCATGATCAACCGCACCACCGTGGAGGTGGACTGCACCGCCGCCCAGTGCGTCCCCGTCCCCTATGACGCGGGACGGAAGCTCCGGGCCAGTTACTACCTGCTGGGCGCCATGCTGGGCCGCTTCGGCCGGGGCGAGGTGCCCCTGCCCGGCGGGTGCGACTTCGGCAGCCGCCCTATCGACCAGCACCTCAAGGGTTTCGCCGCCCTGGGCGCCGAGGTCAAAGTGGAAAAAGGCTACATGTGCGCCGCCGCTGGGGGCGGGCGCATGAAGGGCAGTCAGATCTACCTGGACGTGGCCAGCGTGGGGGCCACCATGAACCTGATGCTAGCCGCCGTGCTGGCTAAAGGCACCACCATCATCGAAAATACCGCCCGTGAGCCCCATATTGTGGATTTGGCCAACTTCCTCAACTCTATGGGGGCGGATATCACCGGCGCGGGCACCGATATGATTAAAATCCGGGGCGTGGAGAAGCTGCGGGGCGGCGAGTACTCCATCATCCCCGACCAGATCGAGGCCGGAACCTATATGGCCGCCGTCACCGCCGCCGGAGGCGAGGTGCGGGTGTGCAACGTCATCCCCAAACATCTGGAGTGCATCACCGCCAAGCTGGCGGAGATGGGCGCGGAGGTGGAGGAGGATGGCGACAGCGTCATTGTCCGCCGCCATGGACCCCTCCAGCGCACCAACGTCAAGACCATGTTTTACCCCGGCTTCCCTACCGATATGCATCCCCAGATCGCGGCGGTGCTGTGTCTGGCCAAGGGAACCAGCGTCATCACCGAGGGTGTGTGGGACAACCGCTACCGCTATACCGAGGAGTTCCGCCGCCTGGGGGCCAAAATCCAGGTGGACGGCAAAATTGCCATCATCGAGGGCGTGGAAAAGCTCACCGGCGCGCCCATGGAGGCCTGCGACCTGCGGGCCGGGGCGGGCATGATTATCGCCGGACTAGCCGCTCAGGGCGTCAGCGAGATCTCCAATGTGAAGCACATTGAGCGGGGCTACGAGGACATCATCGGCAAGCTGGCCGGCATCGGCGCGGACATCCGGGTGGTGGAAATGCCCGACCCTGAGCGGGGAAAAGTCGTCGCCGTGGGATAAGGCGGTGCTCCTATACTCTGTGTAATCACAGACGCAATATGTGGATTCTGCCGGAAAGGGCCATGTCCTTTCCGGCGCATTTGTGAAAAAGAGAGAATTTGAACGCCCCGCAGGGCCAAGTCCTGCCTCCCGGGGCTCCGGCGTGAGGTGGAACGCTCCAGCAGCCTCCGCGCCTGCAAGGGGGAACAGCTATGCTAAAGGTGGCCACCCTGGCCAGCGGGTCTTCCGGAAACTGCACCGTCGTCAGCGACGGACGGGTACATATCCTCATCGACGCGGGCATCTCCACCCGGCGCATCTCCCAGGGGCTCAAAGCCCTGGATATTGAGCTCCGGCACATCTCCGGCGTGCTCATTACCCATGAGCATACCGACCATGTGGCCGCCCTGCCCGTGCTGTGCCGCCAGACCGCCGCGCCGCTGTACACCGCCGAGGAGACCGCCTGCGAGCTGTGCGGCCGGTGGGACGGGCTGGTAGAGCGGTTTCGGGTCTTTGAGCCCGGCCAGCGCTTCGCCGCCGGCGGGCTGGAGGTGGGCACCTTTCCCACCAGCCACGACTGCGCCCGCCCCGTGGGCTACTGGGTGACGGATGGGACGCAGAAGCTGGTACTTTGTACCGACACCGGAGTGGTCACCCCCCAGGCCCGGGAGGCGGTCCGGGGCGCCCACACCCTCATCGGAGAGTTCAACTACGACCCGGAGATGCTGAGAAAAGGACCCTACCCCCTCCACCTCCAGGTCCGAA
>CATLFX010000061.1 GCA_949935795.1 uncultured Oscillospiraceae bacterium
CTGGGTGATGGAGCCGGGGGCGCTGGACAGCCCTGCGGCGAAGGCCGACAGGGGCAGGACGCCCAGGACGCACACCAGCGCCAGCAGCAGGGCCAGGGCACGTTTGGCAAAGCTGTGTTTCAAAATGATTCCCTCCTATTTGAAATGATGAAGGCCAGGCCGCGTTTCGCGGTCTGGCCTTGGCGTTATAAGCAGACAGTGATCAAATTTAATTTGGATACCTGGTATAGAGGATGAGGCCGGGCTGTTCCTCCAGCCACCAGCGGGGGTACTGCCCGCCCCAGTATGCCTTTTGGGTGGGTCCGCTGTCCGTGAAGGTGATGGTATCGCCGGTCTTGCTCACCACCACGATCACGTGGCCGCCCAGGTCGTTGTCGTACTCCACCAGATCGCCGGGGCGGAGCTGGTCCCAGGTGGGGCTGTCCACCCGCCGCCAAGGCAGGTCCCCGAAGGCGGCGTCGGAGCACAGGATGGCCCACCCGGCACAGTTCATGCCGCTGTGGTAGGGTCCACCGCTGGTGGAGCGGTAGGGAAAGGGCCAGAGTGCGCCGTTGGGGTACCGCTTCCGCAGGGCAGCCAGGGCGGCCTGGACGCTTTCCCCGGTGACAGCGGTGGAATGGGTAGGTTTGGCCGGTGCCGCTTCCTCCTGATAGGGCAGGGCGCTGTTGACGCGGACGCTGTTGGTGCCCCCATCGTAGTCCACGGCGAAGTTTACGGCCTGCCCGATATCTCGGAGCTTCACGAAATTGTTGCCGTGGATCTCATATGCCTCGAGCTGGACCCGCTGCCCGTCCACGTAAAAGGTCTGGGCGGAGGGGTTGGCGGTGAACCGCTGGGCGGCGGCGCTGGCGGGGCCGCACAGGGCCACGCCCGCGAACACACCCACGGCGAAAGTGACGGCTGTTCCTTTTTTCATGATGCTGACCTCCTTGTCTAGTTGTGTTTTGGTTCCGCAACCGCAACACTACCACAACCGGGGGCCAAAGTCGAACACTTTCGCCGAACAGTCCGGGGTGTTTTTGGACAGCTTACGCCGCCCGCTCCAGGGCCCTGACGCACCAGCGGTAGGCGGGCTGGTTCTCCACACAGGTGTACAAAGTGATGCAATTCTCGGCGGTGGAGGCCAGGCCGGAGGTGTCGGACACATCCACCTTGGTCACGCTGGTGACGGCATAGGTCCGGGTGCCCAGCACCGTGGTGAAGGTGATGATGTCGCC
The DNA here is from genome assembly GCA_949935795.1 of uncultured Oscillospiraceae bacterium. Taxonomy (GTDB): domain Bacteria; phylum Bacillota; class Clostridia; order Oscillospirales; family Oscillospiraceae; genus Enterenecus. The sequence continues at coordinate 1,218 of CATLFX010000061.1, forward strand.
GGATTTCAGGGTGTGGATCTTGCCGAAATCATTCCGCACACCTCTGTTGTGGCCCGCGACCGGCACATTTCCATTCCAGATGCTGGTGTTCTCAAAATGGCCCGCGCCCTTCAGCAGTGGGGCGGACCCGGTGCCCTCGTAAACACCCACGGTCAGGCCAATAGAGGGAATCTTGAGGGTGCCCAGGCTGCCGTTGCTGTAATACATGGAACTTGTGACCTCGGTGAAGGACACGGTCTGCCCGCCGGTGGACACGCTGCCGCTCACCGTGGGGAAACCGGAGCTGTCCATGGTGATGCCGCCGCTGATGCTGGTGTTGTCGGCGGGATAGCCGCTGTTGGATGCGTCCACAGAGGTGCCGCCGTCCGGGTTGCCCACGCTGCCCACCTGGTTGACCAGCCCGCCGTTCAGTGCGCCGGGGACCAGGTTTGGGGTAAGGTACTCACCGCTTCCCGGCAGGTAGCTGGTGGGGGTGCCGAAGCCGGGCGGAATCAGAGCGGTGTTCTTGGAGCGGTCCACATTGGGGTTCTCCCACTCGTAGATGGTGTCGTCGCTGGTGGGCCGCCCGAACAGGTAATCGTCCGCGCCGTCGATGCTGTATTCCAACGCATGGGCCGGAGCAACGCACAGGGCGCACAGCATAACGGCGGACAGGATGGCGCTCAGTTTTCTTTTCATAGGCTGCTACCTTCTTTCTCGAATTTTTTTGAGGGCAAAGGCCCCGCCGATGGCCAGGATGAGCACCATACCGCCGATCATCAGCGGAGTTTTGACCTCCGCCCAGTTGAAGGGAACGGAGGGCTTGTCCGGGTCGACGGAGGCGCTGGGGTCGGTAGAGGCGGGCTTCTTGGACTCCTCCGGGGCCTCCACGCTGCCGAAGGTGGCGGTGTAGGTCACCACCTGGCAGTCCGTCTTAGACACCTCGCCGGTATAATTGGCCTGCACCGTATATCCCGTGGCATACCGGCTGGTGGCGCTGCCGCTGTAGCTGGCGGTGGCGGTGTAGTGCGTGACCACGCCGCCCTCGCCATCGGTGCTCTCGGCGCTGGACCACTGCACATCGGCCAGGTTCAGCGTCCGGCCCTTATCGTTGATGGACTTGGGGATCAAAGAGACGTCTGCTTCGGACAGATTCGGATAGGTCCGGGTGGCGGACAGAGAAGTGGTCTTGCTGGCGTAGCCGTCCGTGGTGACCTGGACGCTGGTGTGGTCCAGGCGGAGAACTCCGGTGTAACCGTCCTCGGTGGTGAACTCCATTTCAGCGTCCAGCCGCTGGAGGATGGCATCCATCTTGTCCGTGTCGCTGGCCAGGGTCACCGTCTCGGTGTGGGTCTGGGTGTCCACCCCCACCTCATCCTTCCGGACCATGTCCAGCAGGTAGTACAGCCGCCCGTTGCGGGTGAAGTCCTCGGTGGGGATGCCGGAGGGGTCGCCGCCCAGGGAGAGCTGGTACACTTTATCGATGCGAAGCTCGTCCAGAGGCCCAGCGGTGTACTCCTCCACCTTGATGGGGTAGTAGCAGCTCCGCTCCGGCTCCTGGGTGGGCGGGGCGGACAGCCTGGGGGCCTCAGCGGCCAGGGCGGGGGTGCAGCCAGCCATCAGCAGGGCCAAGGCGCACACCGCAGTAAAGATACGTTTCATGTTGATTTCCTCCAATTTTGATTGAATAATACCTTAATTGTACTTGATTTCTACCGTCCCCTTTCACGGGGCGGGCCACGCTGCTGGAGATATTCGTTCCAGTCCTTGCCTTTGGCGGGGGTGCGGGTGGACACCTTCATCCCCCGGCCCTCGTACTCCACCCGCAGTCTCTCCGTGGCCTCCCGGCCCGGACCGTCGTTGTCCAGACACAGCACCACATGGTTCAGATGGGGGTGGTCCTTCAGGTAGCGGTTCAGCCCGCCTTCGTGGAGCCCGCACAGGGCGATGGCGTTGGACATTGCTTCCCGGTGGAGGGTGCAGAAGCTCATCAGGTCGATGGGAGCCTCGAACACCAGCACCCAAGGGAGATTGGGGTCGCAGGGGATAGGGAAGGTCACGCTTTTGTCGCTGCCCAGCACATCCCGTTTGAAACTGACGCCGTCCTTGTCGTAGGTGCCTCGCTTGCTGGCGAACCGGGGGACGCCCTCACCGTCCCTGCCCACGAACACGCAGTTGTGGTACTTTTCATCCTCGTACAGCAGGCCGGTGTTGAGAAAGGCCCGGATCACCTGGGGGGCGATGCCCCGCTTGCGCAGGTAGGCAAACACCCGACGGTTGTCCGAATTGGCTGGAGGCAGGGCAAACTCCGGGCGCTGCTCCTCCTCGGGGGGCGGCCTGGGCCTGGATATGGCGGGCGCGGTCCGCCCATTGAAGTCCAGCAGATAATCCACCGCCTCCCGGAAGCCCATGTTCTCAAATTCCTGGAGGAAGGTGATGGCGTCCCCACCCTTCCCGCTGGAGTACCGTTTCCAGGTGCGGCGGTTCTTGATCATCAGGCTGTCCATCTCCACGGTGGTGTAATACCGCCCGCTCCGCTTCAAATGGTAGCCCAGGTGCTCCAAAAGGCCCGGCAGGTCTGTGTTTTTTGCCGTTTCCATCTCCTCATCCGTGAACTTCCAGAACGCCTCCTGGTCTGTTCGCTGTCTCATGGTGTCCACCTCCTTCGGCTGAAACGCGAAACAGGCCGGGAGGATGCCCCACAATTGGGGGCATCCTCCCGGCCTGTTCAGTAGTTTCCCTTTCGTTGTTTTGACGGATGGCCGAAGCCCCCGCAGGACTTGCTTTTCCCTGGGAAGAGCTGGGAATCGGTTGTTATGTATACTCTATTTTGTGGATAATGCAGAATGTACCACTATGGGTTGATACAACAGGGCCCGGGTGGTATACTATTTTTAAAGAAACGGGGCACAGCCGGTGGCTGTGCCTCAGATATTGAAACGCACAGGAGAGTGGAAGAAATGGTGTTTGTCTGCGATCACTGCCACTTCGAGCTGGAGGCGGCGGCCAAGCCCTGCCAGTGCCCGGATTGCGGGAAGTTGGGCCACATCCGCACTGCCACGGCAGAGGAGAGCCGGGCATTCCAGGCCCGGAAGCTGGAGGACGTCTGGCGCGATCCCACACCTGCCATGGGTGGCTGAAAACGAAAAAAGCGGCCCCGGAGA
>CATLFX010000062.1 GCA_949935795.1 uncultured Oscillospiraceae bacterium
TTGCAGCCGGTTCTGCTATCTGCTGGCGGTGAATCGAGGGCACAATGAGGAGATTTGCGAATGGTGCGGGGAAAAGTTTTTGGACAGCAGCGGGCAGGGGCGGAGATACTGCAGCAGGAGCTGCTGGGCGTTGAAGTCCCCGGCCCGGAACTTCTCCTGCCACTGGCGGACGGACAGCTCATCCGGCATCGCCGTCACCTCCCGGCAGCAGCGTTTCCAGGATACCGGCGATGGCGGCGAACACCTCCGCCAGCTCGCGGGCTTCTTTGGCGCTGTCCGCGATCTCCTCCGGCGTCATACGGGTGCATTCCGCCCAGATACGGACGTTTTCCTCCGTAGGCTCCAGCAGCACGGCCCGCTCAAAGGCTTTGCAGAACAGCCCCGCGATCTTATGGCGGCGGTCTGACTCGGCGTCAAACTCCTGGATCTCCTTTTTCGCTTTCGCCAGCTCCACCGCCAATGTGGCGGCCTCCTCCCGCTGTTCCTCCGGCAGATCCTGCACCTGCCGGGTGATGTTGTAGGCCCTGGTTGATGGACAGGTCGCCGCTGTCCAGGGCCTCCTTCACAGCGGCAGGGGCGTGTTCATCGATTTGCATGACCTTGCCCATAGTGACCTCACCGATGCCAACGGTATCGGCCAACTCCTTGCGGGTGTTGACGGGCAGGGCAGGCGGCTGACCTTCTGACAATGTTGTCAAAAGGTCTTTGCGGGTTCCCATATTTTCTTTTGCCCTGGCCTCGATATCCGGTTTCAGCCGGAGAGCGATCTTGCCCAGTTCCCACTTGTCCAGGTTGCGGCGGCCCTTCTGGGTATCCAGTGCCCACTGCTTGGCCTCCAGCATACTCTCAAACGAGAACACGGCCATCTGATAGGGCAGGCCGTGCTGTTCGCACAGCCTCTGCCGGTTGTGGCCGTCAACGACCACCATGTCCTCGCTGACGATGACCGGGGAGTAGCAGCCGTTTTTGAGGATGTCCGCCTCCAGGGCGGCGAGTTGCTCCCCCGTCAGCGGGGGGAGCAACTCGGCCATCTCAGGCAGGACGGTGGGGGTGCGCTCGGCGCTGCTGCAGATGATCCCGGTGTTGTGCATCAGGCGGCGTCCGCAGCGCCGCCGTCAGCCGCGCCGGCGGCCTCCTCCACCTTCCGGGGGGACAGGAACTCCACCTCGGTGGCCTTGATGAGAAAACCGGGCTGGCGGCTGGGGTCCTCCGCGAAGCAGATGGTCTCGAAATCCCCGGAGGCGGCCAGCTTGCAGCCCTTGTAGGCGAAGGCGGCGCACCGCTCCGCCAGAGCGCCCCGGACCTTGATGGAGATAAAGTCGGTGAGCTTGTTGCCGTCCCGGTCCCGGTAGCGGCGGTCGGAGGCGATCCGCAGGATGGCGTAGGGCTTGCCGTCCTCATGGGAGCGCAGCTCCACATCGTTGGTCAGGTTCCCGATTGCGGTGATCTTCAGCATAGATATTTCTCCTTTTCAAAGTGATGGTTTGATGGTATATTTATAATGTAGAGGGGAGCCGCCTGCTGGCGGCCCCCCTGGGTGCGAAAGGGGATGCGGGAATCAATACCCGGTGGTGGGCAGACGGGTGGGCTTGCCGTAGACGGTGGTCACCCAGCGGCTGATGGCCTGCACCCAGACCCCGTTGTACGTGCCGCCTACGTCAGCGATGTTGACGAAGCTGCTGCCAGCCGTCAGACCGGCCACGGCGGTACACTTGATCTGGGGCTTCTCCACCTGGGCGAAACCGGCAGGGGCCTGCCCGAACACGAACATCACTTCCGTCACACGCTCATTGGCCGCGAGGCCCAGGGCGGCGGGGGACGCCTGCAAAGTGTAGTTCCTGCTGGTGGACAGGTTGTCCGCCAGCGTCCGGTACTCGCCGCCGTTCACCCGGTAGGTGATCTTGTACACGCCGGGGAAGTTATAGGTCCCGGTGACGATGGTGTTCAGCCGCACTTGGGCGGGAAGCGTATCCCTCCAATAATAATTGTCCAGCCGGACATTGGAATTGTTGGCAATGCCGGACAGCACATAGTTCACCGGCTGGCCCGCCATGGCCTCCTTGGGGCCGGTCTTGGTGATGGACACCCCGGTGGTGAGGCTCTTGTTGGTCACCTCGAAGCGCACAATCTGGCCCTCATGCTCCAGGTAGGCGGTCAACTCCTGGTCGCTCACGCCGTAATTGGCCGGCGCCTTGGTTTCGCGGATGGTATAGCGCGAGAGCGGCAAGGGCTTGGACACGGCCAGCCCCCGCTTGTCACTCTTGATGGTGTCCACCAGATTGCCCGCCTTGTCGTAGATCTCGAACACAGCCCCCTCCAGCAGCGTACCGGCAGGCAGGCCATTGGTGGAGTTGTAGTCTGCGGATTTCTTCACGATCTGGATCTGTCCGGTGATGGGGATGTTCTCCCACTCCACCAGGGTCGTCTGACCGGCAGTCACATAGACCGTTTTCATCTGGGTGTCGGGGACATACCCCTTATTTTCCAGCTCCCGCAGGTAGTAGCGGCCGGAGGTGGTCAGCCCCTCGATATAGACGTAACCGCTGTTATCGGAGGTGTACTGCCCGATGGGGGTGTTGGTGCTGTCGTACAGCAGGAAGGTCACCCCGTAGATCCCCTTGCCAGTGGATTTGTCGGTTTTGTGGATCAGGATGCCTGAAAAAGCCTTGTTCTTCACCGTCAAAGTGGTGCCGGCGCCATTGTCCTTCATGGTGAAGTAATGGGGCGTACTATCCAGCTTGAATTCCTTCGGGCACTCGGTTTCCACCGCATAGTAGTCCCCGGCGTCCAACTGGAAAGTGGCGCGCCCATCGCTGCCGGTGGTGATGGTGTCCACCAGCCCGCCGTCACTGGCGCGGCGGATCTCGAAGGTCACGTTGGGGATGCGCTTGGTCGGGTCGCTCTCCGAGACCTTGATCAGCTCGAAATTCCCCACAGGCGTGTTATAAAACACGAGATACTGCGTGTCCGAGGCGTTCACCTGTACCGTCTGGGTCTGGGTGGCCGGGTCGATGGTGAATCCAGGCAATGTCTTGAGTTCCTTTGCGATGACGGTGCCTGTGATCCCGGTGATCCGAATTTCACCATTCTGATCGGTGGTGTAGAGGCCCTTGCTGCTCATGTGGCCGTTGTCATAGTCAACATAGGAGCCGTCCGCATAGGTGAGCTGGAACTGCACCCCGGCCAGCGGGCTGCCGTCCAGGCTGCTCTTTTTCTGGATGACGAGGGAACCGGCCCTTTCGTTCCAGAAGATCAATTCGGGGGCTTGGGCGCCTGCCTTGATCTTGACTGTTTTGGGTTCGCCGTCCAGGACAAAACCCTCCACCGTGGCGATCTCGCGCGCGGTAACGGCCGTTCCCGGCTCCAGCCCCTCGATCACGATCTCACCCGCCGAATTGGTGTAGAACGTCCCATCGCCGGAGCCGACCGCCGCGCCGACACCATTCACCATAGGTAGAGAATTTTTGAAAAGCCGGAAGCACGTCTTTCTGGACTACGAGCCGTCTCCCGACGTTACGCCGTACCGCCGTGCCACCTACGGGGATATCAAGGCGTGGGTATTGCAGGAATATGGTTTGAAGGTTCCTCCCCGGTATGTCACCCAGGTCAAGCGGAAACATGGCATCATCACGCAGGGAGGCCAGAGCCGACCACTGCCGGAGGGCGTAGAACCTATTGAAGTCCCGCCGGAGATCGAAGCCGTCATTGAGGCCGGCCTGCGGCACTTCCGTATGCTTTGAAAAATGCTTCGGTGGGGACGACATGGAAAGGGCCGCTCCGGGCATTGTGCTCAGAGCGGCCCGGCCCGGAGGCCCTTGCCATCGACCGGCCTGTCCAGATGGACACGACGGCATGGCCCCATGGTACGCGCCGCCCTTTCCAGTACCAAAACAATCTATATCGAAATAGTACCCAAATTATTGACAAGCACCTGGTTCTATGCTATCATATGAGTAGCTAATCTGAGTACACCTTGTTTGAATATGAAGGGGTGCCTAACCATGAAGCTGTACGCATACGTCCGGGTGAGCACCCGGCAGCAGAGTCTAAAACGGCAGATCGAGAATATCATGTCGGCGAACGGCGGGGCTTACGCCAATGCCCAGTTTTTCAGCGACAAGTTCACCGGCAGCACCCTGGACCGGCCGGAGTGGAACCGGCTGTACAAGCGGCTGCAGC
>CATLFX010000063.1 GCA_949935795.1 uncultured Oscillospiraceae bacterium
TGCTCTCCAAAAAGCTCACGTCCTCGATGATGGTTACCATCTCGTCAGGCAGGGTGGCTGCCTCCAGGGCGGACAGTCCGGACGAGCTCATGATGGAGGACACCATCCCCTGGGCGATGCTGAATAGCGCCGTCATCAGCTCCATGCCGTGGGATACCGCCGCCTGGGCCAGCACGAAACGGACCAGGCATTTGACGGCCTGCTCGGGTTTCCGCATTTCCGCGAAACTCCCCATGGTCTTGACCACGCCCATGACGAAAAACAACACCAGCAGGGCGTAGCCTACGGCCTTCAGGCCGTCGTTGATGTTGACGATCACGTTCCAGACCCCGCCGCCCTTGAAATTTTCCGGGCTGGTGGAGATCAGCGTCCAGATCTCCGCCAACTTGCCGTTCCAGGTGGACAGGGCGGAGTTCAGGTTGTCCACGATCCAGTTTCCACTTCCGATTATTCTCACCTCGCTTCTGAAAAAAGTCCAGGGGATGGCGCTGCCATCCCCTGGTTTGTTGTCTGATCGTTTTACTCACGCTCCTCGATCACCACATGGAGCATATCTCCGCCCTGTTTCCCCAGCTGCTCCCGGATAGATTTGAACACACCGACCACGTAACACACATTGCCATGGGCGTCCTTCAACCCCATGTTCACGATGCTGCCGTCATAGGGGACGCCGTCAAATTCGGCGTGGACCTTCACCCGGCCCTTCCCAAATTCCTCCCGGATGTTCCAGGGGAAGACCACATACGCCCCGCCTTTCCCCGGGACCTCGTGGAGAAAGGCGTCATACTCAAAGCGTTTTGCCATGCTCTCTCCTCCAGTATCCAATTTTTAGCATTATACCATAGTTACGGGCATCGGGCAAGACTTACGCCCCGGTGCCGGTGATCAGGTTGAGGATCTCGCGGGTAAAGGTGATCACGATGCCGCCCGCGATGGTGAGCATCCCGTTGGACCGCTGGGAGGGGTCGTGGGACTGGAGGGACAGGCCCACCTGAAGGATGCCGTAGCCCAGCAGGATCAGGCCCACGGCGCGGATCAGGGAAAAGATGAAGTCGGACAGGTTGGACACCACGTCCAGGGGGTCGCCGCCGCTGGCGGCGAAGGCAGGCATGACAAACATGGCGGCGGTGAGGGCCAGGCAGACGCACAAGGCGTACAGCCGCTTGGCCCGGCGCTGGAGCTTACTGCTTTTCAGATGGTTCATGGTCGGGTTCCTCCTTGTTTTGGTCGGCCTCCGGGGCGAACAGCGCCGCGCCCGGGAGCCAGGTGTTGGGTTTCTTCTGATGGTGGATGTAGGGCGGCCCGCCGCCGTCCACGGTGTGGCAGACGGCGGGGTGCTTGGTGAGGTCGTACTTCAGGTCCATGACGGGCTTCGCGCCCCGGATGAACAGGATGGCGTAGCGGTTGTCCAGGGCCCGGACCTCGTCGGGCGTGAGCAATTCCCGCCCGCTGATTTGAAAATTGGTGGACCAGGAGCCGGAGCGGCCCTTGCTCTGCCCGTGGGTTTTGGTGTTGATGGTGCCCTTGCCTAGCGCCTCGGAAATGTATTTATGGGTCGCCGCCTCGTTTCCGCCTAAGTACAGGATCGTGTCACTATTTCCCGGAATCGTCTCCCAATCATCCTTAAAAAGTGCTTTGATTTGCGCCATATTCTGAATGATGGTACTTGCCGAAATATTTCGGGACCGCATGGTGGCCAGTTCTCGGGTGAAGCCCGGCATGGGCATGGCGGCGAACTCGTCCAGCACGAAGTGGACGTGGCAGGGCAGGGCCCCGTGGTGGATCTGGTCGGCGCTGTAGTAGAGGGCCTGGAACGCCTGGGCGTACAGCAGGCTCACCAAAAAGTTCAGGCTGTTGTCGTTGTCGGGGATCACGGCGTACAGCGCGCACTTCTTCTCGCCTAGGGTGTAGAGGTCCATGTCGTCATGGTCTGTGATGGCCTTGATCTGGGGCAGGTTGAAGGGGGCCAGACGGACGGCGGTGGACACCAAAATAGATTTTGAGGTCTTGCCCGCCGCCATTTTGAACACTTTGTACTGCCTCACCGCCACGCAGTCCGGCCGCTCCCGCTCAATGGACTGGAAAAGCAGATCCAGGGGCGAGACGTACTCCTCGTCCTCCTCCTTCACCTCGGCGTACTCCAGCACCCGCATGACCATGGAGAAGTTCTGCTCGTACTCCGGGGCCTCCTGCCACAGCATGAGGATGATGGCCTGGAGGAGCGCCGTTTCTGATTTCTCCCAGAACGGATCGGAGTTGTGGCTGTTTTTCGGCGTGGTGGCCTGGATGAGATTGTTCACCAGCCGCAGGGCGTCCTTCTCATCCCGGATGTAGCGAAAGGGGTTGTAGCCGTCCGACTCCTCCAGGTTCACCAAGTTCAGTACCCGGATATCGTAACCCTGGCTTTTCAAATAGCCCCCTGTGGCAAACAAAACCTCCGATTTGGGGTCCGTAATGACATAATTTGTGTTGGCTTCCAGGATATTCGGCTTCACATAGGTCCTCGATTTGCCCGCGCCGGAGCCGCCGATGACCAGCACATTCAGCGACCTGCGGTGCTTGTGGGTATCCAGCCCCAGGCGGACGTTCTGGGTGAGCAGCTTGTTCTGCTTCTGGGCGAACATGGCGTTGACCTGCTGGGGCGTTCCCCAGGCGGCGGAGCCGTGTTCGGCCCCGTCCCGGGTCCTGCCCCGGTTGGCGGAGGCGTAGCACAACGCGGCGGCGTAGAGGGCGGAGCAGACCAGGATGGACACCAGGCTATGTTCGGTCCAGCGGATAGCGAAAGGGTGCTCCAGCGCCGCCGTCAAATTAGTCAGGATGTCCGGCAGGCCGCCAGCCGGGCTCCGGTCGCCGCCCAGGGACTGGGCCAACAGCAGCGCTGCCCAGACCACGAACAGGTACAAGAAGAGGCGGACGGCAATGCCGCCCGCCCGGTCAGGTCGGTTCAATTCATCATCTCCAATGGCAAGGGGGACGCCCATCATCGGGCGCCCCACTCAAAATTTAACCGTCGATCACCACGCACGGGACCCCGCTCTTTTGGGCAAAGTCCAGCGTGTTTTTCGTCCCGCCCCGCTCCCCGTTGAACACAGCAATCACCAGCCCTGAGTGCCGCACCATCCACTCGTTCCTGGCCTGGTAAGCGGCGTAGGAGAAGCTGGGGCAGATGGTCCGGGTCAGGTCCACCCGGGCCAGCACCCGCTGGGACCGTTCCGACCAGCCGCCGCCCCAGTGCTGGCCGAAACCGGGGTGAGGCAGGGCGCAGATCAGCTTCAGCCGGTCGTCACGCTCCCGCAGGCGCAGGACGATCTCGGCGGCCACCAGGTCGGTCCCCCTCGCCATGCCGGTGATGTAGGTGGTGAAGCCGCTGGCGACGGCCCGTTTGATCTCCACCTCCAACAGCCGGGCCAGCTCCTTTTCCGTGATCTTCAGCTTTTCGGGCCGATGCCCGCTGAAGCAGCAGCGGTGTTTCCTCAATTCAGTCTCTGTCATGGATCATCCCTCCTGGGGTAGACTATAGCATTATCTAATGTTACAGTCTATACCCAGAAAGGGAAACGCCCCTATTATCTTATTGAAACATTAGATAATGGAGGCATGAGACATGGTGAAACTGAGGGTGCTGGAGCTCCTGGCCCAGCAAGGCAGGTCAAAATACTGGCTATATAAGCAACTGGGCATGAGCTATCAAAACTTCAATAAAATGGTCAACAACGAGACCCAGTCCATCAAGCTGGAGCGCATTGAAACGCTGTGTCAGCTGCTGGATTGTACGCCCAACGATCTGTTCCAGATCGACTGGGACAGGCCGGACGGCGGCGACTGATCATCTTTGCTTCGGTTTTGCCCTGCTTTTCTCCCTGACCGGCGCGGACCGCTCCCCGCTGCTCAGCCGGACGCGGTACCCCTCCAGCCGGGCCAGGATGGAGGGCCGCTCACTCCTCCCGCCGCTCTCTCTGGAAGCAGAGGAGCTGGCTCTGGTATCGGGCGAGTCTGGTTGCGACTGAGAACCGTTTTTTGGCGGGATGTCCCAGGGATCGTCCGGCAGCTGGGAGCGGGGCGGGGGAGGGTCCCACCTGTCCTCCGCCCGCCCCGCCGGGGGGCGCTGGGTGTCCTCCCGTTCCGCCTGGGGTGCTGGCCGCTCCTGTCCCGGAGGGCCCTCCT
>CATLFX010000064.1 GCA_949935795.1 uncultured Oscillospiraceae bacterium
CGGCGCGTCGGGGGACGCCTCGTCCTTCAAATAGAGCTGCACCACCTCCTGGGCGGCCCGCCCGCCCCGGTTCTCCACTGTGACCCGGGCGGAGGCCTCCCCGGCGGTGACGGCGGTGACCGCCGCGTCGCCGTAGGTCAGGCCGTAGCCGAAGGGATAGAGGGGCTCGCCCCGGTAGTAGCGGTAGGTCCGGTTGGTCATGGCGTAGTCGGTAAAGGCGGGCAGCTCCTCCAGGGCCCCGTCCCGGTAGAAGGTCACGGGCAGCTTGCCGGAGGGAGACGCTTTGCCGAAAATCAGGTCCGCAATGGCCCGGCCTCCCCCGGCGCCGGGATACCAGCCCAGGAGAATGGCGTCCGCTTGGGTTTCGGCCTCGCTGAGGTCGATGGCGCTTCCCGCCAAAAGGACCACCAGCGTGGGTTTCCCCGCCGCCAGCACATGCCGCAGCAGCATCCGCTGGGGTGAGGGCAGGAGAAGATCCTCCTTGTCACCGGAACCGGCGGCGTTGCCCTCGTCGGGCTGTTCGCCCTCCAGAGTCTCGTCCAGGCCCAGGACCAGGACCACCACGTCGCTGCGCTTCACCACCGCCATGGCCTCCGTCATGCGGTCGCTGGCCTGGGCCAGGGGCTCCACCCGGTCCCGCCAGAGGTGGCAGCCCTCGGCGTACAGCACCCGGCCATGGCCCTCCATAGCGTCCTGGATGCCCTCCAGCACAGTAACGTAGCGGGAGGCGGTGCCATGGTAGTTCCCCACCAGAGCCGCCCGGCTGTTGGCGTTGGGGCCGATGACCCCGACGGTGCCCACGGTCTCCGGGTTCAGGGGCAAAAGTCCGCTGTTTTTCAGAAGCACGCAGGACTCCAGGGCGGCCTTGTGGGCCAGGGCCAAATGCTCCGGGCACTCCACCGCCTCATAGGGGATGGAGTCGTACTCGCTCCCCTCCCCCAGGACGCCCAGGAGATACCGGGTGGTAAAGAGCCGCTCGGCGGCAATTGTAATATCCTCCTCGGAGATCAGCCCCTCCCGCAGGGCCAGGAGCAAACAGCGGTAGCAGTCGCCGCAGTTCAGGTCACAGCCGTTTTTCAGCGCCAGGGCCACGGACTGGGCGGTGTTCTCCGTGACCATGTGCCCGGTGTGGAAATCCCGGATGGCCCAGCAGTCGGAGACCACATGGCCCTGGAAGCCCCAGCGGCCCCGGAGGATGTCTTTCAGCAGCGTCTCGCTGCCGCAGCAGGGCTCGCCGTTGGTGCGGTTGTAAGCGCCCATGACGGCCTCCACCCCGGCGTCTTTCACGCACGCCTCGAAGGCGGGGAGATAGGTCTCCTCCATGTCCTTGGGGGAGGCCACGGCGTTGAACTTGTGCCGCAGGCTCTCCGGCCCGCTGTGGACGGCAAAGTGCTTGGCGCAGGCGGCGGATTTCATGGTTTCGCCGCTGCCCTGGAGACCCCGGACGTAGGCCTTGCCCAGCCGGGACGTGAGGCAGGGGTCCTCGCCGTAGGTCTCGTGCCCCCGGCCCCAGCGGGGGTCCCGGAAGATGTTGACGTTGGGGGACCAGAAGGTCAGGCCCTTGTAGATGTCCCGGTCGTCCTGGGCGGAAAGGGCGTTGTACTTGGCCCGGCCCTCGGTGGCGGCCACGTCCCCCAGCTTTTCCAAAAGCTCCTCGTCAAACATGGCCGCCAGGCCGATGGCCTGGGGGAAGCTGGTGGCGGTGCCCGCCCGGGCCACGCCGTGAAGGGCCTCGTTCCACCAGTTGTAGGCGGGGACCCCCAGGCGGGGAATAGGCGGCGCGCTATAGCTCAGCTGGCCGGCCTTTTCCTCCAGGCTCATCTGCGCCACCAGAGCCCTGGCCCGCCGCCGCGCGGTTTCTCGATCCATAAGCAATTCTCCTTTGGGTTCAGTTTGGTTCTCCGTCCTCCGCCGGGAGCACCCGGCGGAAGATTCTCCACAGCACCCGGGAGGCCAGCCACGCCGGGCCGGAGGCCCCCGCGATGAAATACACAAAGCCCAGCATCCGCATGATCACCGGGGGCAGAAACAGCGGGACGGCGACGGGCAAAAGGGCGATCAGCCACAGCAGCAGCGTCCGCCCCGGGGAGCAGAAAGCCAGGGCAAAGGCGTTCTTCACCTGCCCTTTCCAGGTATTCTGGAACATGGCCTGAAGGGGGAACACATAGCACAGCAGGGTCAGGGCAATCACCGCCACGATGGTGGCGACGGTCAGGAAGAGGACCCGGAGGGCCCCCTCCTGCCGGAGGGCGAAGAGGGCGTCTCCCGCCGCCACAGCCCCCAGGGCCAGCACCAGCAGGCCCAGGGCCGCGCCCCGCTTGAAGTTGGCCCGGAAGGCGTCCAGGAAGCCCCGCAGGGTGCGGACCTCCTCCCCCTGGACCAGCTTCAAGGTGACATAGTACAGCGCGCACAGGGCGGGCCCGGCGGTAACCACCGGCAGGGCGCAGAGGACGCAGAGCCAGTTGAGGACAATCAGGTCCCCCAGGGTGCGGAGGACCTGGCCCAGGGAGGCCCGGAGGGGGCTTCCCTCCTCCGGCCCGGCCTTACGCGTGTCCGCCATAGACTCAGCCCTTCACGCCGCCCAGGGCCACGCCGGCAATGATGTACTTGGACAGGGCGAAGTACACGATGAACAGGGGCAGGATTGTCAGGGTCAGGCCCAAATAGATCGCGCCGTGCTCCGTCTTATAAATATCGCCCCGAAGGAGGCCCACCATAATCGGCATGGTGTATTTACTGTTGTCCGTCAGAAGGATAGTGGGCAGGAAGAGGCTGTTCCAGCTGGAGACGAAGCAGAAGATGGCCTGGGTGGCCATGGCCGGCTTCATGATGGGCAGCGCGATGCGGTTGAAGGTGTTGAATTCCCCGGAGCCGTCGATCCGGGCCGAGTCCAGCAGCTCCAGAGGCAAAGAGGACAGCATGAACTGCCGCATGAAGAACACCGTGGCCGGAGCGGCAATGGAGGGGAGGATCAGCGCCAGGAAGTTGTTGGTCATGTGGATCTGGTACATGAACTGGTAGAAGCCGATGCTGGTGACCTGGGCGGGGATCATCATCACGCACATGATGACGGTGAAAAAGGTCTTGCGCCCCTTCCACTGGTAGGCTACCAGGGCATAGGCGGTGAGGGCGGAGAAATACACCGTGCAGGCCGTGGAGCCCACGGAAATGATCATGGAGTTTATGAAGCCCCGGATGGGATTGAAGGTCTTGCCCAGCAGCACGCTCAGGTTGCTCATCAGGTAGGTGGAAGGCACCAGGGAAATGGCGTGCTGCTGAATCTCATAGGTGCTGCGGGTGGAGTTGACGAGCATGATGACAAAGGGCATCAGGCTGAGGATGGTCAGCAGGATGCACACGGTATAGGCCACAATTTTAAAGGCCGTGCCGTTGGAGTGTTTCGCGTGTTTCATGTCCGGTTACCTCCCCTCGTCCTTGTCCCGCATCAGCAGGAAGATCACGCCGGAAAACACCGCGATGATGAGGAACATAATCATGCTGGCCGCGGCGGCCCGGTTGTAGAGATAGCTCCCGCTGAACGCCTGGTTGTAGATAAACACGCTGGTGGTCAGGGTCGCGTTGTCCGGCCCGCCCAGCAGGAACAGCTTGGGAATGTCGTACATGTTCAGTCCGCCGATCATGCTGGTGATCAGGGTGTAGAGCAGGATGGTTTTCAGGTTGGGAATGGTGATCTGGAAGAACAGCTGCACGTCGTTGGCCCCGTCGATCTCCGCCGCCTCGTAAATCTCAGGGCTGATGCCCAGGACGCCGGAAATCAGGATGATCATCGTGTAGCCGTACCACATCCAGAACTGGATAAAGGCCACGATGAGCTGGGCCGCCGTCGCGTTGATGGAGAAATTGAAGGGAGTGCTCAGCACGCCCGTGGTCATAAGCAGATCGTTCACCGGGCCGGTGGGATAGCCGAAGAGGGCGTTGAACAAAATGGCCACGGAGGCCGCCGTGATGATGTTGGGCATATGGAAAACGACCTTGAAGAAGCCCTGACCGGCCAGCTTGTGGCGGTGGCTGGTGAACCAGGCCGTCAGCAGCAGGGCCAAGGTAATCTGGGGGATAAAGTTCATGATCCAGAGCTTCACGGTGTTGCC
>CATLFX010000065.1 GCA_949935795.1 uncultured Oscillospiraceae bacterium
TTCCGGCTATGTGGACAAGTACATCACCAACCCACCCCAGCCCTACGACGTGCCGGAGCAGTATCTTTCCGATCCCGACTTTGCCGCCCTACTCACCGAGGCGGAGAAGTACCTGGGCTACCCCTACGTCTGGGGCGGCAGCTCCCCGGCCACGTCCTTTGACTGTTCCGGCTTCCTGTCCTATGTGCTGAACCAATGCGGCTGGGACGTGGGCCGCCTGGGGGCCCAGGGGCTCTATAACTACTGCACCCCCGTCAGCTCCCCACGGCCCGGCGACCTTGTATTTTTCCGCTACACCTACGACGCGCCCAACCCGGACGGCGTGACCCACTGTGGGCTCTATGTGGGAGACGGAATGATGCTGCACTGTGGGGACCCGGTGCAATTTACAAGTCTGAATACAAGCTACTGGCAGTCCCATTTTTACGCCTGGGGGCGTTTACCATGAACAAGGAGGTTTTTAATGGCAGTCAGCAAGAGCGCGAAAATTTGGGCCGAGATGGAGAAAGTCAAGGCCAAGATCAACGAGCAGCAGGCCCGGCTGAAAGAGCTGGAGCAGAAGCACCGGGAGGCCGAGAATGAGGAGATCGTGGACATCGTGCGGGGCATGAGCGTGTCCCTGGACGAGCTGCCCGCCCTCCTGCGGCAGCTCCGGGACGGCTCTGGACACGGTGTCCAGAAGCCCGGCGAGAGAAAGGAGGAGACATAATGAAAAAATCCCGTATGCTGGCGGCGACGCTCTGCGCCGTCCTGATGGTGGGGGTACTCACCGTTCCCGCCTACGCGGGCGGAGGCGACGAGGGCGGCGAGTATGTCCCCTGGGTGGGGCTGGAGCCTGTGGACCCCCTGCCCGTGGAGCAGCCCCAGGAGCCCAAGCCGTTCACCCCGGAGGGGACGGGGACGGTGTTGGACAACGCCACGGACCAGGACGGCAAGGAGTTTTTCACCATCACCACGGCGGACGAGGCGGTTTTTTATCTTGTGATTGACCGGCAGCGTGGGGCGGAGAATGTGTATTTTCTCAACGCTGTCACCGTCTCTGACCTGATGGCCCTGGCGGAGCCTGGGCAGGAGCCGGAGGCCCCGCCCCCCGTGGTGGAGCCGGACCCGGAGCCCGAACCGGCCCCCGAACCGGAGCCGGAGCCCCAAAAGTCCGGCGGGGCCGGGATGCTCCTGGCGGCCCTGGCGGTGCTGGCTATCGGCGGCGGGGCCGGGTGGTACTTCAAAATCTACCGCCCCAAGCAGCAGAAAGCAGCGGAGCCGGAGGAGGATTTTTCCGAGTATGACGAGCCGGAGGACTACGACGACGCGCCCCCCTGGGACGTGGACGACGAGGACGAGGGAGGGGACGAGTGAACTTCACTGACAGCCCCTACGAGCCCTTTATGAAGCAGCCCACCTACCACCGCCCCCCGGAGCCTGCCCAGGCCCCCAGGGGATCGGAGTGCGAGGGATGCCCCTACTGGCGGGGTCTGCGGTGCGTGACCTGCTTCCGGGCCTATCTGCGGAGCCGGGCCGGACCCGGCGGGGGGAGGTGACGGCATGGAGCAGCGGGAGCTCACCCGCGAGGAGCGGGCGGCGATCCGGGCCCTGGTGGTGAAGTGGTGCGCCAATTATGACCGGGCCGTGGGATGCTTGCCTTTGGACTGCGAGTGCTATATGCTGGGGAAAACCTGGACGGGGCCCCTATGCCGCTACTTCCGGGCGGCGGTTCTCCCTCTGGACCCGTTGCTGGAGGCCGCCCTCACCGCCCCCGGACCCGTGGAGACGCGGACCTGTCCCCTCTGCGGACGGCCCGCCCTCCTGGGCGGGCGGCGGCGCTACTGTTCCCCCGCCTGCGCCCAGGCCGCCCATAGGAAACAGCAGCGGGACCATATGCGGAAAAAACGGGGCTGACCTGTTGACAATTAGGTCCCCCAAAATCCAGTGTTTTCAAGGCTTTCCAGACGCCGAACGGGGGCGGGCCGTATCATTTCACGTCCTGCCCCTGTTTCGGCCCCATACTGTCAACATTTTGGAGGTTTTATGGAAGAAAATCAAGGCTACGCGATCTTAAAAAAGGACAACCCGGCTGTTGGGAAACGCATGGAGCGGAAACCCTCCATTTCCCGGCAGATGCAGGAGGCGGGGCGGCAGGCCCAGGAACGGCAGGCCCCGCCCAGCCCCAAAAGGGAGGCCCCGGACCGGGGCGAGCGGTAGGTATGGCAGGGAAGAAGCGCCGCCGCTCTGTTCATCTTCATGTGATGGTGACGCCGGAGGAGCAGCGGCAAATCCAGGAGCGCATGGCCCAGGTGGGCATTTTGAACATGGGGGCCTATATGCGAAAAATGGCCCTCAATGGCTATGTGCTCCAGGTGGACCTCTCCCCGGTGCGGGAGCTGGTGTCCCTCCAGCGGCGGTGCGCCAACAATCTCAATCAGGCGGCGCTCCATGTGAACACCTACGGCGGCCTCTACCCCAACGAGCTCCAGGCGCTCCAAAAGGACTACGCCGATTTATGGGGGCCTCTCTCCGAACTGTTGGAGAAGCTGGCCCATG
Source organism: uncultured Oscillospiraceae bacterium (assembly GCA_949935795.1). Lineage (GTDB taxonomy): Bacteria > Bacillota > Clostridia > Oscillospirales > Oscillospiraceae > Enterenecus. The sequence continues at coordinate 2,539 of CATLFX010000065.1, forward strand.
TGGTGGCCCTGTGACAAAAGGGAGCGGCCCAGGCCGCTCCCCGGCTGTCCCCGCCTCTGGACACCGTGTCCAGAGGGAGGGAGAACCGATTTTGAAAGGGGGTGCTGTCCCTGGCGACGACCCGTCTCATAACCCACCATATCAGCGGGGACAAGTCGATTTTTGCTTCTCTGTCGGACCGCTTCGACTACGGCCAGAACCCGGAAAAGACCCTGGACGGGTCCCTGATCCGCTCCTACGAGTGCGACCCCCTCACCGCCGACAGCGAGTTTCTTTTGAGCAAGGCCCGGTACAAGGCAATCACGGGCCGGGAGCAGAAGCGGGACGCCGACGTGCTGTGCTATCAGATCCGCCAATCGTTCCCCCCTGGGGAGCTGGACCCGGAGGAGGCGCTGAACATCGGCTATGAGCTGGCGATGCGCTGGACCAAGGGGAAGCACGCTTTCTTCGTGGTGTCCCACGCGGACCGCCCCCACCCCCACGTCCATATTTACTACAACTCCACCACCCTTGACTGCGCCCGGAAATACCGGGATTTTTTAGGCTCTGCCCGCGCCCTGCGGCGGCTGTCCGACCGGATATGCCTGGAGCATGACCTGTCCGTTATCAAAAACCCCAAGCTCCATAGCAAGGGAAAATTCCGGCACTACGGCCAATGGCTGGGCGCGTCCCGGCCTCCCTCCTACAAGGAGCAGCTACGGGGGATCATAGACGGGGCCCTGGCGGAACGGCCCGCCGACTTTGCCGGGTTCCTCCGGCGGATGGAGGCGGCGGGGGTCCAGGTGAAGCGGGGCCGGGGCGGGGTAATCTCGTTCCGGCTTCCCGGCCAGGACCGGGCCACCCGCTTCCGGGCTTCCACCCTGGGGGACGGCTACGGCCCGGAGGACGTGGAGGCGGTGATCGACGGGCGGGCCCCCGTCCGCAAGCCCGCCCAGGGGCGGCCCCGTTCGGCGGCTCCCCGGCGCGTCAATCTGATTATTGACATTCAGCAGCGTATGGCCCAGGGCAAGGGCCCAGGCTATGAGCGGTGGGCAAAAATATACAATCTCAAACAGATGGCCGCCGCCCTCCAGTTTCTCCAGGAGAACGGGCTGACCGACTATGACGCCCTGGCGGAGCGGACGACGGAGGCGGTGGACCGGGCCCACGCCCTGGCCGGGGAGCTGCGGGGAGTGGAGGAGCGGCTGGCCTCCACCACAAAACTCATGGGGGCCGTGGTGGACTACGCCAAGACCCGGCCCGTGTTCGACGGCTACAAGGCCGCACGGTACAGCAAGAAGTATCTGGCGGAGCATGAGGAGGCCCTGGCCTCCTATCGGGCGGCAAAGGCGGCGATCAACGACATTCTAGACGGGGCCAA
>CATLFX010000066.1 GCA_949935795.1 uncultured Oscillospiraceae bacterium
GCGCCGCCTCCAGCTCCGCCCGGGTCAGCAGCGGCGCTTCGGCGTCCTGCCAAAAGTGGATGTACAGGCCCAGGCCGGGGCTTTCAGCGGGGCAGTGGGCGTAACCCTCGCCCCAGCCCTGTTCCCACTGGTCCCGGCAGTGCCACTTCACCGACTCCAATTCCTCCTGGTCAAGCTTGCCTCTGCTCCGACAGGTATAAGCGCCATAGGGCCTGCCGCCCACCAGCTCCACGGTCCGGGTGGGATGTCCGGCCAGTCATAGGGATATCCGATACCGTCTCCATAGGTGATGCTTCTCCGCACTTCTTCTTCCAGCACAACGTGCTCATAGCTGCCAAAGCTGCGGGAGTCCCCATCGTATGCGCCGCGGCCCGCAAGCGCCAGGGAGCAGAATTGGCGGTCCCGGTAGTCCGGCGCGTCGGCCAGGGAATCGGGGTCCTTCAGCGCGGCCATGTACACCTCCCGGCCCTGACCCACCAGCCATGTTTTAAAGCAGTCAAACCCGCTGTTGGTGGTGCAGCTCTCGTCTATGACAGAGGCGGCGCACCAGATTCCATATTGATGGGCCAGACCTCGGTAAACGCCGGATATAACGTCAAAAACAATAGCCCGCTCCTCACCCTGCGCGATTAGCTGCCCCTTCAGCCATTCGTCGGCCTCGCCCTGGTGCTCTTTTGCCTGGTCGATCAGTGACCAAAAGGCGTCCAGATCGATCTCCACAGGTTCACTCATCTTGCTTCACCTCGTTTCTGCTCACTTTTATGGTGCTCCGGCCGCTGTTTATCTTTCGCAGATTTTTCCATAGACCCATGGTTAGGCCGCCCCTCTGAACTTGGCCAGCAGCCGGTCCAGCACACGAACACGACGGCCTGTCTTTGCGGCGGACACACTCAGGCCGCTCATCTGACTCTGGAGGCGGCGCTGGATGGCCTTGAGCTTCTGCCGGTCGCCGCAGCACTCCACCACCACGTACTCGCTGCCGTGGGCCAGCACCTCCCGCCTGCCGCTTTCATCCCGGATGCTGGCCATGAGCCGCTGGCCCAGCCGCTTGCGGTAGCTGTCCTGGAGGGCGTCCGCGTCGCCGGACACGCCGTGCTTTTTCAAAATGGCCGCGATCTCCCCGGAGCTGATCCTCATGTTGGCACCCAGCGCCGCCATGATCTCCCGCTCCGCCTCCAGGGGCAGGACGGGCCTGCCGGGAGGACCTGTTCCCTTTGCCGGGGTCTGATTATTCAACGCTCCACCTCCGATTTCTTTTTTTGAGATTTTTTCTTGCCGATTGGTGTGTTTTCAACAGCCTTTTGGGCGTCCTCTGGGCAGGACACATAAAACCCGTTGATCTGTATGGAGCCCTCGGCCTGGAAGCCGGGCGGCGCGTCCTCTAGGCTGGCGGCCACATGGACGGTCTTTCTCCTGCCATCGTCCCAGTCCAGAAAACTGTAGCTGTGCTCACCCTCCCGCCGCAGCGCTCGGGAGGGGTGGACCGTGTCCCGGAACAGGATGTATTCCACCGCCGCCGCCTTTTCGTCCAGGAAATGTACTTGATTTCTACCGCCCCCTTTCACGGGGCGGGCCACGGGTTTGAAGATAGTCGTTCCAGTCTTTTCCTTTGCTCGGGGTGCGGGTGGACACCTTCAGCCCCCGGCCCTCGTACTCTGCCCGCAGCCTCTCCGTGGCCTCCCGGCCCGGGCCGTCGTTGTCCAGGCACAGCACCACATGGTTCAGATGGGGGTGGTCCTTCAGGTAGCGGTTCAGTCCGCCCTCGTAGAGCCCGCACAGGGCAACGGCGTTGCTGGTGACCGCCCGGTGCAGGGTGCAGAAGCTCATCAGGTCGATGGGGGCCTCGAACACCAGAACCCAAGGGACGGAAGGGTCGCAGGGGATGGGGAAGGCCACGCTTTTGTCGCTGCCCAGCACATCCCGCTTGAAGCTGGCGCCGTCCTTGTCATAGGTTCCCCGTTTACTGGCGAATCGGGGGACGCCCTCGCCGTCCCTGCCCACGAACACGCAGTTATGGTATTTCTCATCCTCGTACAGCAGGCCGGTGTTGAGGAACGCCCGGATCACCTGGGGGGCGATGCCCCGCTTGCGCAGGCAGGCAAACACCCGGCGGTTGTCCGAATTGGCTGGGGGCAGGGTGAACTCGGGGCGCTGTTCCTTCTTAGGGGGCGGTCTGGGTCTGGATATGGCGGGGGCGGTCCGGCCATTGAAGTCCAGCAGATAATTTACCGCCTCCCGGAAGCCCATGTTCTCAAATTCCTGGAGAAAGGTGATGGCGTCCCCACCCTTTCCACTGGAGTACCGCTTCCAGGTCCGGCGGTTCTTGATCATCAGGCTGTCCATCTCCCGGGTAGTGTAATAGCTGCCCACCCGTTTCAGGTGATACCCCAGGTGCTCCAAAAGGTCCGGCAGGTCCGTGCTTTTGGCTTTTTCCATCTCCTCGCCCGTGAATTTCCAGAACTCATCTTGGTCTGTCCGCTGTCTCATGGTGTTCACCTCCTTCGGCTGAAACGCAAAACAGGCCGGGAGGATACCCCACAATTGGGGGCACCCTCCCGGCCTGTTCAGTCATTTCGCTTTCGTTGTTTTGACGGATGCCCGAAGCCCCCGCAGGACTTGCTTTTCCCTGGAAAGGGCTGGGAATCGGTTGTTATGTATACTCTATTTTGTGGATAATGCAGAATGTACCACTATGGGTTGATACAGCAGGGCTCGGGTGGTATACTGTTTCCAGAGAAGTGGGGCACAGCCGATGGCTGTGCCTCAGATATTGAAACGCACAGGAGAGTGGAAAAATGGTGTTTGTCTGCGATCACTGCCACTTCGAGCTGGAAGCGGCGGCCAAGCCCTGCCAGTGCCCGGACTGCGGAAAACTGAACCGCATCCGCACCGCCACGGCGGAGGAGAGCCGGGCATTTCAGCCCCGGAAGCTGGAGGACGTCTGGCGCGATGTGGCGCCCGTCTTGGCTGGCTGAAACGAAAAAAGCGCCTCCGATGGTTCAGTTGCCAGACCATTGGGGGCGCTGTGCTGTCTCTATGCTGTTGTGGGGTGGGAAGGCCGTCACGCTGGGCCACACGGGGGCCGACACTGCGTTTCACCCCTTGGGTGGGGGCACGGATGCCACCCGGCGCAAGGGTGGGCACAAAGGGCCTCAAAGGGGCTGAGTTGCTTTTGGCCTCCAGGGGCTTGGCCTTAACTGAAATCCACTATCTTGAGTGTGGGCTTGATGTGTTTGTATGAGCTGTGCTGCAGCACTAGCTTTGAGTGGTGGACCTTCCGGTTTAGCTCCCGCTTTCGCAGTGCGATGCCGTGCTTAAGTTCTCCTCGCATACTGTATGTACCATTTCCCCGCGCCCAGGAATTGCGCTTGTCCGCCGCATTTCCCGGACGCTTTTGCTGTAACGCCATGTCAACCTCCTTCCGGCTGCCGTCAATGTAATCGATCAGGACCACTCCGATTGGAATGGTCCTGGGGTGATATCAGTTGTTGTGGTGCTCCTTGCCCATGCACTCCTGGGCTTCGCGCTCAGCCTCATCGAGGGCCTCCACAATGAGTCCCAGCACGAACTCCCGCTGACGAAACTACGTCACCAGCCCCAGTTGTTCCAGCTGCCGGGCGTGTTCCGCGCCGGTGGTCATCAGATAGATCCGGGTGGTGTTGATGGAGGAATGGCCCAAAACGTCCGCCAGCTTGACGATGTCCCGGCACGCCTTGTAAAAAGTCGTGGCGAACAGG
>CATLFX010000067.1 GCA_949935795.1 uncultured Oscillospiraceae bacterium
ATATAATCAGCACAAGCACTGCGGATTTGTACATAAGATCTACAGCCAGACTGTTCGGAGGTGACTCAGACCGCAGCGGCTTGTCTGAAATGGTGATTAGATAGTTAACGCTTGACGTTTGAATTTGCGTGAGTACAGGGGCAAGTCAGGTGCGGAAACAGCAGTGCATACAAAAAAAGGAGGAAACCATGTACTTTGTAGGAATCGACATTTCCAAGTTCAAGCACGACTGCGCCGTCATAGACGAGATTGGTGACACCATCCAGCCCTCGTGGTCGTTCAGGAATGACCGCGAGGGCTTTTCCCTGCTGAAGGAGCGGCTCGACAGTCTGCCGGGAGAGAAAAAGATAGGGCTTGAGGCTACCGGTCACTATGGGCAGAATCTGAAGCTGTTCCTGGAAGCAAACGGCTTCGCGTTCATGGAGTTCAACCCTCTGTTGGTATCCCGATTCGTTCATGGCAAATCTCTCAGGAATACAAAAACAGACCCCATTGACGCTGGTAATGTTGCCCAATACCTGATGACGGTAGAGTACAAGCCCTATCCGCCCTCATTTTACCACCTGGACCAGCTAAAGTCACTGACAAGATTCCGCAGCAGCCTCGTCCGCCAGCGTTCCCGCCAACTGGTGGAGTTGACCAACGTTCTGGACAAGATGTTTCCCGAATTCAAACCCTTTTTCAAGGGAAAGTTCTCCGCCACAGCGTTGTACATCCTTGACCACTACCAATCGCCGGAACGAATCGCCAGCATGAACACACGCTCTTATGAACCCCTTCGTAAAATCTCGCGGGGACACTTCTCTCTCAATGACTTTGTCAAACTCAAGACCCTGGCAAAGAACACCGTTGGCTGTACGACCGGCTTCCTTCTCCAGGAAATGTCCATCCTTCTGGAACTCTACACGCAGTTGGACGCCAAGGTGGAGGAATTGGATGACCAGATCGAAGAATGTGTCCGTGGTATTGACCCGCCCATGCTCTCCATCCCCGGCGTTGGAGCTTCTTCCACCGCCGTCATCCTCTCTGAGTATGGCGATTTCAGCAAGTTCAAGAATCCTTCCAAGATGCTCGCCTTCGCCGGCCTGGAACCCGGCTATTTCCAATCCGGCCAGTCGGAATCCACCGGCCACATGGTTAAGCATGGCTCTCCTCATCTCCGCTGTGCCCTTCTCAACTGCTGCCTTCCCCTTGTTTCCAACGAACCTATTTTCGCTGAGTTTTACGCCAAGAAACGGGCTGAGGGGAAGACCCATCAGGTTGCCATGACCCATGTTGCCAAGAAGCTGCTGCGGGTGATCTTCACTCTGCAAACCAAGAATATCCCCTACGATCCGGCACTGATCCGCTAATCCTATATCCTCTTTTTTGAAGCCCTCCTTGAGGGCCTGGTTTAGTGCGCCCTTTTTCTAATTGCTTATTTTTTCATTCGGGGCTTGACATTCCATAGATAGTCACCTCCACTGGAACTATGTCCAGTTCATAAGCAATATAAACAGCCGCGCAAAGGCGGCAGTTGACGGCGGCGCTGCAAACTGTTAAAATATACCCATCACACATACAATAAGGAGGCGCCGGACCATGCAGAGCGGGACGATCCGTCTGGACATCCACGGGATGACCTGTACCCAGGCCCAGGCGGCCATCGACGCGGCCCTGCGCCGGGCGGGAGGCTCCGTCTACCGCCTGGAGGTGGTCCACGGCTACCACGGCGGCACCCAGCTGCGGGAGATGGTCCGCCGGGTATACGCCCGCCACCCCCGGGTAAAGCGCCTGGAAATCGGGCTGAACCAGGGCGCCACGGAGCTGGTGTTGCGGGAATATGTGTAGGATATCAAAAGGAGGAGCGGCTTGTGAGCAGACAGGAAGCGACCGATCAATATATCAGAGCCCTAAAGCAGGGCCAGAAGACCTATAAGGAGTGCATCCTACGGGGGCGCTACCCCTATCCCCAGGTGCTGGACGAGATACTGGACGAGCACATGGTAACGGGGCGGGTAGACATGGGGGTCATCGAGGTGCCCACCGAACAGGTCGTGGGCACCAAGAGCGCCGGGCGGCGCAGCGCCTTCGCCTCCGATTTCATGCCCCTGCTGGACATGGACACGGAGTTCGCCCAGAAGTGGATGGCCCTGTGCGCGGCCCATCTGGGGGACGAGGGCATCCGGGACCCCATCCGTTGCTATGAGTACATGGGCCGCTTTTACGTCCAGGAGGGCAACAAGCGTGTCAGCGTCCTCAAGAGCTACGGCGCGCCCACCATCCCCGGCTATGTGATCCGGGTGGTCCCCGCCTGGTCCGACGACCCGGCCATCCGGGCCTACTATGACTTCATGGCCTCCTACCGGATGACGGGGCTGTACCGGGTGTATTTCAGCCGTCCGGGGAGCTTCGCCAAGCTCCAGGCGGCCCTGGGCTTCGAGCCGGACCACGTCTGGACGGCGGACGAGCGCCAGCACTTCGTGGCGGGCCTCACCTATTTCCGGGACGCCCTGCGCAAGCAGAGCCCCGAGGAGCTGCCGGTGACCCCGTCGGACGCCCTGCTGGTGTGGCTGCGGGTGTACTCCTTCGAGCAGCTGTGGAGCTTCAGCGCCGCGGAGCTGACCAAGTCGGTGGCGGCGGTGTGGCCGGACATCAAGCTCTTTGCCGCCGACAAGCCCATCTCCGTCAGCACGGAGACCGAGGAGCAGAAGGCGGAGGACGCCCCATCCCCCAACCTCTTCGGCCGCCTGCTCCACGCGGTGTTCCCGGACCACCTGAACGTGGCCTTCATCAACGAGTACTCCCCCGAGGAGAGCGACTGGGTCCACGCCCACGACCTGGGGCGGCAGTATCTGGAGGCGGTGATGGGGGACAAGGTGACGGTCCAGGTCTACAACGGCGTCCACACCGGCGAGACGGCGGAGAAGGCCATGCTGGAGGCCGCCGGGAGCGGCGTCCAGGTGATCTTCGCCACCACGCCCTCCCTCATCAGCGCCTGCCGGAAGCTGGCGGCCAAGTACCCCGGCATCCGGATACTCAACTGCTCCGCCGCCATGCCCTACGCCGGGGTGCGGACCTACTACAGCCGGATCTACGAGGGGAAGTTCATCACCGGGGCCATCGCCGGGGCCATGAGCCGGGACGGGGAGATCGGCTACGTAGCCTCCAACCCCATCTTCGGCGTGCCCGCCAGCATCAACGCCTTTGCCCTGGGGGCCCGTCTGACCAACCCCCGGGCCCGGATCAGGCTGAAGTGGTTCTGCGTGGACGCGGACGCCATGAGCGCCCTGGCCTCCCAGGGGGTGGAGGTCATCTCCAACCGGGACATCCCCTCGCCGGACCGGGCGGGGGAGCCCTGGGGCCTGTGCCTGTCGGAGGCGGACGGGACCCTGCGCTCCCTGGCCTCGCCCTACT
>CATLFX010000068.1 GCA_949935795.1 uncultured Oscillospiraceae bacterium
AGCCCTTCCCCGGTCCTGGGCTGGCCATCCGCATCATCGGTGAGGTGACAAAGGAGAAAGCGGATACTTTGCGCCGGGCCGATTTTATCTTCCGGGATGAGGTGGCCCGGGCCGGTGAGGACAAAAATCTCAGCCAGTATTTTGCGGTTTTGACCAATACCCGCTCGGTAGGGGTGATGGGGGACAGGCGTACCTATGATTACACCCTGGCGCTTCGGGCGGTGACCACCTCTGACTTCATGACGGCCAGCTGGGCACGGATACCCTATCCGCTGCTGGACAGGGTATCCACCCGGATCATCAACGAGGTGGAAGGAATCAGCCGCGTTACCTATGACATTACCAATAAACCTCCGGCTACGGTGGAGTGGGAGTGAATTTGTATGACAAAGTATATTTTTGTCACCGGCGGCGTGGTGTCCGGACTGGGCAAGGGCATCACGGCGGCGTCTTTAGGCCGGCTTTTGAAACAGCGGGGGCTGCGGGTGCGGGTGCAGAAGCTGGACCCCTACCTCAATGTGGACCCGGGCACCATGTCCCCCTATCAGCACGGGGAGGTCTTCGTCACCGACGACGGGGCGGAGACCGACCTGGACCTGGGCCACTACGAGCGGTTCATCGACGAAAACCTCACCGTCAACTCCTCCGTGTCCGCCGGGCGGGTCTACTGGAACGTCCTCAACCGGGAGCGGACAGGGGACTATTTAGGGGGTACGGTGCAGATCATCCCCCACATCACCGACGAGATCAAGCGGCACATCTACTCTCTGGAGGGAGAGGACGCCGACGCGGCCATTGTGGAGATCGGCGGCACGGTGGGCGACATTGAGAGCCAGCCCTTTTTGGAGGCCATCCGGCAGGTGGCCGCCGAGCGGGGGCGGCAGAACGTGATGTTCATCCATGTGTCCCTCATCGTGTCCATCCCCGGTTCCGGGGAGCTGAAGTCCAAGCCCACCCAGCACTCGGCCAAGGAGCTGCTCAGCCTGGGCATTCAGCCCGACGTGATCATGTGCCGCAGCGACGCCCCCGTTCCCCAGGACATTTTGAACAAGATTTCCCTGTTCTGCAATATCCCCGTGGACCACGCCATCCCCAACCTGACGGCGGAGCTGCTGTACGAGGTGCCCCTCATGCTGGAGCGGGAGGGGCTGGCCGACGTGGTGGTGCGGCGCTTAGGGCTGATCTGCCACGCGCCGGACCTCACCGAGTGGGCCACCATGGTCCACCGGGCCAAGCATCCCGCGGGAGCCGTCACCATCGCCCTGGTAGGCAAGTACGTGGGGCTGCACGACGCATATCTGTCGGTAGCGGAGGCGCTGACCCACGGCGGCATCGAAAACGGCGTCTCGGTGAACATCCGCTGGGTCAATTCCGAGGAGGTCACGGCGGATACGGCAGACCGACTGCTGGCGGGCGTCCAGGGCATTTTGGTGCCCGGCGGCTTCGGGAACCGGGGCATCGAGGGCAAAATCGAGGCCATCCGGTACGCCCGGGAAAACAAGATCCCCTTCCTGGGCATCTGCCTGGGGATGCAGCTGGCGGTGGTGGAGTTTGCCCGAAACGTGTGCGGCATGACGGGGGCCCACTCCGCCGAGCTGGACCCCCAAACGCCCCACCCCGTCATCGACCTCATGCCCGACCAGGTGGGGGTGACGGCCAAGGGCGGCACCATGCGGCTGGGAAGCTACCCCTGCCGGTTAAAGGAGGGCTCCCTGGCCGCGGCTGTCTACGGCGCGCAGGAGATCAGCGAGCGCCACCGCCACCGTTACGAGTTCAACAACGACTACCGGGAGCGGCTGGAACAGGCGGGGCTGGCCCTGTCCGGCCTGTCCCCGGACGGGCGGCTGGTGGAGGTTATCGAGCTGCCGGGGCACCCCTGGTTCGCGGCGGGGCAGTTCCACCCGGAGCTGAAGTCCCGGCCTAACCGGGCCCACCCCCTGTTCCAGGAGTTCGTGGCAGCGTCGATGGAGCGGAAACGCAAGGCCGATTCAGAAATTTGAGATACATGGAGGAAAGAAAATGGAAAAGCAGACATTACTTTTTGAGGGAAAGGCAAAAAGGGTCTATGCGACCCAAGATCCCGAACTGCTCATCGTGTCCTATAAAGACGACGCCACTGCGTTCAACGGAGCGAAAAAGGGGACCATCCAGGGAAAGGGAGTCATCAATAACCAAATGAGCAATCTGCTGATGGCGCGGCTGGAAAGACAGGGGGTCCCCACTCACTTTGTCCGGGAGCTGGGCCCTCGGGAAACGTTGGTGAAGCGGGTCTCCATTGTGCCGCTGGAGGTCATTGTGCGAAATTTGGCGGCGGGCTCCTTCTCCAAGCGATACGGCGTGGAGGAAGGGACGGCCTTTGATGAGCCGACTCTGGAATTTTCCTACAAAAATGACGAACTGGGTGACCCGCTGCTCAACGATGACCACGCGGCGGCATTGAAGCTGGCCACACGGGCGGAGCTGGCCCTGATCCGGGGCTATGCTTTTCAAGTCAACCGGCTGCTCAGGGAGATTTGGGCAGACAGGGACATCATTCTGGTAGACTTCAAAGTGGAGTTCGGCCGTCTGCCCGATGGGACCATCGTGCTGGCGGATGAGATCAGCCCCGATA
>CATLFX010000069.1 GCA_949935795.1 uncultured Oscillospiraceae bacterium
GAGAGATTTTTCGCCACAACGAGGCGGGATTTCGCAGGAATAATTGTGTTTATTTCAAGAAATCACAACGAAGGTGTGGCGGAAAAGATCCGCAAAGCGCCGCAGACGCATTTGTTCAGAGGTTCCTAAAGAACACATTGACCCAGGGGCGCGGGGGAAAACCCGCGCCCCTGCTTGATTTTCTTTAAGGAGGTCTGGAATATGGAAGAGCGGACGGTACGCACAGAGAAGAAGCCCCGGTGGCTGGCGGGCTGGGTCAAGGTGCTCATCGCGGTGGTGCTGACGCTGGCGCTGTCCACCGGGGTGTGGTGCCTTCTGCTGGGGAAAAGCGGCATAGCCATGGTGCAGACCTATCTGCTGGCCCGGTTTGCCTTTGTGGAGGCGGACGCGGACCTGGACGGCGCGGCGGACGCGGGGCTGGCCGTCTTTGTAGACAGCCTGGGGGACCGCTGGTCCTATTACCGCACCCAGGAGCAGTACCGGGAACTCACCCAGCGCCGGGCCAACAACTACGTAGGGGTGGGCGTCACCGTCGACTTCACCAGGGAGGAGGGCCTGCTGGTGCGGTCCGTCACCGAGGGCGGTCCGGCGGACCAGGCCGGGGTGCTGGCGGGGGATGTGATCACCGCCGCCGACGGGGTGTCCCTGGCCGGGGATGCCCGGCAGGAGGGTTCGGACCGCATCAGGGGAGAGGAGGGCACTCAGGTGGCGCTCACCCTGCTGCGGGAGGATGGAAGTACCTGTGGCGTGACCTGCACCCGGGCCACCCTCCGCAGCCCCTCCGCCAGCGGGAGGCTGCTGGAGGGGGACGTGGGCTATGTGAAGCTGGACAACTTCTACTCCGGCGCGGCGGACAGCTTTCAAAAGGAGGTGGACGCCCTGGTGGACCAGGGGGCCAAGGCTCTCATTGTGGACGTGCGGAACGACCCTGGAGGGTACATTGCCGAGCTGGAGAAGATTTTGGATTACCTGCTCCCCGAGGGGCCGGTGTTCTCCCAAAAGCCCCGGTGGTGGTTCCGGTCGGTGACCCAGTCGGACGAAAGCTGCATAGACCTGCCCATGGTGGCCATCGTGAACAAGGACAGCTATTCGGCGGCGGAGCTGCTGGCCGCCCAGCTGCGGGAGAGCGCAGGGGCCCCCATTGTGGGAGAGGTCACCTCCGGCAAGGGCTACTCCCAGATCACCTTCCCGCTGGCGAACGGCGGAGGGGTGGGGCTGTCCACCGCCGCCTACTGCACCGGCAGCGGCCGCTCCCTCATCGGTGAGGGCATCACCCCCGACGCGGAGCTGGAGCTGGACCAGGGCGCGGTGATAGGGGGAGAGGGGGACAACCAGCTCCAGGCCGCCATTGAGCTGCTGACGAAGTGAGGCGGTCTATGTCAGCGGCCTGACGCGGTCTGCCACGATGTACCCGCCCTTCACCGGGAAGGGCCGGCCCGCCGGGTCTCCCAGCACCACCCGGCCGCCGGTCAGTTCCGTTTTCTGCGCCCCGTCCCGGTAGACGCACTCGTAGCCGTAAAAGGCCCGCAGGATCAGGTCGGCCCGGGCGGCGTCCATATCCGGGGTGACGGTCCAGTCCGCCTCGGCGGGGAGGGGCCAGTATTCCCCCCGGCCCTGGGGCTGGGCGGCTTCCAGCACCTCCGGCAGGCGGCGGACCAGCGCACGGACCATGGAGGGGATTTTCTCATAAACCTTTTCCATGTAGGTCTGGTGGTCCTCCCTGGGACCCAGGGGAAACCGCTCCCGCAGGAGGATGTCCCCGGTGTCGAAGTCCGCCGCCATCTTATGGGCGGTGACGCCGCCGTATGCCGCGCCCTCCAGGATGAGCCGCGGCATGGGCCAGGACCCCCGGCCCACCGGCAGGGGAGTGGGGTGGAAGTTCACCATGGGGAAGGCGTCCGTGACGGGGGCCCGGTAGTAGTACCCCGCGCAAACCAGAAGCTCACAGCCCTGGGCGGCCAGGGCTTCCAGGTCCGCGGCGGTGATCCGCTCCAGGGTATGGGGAATGCCCCGCTCCTCCGCCGCGCGGATGACAGCGGTGTTGAACTCCGTCACATTGTCCACCGGGCAGGTGAACAGTTTCAAAACCTGGACACCCTCCTCCAGCAG
>CATLFX010000070.1 GCA_949935795.1 uncultured Oscillospiraceae bacterium
TGACGCTCCTTTTTCCGGGCGTGCGGCGGCCCCTGGGGACCGCCGCCGGCAGAATGCGTTTATTGGCCCTGCTTCTCCAGGGTGGCGAGCTTGAGGCAGGTGCAGAAGACCTTGGCGGCCATCTCCACGTCCTTGAGGGCGGGGAAGGAGGGGGCGATGCGGATGTGGCTGTCGTCGGGGTCGTTGCCGTAGGGGTAGGCGGCGCCGGCGCCGGTCATCACCAGGCCGGCCTCCTTGCACAGAGCCACCGTCCGCTTGGCGCAGCCGGGCTGGGTGTACAGGCTGATGAAGTAGCCCCCGTTGGGGTTGGTCCACCGGGCGATGCCCAGGGGCTTGATCTCCTCCTCCAGCGCGTGCAGGAAGGCGTCAAACCGGGGACGGAGCACGTCGCCGTGCTTCTTCATCAGCTCCAGGGTGTGGGCCTTGTCCTTCAGGAACCGCACCAGGCGCAGCTGATTCAGCTTGTCGCAGCTGATCATCTGGGCGTCCATCAGCTTGCTCATGTGCTGGATGTTGGCCACGCTGGCCGCCATCACCGCCATGCCGGAGCCGGGCAGAGTGATTTTGGAGGTGGAGGCGAACTCAAAGACCAGGTCGGGATTGCCCGCCTGGGCGCACAGCTTCAGGATGTCGGGGAAGGGGACATAGTCCCCGCGGATCTCGTGGACGCAGTAGGCGTTGTCCCAGATGACCGCGAAGTCGGGGGCGGCGGGCTTCAGAGCGGCGATGCGGCGGATGACCTCGTCGGAGTAGATGAAGCCGTCGGGGTTGGAGTACTTGGGCACGCACCAGATGCCCTTCACCTGGGGGTCGGCGGCCAGCCGCTCCACCTGGTCCATGTCTGGGCCGCCCTCGCCGCACTTCACGGCGATCAGCTCAATCCCGAAGGACTCGGTGACCCGAAAGTGCCGGTCGTAGCCGGGGACGGGGCACAGGAATTTCACCTTCTCCTCCTGGGACCAGGGCCTCTCGCTGTGGAGCAGGCCGTTGGACCAGGCCTTGGCGATGAGGTCATACATCATGTTCAGGCTGGAGTTTCCCCCCACGAAGCACTGCTCCGGGGTGATGTCCAGCAGCTCGGCCCAGTAGCGCCGGGCACAGGGCATTCCCGCCAGCTCACCGTAGTTCCGGGCGTCCACCCCGTCAGCCACGCAGTCGTCAAAGTCCAGAACGTTCAGCAGACCCCGGGACAGCTCCAGCTGCTCCAGGCTGGGCTTGCCCCGCGCCATGTTCAGGGACAGACCCTGCCCCTTCCACTGTTCAAACTCCGCTTTGACGCTCTCGTACACATAATTGCCCATTTTGGTCATTCTCCTCTCATTTTTCAGGCGCCAGTGGGGCGCACCTGCTCCAAAAGGGGGCGGCTTCTCAGTCCTCCACCTCAATCTCGTCGGTGTCGGAGAAGGGCTGGACCCAGTTCTCCGCCGGGGTGTAGGGCACCAGAGGCAGCAGAACATAGGAGGGGTGGTTGTTATCCCGATAGATCTTGTAGCCGGTGGTGGTGCTGGAAGGGATGACATTCATGTTGCCCACCTTGCCGGTCCAGGCCTCGGTGTGGCACTCGTTGGGGCACTGGCTGGTGATCTCCAGCTCCAGCCAGTGGCCGGCGGGGATGACAATGCTGGTGGGGTTGATCTCGATGACATACTCCCTGATCTCGCCGGGGGTTACCGGGACGGAGACCGTGTTGTCGTGGACGGGCCGGCCGATCTGGCTCTTCTTCTCGTCCAGGGGGTGGGAGGCCCGGAGGGCGCCATAGCGGATGAGGGGCATCCGGGTGCCGTCGGGCAGTACGTCGCACAGCTTTACCAAGAAGTTGGCGTCCTCGGCGTCGATGGAGGCCCACAGGTGCAGCTCGATGGGGCCGCTGATCTCCTTGGCCTGGGGGAAGCGGGAGGTCTTGTAGACCAGCTTATTGACCTCGGTGGACACGGAGGGGGGCAGGTGGGTGAAGCCGTCG